>NZ_RYFV01000022.1 GCF_004104015.1 Actinomyces oricola | reverse complement strand
CACGGTTCTTCCGGTGCGGTCAACCATCTTCGCGATGATGTCCACGTCAACGCCGTGCGAAGCATAAAGAACCGCCTCCGCCTTCAGCCTCACTAGAACAAGAGTGTCACTGCGCTTCTTCCACCTCGAAAGAACATCGTGTTCCTTCTGCGTCACATCCACTTGCATGCAGGTATTCTACAGGGGGTGGCACATGATTTCCAGACTACTAAACCACAGAATACGGTTTTGTTTCATTTCGGCCATACTAGTTCCCGACAGCACTCCTACCGGACATCTTAATCGAGTCATTTCTTGTATTAACGCTTGTATATCCTTGGGTAAACACCACATCCCATAAGCGCGACCAGGAACTCGCGAAACTGTCCTAAATTTTGGTCGATCCTGAATGTTCTCTAATAATCGAATAAAATCATCGACCATAATTCCTAGGTGTTTTGAATAGATAAGAATCTCGTTCCAGAACGAAATTAAGATTGAATCTAAAGCGTTCTCAACATACTTTAATAGTTCAACACTGGAGCGGTTGTTGGTTATAAACTTTGGAGCATCGGAGTTTGAATATATGTCAAGTAAATGCTGTGCAGCTTCACCCTCGCCTCCTATTGCAATTCTTTCAGGGTGCCTATTATCTTCGTCGATAGAGGCTTTTCTTAAGAAGGAGGGGTTTACGGCATATGGGAAATCGGGAATGATTCGCGCCAACCGATCCGCAGTTCCAACAGGACAAGTTGACCTTTGAACAACTATCGGATACTTATTCCAATCACGATTAGAGATATCGTTGATTACTTTTTCGAAGATAGACAGATCGCACGACCCATCAATAGAAGGCTCAGTTGGTACGCAAATATGAATAGCGTCCACGTCATGAGGCAAGTCTACTATTTGAGACATCCCACAGTTTTCACCAAGGTCGGACTGTATTCGTTGACATGCCGAATTATCGCTATCGACGCCAATAACCTGGTGTCCCTGCGCTTTGAGCCAAATGAGATGAGAAAAACCCACTTTTCCACAGCCAACAACAACAATTTTCATAACAAGCTCGCGATCGTAATACTGCAAATTGTGAATCCATCGGTAATACGTTGGGATTGTATCCAGTCACTTATTTTTGAATAGTGTACAAATTGACGATCGATGATTTCATCCACATCATTTAGATTTCCATCCAGTTGAGATTCTGTCGCTTCTGCAGCGAATACATATACTTTTTGTGAAGTTAACCCGGGGACAGGGTAGAACACTCCCAAATAGTTCAATTCTACACCATCTACGCCTGTTTCTTCACGCAGTTCTCTGGTGGCCGCATTAACAGGAGATTCGTCGTCGTCAATACCTCCCATGGGTAACTCCCATGAAATCCTGTTAGTTGGGAACCTATACTGCTTTAAAAAGAGCACTCGTTGCTTATTGTCTCTCACTATCACGGATACCGAGTCTCGTCTGTGTACTACTCCATATATTCCTGGTCGCCCATTTCTAGTAATTTTTAATTCTGAAACGCTCATCCACGGATTTGAATATACAGTTTCACTCGACACTATTTTAAACTTGTTTCGTTGATTCATCGCCAATACACCTTTCTTCTCCGTAATTGTAACATCACGAAGATGAATACTCCAATAAATAGAGCAGCAATAACCGATATGCCGACATGGTGGGATAGCGTTTCTAACAAAAGTAGCCCGGTAGATATTGCCGCATAAGAGGAAGTTAAAGTTGCCTGAATTTGTAGGGAAAAATAGTCTGCTCCATGAAGTTGATTAGCGAACGGTTCAGCGTTGGTATAGAACTGACTATATTGCTTTCTGGACATCATGCTTGATATTATGTCCTCCTGGATAAAATTAAGTATGCTGTAGTGTTTCATATAATTTCTTCGCTGTCGAAGATATAATTCGTAGTACAACTGTCCGAGAACTGAGTTAATACCCAGAGGAATAGCTGCTGCTACAATACGGAAAGATGGGGAAACTATTGAGGTGTTCGCTAGAGTCGCAGACATGGCAGCGGTAGCAGCGTTAGTACTCAAGCAGTATCCAAACCAGCGATCACGAACTTCTTGTTGTAGCTTTATCTGGTCAAAAATGAAGTTGGCGATGTACGTTTTCGAAACAAGTTCATTTTCGGTGAGGTCTAATCTCGCCACATTCGGTTGTGAAGCAGAGCTAGTTTGATCAGTTAAGCAATTTAGAATGCTTTTTATGTTCATCTAGACACCTTAAACGGTCGGCGATGTCGTAATCAGAAGCGGTTGTTAAATCGAGTATGTCGAGTTAAAGAGGGTGTTCGTTCGCTTGCCAAAACGATCGCGTTGTTAACCATCATTGGTTTCACCTCGAATTGAGTCACAGGGAGACTGGGACAAGCGCATCACGAAAGGCATCGGTGATGTGTTCGTGACGTAGCCTGCCAACTGGCTGGCAACTTCACAAGGTATTCCTGGCGATTCTCGGCTTCTGCTAACAGTGTCGCCCACTGTCCTGTCAAGGATATTGCTATGTTGTCATTGCGGGCTATGTACTTTCTGGTCGCTCGGTTGGCCATCGTTACCAGGCGATGTTTGAGGATGCCTCCAACATGAGTTCGCTCCACTGACGTCTGGCTGTCTCACTTGGTGAGACGCTCGCTCCTCACCACTCCCACCCAAACCCGCCAAACAATCCACCGTGGACATCGCGCTGGGTGAGGGTGGCTGTCTGCTGGGCATCGAGGTGCGTGCGGTTGTACTGGTTGGCCGCTTGGGGGCGAGCGAAGGGACTAGCGCTAGTGAACTGCCAGATGCTGGCTGGCACCTCCCCGATGAAGCGCACCTGGATGGTGGCCAGCAATGAGCGAACGTGGAAGGCCCGGCTGGCCAGCGAATCATCGAACCGCGGCGACGCATCGGTGGACGCTTCGCCAGACGCATCGCTGCACTTAAGCACTCCCACTTTCCCGCGCAATCTAGCGGTTTGGCGCTGCTTTGTGGCGGCGACTGATAGCCCCTGCTGGGCTCCCTCCTCCACTACCCACGCCGTCAGGGGTGGCCACTGTCCTCCGGTTGCTTCGCCTCTGCTCAGGCAGGTGATGGAGCCGGCTGGGGCGTCAGCGCTGCACCACCTGCCTGGCGAACTTCGCAGCCCGTGCTGCCTCCTCTCCTATCTGTGGTCGGTTCCATTTCGCCGTACTTCGCACTGGACTTCTCGTGCATTCTGAGCGTCAATGGAAAGAGACACCGGCCATGGTGGCTGGTATGTCTGGACAAATGGATATGCGAAAGGAGGATGCGTGTATGGAAGCAGGATCAACACAAGGCGGTGCAGCGGCAGTCGGAGCTGACCCGTTTGCGGCTATGGCCGCTCAGCTCACCCCCAAGCGGGCCGTCTCCTACATCCGTGTCTCCACCCGCGAGCAGGCCCAGCGTGGCGGCAGTGAGGAGGGCTTCTCCCTTCCCGCTCAGCGTGAAGCGAATAAGCGCAAGGCCCAGTCGATGGGTGCGCTGGTGGTTAAGGAGTTCGCTGACCGGGGTGAGTCGGCCCGCTCCGCTAACCGGCCTGAGCTGCAGAAGATGCTGGCGTACCTTAAGGAAGATGGTGGCATCGACTACGTCATCGTCCACAAGCTCGACCGACTAGCAAGAAACCGCGCCGACGACGTGGAGATCAACCGGGCCTTCGAGGAAGCCGGCGTCCGGCTGGTATCGACGTCGGAGAACATCGACCAGACGCCTGGCGGCATGCTGCTGCACGGCATTATGAGCAGCATTGCCGAGTTCTACAGTCGCAACCTGGCCAACGAGGTCATTAAGGGGATGGGCGAGAAAGCCAGAAACGGCGGGACGCTGGGCAAGGCACCGCTGGGGTATGTGAACGTGCGCGCCAGGGACGAGAACGGGCGGGAGGTCCGGACGGTCGCCCTGGATGACGAGCGCGCACCGCTGGTCCGGCTGGCCTTCACTGAGTATGCAACAGGTAACTGGACGGTGCGGCAGCTGGCGGAGCATCTCAACACCCTCGGCCTGAGCATCCCGCCAACTGCCCGCAAACCGACCAACCCTGTTTCGGTCAGACTCTTACAGACGCTGCTGCGAAACCCCTACTACAAGAGCGTTATCTCCTTCCAAGGCGTCGAGTACGCCGGGGCGCACGAGCCTCTCGTGGACGCCGCCACCTGGCAGACGGTGCAAGACATCCTGACCGCTCATACCAACGGCGAGCGGCAGCGCATGCACAATCATCATCTCAAGAGCACCATCGTCTGCGGCCTGTGCGGTGCCCGCCTGCTGGTGCAGCACGCCACCTCGCGCGCCAGCGGCACCTACCACTACTTCGTCTGTGCCCGGCGCCATCGGGTGCACGACTGCACCTTCAAGGCAGTGCTCATCGACGAGGTGGAAGCCCGCGTGGCCGAGCTCTACCAGCAGATACGGCTCAGTAGCGATGACCGCCGCGAGATAGAGCACTATCTGCGCGCGGAGTTCGCACACATCCAGGCCAACCGCCAGCAAGACATCCAGCGCCTGACCACGCGGCAGCAACAGCTGGAAGACCAGCGCCATAAGCTGCTCGAAGCCCACTACGCCGGAGCCATTCCCCTCGACCTACTCAAGAAGGAGCAAGACCAGCTGACCAGCGGCATCCTTGCCATCCAACGCGAGCTGGACGGCTACACGGCCGATGCAGCCCTGGTGGAGCAGCACCTCACCCAGGCGCTCGACCTCCTGGAGGACTGCTCACGGCTGTACGAAGCAGTACCGGCCGCCCTGAAGAAAATGCTCAACCAGGTCTTCTTCGAGCGCATCTTGGTTAATCCGGCAGTAGACGAGGATGGCCGCACCATCATCCCACCACCGGCGCTGCAGACTAGTCTGAAGGCGGGGCGACGAAGGGGCGCTGGTGGGACTGAGACTGGCGAGAGGATGACCGCTGCGCAGGGTGGCGAGAAGACGGCGAAGAGCGCGACCTCTTCTCGCGATGAGAGTGCTGGCGGCCAGTCGGGCGGCTCAATATCTGAGGGTGGCGACGGTGAAGCGCAGCTAGGCTTGGTGCATACGGTGCACCGCGGCACCATCTCCATCATCGACCCCGCGAGCCACACCGCCGTCACTGGAGAGCTGGCCTCACCCTTCGACCAGCTCTGCAGTCAGCAGTTGAGGCGGGCAGCGCAGCAGGCGGCGATGGGCGCAGTGCCCAGCCAGACGGCAGACTGCGAAGCACCCACAACCAAAACGCCCGTCCACAATGTGGACGGGCGCCGTCGATGCAATTCAGGTAGTGATTTGGCTCCTGCCCCTGTTACTCAGGCCAAGGGTTCGTATACGGAGCTGGTGGTGGACCCGGCCGGACTTGAACCGACGACCGACGCGGTGTAAGCGCGTTGCTCTACCAGCTGAGCTACGAGTCCTTCTGGTCTTTCCTTGTGGTCGTTGCGAGCCGCTGTGGCCGCCTCACCCACAAGGCCCAGGGCTTGAGTTTCCACGTTCTCGCTCCGGCGAGCAAGTCCACGGGCCACATTGCCCCCAACCGCCAGGGGACGCTCCGAGCCCGCTCCATCTCGCCGCCAGATGCGCGGCCGGCGATGCGTTATGCGTTGTGCAACGCACCGGCCAGCGCATGCGGTCGCGTCCAGCGTCGCGCCTCAGGCCGCTAATTGACGACCGATCGGACAGACGCCGACGCACCCCACCCGTGACGAGGCGAGGAGGATTAAGGGGAGCAAGTGGGTCGAGGCTCAACGCCTCCTGCTGGAGACTCGGATTCCGCTCCAGCGCGGCCCCATGGAGGCGGCGCTGGTGGCGTGCATGCCGGCGGTCTTGGCCGCCTCCTCCACGTCAGCGGCGGGGATCGCCCCGGTGGTGCGGGCCTTGGGGGTCAGTACCCAGATGAGCCCGTCACCATCGAGGTTAGCCTGGGCGTCCACGAGGAGATCAGTCAGGTCGTCAATATCGCCGTCGTCGGAGCGCCACCACACGATGGCGGAGTCCGCGACGTCCTCATAGTCCTCATCAACCAGCTCAGTGCCGGTCTCGGTCGCGGCGGCCTCGCGCAGGGTTTCGTCGACGTCGTCGTCGTACCCGAACTCTTGGATGATGAGGCCGGAGGCGAAGCCGAAGGCTCCACCCACTGTGCTCGCCACTGTGTTCACACCGTCCTTCCGGGCCCTGGGCCCAATGCTGTGCGCCCTCCGGTGGGGCGCACAGCATCTAGCCCACCTCACTGAGACCGTCGCGCGCAAGCGCACACGCGCGATCATCCGCTGTCTGTACTTCTCCACGGCCCCTGAGCACACGCGACCGGTGCCTTACCTCACACGTGACATAGGACTTTCTTCCCGGTTCTCCTGGGCCCACATGCTCCTAAGGCCGTAGATTGAGACTCAATGACATGCGGACCCAGCGGAGGACCGCCCCGCCGTGGACGGCCGTGGACAGCTGTCGTCGCCCAATCCGGTCGCCGCCCCGCTGCACAGACGCGAGGAAAGAGGAACCCGTGAGCCCCACCAGCGACTCCACGCCGCTCATCGACGGCCTCCTGACCAAGGTCACAGACAACGACCCTGAGGAGACTCGCGAGTGGCGCGAGTCCCTTGACGCCCTCATCGCGGATAAGGGCGCCCCCCGCGCCCGCTACATCCTCCTGTCGATGTTGGCCGAGGCCCGTCAGAAGAACGTCACCGTCCCCGCCCAAACAACCACCGCCTACATCAACACCATTGATGTCGCCGACGAGCCCTACTTCCCCGGCGATGAGACCGCCGAACGCACCTACAGGCGTTGGAACCGCTGGAATGCAGCCGTCATGGTCACTCGCGCCCAGCGCCCGGGCATCGGGGTGGGCGGGCACATCTCCTCCTACGCCTCGGTCGCCACCCTCTACGAGGTCGGCCTCAACCACTTCTTCCGCGGCAAGGACCACCCCGGCGGCGGCGACCACGTCTTCTTCCAGGGCCACGCCGCCCCCGGCAACTACGCGCGCGCCTTCCTCGAAGGGCGCCTGAGCGAGGCCGACCTCGACGGCTTCCGTCAGGAGGCCTCCCGCCCTGCCGGCGGCCGCGGCATCCCCTCCTACCCCCACCCGCGACGCATGGAGGATTTCTGGGAGTTCCCCACCGTGTCCATGGGCCTGGGCCCGGCCGAAGCCATCTACCAGGCCTGGTTCGACAAGTACCTGTCCGGATCGGGCATCAAGGACACCAGCCGGCAGCACACCTGGGCATTCCTGGGCGACGGTGAGATGGACGAGCCCGAGTCCCGGGGCATGCTCCAGCTCGCCGGCCAGCAGAACCTGGACAACCTCACCTTCGTGATCAACTGCAATCTGCAGCGCCTCGACGGCCCGGTGCGCGGCAACGGCAAGATCATCCAGGAGCTTGAGGCCTTCTTCAAAGGCGCCGGCTGGAATGTCATTAAGGTGATCTGGGGCCGAGGCTGGGACCAGCTTCTCGCAGCAGACAAGGACCACGCCCTGGAGCACCTCATGATGGAGACCCTTGACGGGGACTACCAGACCTTCAAGGCCAACGACGGCGCCTATGTGCGCAAGCACTTCTTCGGCCGTGATCCGCGCACCGCCGCGCTGGTCAAGGACTGGACCGACGACGAGATCTGGGCCCTCCAGCGCGGCGGCAACGACTATCGCAAGGTCTACGCCGCCTACAAGGCGGCCATGGAGCACAAGGGCCAGCCCACCGTCATCCTGGCCCACACCGTCAAGGGCTACATTCTGGGCTCCCACTTCGCGGGCCGCAATGCCACCCACCAGATGAAGAAATTGGCCCTGGACGACCTCAAGGGCCTGCGCGACCGCCTTCACATCCCCATCTCTGACGCCGAGTTGGAAGCCGACCCTAAGCGCCCGCCCTACTACCGGCCCGCGCCCGACGACCCCGCCCTGCTCTACATGCTGGAGCGCCGTCGCCAACTGGGGGGCTTCGTGCCCGAGCGGCGCGACCACGGAAAGCAGCTGACCCTACCGGGGGACAAGGTCTTCGACGTCCTCAAGCACGGCTCGGGCAAGCAGGCGGTGGCCACCACCATGGCCTTCGTGCGCCTGCTCAAGGAGCTCTTAAAGGACAAGGAGCTTGGGCGCCGGATCGTGCCGATTATCCCCGACGAGGCCCGCACCTTCGGCCTGGACTCCATCTTCCCCTCGGCCAAGATCTTTAACACCTTGGGGCAGAACTACACGCCGGTGGACGCCGAGATGATGCTGTCCTATCGCGAGTCCACCTCTGGGCGGATCATGCACACCGGCATTAACGAGGCCGGCTCAGCCGCCGTGTTCCAGGTCGCCGGTACCAGCTACGCCACGCACGGCGAGCCCATGGTGCCCGTTTACATCTTCTACTCCATGTTCGGCTTCCAGCGCACCGCCGACCAGTTCTGGGCCGCCGGGGACCAGCTGACCCGCGGCTTCATCATTGGGGCCACCGCGGGGCGCACCACCCTGACTGGTGAGGGCACCCAGCACATGGATGGCCACTCCCCGCTCATCTCGGGCACCAACGAGGCCGTCATCACCTACGACCCCGCCTACGCCTACGAGATCCGCCACATTGTGCGCGACGGCCTGGAGCGCTGGTATGGGCCGGATACCGGGCGCAACCGCGACGTCATGTACTACTTGACGGTCTACAACGAGCCCATGATTCAGCCGGCAGAGCCGCAGGGCGTTGATGTTGAGGGCATCGTTAAGGGCATTCACAGGCTCCAGGGGCCGCCGGAGGCCGACGGTCCTGAGGTCCAGCTCCTGGCTTCGGGCGTAGGCGTGCCCTGGGTGCTTGACGCCCGTCGCATCCTGGCCGAGGACTGGGGTGTGCGCGCCTCGGTGTGGTCGGTCACCAGCTGGAACGAGTTGCGCCGTGAAGCCCTGGAGGCGGAGAAGCAGAACTTCCTCCACCCCGACGCCGAACCCCGTGTGCCCTACCTGACTGCGAAGCTCTCCGGCGCCCAGGGGCCCTTTATCGCCACCAGCGACTATGACCACCTGGTCCCCGACCAAATCCGCGCCTGGGTGCCCGGCGACTACCGCACGTTGGGGGCCGACGGCTTCGGCTTCTCCGACACGCGCGCCGCGGCCCGCCGCCACTATCTCATTGACGCCCAGTCCGTGGTGGTCAAGGCCTTGACGGCCCTGGCCGACCAGGGCCAGGTCGACCGCTCCGTGCTGCGCCAGGCCATTGAGCGCTACGACCTGCGCAACGTCAACGCCGGCTCCTCCGGAGCCCAGGGGGGCGACGCCTGAGCCGTCCGCTCACCGGCACCCCGGCCGGTTGCCGCCCCCGCGCCCCGGTGCTACCGGCCCCGGACGGTAGCACCGTCGGGGCCGGCCGGTGGGTTCAGGCCTTCTCCGCAACGGCCTGGACCGAGGGGTCAGAACCGGAGTAGACATTCATGTCACGGTACCGGGGGCGCAGCAGGTTCTCCGGGCTGAGAAGCTCGTCAAGCACATCCTCGTCGAGCAGCCCCATCTCCAGGACCACCTCGCGCACGTTGCGGCCGGAGCGGGCGCATTCGCGGCCCACCAGGTCGCCGTTGTGGTGGCCGATGACCTCATTAAGGTAGGTGACAATGCCAATGGACTCCAGGACGTAGCGGCGGCACACCGCCTCATTGGCCTCGATCCCGGTGATGCACAGTTCGCGCAGGGCCCTCATGGCGTGGGTGAGCAGGTGGATGGACTCGAAGATGGCCTGCCCAATCAGTGGCTCCATGACATTGAGCTGGAGCTGACCGGCCTCGGCGGCGAAGGTGATGGCGACGTCGTTGCCTATCACCTTGAAGCAGACCTGGTTGACCACCTCGGGGATCACGGGGTTGACCTTGGCGGGCATGATGGAGGAGCCGGCCTGCCGCTCCGGCAGGCGAATCTCCCCCAGTCCCGCGCGTGGGCCCGAGGAGAGCAGGCGCAGGTCGTTGCAGATCTTGGAGAGTTTGACTGCGAGGCGCTTGAGTGTGGCGTGCATGGAGACGTAGGCGCCGGTGTCGCTGGTGGCCTCCAGGAGGTTCTGCGCGCCCACGATCGGCAGTCCGGTGATGGCGCACAGGTGGCGCACCACCGCCTCCTGATACCCCGGGGGCGTATTGAGTCCGGTGCCGATCGCCGTTGCCCCCAGGTTGACCTCCAGCAGCAGGGCGCTGTTGTGCATGAGGCGGGGAATCTCCTCGTCCAGGAGCACCGCAAAGGCCTTGAACTCCTGGCCCAGGCTCATGGGCACGGCGTCCTGAAGCTGGGTGCGCCCCATCTTGATCACCTCGGCGAACTCCTTGGACTTGCCCAGGAAGGTGTCAATGAGATCGCACAGCTCGACCTCGACGCCGTTGATCGCCTGGTAGAGGCCCAGGCGGAAGCCGGTGGGGTAGGCGTCGTTGGTCGACTGGGACTTGTTGACGTGGTCGTTGGGGTTGACGATGTCGTAGCGGCCCTTGGCGTAGCCCAAGCGCTCGAGGGCGAGGTTGGCAACCACCTCGTTGGTGTTCATATTGACGCTCGTGCCCGCCCCGCCTTGGAACTGGTCAATGGGGAACTGGTCCAGGCAGCGCTTCTCGTCCAGGATCTGGTCGCAGGCCCACACAATGGCGTCGGAGATCTCCGGGGCGAGGGTGCCCAGCTCGGCGTTGGCCAGCGCGGAGGCCTTCTTGACCTGCACCATGCCGCGCACGAAGTCCGGCTCCTCGCTGATCACGTGACCGGAAATGCGGAAGTTCTCCATGGCGCGCAGGGTGTGGATGCCCCAATACGCCTCCAGTGGGACCTTACGCGCCCCCAACAGGTCCTCTTCTGTGCGAGTGGCCGCCGTCATCATCCTTGCTCCTCCCCGTGGCCGGATCGCCTCCCCCAGCACGGATCACGATGCCCGGGAACTGCGCTCAATATGCCATTTCATATTACCGGCACGTTTCATCGCCGTCCTCCCGAACCACGTTCCATGCACCCCGGCCGCTGACCGAGCGTCACGCTGGCACGCACAGGTACCATCCGTGCATGGACGAGCTGAGTACCCCAGCGGTCGCCGCCCTCCGGCAGGCGCAGAACATGATTATTGAGCACTCGCTGGACCGCATCAGCACCGCCCACCCCTGGTACCGGACCCTCCCGGAGGCCTCTCGTGAGCAGATTGACTCCGTGGCGCGCCTGGGCGTGACCATGTTCGTCGACTCCGCCTCCTCGCCGGAGGCCGCCTCGCACCCCTCCCAGGTCTTCTCGGTGGCGCCGGCGGCCCTGACCGGCACCATTTCCCTGGAGCAGACCCTGACCCTGGTGCGCACCGTGCTCGACGTCGTCGTTGAGGAGGCGCCCCAGGCGGTCCCTGCCGCAGACCACGTGGCCACGCGCATCCACGCCCTCACTTTTGGACGTGATGTTGGTTTCGCCGCCGCCGAGGTCTACGCCCGGGCCGCTGAAGCCCGTGGCGCCTGGGACGCGCGCCTGGAGTCCGTGGCTGTGGATGCCATGCTCCACGACTCCCCCGAGGACGCCGCCACCCGCGCCGGCACCGCCGGTTGGCACGGGAGCGGACCGGTCATCGCCATTGCCGCCCACACCGCCCTCGACGCCCTGGGCACCTCCCGCCTGCGCCACGAATGCCGGCTCCTCGCCGAGGACTGCCTGGTCTCGGTGCGCGGGGATTCGGTCATGATCATCCTGGGCGGGGTCAGGGCCGACGACGTCGCCGGAGACACCCCTGAGCGCGCCCTGGACCGGGCGGCCCTCAAAGTCGCCAAGATCATTGAGGGCCCGACAGTGGTGGGGCCAGTCACTTCGAGCGTGGCCCAGGCGGGCAAGTCCCTGCGCTCGGCCTTGGCCGGGCTGCGCGCCCTGCCGGGCTGGGTGGAGGCGCCCAATCCAGTGCGTGCCGACGAGCTCCTGCCCGAGCGCCTCCTGGCCGGGGACACACTCGCCACCGAGCAGATCCTCGCTCTAGTCCACGCCCCCCTGCACGCCATGGGGGACCCCTTTGAGGAGACAGTCGCCACCTACCTGGCCCTGGGCGGGTCCCTGGAGGCGACGGCGCGCGCCCTGTTCGTGCACGCCAACACGGTGCGCTACCGTCTGGGCCGGGTCAGCGAGCAGGTCGGCTGGGACGCCACCGATGCCCGCGACGGACTCATGCTGCACTTGGCGATCATTGTCGGGCGCCTGTCCGCCGGCCAGGAGGAGTAGAGGCGGGCCGTCGCCGCCCCTGACGGCCCGGATGACAGCGCAAAGCTGGGGCAAAAGTTGGGGCAGGGGACCGAGTGAGGGACAATGCGTCGTCTGCGTCGTCATTGACGACGACGGCGCCCTGGGCGGCGTTGCCCTAACCTACAAGCTACTACAAGCTACAAGGAGAGCCACGATGGCTGAGGAGACCACCGATGTCTTGGCGGCGATCATCGAGATCACGTCCGAGGAGTCCGGCGTCCCGGTCGAACAGATCACCCGTGAGACCCGTTTCGCCGAGGACCTCGACGTTGACTCCCTGGGGCTGCTGACCATCGCCACCCAGGTCGAGGAACGCTTCGGCGTCACCTTGGAGGACTCCCTCATCCCCGCCTTGCCGACAGTCGGCTCGTTGACCGACCTGGTTGTGGCCGCCAGGCCCTGAGCGCGTGGCGAGTAAGGCGACTCCAGGGGCGCGCGGCGTCGTCGTCACCGCGGTGGGAACCACTAACCCGCTCGGCGGCGACGCGGCCTCCACCTGGTCGGCGCTGCGCGAGGGTCGCTGCGCCGTGCGCACCCTGGACGCCGCCTGGGTGGAGGAGTACCGCCTCCCAGTGCGCATTGGGGCGCCACTGGCAGTCGACCCCGCCCAGCAGCTGACTCCCAAGCAGGTGCGCCGCCTAGACCGGGCCAGCCAATGCGCGCTTATCGCCGCCCGCGAGGCCTGGGAGCAGGCTGGGGCCCCGCAGGTTGACGCCGAGCGGTTAGCCGTGTCCATCTCACCGGGGATGGGGCCGATCCTCTCTGTCATGGGGGCCTGGGACACCTTGCGCGAGCGGGGACCCCGCCGCGTCCTGCCCACGGCCGTCCCCGCCCTCATGCCCAATGCGCCCGCCGCCACCGTCGGCATTGAACTGGGCGCGCGCGCAGGCATCCACGCACCGGTCTCCGCCTGCGCCTCAGGGGCCGAGGCCATTGCCTTAGGGGCCGACCTTATTGCTTTGGGGCGGGCCGACATTGTCGTGGCAGGTGGAACTGATGCCGCCCTGCACCCCATGACCGTGGCGTCCTTCGCCGCCATGCGAGCCCTGTCGGGCCGCAACGAGGACCCGGCCACCGCTTCGCGCCCCTTCGCCTCCGACCGGGACGGCTTCGTCCTGGGCGAGGGGGCCGGCGTCTTGATCCTGGAGTCTGCCGAGCACGCCACGGCCCGGGGCGCTGAGCCCTTGGCCGTCCTGGCCGGGGCGGGGGTGAGCGCCGACGCCTACGACGTCGCCCGCCCTGAGCCCTCAGGGGTTGAGCAGGAGCGGGCGCTGCGGATGGCGCTGGGACGCGCGGGCATTGAGGCGGGCAGTGTGGCGCACGTCAACGCTCACGCCACCTCCACCCCCGTTGGGGACGTGGTTGAGGCCGAGATGCTGGCCCGGGTGGTCCCCAAGGCCGCTGTCAGCGCCACGAAGTCGGCGACCGGGCATCTGTTGGGCGGTGCCGGGGGCCTGGAGGCGGTACTCACGGTCCTGGCACTGGGCTGCTCGTGGGCGCCGCCAACCCTGCTGCCCAGTGGCCTCGATGAGCGGGTGGTGGAGCTGGGGCTCAATGTGGTGGGCCCCGGTGGGCAGGACCTGGCCGGGGCGCCGGCCGCGGTCAGTACCTCCTTCGGTTTTGGTGGCCACAATGTGGCCCTGGTCTTCACTCGAATAAGCTGTTGAGGACAGCGGGTGGACTCCCCGCCCGGGAGTGGAGCACCTGCCGGGGCGAGGCGGCTCCATGCGGGGCTCCTACCTGGGGGCGGAGCGTTCAGCCGACGCGGTGCAGCCAGCGCACCGGGGCCCCGGCGCCGGCGTAGCGGAAGGGCTCAAGCTCGTCGTCCCACGCCTGCCCCAGGGCGAGGTTAAGCTCGCGTCGCATGCGCACCGGGTCGTCGGCGTGACGCAGGGCGGCGCGAACCCGGTCCTCAGGAACCACCACATTGCCGTGGACGTCGGTCTGGGCGTGGAAGATGCCCAGATCGGGGGTGTGGGACCAGCGACCGCCGTCCGTGCCGGGACTGGCCTCCTCAGTAACCTCGTAGCGCAGGTTGGCCCAACCGCGCAGGGCGGAAGTGAGTTGGGCGCCGGTCCCCGTGCGGCCCACCCAACTGGTCTCAGCCCGCATCATGCCTGGGGCTGCGGGCTGCTCGATCCAGTCGAGGTGGACACGCGCACCTAGCACCTCGGCGGCGGCCCACTCAATGTGCGGGCACAGTGCGCGAGGTGCTGAGTGCACGAAAAGAACACCGCGGGTGTAGGCACCGTTCACGATGAATCGCCTCCTGGTCGGTTCGAGATTCGTCTTCCCCAACGGTCTCGGTTCCGGCCTGGCGCTCAGTCATGATGCACGCGGCTTGCGCAGGCATTATGGCTCATCGGCCCGGGCGCGGTCTAGGCGCCTCGCCGAAGCCGTTGGGGCATGCCGGCCCGGAACTGCTCCCGCCCTGAGAAGCGGCTGCCCCGGCACCCCAGTAGGGCCAGTAGGGCCTTATACCTGAATACCTGATACCTGCGGCCCCGGGGCCGCGGGCGCCCCGCCTTTTTCAAGAATGGTGGGTCCGGAACTGTCCGGAACTGCGGCCCCCGGGGCCGCGGGCGCCTCACAGGCCCTTGGCCCGCAGGGCCCTCATGGCCTTAGCCCGGTTCTTGCGGTCCAGACGGTCCAGGTAGAGATGCCCGTCAAGATGGTCGCATTCGTGTTGGATGCAGCGGCCCATGAGTTCCTCGCCCTCGATGACAACCGGCTTGCCGTCAAGGTCAATGCCCTCGGCGCGGGCGTACCAGGCCCGTTTGGTGGGGTACCACAGGCCCGGGACGGACAGGCAGCCCTCCTCGCCGTCCTGATACTCGTCCTTAGAGAGTTCAACAATCTTGGGGTTGAGGATGTAGCCGATCTCGCCATCGATGTTCCAGGAGAAGGCGCGCATCCCGACACCGATCTGGTTGGCGGCCAGCCCGGCGCGCCCCTCCTCGTCAACAGTCTCCAGGAGGTCCTCGACCAGCGCCCTCACGGAGTTGTCGATGTCGGTAATCCAGTCGCACTCGGTGCGCAGGATCGGGTCGCCGATAATGCGGATCTCGCGGTATGCCATGACCCCATCCTCGCACGTCCCCGACACCGCGATTCCCGGCCGCCGGGACACCACGATTCTCGGGCGGCGGCTGGGCCCACGGGCGTGCGTCCGCCCTGGTGGCCGTGACCCCGGTAGCGTGCGGTTATGCTTTTTCTTCGACGACGCCATGCCCCTCGTTTGCCGGCGGGTCTCACCGCGCACCTGCCGGCCGGCAGGCGGGTGCTGGCATCGGTGCCCGTTGCCGGCGACGGCGGACGCTGGGCAGTGGCGACGCTGACTCACCTAACGGTCATGGAGGCCGACGGCGTAGTGACCGACGAGCCGTGGAACGCCGTCGAGCACGGTTCGTGGGATGCCTCCGAGCGTTGCTTCACTCTGCGGTGGGCACAGGAGTCCCGGCCGCCCTTGGTGCTCCGGGTGCCCCAGAACCTGGAGGGCGACGCCGGTCGGAAGGGCACTGGCCAAGAGGTCGATGTGGCGCCCTTCGCCCGGGCGTTACGGCAGCGGGTGGAGGCGACCATTGTCCACACCGCCACCCAGGTGCTGCCCAGCGGGCTGAGGGCGACCGCCTCCGTGCGTCTCTCCCCCACCGGTGACCTCTACATGGTCACCTCGCCGACTGAGCCTGCCGGCCTCCCGGAGCCGGACCGGCAGGCGCTAGCCAGACTGCGGCAACGCGTCGGAGATGGTGTGGGTCTGCCCACAGGATGACTTTCCGTTGCGGTTGCGCCACCGGTCGATTTTTCGTCGATTCGACGCACGGCGGCGCGGACTGCTAACGTTCTACCCGCATCACGCACCATTCCCGCGTAGCTCAATGGCAGAGCGTCCGACTGTTAATCGGCAGGTTGCTGGTTCGAGTCCAGCCGCGGGAGCCCACCACGAGCCCCGGCCCCCACGGCCGGGGCTCCGTCGTTCCCGGAGCCGCCCGGGTTACCCCCGGTCATGAGCCACAGAAGTACGTCTATGCTCTCTTAAATCGCGCTATACACGACTAATGAGGTCGCTCGGCGAGCGGCCGTTGCTGGCTCCACCGTCCGCCGCTGGGTCGAGAAGGGCCTTCTTCTCCCTCGCATGATCACTCCCGGTGGTCACCGAGCACCCGGCCAGGCGGGATCCCGCCTGGCTGACAGCTGTGATTGGCCTGCTCTCGGTCGTGATCGGTGGCTTAGTCGCGCCCAGAGTCGTGCGCAACGTCCTGGCGCGCGCCGAGGAGGATCCTGCGGCCGAGCTGCACCCCGAGAACATCCTGTTCTTCAGCCAGCGCGTCCCCGAGGGCTCATACGCGCTCGTCTGCGCGGGGCGGAGGGAACCGCACTTCTGCAACGTCCACCATGTCGCGATCTACATCGGTGATGGTCGGGTGATCCACTCGACCGGCCCAACGACACCCAGGCGATCGCCAAGGGTGCCATCACTCCTCCGGCCGTGCGGCTACTATGAGTTGCCTCTTCTGTCCGACCCCTGCCCTCTCGCTATGCCGTCTTGAACGGCGCCTTCCCCTGCGAGCGATGAGGCTCCCGTTGGGCTTCACAGCGTAGAGGCTGACCACATACAGTAGGAGAACCCATGACCCACAACGATAATAGGGGAGGGCCTCGATGAACCCGGTACTGGAGGCAGTACGGTCGGGCAGCAGAAGGGGAGCGCGCCTGGCGCTGAATCCAACGGTGGAGAACTACAGGAGCATCCGGACCCCCAGGCAGAGCGTGGCGAGGAGCTCCTGGAATCAGGTGGGGAATTCCATCCGCCTGGCGATGAAGAAGGAGCGGCCTACTCCGCGGCCTCGCTGACTTACACGCACATAGGCCCGCTGCCCACACCAGAGGATTTTCTGGGCTACGAGGCAGGTCCTGCCTGGAGCGGCCGACCGGATACTCGCCATGGCGGAGAAGGCTCACGCTGCTGAGATCGAGAACCAGAAGATCACCACCAGAGCCGAGGCCAGGGCCTTCCAGGGAGCTGCCTGGGCTGTCGCGTTCTTCCCATGGCTACTGGGCGTGGCCACGATCGGTCTCCTTATCGCCGGCGAATCCGCCTCAGCTGCGCTGACTGGGCTAGCTGCCGCATTCGCTATCGGTCCCCAGATCATCACAGCTACACGTTCCAAGAAGCAGAGCAAGTAGCGGGCTGATTCTGGTGAGCGAGCCGACGATCGCACCACGGAGGCCCTCACCACCCATACCGGGTGGTGAGGGCCTCTTCCGTGCTCCCCCGGCTGAACTCAGGCGGCAGCACGGCAACCGTCCCGGCCAACCTCCCCGGCCCGCCTCAGGCCTGGCGGGCCATCTGCATGCGGCGGCTCTCCAGACCCACAATCTCCTCGAAGAGTTCACGGTACCCCTGGGCGTCCGGGGACATGCGCCGCTGCCTGGCGCGCAACTCGGCCAGGCGCCGGTTGATGGCCACCCTGGTCAGAGCCGTCACCGCCTCCCCCGCCAGGCGCTGAGCCGCGTCGGTGTCGGCCTCCCCCGCCCCGGCCCGGTTGCGCGGCTCTGGAATGGGCAGCGGAACCACGGCGAGTTCCGTCAGGGCGGCGTCCACAGAGGCGATGGCCCCGGCGCGCACCTGCTCAATCCAGTGGATGGCTGCCCGCCCCACCACCTCATGCTGCCCGGTGCCCGACTGGAGGGCCTGATTCACCAACTCGGGCACTTCTTGGGTACCCCCGGCGGCTTGGAGAGCCTCGAAGACGGCACGGTGAACGGGTTGGCTGAAAGATGCCGGGTCCAGGTCGTCGGCACCGGCCGCGGCGGCGGCCACGGGGAACTGGACCATGACAGCCAGGACCTGCCGCTCCAGTTCAATGACCGGGTCGGTGGACTGCGGCAACCGACTGCTGGTGGGCGCTTTCCCCTGGAAGGGGACCTCCTCGTCGCCGCCGGGGGCCTGCGGCCCCGGGCCCCGGGCGCCGCGACGTTCGGCAAAACGCACGGCTGAGGCCACCTCGGGTTCGGGCATGCCCAGCCATCCGGCTAGGCGGCGCGTGTACTCCCGGCGCAGCGCACGATCACGAATACCGGCAACCACGGGGGCGGCGGCGCGCAGGCCGCGCACGCGCCCTTCGGCGGTGTCCAGGTCGAGGCTGGACAGGGAGGTGCGGATCACGAACTCGAACAGCGGGGTGCGCCGCTCCAGCAACCGCGGGATCGCAGCGTCCCCCTCAGCCATGCGCAGGTCACAGGGGTCCAGGCCGGTCGGCTCTATGGCCACGAAGGTCTGGGCGGCGAAGTGCTGGTCCTCAGCGTAGGCGCGCAGCGCCGCCTTGCGTCCGGCGGCATCGCCGTCGAAGGTGAAGACGATCTCCCCCCCGCGGGCCTGGTGGCCGGTGATCACCCCGGCGGACGGGTCAGCGGCGTCTCCCAGCAGACGGCGCACAATGCGCACATGCTCGCCACCGAACGACGTGCCGCAGGTGGCCACCGCCGTAGGCACCCCCGACAGGTGGGCGGCCATGACGTCGGTGTAGCCCTCGACCACGACAATGCGGTGACTGCGGGCGATCTCCCTCTTGGCCAGGTCCAGGCCGTAGAGCACCTGGTTCTTGTGGTAGATGGCGGTCTCGGGGGTGTTGAGGTACTTGGGGCCCTGGTCCTCCTCGGACAGGCGCCGAGCGCCAAAGCCGACGGTGGCGCCGGTGACGTCCCGGATGGGCCAGATGAGCCGGTCGCGGAAACGGTCGTAGATGCGTCGGCCGTCCTGCCCTCCCTGACTGCACAGTCCAGACTCGACCAGCTCGCGCTCGGTATAGCCGGCGTCGCGCAATCGGCGGGCGAGGTTGTCCCAGCCCGCGGGCGCGTAGCCGACCCCGAAGTGCGCCGCCGCATGGCGGTCGAAGCCGCGGCCGGTGAGGAAGTCACGGGCGTGCTGGGCCTCTGGGGTGGCCAACTGCTCGGCGAACCAGGCCTGGGCCAGACGGTTGGCGTCCAGGAGACGCTGGCGAGTGCCGGGCTCGACGCCGCGGGTGACCTGGCCGCCGTCCTCGTAGCGCAGCTGTACCCCGGTGCGGTCGGCCAGGTACTCGACCGCCTCGGCGAAGCCCAGGTGGTTGATTCGCTGGACGAAGGAGATGACATCCCCGCCCTCCCCACAGCCGAAGCAGTGCCACAGGCCCAGCTGGGGGCGGACATGGAAGGAGGGGGTGCGCTCGTCGTGGAAGGGGCACAGGCCCTTGAGGGAGCCGACCCCTGCGGGCTTGAGGGTCACCTGCTCGCCGACCACGTCCTCGATCCTGGCGCGCTGACGCACTGCGTCAATGTCCTCGCGCTTAATGAGCCCCGCCATGCGCTCATCCTAGGCGAGGCCCGGGGCGCCATTGGGATCGTCCGCTCATCCCGGCTGGAGACGCCGGCCCGACAGGCGCTGACCGGTGCGCACCAACCAGTGCGCACCGGGTCGGCGCGCTTCAGATCTGGGAGAAGCTTCAGACCTGGGAGAACATGCCGCACAGACGAGCGTGCCAGGTGCGGGCCGAGGTATCGGTCAGGGAGGCGATCTGGTCGACCACCACCCGCAGTCGGGCAGCCTCATCCTCGGCCACCCGCCAGTCGCCCGCGAGCGCAGGGTCCAGGTGCTCGCCGCGGGAGGTCATGAGGGCGTCGGCCAGGTCGAAAATGACGGTGCGCTGGCGCAGGTAGACCGGCTCGTGCTCGCGCGGGGCCATTACGTAGTGGACGGCGACGCCTTTGAGTAGAAGGATCTCGGTGGCTGTGGACTCGGGGATGACCAGGTCGGCGCCGTAGCGCGTGAGCTGGCCTTCCCCGTAGACCTCGCGCGTGGCCTCCCCCACCGCTGAAACGAAGCGGCCAATGAGTTCGCTGGTGAGGTTCTTCAACGCCGCGGCGTCTGAGCGCGCCCCGGTGTACGCCCGGATCCAGTAGGGCTGTGCGGATAGGCGCTGCCAGGCCTCGCCCAGCTCGTCGGCGGTGGCCCGTGGCCGGTACCAGGACAGGGTGGAGTCAATGACCGAGTCGATTTCGCCGGCATGGTGGAGCCAGGCGGGGTTCAGGCGCCCCAGGGCGATGGCGTCCTCGACGTCGTGGACGGAGTAGCCGACGTCGTCGGACAGGTCCATGACCTGAGCCTCCAGGCAGCGGCGGCCTGCGGGGGCGCCGGCGCGCATCCACTCGAAGGTCTCCCGGTCGGACTGGTAGACGCCGTACTTACGGGCGCTGGCGCCCTCTGGTCCACCGGGCCCCTGACCCTTGCCCCAGGGGTATTTGGCGACGGCGTCGAGGCTGGCCCGAGTCAGGTTCAGGCCCACGGAGCGTCCCCGCTCGCCCACGGTCTTGGGCTCCAGGCGGGTCAGGACACGGAAAGTCTGGGCGTTGCCCTCAAAGCCGCCAATCCGCTCAGCAACAAGGTTGAGGGCCTTCTCCCCGTTGTGCCCGTAGGGCGGGTGGCCCAGGTCGTGGCTCAGGCAGGCGGCGTCGACTACATCGGGGTCGCAGCCCAGCACCTGCCCCAGGGCCCTGCCCACCTGCGCCACCTCCAGGGAGTGGGTGAGCCGGGTGCGCACGAAGTCGTCGGCCAGGGGGCCCAGGACCTGGGTCTTGGCGCCGAGTCTGCGCAGGGCCGAGGAGTGCAGGACGCGGGCGCGGTCTCTCTCGAAAGGGGTGCGCTGGGGGCTCTTGGCGGGCTCGGAGACGAACCTCTCAATATCGGCGTGGTCGTATCCATGGACGCGGTCGGGGGTCTCGACGGTGTTGCGCAGACCACGGGCCGTCAGGAGCGGCGCTGGGGTCTTTGAGCGGGGCATGGGCTCAACGTAGCGCAGCAAAGCGTTATCGTTTTTGCCAGACCTACCCGCCGATCATATGCTTGCCGATAGGGTAAGGCTGGACTGTTTTGCCTCAGTCAGTCTGATCCACCAAAGACAAGAGCCCGGGCTCATGGCTCGGCGGAAGGGATTGGGCTGCCGTGACCACAAAGACAACCCTCGTCCACCGCGCCTACAGCGGCCCTCTGGAGTGGTGGCGCGACGGACTCGTCTATGAGGCCCCCTTCCCGGAGCTGGGCGCAGCCGACCTTGAGACGGCCGGGATCATCTTGGAGCACGCGGCGTCGCTGGGTTTCCGGGTCGTACTGGTTCGCCCGAGCCTGGTGGACATCGGCACCGCGGACCTGGGCTCTTTCGACTCCTTCACCACCGCCGCCCATGAGCGAAACCTGCGCGTCATTGCCCGCATCTCGGGGGCGCTCGGACCGGTCACCGGCCCCCGCGCCCACAGGGACCACCCCATTATCACCGGTGCGGAAAGGGATGGGGATGGATTGCTGGAGCGGGCCCGCGCGTTCCTGTCCGCCGGGGCCGACGGTGTGGACCTGGGCATGATCGTGCCCCCTGAGGTGGATGAAAGCACTGACCTGGAGGCCCTCACCGAGTATCTCACTGTCCTGCAGGGCCTGGTGGCTGAGCATGTTGAGGACGGCATTATTGGCGCCGACGTTTCCGCCGACTACCCCGAGACTCTGCGCCACCACCTGCAGGACGACTGGCTGCACCATCTGCGTGACGATTCCCTCATGCTGGTGCGCTGGGATCATGAGTCCATCACCGATCATCTCACGCATTCCCTGGCCGAACACGACCGCTTCGGCGCCCCTCCGGCGTGGCGCTGCCTGCCGAGTTACCGCCTCATCCCCGAGAACGATCCCGGGGGCGGTCGCGCCTGGTTCTCCGCGGCCACTGAGGAGCGACGCCGGCGTTCCATCGCCCTGCAAGTGCTCATGCTGGCGCTGCCGGGCGCGGTCTACCTGCGTCAGGGCGACGAGATCAACCTGCTGGACCGGGACAAGCCTCCGCGGCCCCTGGCCCTGGCCGAGACGGTCGCGGAGCACGCACGCACGCAGGCCTATCAGTTCGGCTCACCGTTGGCCACTGTGCGCCAGGCGGTCCACGTGCGCGGCAGGGAGTGCATGGCCAATGCCCCCTTGGCCTTCGTCCGCGGCTTGGAGTGGTGCCCCCAAGAGGTGCTGACGCTGCTGGTGCGCTCAGTGCTGGTGGTGGTCAACACCAGTGACCGGGCGATGATTCTGCCCGAGCACGCCGAGGTGCTGCTGTCCTCCCACAGCCTGGAGCAGCGCGAGGGCCGGCTGCTCCTGCCCCCGACGACAACAGTCTGGTTGCGCGCACTGACGGTGGCCTGAGGCGGCCGGCGAACCTGAGACGGGTTGTCGCGGTCGCTCCGCAGGCGGCGGGTGCGCACGCCATCAGGCACCACTGCGGCGCCCTCCTCGGGCCGCGGTGTCGAGTGCCGCGCAACAGCCGTCTGAAAAGACTTGCAAGAGTTGCGAAACGGGATTACATTTTTTGCCGTCACGGGGCTGAGCCCATGTCACGCCCCTCCCAGATTCGAAGGAGAATCACGGTGCCTCTTAACCGCCGGTCGTTCCTGTCCATGACTGCCATCGCCGCCTCCCTGGCCGCTGTCTCCGCCTGCGGAGCACAGAACGACTCCACATCCTCCGCCTCAGGCTCAAGCACTGATTCTCCGCCTGAACGCGACGCCAACGCCGACCTGGTCATCTGGGCCGACCAGAAGAAGGCGGACTCCATCCGAGACACCGCCACGAAGTGGGGTGAGGAGCAGGGCCTGACCGTGGCCGTCCAGACCGTGGCCAACGACCTCCAGTCGAATTTCATTACCGCTAACCAGGCCGGCAACGGCCCCGACATTGTCATGGGCGCTCACGACTGGATCGGCAACATGGTCCAGAACGGCTCCATTGACCCAGTGAGTCTGACCGACACCGCCAAGGCCAACTACTTCGACGTCGCCCTGGCCGCAGTCACCTACGACGGCCAGACGTACGCCGCTCCCTACGCGGTAGAGACCGTGGCGCTCTTCGCCAACAAGTCGCTGACCTCAGTCAGCGCTCCCACCACCATTGAGGAACTGGTCGACGCCGGCAAGGCCGCCGGCGTGGAGGCCATCCTCTCCCTGCCCGTGGGCGAGGAGGGCGACGCCTACCACATGCAGCCCATCTACACGGCTGCAGGCGGCTACCTGTTCGGCAAGAAGGACGACGGCTCCTACAACCCCGACGACCTGGGTGTCGGCGGCGCGGGCTCCCTCGTGGCGGCCGACAAGATCGGCGCCCTGGGCGCCGACGGCGTGCTCAAGAAGTCCATTACCGGGGACAACGCCATTGCCCTGTTCACTGACGGCAAGGCCCCCTACCTGGTCTCCGGCCCCTGGGCCCTGGCCGACGTTAAGGGTGCGGGCATTGACTATCAGATCTCCCAGATCCCCGGCTTCGCCGACATTGAGGGCTCTACCGCCCGCCCCTTCGTGGGGGTCAACTGCTTCTTCGTAGCGTCCAAGGGCAAGAACAAGGCCTTCGCTGTGGACTTTGTGGCCGACGCCGCGAAGGACTCCACCTTCGCCGAGGCCATGTTCACCTCCAACGAGCTGCCCCCGGCCCAGAAGGACCTGGCCGAGAAACTCAAGACCGAGCACGCCGACATGGTGACCCTGGCTGACCTGGCGGCCAACGCCGACCCCATGCCCGCCATTCCGGCCATGAGCGCCGTGTGGCAGCCGCTGGGGCAGGCCGAGGCCAATATTGTCGGCGGCGCCGACCCCGCCTCAACCATGACCAGCGCCGGCGAGGAGATTAAGAAGAAGATCGGCGGCTGATCCTCAGCTACCACCAGGCCCGGGGAGCGGGAACTCCCTGCTCCCCTGGGCTTCGTGCGCCCCAATCACCACATCCCCACGGGCCCAGGCGACTCCTGACAGGCCCCATTCACCTCTGCCCTCCCCAGGCAACCACACAACCTCTCGGAAAGGTTCCTCAGACAATGACGTCCACCTCCCGCATGGCGATCCCGAGGGAGAAGTCGACAACCCTGGCCTCCATCCTCGGCCGCGTCGTCGTCCTGTCCCTTGCCCTGGCCGCCGCAATCTTCGTTGTTCCCCTACTCATTAAGTTCCAGATGTGGACCTGGCTGGCGATCGTCATCCTGGTCACCGTGGCCATATTCGTGCTGTACTCCACCAAACGCTTCGTCCCGGGCAAGTACCTGTTCCCGGGAACCTTCTTCCTCAGTGTCTTCCTCATCGTCCCCATCATCCTGACCGTTCAGACCTCCTTCACCAACTTCGGTGACGGCTTCCGCGGCACCAAGGAGGAGGCAATCACCACCATCACGAACAACTCCGTGGTCCAGGCCGCCGACTCCCCCCTGTACAACCTCTCGGTAGCCACCACCGGCACCGCGGCGGATGGGCCCTACTCGCTGTTCCTGGTCGACCCCGACTCCGGGGAGGTCCTTTACGGCGCCGATGGCGAGACGGTCGCGAAGGCCGATAAGTCCGCCGTCACCGTCACCGACGGCTTCGTCACCGCCGCCGAGGGCTACACCATCCTCACTCCCCGTGAGGTCAACGCCTACTACGACCAGATCACCGCCCTGACGCTGTCGGTATCGGAGACGAGTGCCATCAAGGTTCAGGGCGTGCGCGCGGCCTATGAGGGCGTCAAGACCCTCACCTATGACGAGGCCACCGACACCATCACTAACAACGACACCGGCGTGACCTATACGGTCCAGAAGATCGGCACCTCGGAGTTCTACGCCGACGCCGACGGCAACAAGCTCCCCCAATCCTGGAAGCAGAACGTGGGCCTGGCCAACTACTCCCGCCTGTTCGCGGACTCCAACATCGGGGCCCAGTTCTTGAAGGCCTTCGCGTGGACCGTGGTCTTCGCCTTCTGCTCGGTGTTCTTGAGCTTCATCGTCGGCTTCTCCCTGGCCCTGGTCCTCAATGACGAGCGCATCAAGGGCCGCAGGCTCTACCGCTCCTTCCTGCTGCTGCCCTACGCCGTGCCTGGATTTATTTCCCTGCTAATCTGGTCGAACTTCTACAACCAGGACTTCGGCCTGATCAACGAAACGCTCCACCTGTCCATCCCCTGGCTCTCCGACCCGACCATGGCCAAGGTCGCCGTGCTGCTGACCAACACCTGGATGGGCTTCCCCTACATGTTCATTGTGTGCACCGGCGCGCTGCAGTCGATTTCCTCCGACGTCAAGGAGGCCGCCAAGATGGATGGCGCCACCGGCATGCAAACCACCATTAAGATCATCGCCCCCCTGCTACTGGTGGCCGTCGCCCCCCTGCTGGTGAGTTCTTTCGCCTTCAACTTCAACAACTTCAACGCCATTGAACTACTCACCCAGGGCGGCCCCTTCGCCCCCGGGGAGTACGCCCGCGGCGGCACCGACATCCTCATCTCAATGATTTTCCGTATCGCCTTCGGCGGCTCGGGAGCCGATTACGGCTTCGCTTCAGCGGTGTCGGTGGCGCTGTTCGTCATTACCGGCGTCCTGGCAGTCGTTCAATTCCGCGCCACCCGGGCCCTCGAAGACATTAACTAATCTCAGAGAAGACGAATCACCATGAGTATTTCACCATCCACCACCGGGGCCGATGCGCCCGAGAATCACATGTCCTTCGGCCGCTGGCTGCGGGAGATCGGCTGGCGCCACCTTGTTGGCGTTCTCGCCCTCGTCTTCGCCGCCTTCCCCATCCTCTACGTCATCTCGGCTTCTCTTAACCCCGTGGGCACGGTCGCCTCCACCGGCCTGATCCCCTCACAGGTTAGCCTGACCCACTACCAGACCCTGCTCTCAGGGGCCAAGGGCCCCTTCCTGCAGTGGTACCTCAACACCATTATCATCTGCGCGGTTGTGGCTGCGGTCCAGATCTTCTTCTCCCTGTTGGCCGCCTACGCATTCTCCCGCCTGCGCTTCAAGGGGCGCCGTGGAGGCCTGCTGGCCCTGCTCCTGATCATGATGTTCCCCGCCACACTGTCCATGATCGCCATTTACAACATGATCTCCGACATCGGCCAAGTCATTCCCGCGATCGGCCTGAACACCCTGACCGGCTACAGCCTGGCCCTCATGGGTGGGGCGCTGGGCCAGGTCTGGCTCATCAAGGGCACCTTCGACACTATTCCGAAGGAGCTCGACGAGGCCGCCATCATTGATGGCTGCAACCACTGGCAGGTATTCCGCATTATCCTGCTGCCCACCCTCAAGCCGATTATCGCGACCACCTTCCTATTGGCCTTCGTGGGCATTATCTCCGAGTTCCTTCTGGGCTCGATCTTTCTGACCGACAACTCCAAGAAGACTCTCGCCGTAGGCCTGTACGGCCTGCTCTCCGGTGACCGCTCCAACAACCTGGGCGTTTTCGCCGCGGGCGCCGTCATGACAATGGTGCCGGTCATCGCCCTGTTCCAGTTCCTTCAGCGCTACATTGTGGGCGGCTCCACCGCGGGCGCCGTCAAGGGCTGATCGATATGATCACCGGCTCGCCTGTCGACCTCCTGACGCAACCCCACCACGACACCGGTCCGGCCTACCTACGCGGGCGACGAAGCCCCGGCGCCCGGCTCACGGCCAGGCTCTGGGTACCGGCCCCGCGCGCTCCCGAACAGGTCGTGCTGCGTCAGGTGGTCGACGGCGAGCCGGCGATCTCCCTGCTGGAGCCGACGGACACCAGCCGGGCCGGAACCTGGTGGGAGGGCAGCGTCCACCTGGTCAACCCCGTCAACCGCTACCGCTTCCTCCTCCTGGAGCCCTCCAGCCCCACCCCCTACCTGTGGTGCCACGCCGCCGGGGTGAGCGACCACGACGTCCCCGACGCCACCGACTTCCAGATCCTCACCCACGACGAGGCGCCCACCTGGGTGGCCGACGCCATCGCCTACCAGATCTTCCCCGACCGCTTCGCCGCCCACACCGACCCCGCCGACCGCGAACGCCCCCAGTGGGCCCGGCCCCACGCCTGGCTCGACGAGCCGCCCCAGACCAGGGAGTCGGCTTACGCCTGGTACGGCGGGGACCTGGATGGCATCGCCGACCATCTTGACTACATAGCCGAACTGGGCGCGGACATTATCTACCTCACCCCGGTCTTCCCGGCCGGCTCCACGCACCGCTACGACTCCACCACCTTCACGCACGTCGATGAACTCCTGGGCGGGGATGAGGCCCTGGCCCGACTGAGCCAGGCCATACACGCCCGCGGCATGCGCCTGATACTGGACTTGACCACCAACCACACGGGCGCCACCCATGAATGGTTCACCGCCGCCCAGGCCGACGCCTCCTGCCCGGAGGCGCACTTCTACACCTTCACCAGCCACCCCGACCAGTACGAGGCCTGGCTGGACGTGCCCTCCCTACCGCGCCTGGACCACCGCAGCTCCGAACTGCGCACCCGCCTGCTGCAGGGCCCCGATTCTGTGACCGCCCACTGGCTGCAACCGCCCTACAGCGCCGACGGCTGGCGCACCGACGTGGCGAACATGACCGGGCGCAGAGGAATGGTCGACCTGGCCCACCAGGTTGCCGCCGACATGCGCGCCACCATGCGCCAGATCGAGCAGGCCACCGGCCGCCGCCTGTGGCTGGTGGCCGAGCACGGGCACGACGCCTCCGCGGACCTGACCGGGCCCGGCTGGCAGGGCACCATGAACTATGCGGGATTCACCCGCCCCCTGTGGGCTTGGCTCTCGAATCCGGACCCGGCTGACGGCCTGACCTGGCTGGGCATCCCCACCCCCCTGCCCCACCTGAACGGGGACGCGATTGTGCGCGGCGTGCGGCAGTACACGGCCCAGATGCCGGCCACCAGTCTGCTGCGCTCAATGAACTTGCTGTGCTCCCACGACACCCCGCGGACGCGCACCGCCCTGGGGTCGCGTCCGGCGCACCTGGTGGCCGCCACCGCCCTTTTCACCGCCCCGGGCGTGCCCACCGTCTTCGCCGGGGATGAGCTGGGCGCCACCGGCCGCAACGGGGAGCACTCACGTACCACCATCCCCTGGCAGCGCGACGAGTCGGGTCACGAACTCCCTCACGTGGGCGCCACAGGCTCCTGGGGGCCGGTGGATCATGGGACCCTGGCCCGCTACCGGCACCTGGCCGCCATGCGCCGCGAGCTGCCGGCTTTGAGACGGGGAGGACTTCGATTCGTCCACGCTGAGGCTGACCTCGTAATCTGGGTGCGTACGCACCCGGATGGGGACGTGCTGGTCGCCCTGGCCCGCGATGCCGCGGACGCCGTCCGACTCCCGCTCCGCCTCCTCCCCGCCGCAGGGGTGGAGGATATTGAGGTGTTCGACGGTGCTCATGGACGCGTCACCGGGTCGGATGACGCCCAGCCGTGCTTGGTCATCGGTGCACACGCCCCCGGCTCCGTCGTCGTCAAGCTCCGCCCCGGGCCATAGGCCCCGCCTCCTTGTCCGCTACCCAGGAGATCCCATGCAGCAGCGCATTACACTGTCTCACATCGCGGAGCAGGCGGGTGTGTCCACCGCGACTGTTTCACGGGTTCTCAATGGGAAGGACAATGTCGCTGAGGCGACCCGGCGCCAAGTATTAGTCGCCCTGGATCTGCTGGGCTATGAGCGCCCCGAGTCCCTGCACCAGGCCTCCCGGGGGCTGGTCGGATTGATCGTGCCCGAGTTGAGCAATCCGGTTTTTCCTCTCTTCGCCCAGGAGATCGAACAGCTCTTGGCGCCCACTGGGCACACCCCCCTGCTGTGCACCCAGAGCCCAGGCGGTACCAGCGAGGACGAGTACATTCAAATGCTGGTTGACCGAGGCGTGGCCGGCATTATCTTCGTCTCGGGGCGCCACGCCGACACCAGCGCGGATGTAACCCGCTACCAGCGGCTGCGTGAGCGGGGCATCCCCCTGGTGACCATCAATGGCAATGCCCCCACCATTAAGACCCCCGGTTTCGCTACCGACGACCGCGCTGCGGCACGCATTGCCGTGGAGCACCTGGTGAGCCTGGGGCACCGGCGGATCGGGCTGGCCATGGGCCCGCTGCGCATGGTTCCAGCCCAGCGCAAGCGCTCGGGCTACGAGGATGTTATGACCGCAGCCCTCCCCGAGGAGCCGCTGCGCGTCGTCGAGACGCTCTACACCTATGAGGGCGGCATTAACGCCGCCCACCAGCTCCTGGCCCAGGAATGCACCGGCATTGTCTGCGGCTCGGACATTATTGCCCTGGGTGTCATCCAGGGTGCGCACGCCCTGGACAAGTCCGTGCCGCAGGACGTCTCGGTGATCGGCTATGACGACACTCCTCTGATCCCCATGGTCAACCCGCCACTGACCACAGTGCGCCAGCCGGTGGTAACGATCTGCCAGGCCGCGGTGACAACGCTCATGACGGCCATGGGCGGCCAGGAGGTTTCCGACACCGAGATGCTCTTCGCCCCCGACCTCATTGTGCGCGGCTCGACCGCAGTGTGCCCCCCGGCCTGACCAGACCCCCTGACCGGCCTACGACGGGCCAAACGACTAACCCCCGGGGGCGCGGGCCGCCCGGCTCCATCGGCACGCCCCAAGAGGATTGGCGCGTGAGGGGTGCTACCCCCTGCGGCGCGGGCCGCTCACACCCGGTGGGCAGCAGTCGGCGGGGCGGGCGGCGGGGGCCGCACGGCCCCTTAGCGCGACCAGGTGCGAGCCAAACGCGATCCCAGCTGGGCCACCCGCGCCTCCAGGGCAGCCGGTCCCGCACTGAGCCACCCGTCCCCGCCAGGCCCCGGGGACTGAAGCGAGTAGGCGCCCAACAGGCCTACTGCGGCCAGTTCGCTGCGGGGCACGGCCGCCAGGCCCGCCACCAGCACTGCGGGCAGGGCGTGGGTGGCGGCCGCCCGGCCGGCGATGGCGGGCACGCCATAGTCCGGGACGTCATATGCCTCCCCGGTGGCGGTAACCACCAGCTCCTGGCCCTCCACCGCCCGCTCCAGGCCCACAAGCCGGCCCATGACCTGGGCGCCGGGTAGCGCCCGCGCCCCCAGTGCGCGCAGCACCAGGGCGCAGCCGCCGGCGGCCCCCGTCCCCCAGGTGGTCGCCGACAGTCCAGTCCGGTGCCCGCCGTCAGCCCCAGGGCCGAGCAGGGGCGGCCCGGCAACGGGCCCCTCTTCGCCGGCGGAGGCGAGGGCCGCCTGCCCCGCCAGGCGCATGGCCGTGGCGCAGGCGCGCCGATCCAGGTCCTGGGCCCGGTGAGGGGGCAGACCCGCCAGTGAGGCCAGCGCCTGCCCGGATCCGGCCAGCCCGCCCAGGGCGACGCCGTCGGCTAGCGCCAGCACGACGTCGCGCCCCGCCACAGCCCTCCAGGCGCCCTCGACGCCGCCCCAGGCCTCAATCATGCCGAGCCCGCCATCGTGCACGGCGCTGCGGTCCAAGCCCACCACAAGAGTGTCGGCCGGGCCGGTGCGGGCCAGGGCCTGGGCCACCAGGATGCCGAGCCCCTCGGACGTGCCGTGAAGGGCCTCCTGGGCGGCGGCATCGGCCTGCTCCGGCAGGGGCGCCCAGGCCGCGGCGTCAAGCCACCAGGTCGATCCGGCCGCCGCCACCCGGGGGTTGGACAGGCGCACCAGGGCGGCCTCACGATCCTGGTCCAAGGGCCCGGGCGCCTTCAGGTTCTCCTTGGCGACAATGCGCTCGGCGGCTATGGCCTGGGCACTGCCCGCAGCGCCGTCACCCAACGGCAGCATGGTGAGCACATCGGCGGGGCGGGCCTGCGACCACCCGTAGGCCAAGGCCCGGACCACGCCCTGGGCGGCCAACCCGAGCCCGGGTACGGGGACGCCCCCGGGCTCGGGGCGCATGGCGCCAGGGGCCAGAAGAACCCTCACCTGCCGGTCATTCCGCGACCGCCCCGCCCAGGCGGGCCAGGAGCAGCGCCTCGGCGACCACGACGCGCTCGAGCTCGCCCAGGTGCATGGACTCGTCCTCGCTGTGGGCGCGCGAGTCGGGGTCCTCAATACCGGTAACCAGCACCTGCGCATCCGGGAAGGTCTCCTGGAGGGTGGCGATGAAGGGGATGGAGCCGCCCTGACCAATGTCCACGCTGGGGGTGCCCCAGGCCGCCTCCAGCGCCCAGTGGGCGGCGCGCCCGGCAGGGGTCTGCGAGGAGCCGTCGAAGGCGGGGCCCGCCTCCCCCAGGACCACGTTCAACCGGGCGCCGAAGGGGGTGTGCGCCTGGAGGTGGGCGGTGAGAGCCTCAAAGGCCTCCTGCGGGTCCTGACCCGGGGCAATGCGCATGGACAGGCGCGCTGTGCAGGAGGGGGCCAGAACGTTGCCGGCCAGCTGCAAAGGGGTGACATCCATACCGATGACGGTCAGGGTGGGTTTGGTCCACAGGCGGGCGGTGAGATCACCCGTGCCCACCAGCTCCACCCCGTCGAGCATCCCGGCGTCCATGCGGAAATCGGCCTCCGAGTAGTCGGGGAAGTCAGGGCCGGCTTGACAGTGGCAGACCAGGCCGGGTACGGCGACGTCGCCCGCCTCATTGTGGAGGGTCGCCATCAGGCGGCACATGGCAGTAGTGGCGTCCATAATGGGGCCGCCGTATTGACCCGAGTGCAAGGCGTGGTCCAGGACCTCCAGGCGTACATCAACCTGGATAACGCCACGCAGGGAGGTGGTCAGGGCGGGGGCACCGACCTTCCAGTTCGAAGAGTCGGCCACAACGATGACATCGGCCTCGAGGCGTTCGCGGTGGGCGGCCAGGAAGTTCTCGAATGAGGGCGAGCCGACCTCTTCCTCCCCCTCAATGAAGACGGTCACCGAGCAGGGCAGGGAGTCCTGGCCCAAGGCCGCCAAGGTGCGCAGGGCATGGACGTGGGCGACGATCCCGGCCCCGTCGTCGGCGGTGCCCCGGCCGAAAAGACGGTCGCCGCGACGCACGGCGGTGAAAGGATCGGGCTGAGCCCAGCCCTGCGGGTCTCCAACGGGCTGGACGTCATGGTGGGCGTACAAGAGCACATGGGGGCTGCCGGCAGGTCCCTCACGGTGGGCCAGCACCGCTGGGCGGCCAGGGGCGCCGTCGGACCCGGGGGCCGAGCAGATCTGGGCCTCCATGCCGGAGGCGGCCAGGAGGGCGGCCACATGCTCGGCGGAGCGGGCCACCTGGGCCTGGTCGTGGCCGGTGGCGGAAACGGAGGGGATGGCAACCAGTTCGGTGAGGTCCTTGACAATGGTCGGGAAAGCATCGTGCACGGCAGTGCGCACACTGTTGACTGTGATCATGGTTTTCAGCGTAGCGCGGGAGAGCCGGTACCCTGTGCTGCGTGAGACTGTTCAAGAAGCGCGACAAAGCCCCGGAGCCCCAGGCCGCGCCAACGCCCCCCACCAAAGTCGGTGGCAAGGGGCGCCCCACCCCCAAGCGTAAAGTCGCCCAAGCCCGCAAGCTGCACCCGGTGGTGCCCGCCGACCGCAAGGCCGCCAAGAGAGAAGCAGCCGCCAAACGCAATGAGGCCTGGGAGAACCAGCGCCGCGCCATGGCCACCGGCGAGGAGCGTTACCTGCCGGCACGGGACAAAGGCCCCATCAAGCGCTACATCCGCGACTACATCGACGCCCGCTACTCGCTGGGCGAGACCTTCATGCCCCTGGTGGTAGTACTCCTCGTGCTGACCTTCACCCTGCAATCCCGTACCGCAACGGTGACCCTGACTGGGACGCTCATTATCTACCTGCTGTTCTTCGCCTCGATCATTGACACGATCATCTGCTGGCTCACGCTGCGCAAGCGCCTACGGGCCAAGTTCGGTCAGGACAAGCTCGCCAAGCAGGGCCTGATCTTCTGGTACATCTTCGGCCGCTGCTTCAACATACGCCGTCTTCGCCAGCCCGCCCCCCAGGTGGGGCGCCGCGAGTACCCCTCCTAGGAGCCTGCAGCAGCCACCGCCAACAGGTGGTGATCCGCTCCTGGGCAGCGGGCCCGCGCAAGCTGCGCGGCCCCGAGGGCCCCAGGGCTCATGCTGTTCCCCTGCCGCCCAGTCTTCTACTCTGGTGCCATGGTTGCTTACCGGCGTCTTGGCTCATCTGGATTGAAGATCACGGAGATTACGTACGGAAACTGGCTCACGCACGGCTCCCAGGTGGAGACCGACACCGCCCTGGCCTGCGTGCACCGCGCCCTGGACCTGGGCATTACCAGCTTCGACACCGCTGACGTCTACGCCGACACCGCCGCGGAAGAGGTGCTGGGCCGGGCGTTGGCGGGCCAGCGTCGCGAGTCCCTGGAGATCTTCACCAAGGTCTACTGGCCCATTGGCCCCAAGGGCCCCAACGATGCGGGCCTGTCGCGCAAGCACATTATGGAGGGCATTGACGGCTCACTGCGCCGCCTGGGCCTGGAGTACGTGGACCTCTATCAGGCGCACCGCTACGACTATGAGACCCCGCTGGAGGAGACCATGCAGGCTTTCGCCGATGTGGTGCGCTCCGGCAAGGCTCTCTACATTGGCGTCTCGGAGTGGACGGCCGAGCAGATCCGCGCCGGCGCCGAGTTGGCCGTCCAGATGGGATTCCGTTTAGTGTCCAACCAGCCCCAGTACTCGGCCCTGTGGCGTGTCATTGAGGACAAGGTCGTGCCCACCAGCCGGGAACTGGGCCTGGGGCAGATCGTGTGGTCGCCCATGGCCCAGGGTGTTCTGTCGGGCAAGTACCTGCCGGACAAGGAGCCGCCGGCCGGTTCGCGCGCCACCGACGACAAAGGCGGGCAGAAGATGATCTCGCGCTGGATGCGCGCGGACGTCCTCACCGCCGTCCAGAAGCTGCGTCCCGTGGCCGAGCAGGCGGGTCTCACCATGCCTCAGCTGGCCATCGCCTGGGTGCTGCAGAACCGGGACGTCTCGGCGGCCATTGTGGGCGCCTCACGCCCCGAACAGTTGGAGGAGACGGTCAAGGCCTCCGGCGTGGAACTGGACGCCGACGTCCTTCAGGCCATCGATGCCGCCTTGGCCGGGGTCATTGAGCGCGACCCGGCTAAAACGGTCTCCCCGGAGAAACGGCCCGCCTGAGGCGCTGGGCCGGCCCACAATGGGCCGGCCCGGGTCCTCCGCCGTAAGTAGCCGGCTCTGGGCGGCCCCGCTCAGCGCGGTGGGCGGATGGTGGCCAGGGCCCGGTTGAGCCGCCCGGGCCAGGCCGGGCCGTTGTAGATGAACGCGGTGTAGGCCTGGAGCAGGTTCGCCCCGGCGTCCAGCATGAGTTCGGCGTCCATAATCGAGCTAATGCCGCCCACGCCAATAATGGTCGGCTCCTCCCCCAGGCGGGCGCGCAGGCGGCGCACCACCTCCAGGGAACGCGGCAGCAAGGGCGCCCCGGACAGTCCCCCCTCCCCCAGGTCGTGGTCAATGGTGGTGTTGGTGGCAACCACCCCGTCCAGTCCCATGCTCAGCACCAGGTCCGCGACGGCGTCAATATCCTCGTCAGCCAGATCGGGGGCGATCTTGACCAGAAGGGGGACGTGACGGTATGCGGCCTCGTCGGCGGCCTGTCGTACGGCGGCGAGAACGGGGCGCAGGGCCTCGACGTTCTGGAGGCTGCGCAGGCCCGGGGTGTTGGGACTGGAGACATTGACAACCAGGTAGTCGGCCCAACGGGCCACCTTGGAAGCGGAATAGCGGTAGTCCGCCACGGCGTCGTCCAGGGGCGTGGTCCTGGTCTTGCCAATGTTGACGCCCACAACGATGCTGCGACCCCGTTTGGTCGAACGCAGGCGGCGCAGGCGGCGGGCGGCCTCGTCGGCCCCGGAGTTGTTAAAGCCCATGGAGTTGCGCACAGCGCGGGTGCGCGGGTAGCGCCACATGCGCGGCTTGTCGTTGCCGTCCTGAGCCTGGGCCGTGAAGGTGCCGACCTCGATGAAGCCGAAGCCGAGCATATCCAGGCCCTCGATGGCCTTGCCCTCCTTGTCCATGCCGGCGGCCAGCCCTAGAAGCCCAGGCACCGGGCGGGCGAAAGGACCGCCCTGGTTGGCACTGGGCACCGGGAAGACGGGGCGCCTCCCCCAGGCCTGGCGGACCGCGTCGCGCAGGATCGGGACCTTGCTGGTCACCTCAATGGCGTCCATGCACACGTCGTGGATCACCTCGGGGTCAATACGCGTCAGGACGGTCTTGTACAGCAGGTCGTAGAGCACGGGTCCAGACTACCCGCGAAAACCCACCGCTCGGCCCCGGGCGGGGCCGCCGATCCTCTCGCCCGCCGGCACAGGCAGGGCCGCCGGCGCGGGCAGGGCCGGTCGCGTGATCGTCGGCGCCGCCGATGCGCTTAGGCGGGCGGGTGTCTACCGTAGTGGCTATGAACGCGCCTGAGAAGCTGCCCGATCCTGAGAACGTTGTTATCAAGGGCGTCCGGGATGAGCCCAATGCGCAGGACGGCAGGCGGGTCCTGGTGGATAGGCTGTGGCCCCGGGGCGTGAGCAAAGAACGTGCCGCCCTGGACGAGTGGGCCAAGGATGCGACGCCGTCGACCGCCCTGCGCCGAGCCTTCCATGCCGGGGATCTGTCCTGGGAGGAGTTCGCGGCGGCCTACCGGGCCGAACTGGACGGCGACCCGGAGGCGGCTGGCGCCGTGGGGCGCCTGCGCGCTGAGGCGCTCGCGGGCCGGGTCACACTGCTGGTCGCGGCCAAGGATCGCATTCACTGTCATGGGCGCGTACTCCGGGCGGCCATTCTGGGCTCGCCGGAAGACGTGCTCTAGAGGTGGTGCGCAACTCTTGGTGCGCACGGTGTGGCGCCTATGCGTCCGACATGGCTCAGGACCATACGCCTGCGCCGTCGTAGGCCTGCACCATTGTGTGAGACTGCGTCCATGCGCGTCGCCGAGATCGCTGAGCTGACTGGAACCACGGTGCGCACCGTGCGCTACTACCACTCCCTGGGACTTCTGCCGGTGCCCCCGGTGCGGGGAGGCTGGCGAGACTACGAGCTAACCCATGTGGCACGGCTCTCGCGCATCCGCTGGCTGGTCCAGGCCGGGGTGCCGCTAGGTTCAATCGCACGCATCCTCGACGCTGACGCCAGGGCTCCCGCAGAACCGGCGGTCAGCGGCAGGAGCAGCGCCGACGCGGCTGACTCGCCGGCGGCCACCTCCAGTGATCGGCACGCCGACAGCAACAACAGCAACAACAGCGACAACAGCGGTGACGGCGGCGGGGACGAGAACCGTGAAAGCACCGACGGCGCCTGCCGCGATGGGAAGCGGGACCGTGTTGCCGTCGATCTGGCAGGGGCCCTGAAAGCGGTTGAGAAGCACCTGGCCGACACCGCCCGCCAGCGCGACATGCTCGTGGCGCTGTTGGAGCGCGCCCGTGAGGGCTTGACGGTCTCCCCCATGCCCACGCGCATGGTGGTTTTCTTCGACCGCCTTGAAGCCGCTGCTCCCGACGAGCACACCCGCGCCGCCGTGCGCCGCGAGCGCGATGTCACCGACTTGGCCTGCTATCGGGGCCAGATGCCGGCCGAGGCCGAGTTCCTCTTCTTCGATCCGCAGCCGGAGAATGACGCCTCCATCTTGGAGGCCTATGGGCAGGACGCCTCCGCCTTGTCCGACGAGCAGGTCGGGGAGCGTGCCGATGTCAATGTTCGGCGCATTGAGACCGTGCTGAGACCGGAGCGGCTCAGGGCCCTGGCCCGCAGCGTGGACAAGGAGGCGGTGCGCTCTTTCTTCCGCCTCGCCTCCAGGGTTGAGCCCTTCGATGCTCGCCTGGGTGCGGCAATGGAAAGGCGGCTCTTGGAGGCCATTGACCGGTGGAGCAAGGCGGAGTAATGCGGGGCCCAGCGGGCACGGGCCTGCGGTGCTCGGCCCCAACGGCTCTTCCTTGCCTGTGACGCGGCGTCACACCTGAAAATGGGATGCGGGTACGGGCCCCGGGCCCCGGTCATCCGCCACGCATTAAACGCGCCGCTGTCCGCGCGCCGGACGCACCTGGAAGGAGATAGCCGTGAAAGCACTGCTGATCGTGGAGTCCTGTTTCGGAGCCACCGCCGCCCTGGTCGAGGAGGTTGCCGCCGGCCTGCGGCAGGGTGGTGCTCAGGCCGACGTCATCCCGGCCGCCCGGGCGCAGACGGTCATTCCCGATGACATCTCCCTGCTCGTTCTGGCTGCCCCCACCCACAACCGGGGCCTGCCGACTCCGGCGTCCAGGCGCTCAGCCCGGGCTAGAGGTGGTGCTGGCGCCGAGTCCGGCATTCGCGAGTGGCTGGAGACCGCGACCATCTCGCAAGGTGTGCGTGTGGCCGCTCTCGACACAGTCACCTCACGGTCGTGGATCTCCGGTTCGGCGGCGAAGCGGATTGCCAGGGCCTTGGGCAGGCGGAGTCCCGGAACCGTTACCTCTGTGCGCAGCTTTCTGGTCACCGACCAGGGCCCGGCCGACGGCGAGACCGAGCAGGCCCGTGCCTGGGGCCGTGCGCTCACCACCGCCTGACCGCCCTCCCCACCGGCCACCCCTTCCACCGGACTCCCTTCCACCGGCCACCCTCCAACAAAATCCTCACAGCACAGCGTCCGTGGATGCCCTGCTGTGAGGATTTTGTTGGAGGGGACGGGGGTTAGACGTTGAAGCCCAGGGCGCGCAGTTGCTCACGGCCCTCAGGGGTGATCTTGTCCGGGCCCCATGGCGGTAGCCACACCCATTGGATGCGCACCTTGTCGGTGATCCGACTGAGGACCTGCTGGGCCTGTTCCTCAATGACATCGGTCAGCGGGCAGGCGGCGGTGGTCAGGGTCATGTCGAGCACCACAGTCCCGTCGGCCTCAATGGACACCCCGTAAAGGAGCCCCAGGTCAACAACGTTGATCCCCAGTTCGGGGTCAATGACGTCGCGCAGTGCCTCCTCCACGACCGCCACGTCCGCAGGGTCGGCGGGCAGGGCAGGGGCGTGCTGGGCGGCCATGGGGTTGGATGGCGCACTGGGACTGGAGGCCATCGGGTCTGGTGCTGGTGTCTGACTCATTGGTGGCTCCTCGGGTTAGGCGGGACGTGTGGTTTGGTTCCGGTCACCGGGCGCCCGCAGGCTGGGGCAGGGCGACGCCGGATTTGGCCAGGGCGTCCTTCAGGGCCATCCAGCCCAGCAGGGCGCACTTGACACGGTTGGGGTACTTAGAGACGCCCTCGAAAGCGGCGGCGTCCTCCAGTTCATCGCGCACCGCATCGTCTACTCCCCTGCCCCGGGAGTGCATGAGCAGGTCGAAGTCCTCGGCTAGGCGGGCGACAGTGGCCAGATCGGCGCCGTCAACCAGGTCGTGCAGGACAGAAATGGAGGCCTGGGAGATGGAGCACCCCTGCCCCTCCCAGCCCAGGGCGACAATGCGCCCGCCCTCGACGCGCACGGCCAAGTCCACTTCGTCCCCGCAGGTGGGGTTGACTTGGTGGCTGGTGGCGTCGGGGGCCTCGGGCAGACCCTCCCCGTGGCGCTCGTGCGAATGGTCGAGAATGACCTGCTGGTACAGCTGGTCGAGTTCGTTCATAGTCACCTCTTGAAATAGCGGTGCACCGCCGAGGCCGCCTCCAGAAAACGGTCAATCTCCGCGGCGGTGGTACAGGGTCCGAAGGATACGCGGGAGGAGGCGTGCACGCCGAAATGGGCGTGGATCGGCTGCGCGCAATGGTGGCCGGTGCGCACCGCGACGCCCGCGGCGTCGAGCACCTGGCCGACATCGTGCGGGTGGACGCCCTCAATGGTGAAGGCCAGGACCCCGAGCCGGTCGCGGCTCTCGGCCGGCCCCAGCAGTTTGAGGCCGGGCACCTGGTCGACCCCCGCCAGAAGTCGCTCCGTTAGGAGCTGCTCGGTGGCGTCAAGGCGGTCCATGCCAATCGCCCCCAGGTAGTCCACGGCCGCCTGCCAGCCGACGGCCTGCGCTAAGGGTTGGCTGCCGGCCTCGAAGCGGGCTGGAGGGGCCATATAGGTGGAGGCCTCCATAGTGACCTCCTCAATCATCGAGCCCCCGGTGAGTACCGGCGGCATGGCCGTCAATAACTCGTCGGTGGCCACCAGCGCCCCAATGCCAGTGGGGCCGAGCATCTTGTGGCTGGAGAGCACCATGGCGTCCACCCCGGCAGCGCTGAGTGCCGCGAAATCCAGGGGCAGGTGCGCCGCCGACTGGCAAGTGTCCAGGAGAATCAGGGCGCCCACGGCGCGCGCGGCCGGCAGGATCTGCTCCAGGGGGGCCAGGGCCCCGGTGACGTTCCCCGCGTGCCCCAAGGCCAGCACGCGGGTGCGCTCGGTGATAACCCGGGTTGTGGCCGGGTCAATGCGCCCGTCGGCGGTGAGGTCCAGCCAGCGCAGGGAAGCGCCGGTGCGCGCGCACAACTCCTGCCATGGCACGAGGTTGGCGTGGTGCTCGGCGCGAGTGACCACAACCTCATCGCCTTCACCGATGACCAGGCGGCGCGCCGGGTCGGCGTCGTCGGCCGGTGCGCCCCCGCGAGAGGCGGGGCGCCCGGCACTGGCGTGGCTCATGGCCAGGGCCACCAGATTAATGGCCTCGGTGGCGTTCTTCGTGAAGACGAGCTGGCTGCCGCGCGCCCCCACGAAGGCGGCCACGGCATCGCGGGCATCGGCCAGGGCGTCGGTGGCCTCATCGGCGATCTGGTAGGTGGAGCGCCCAGCGGCCCCGTTGCTCATGCGGTAGAAGCGGTCGGCGGCCTCAAGGACCACCTGCGGCTTCTGGCTGGTGGCCGCCCAGTCCAGGTAGGCCAGTACCTCGCCATTGCGGGCCGGACGCGCCAGGTAGGGGAAGTCGGCCCGGATAGTTGCTTTCTCCTGGGCGCTGAGGGGCGCGGCATGGGAGCCGGTCATGGGACATTGCCTCCTGGGCGGTCATTGGGTGGTGGGGGCGCCGTAGCCGACCGCTCAGGCCAGGAAACGGTCGTAGCCCTCGGCCTCGAGGCGGTCGGCCAGTTCGGGGCCGCCGGCCTCGGCCACACGGCCGTCGACGAAGACGTGGACGAAGTCGGGCTTGATGTAGCGCAGAATGCGCGTGTAGTGGGTGATGAGCATAAAGCCGGCGTCGGACTCGGCGTGGAGTCGGTTAACGCCCTCGGCCACCACGCGCAGGGCGTCAATGTCCAGACCGGAGTCGGTCTCGTCCAGGACGGCGAAGCGGGGGCGCAGGAGCTCCATCTGGAGGATCTCGAAGCGCTTCTTCTCCCCTCCGGAGAAGCCGGTGTTGACGTCACGCTGGGCGAAGGCGGGATCCATGCGCAGGTTCTCCATGGCCTTGTTGACCTGGCCGACCCACTGGCGGACTTTGGGCGCCTTGCCGTCGAGGGCCGTCTTGGCGGTGCGCAGGAAATTGGCCACCGAAACCCCGGGGACCTCGACCGGGTACTGCATGGCCAGGAAGAGGCCGGCACGGGCGCGCTCGTCCACGGACATCTCCAAAAGATTGACGCCGTCGAGGAAGACCTCGCCCTCAGTGACCTCATAGTCGGGGTGACCGGCGATGGAGTAGGCCAGAGTGGACTTACCTGAACCATTGGGGCCCATAATGGCGTGGACCTCACCGGAGGCAATGGTCAGATCCACGCCGTTGAGGATCGGCTTGGGGCCATCGCTGGTGGCGACCTGGACGTGGAGGTTGGAGATCTGGAGGGTGCTCATCAGTGCTCTTTCGGACGATGGGTTGGGTGCGTCGGGGTGGCCCTCAGGCCTGGGTGGGATCGGCCATCTCGGCGCCGGCGCGGGCGGCAATGAGGCCGGTGAGCTCGAGCTCCTTCTCAATGGCGGCCATAAGCCGCTCCTCGACTTCGGGTACGCCAATCTCGGTGACGATCTCGTTGAAGAAGCCGAGTACCACTAGGCGGCGGGCGTCGATCTCGGGGATGCCGCGGGCGCGCAGGTAGAACAGCTGCTCGTCGTCGAAACGACCGGTGGCGCTGGCGTGGCCCGCGCCCTCGATATTGCCGTTCTCGATTTCCAAGTTGGGGATGGAGTCCGCTTTAGCGCCCTCGGTCAGGACCAGGTTGCGGTTGAGCTCGTAAGTGTCGGTGCCGCGGGCGCCAAAGCCGATGAGGCAGTCCCCGACCCACACGGCGTGGGCGTTCTCCCCCTGGAGGGCCCCCTTGTAGGTCACGCGCGAGTAGCAGTGCGGCTCGGTGTGGGCCACGAAGGGGCGGTGCTCCTGGTGCTGGCCGGCGTCAGTGAAGTAGACGCCGTAGGCGTCAATGTGGCCGCCCTCGCCCGCGAAGCCGAAGTCGGAGGCGATGCGCACGTCACCACCCAGGGAGACGACGACGTGCTTGAGGGTGGCGCGGCCCTCAAGGCGCACACGGTGGTTGGAGGCGTGGACGGCCTCATCCTGCCAGCCCTGGACAGTGACCAGGGTGAGGTTGGCGCCCTCGGCGACAACAACCTCAACAGTCTGGGTCAGGGCCGCGGTGCCGACGTGATCAAGGATCACGGTGCCGGTGGCGTCCTTCTCGGCGACGATGAGAAGGTGCGAGGCGGCCGGGTTCTCCAACCCGGGGTCCTGTCCGAGCACGGTGACGCGCGCAGCACGCCCCAGTGCGGTCCCAGCGCCCAGGGTCAGGGCGGTAGAGCTTTGGAAAGCGGCCCAGGCGACGACACCGGTGCGGTCGACGGGCGCGCCGACGGTGCCCAGGCGATCATCGCCGCGGTCGAGGGCTTCGACGGTAACGCCCTGGGGGGCGTCGACGCGGACTGCGACTGCTGTCGGGCAGGCGGCGGTGCCGGCGCCCACGGCGTCAAGATCGAACAGGGGGGCGAAGCGCTTGAGGGGGGTGAAGCGCCAGTCCTCTTCGCGCCCGTGAGGGACCGGGATGTCGGCGGGGTCGAAGGAGGTGGGGCGGTCTGCGCGCGAGGAGACGTAGCGCGCCGCGGCGGGCGCCCCGTGGCTGTGGGCGCCCTCGAGAGCGGCGCGGGAGTGGTCGGTGGTCAGGTCTGGCATGTGGGGCTCCTGTGCCGGTGCTGCCGGCGGGGTCGGGGGTGAGGCGGTGTCGATCGGATGGCCCTCAGCCGACCGAGTTCTCCATCTGCAGCTCGATGAGGCGGTTGAGTTCCAGGGCGTATTCCATGGGGAGCTCGCGGGCAATGGGCTCCACGAAGCCGCGCACGATCGTGGCCATGGCCTCGGTTTCACTCAATCCGCGCTGCATGAGGTAGAAGAGCTGGTTGGCGCTGACCTTGGAGACGGTGGCCTCATGGCCCATTTCGACGTCGTCGGTGCGCACGTCCACGTAGGGGTAGGTGTCCGAACGCGAGATCTCGTCGACCAGCAGTGCGTCGCACAACACGTTGGACTTGGAGTGGCGCGCGTTCTTCATGATCTGAACCAGGCCGCGGTAGCCTGAGCGGCCGCCCTGCCGGGAGATCGACTTCGAGACGATGTGGCTGGACGTGTGTGGCGCCATGTGAACCATCTTGGCGCCGGTGTCCTGATGCTGGCCCTCGCCGGCGAACGCAATGGACAGGGCCTCGCCGCGGGCGTGGGGCCCCATGAGAAAAACGGCGGGGTATTTCATATTGCGCTTGGAGCCAATATTGCCGTCCACCCACTCCATGGTGGCGCCCTCGGCGCAGGTGGCGCGCTGGGTAACGAGGTTGTAGACGTTGTTGGACCAGTTCTGAATGGTCGTGTAGCGCACGCGGGCGTTCTTCTTAACAATGATCTCCACGATCGCGGCGTGCAGGGAGTCGGTGGAGTAAATGGGGGCGGTGCAGCCCTCAACGTAGTGGACGTAGGAGTCCTCGTCGGCAATGATGAGCGTGCGCTCGAACTGACCCATGTTCTCGGTGTTAATACGGAAGTAGGCCTGGAGCGGGACTTCGACGCTCACGCCCTTGGGGACGTAGATGAACGAGCCGCCGGACCACACCGCGGTGTTAAGGGCGGCGAACTTGTTATCACCGGCCGGAATAACGCTGCCGAAGTACTCGCGCACGAGCTCGGGGTACTCGCGCACGGCGGTGTCAGTGTCCACGAAGATGACGCCCTGCGCCGTGAGGTCCTCACGGATCTGCTCATAGACGACCTCGGACTCGTACTGGGCGGCCACGCCCGACACGAGGCGCTCGCGCTCGGCCTCGGGGATGCCGAGGCGGTCGTAGGTGGCGCGGATGTCCTCGGGCAGGGCGTCCCAGGAGGAGGCGGGGCGGTCGGTGGCGCGCACGTAGTACTTCACGGCGTCAAGGTCCAACTGGGACAGATCCACGCCCCATGTGGGCATGGGCTTGCGGAGAAAGACCTCGTAGGCCTTCAGGCGCCTGGCAAGCATCCACTCCGGCTCACCCTTGATCGCTGAGATCTCACGGATGACCTGCTCGTCCAGGCCGCGCTTGGCGTTGGCGCCGGCCGCGTCGGAGTCGTGCCAGCCGAACTCGTAGGCCGTCGAGATCGAGTCAATGATCTCGTCGTCGCTGCGCGCAGGGGCGGTCGTGGGTGATGTCATCGGGTTCCTTCCGTTCGCCGGGGTCGAGGGCCCCGCGTATCTGAGGCGCGGACGGCGCGCTTACGAAGCGCGGGTATCGCAATGGGGACGTGTGTGGTGCACACGTGCTCGCCGCCCGCCAAGGTGGCCAGGCGCTGCACCGGCACACCCAGGAGGCGGGAGAACGCCTGGGTCTCGGCGTCGCACAGCTCGTGAAACTGGTCGGCGACGTCGCGCACGGGGCAGTGGCCCTGGCAGAGCTGAATAGCATAGGTGCCGTCACCGACATCGCGCACGGTGGCGGCGTAGCCGTCCAGGGTCAGGGCGTCGGCCAGGGCCAGGGCGCGGTCGGCCGGGTCCTTCCCGGCGGCGTCGACGACGCCGCGGTAGCGGCGCTCCAGGTCTCGTCCGCGCACGGCGGCGAAGGAGTCCACGGCTTCTTCCCCGGCGACTTGGGAGAGGTATCCCAATGCGCGGGTGGCCAGGTCGGCGTATCCCTCAGCGAAAGTGGTGCGCGCCTCGCGGGTGGCCACGTAGTGCCGGGCGGGGCGGCCGCGTCCGCGCTTGCCGGATCCGGCCAGGCTGTGAACCTCGATCTCGTGGCGCTCCTCCAGCGCGGTAATGTGACGACGCACAGCCGCGGGGGTGAGCTTGAGGATCTTGGCGAGTTGGGCGGCAGTGATCGGGCCTTTCTCCACAATGAGGTCAAGGACCCGGGCGCGGGTGGAGTCGTCGTCGCCATGGGTCATGGTTGCTCCTCTCCGCGTCGGGACGGTGCGCGTCCGGCGACCTGGGCCAGACCGCCGCCGGACGCCGCGGCTGGAGGTCGGACCGTCCGACGCTCGACGTCAAGCACCAACTTTACCCAAGATCATCGTTCCCATATTCGTGGGCCGCAAGTCCCGGACAGAGTGTCACTACGTGGCGTCAAGCACGCCACCCTCCCGTAGATCCGCCTTATATGGGAGGGTATTTTCTACCGGTTTGGTTATTGGCGGGTTGCCTACAGGCTCTGCGGGCTGCGCAGCCAAGGGGCGTCGGGGGCCCGCAGACCCTCGTAGTCGCGGGACCGGGCCTGAGCCAGGGCCAGTAGGCCGACAACGGTGGAGGGGTTGTGGATGCGCCCGCCCATGACAGCCTCCAGCGCGTCGGACAACCGCACCCAGGTGGGCACGAACTCGGCCTCCTCATCCTCCCGCACAGTCCGCTGATCCTGCGGCAGCACAGTGAGGTTGCGGGCCAGGAAAACGCGCAGGCCCTCGGTGGTGAATCCGGGCGAGGCGTACATATCGACCAGCACCTGCCAGCGAGCCGCCGCATAGTCGGTCTCCTCGGCGAGCTCGCGCTGGGCGGCGGCCAAGGGCTCCTCCCCCGGCTCATCCAGCAGCCCTGCGGGAATCTCCCACAGGGCAGCGCGCACCGGGTGCCGGTATTGGCGCACCATGAGAACCTCGGCGGCGGCATCCCCCTGGGAGGAGCTGGGGCCTTCGCGCAGGGCAACGACGCTGACGGCGTCATGGTGAGCCACGACCTGGCGCGCCACCGGCTCCTGACCCTCCTGAAGCCCGACATGGTCGGCGTCGACGGCGAAAATCGGACCGGACCAGACCCGCTCGTGACTCACCACCAGGCGGTCTTCACGCTGGTCGGCGAGGGGGGATGTTGTGTTCATGATTTCTCCTGGCTGAGGACGCCACCATCGCCGTGGACGCGGCGGGGGGCGTGAACCTGACGTTGACGTTCCAGACCCGCCTTAATCAACCCCACGAACGATGGGCGCAGGTGGGCCGGGACTTGAACTCGGGGGTGGGCCCGGGTGACGAGGTAGTAGGGATGATGAACGGTCAAGCTCAATGAACTCGGTGAGGCGCCCGTCCGGGAACGTACCGGTCATGTGCGGGCCCGCCGACTCCAAGAACTCACGGTAGTGGCGTCGCACGGACGTCACGACCGCAGTCCGCCGTATGACCGGCACGGCTCTCCCGTAGATCACCAGTGAATCACCAGTAATGAATTACCAGTAATCAGGAGGCGGTCAGCAGGCTCGCCTCCAGTTGAGCCGCCAGGTCAGCCTCAGTGGGCAGAGCGGCGGCGGCCAGTGCGGAGTCTGCGCGGGCCTGGTCCCAGGCGGCCCGGTCGCCCAGGAGCGCGGCGATGGCGTCGGCGAGCGCCACCGCGCACGCGGGCACCAGCGTGGCCCCGCCTCGCGCGGTCACCGCTGTGCCGCCGACGTCGGTGGCGACTATGGCGGCCCCGGCGCGCAGGGCCTCCTGGACGGTCAGGGGCTGGCCCTCCCACAGGCTGGTCTGCACCACGAGGTCGGCCGCGGCCATGAGCTCCGGTATGTCTTCGCGCCGGCCCAGCAGCCTCACCGGTAGCCCCTCGGCCTCCATCTGCGCCCGGGCCGCCTGCTCCTGCGGTCCGTCACCGGCCACCGCCCATGTCAAAGCGTCCAGTTGCCCGGCACTGACGCGCGCCGCCAGAAGGCCGGCGGTCTCCAGGAGCAGGTCGGTCCCTTTCTGAGGGGCCAGGCGCGCCACTGTGAGGACCCGCCGGTGCCCTGGGGGCCAGGGGGGCGCCACCGGCCCACCCTCGGACCGGGCATCGGGCTCCGTCTGCCCATCGCCCGCACCTGGCATGGAGGGGCGGGGCTCGGGAGCGGGGACGACGGCGAGCTCGACAGTACGGGCCCCCAGCTGCCGGGCCCGCTCGGCCAGGTCCGGGCTGACCGCCAACACCAGGTCGGCGCGGGCGGCAACAACCCGCTCCAAGAGAGCGCCCAGGGCGCGAGCCGGGGACCCGCCGACGGTGAGATTGTGAAGAGTGACCACCAGGCGGGTGCGACCGGGGCGCCGTCGTCCCAGGGCCAGGGCCACCAGTGCTCCGGCGCGCAAGCCATGGGCGTGGACGACGTCAGCCCTGCCCCCCAGCCGTCGTAGGCGGGCCACGACGGCGCTGTCACTCAGCGAGGGGCGCGAGCCGATGGCCAGTGATTCGCAGCGGGCGCATCCCGCATCCAGGCCATCCAGAACCTGGGCGGGGGCCTCAACAATGACGTCGTGGCCGGGGGCGGACAGGAGACGGGCGCACTGGGCGAGGTGGTTGCGCACCCCTCCGGAAGCCATGCCCGCTACCAGCAGCACGCGACGTCGAAGCGGGGCGGGGCCCTCGGCGGCGCCCTCCGAGGCGCCCTGGGCGGGATCCGGCTCGGCGGGGGGGTCGCTCATGGATGCTCCTTTACTTCACCGGGATTCACCGGGAGGGCTGGTGGGGTCTGTGGTGCTGTGGCGGCGCAGGGAGCCCAAGAGCCGCCTGTCCGCCACATGGATGGCCGCCAACGCCATTGCGGCCACGAGCGCAGCGCCCACGATCGCGGCACCGACCGCCCCGACCGTTGAGGGCACTCTTGCGCTCAGGGTCCGGGAGGCGAGCCCGGCCGCCATGGCCACGGGCGCACCGAAGGCCAGGACCCGCCCGGTGGGGCGCAGCACGCCCGCCCCCAGGCGTCGGGCCAGGACCAGGGCCAGGCCGATCCCGGCCACGCCCATGCCAGTGCTCTGACCAATGCCCAGCCCGATGAGGGTGGCGGCCCCGTCGCCGCCGGCCGGCGCCGCCAGCCGTACGGCCAGGGCGGAGGCGCCGGCGACGGTGAGCCAGCCCAGCATGGTGGCCCGGGCAGCTTCGCGAGCGTGGTCGGAGGCGAACAGGACGCGGGTGACCTGGTAGATCAGGGCATAGCCGACAAGCCCGGGGGCCATGGCAGCCAACGCGGCCCCCATGCCGGACACAGGCGCCAGGAGGGTGAAGAAACGTTCGGCGCCGGCTGAGGCGGCCAGGAGCATGCCGGCCCCCGCCACGGCCACTGCCGTGACCAGGGCGGTCGATGAGGCGGTCAAGGCCCGTGCTGTGGCGGGCGGGGCTGCGGCTCGATCCACTGCTGGGCCCGCGCCGGGCGCCGCCTTGTGGGTGCCGGCCTCGAAAGCGGCGGCCAGGCGCGGGTACAGGACCGTGGCCACGGGCACGGCCAGCACCGCATAGGGCAGAACGTAGATCGCCTGGGTGTACTGGTAGACGGCCACGGTACCGGTCTGGCCACCGGCACGCGCCAGGGCCAGGACCACGACGACGCTGGCCTGCTGTGCCAGGAGAGTTTCCAGGCCGGCACCGCCCAGGCGCAAGACGCGGCGGGTCTGGCGCCCGCCCAGGCGCAGGGTGGGGTGCAGGCGCAGGCCCAGTCTGCGCACGGGCCACAGCAGGGGCAGGCTCAGGGCGGCCACGCCCGCCGTGGTCCCCCATCCCAGGACCTGGAGGGCCGCGGTTGGGACGGCGCCATCCGGGGCGCCGGCCGACATGTGCCCGTAGAGGGCGTAGGTGGCCATGACCACCAAGCTGGAGAGGACCGGGGTCAGGGCGGGCCAGGTGAAGTGGTGGTGGGCCTGAAGGACTCCGGTAAGGACCACGCCGACCCCGTACAGGGGCACCTGGAGGGCGAACATGCGCAGGAAGTCGGCTACGAGCCGGCGCTGGAGATCGGGGTCGACTCCCTGGGAGGCGGGAAGGAGGCCGGCCAGGGGAGTGGCCAGGGCGACCAGGAGCAGGGACAGGGGAACCAGGATCACCAGCACCAGGCCCAGTAGGCCGCTGGCGGTGCGTTCGGCCTCGGCGCGCCTCCCGGCGCCCACGGCGGAGGCCAGCAAGGGCACGACGGTGGCCGCCAGGGCCCCGCCGACCACCACCTCGTAAAGGACGTTGGGGATCTGATTGGCGGTGGCGTAGGCGCCGGCGACGGTGCCCGCGCCCACGGCGGTGGCCTGGACGATCCAGCGTACGAAGCCCAGGACACGGGAGACGAGGGTCAGCCCCGCGACGCTCCCGGTCAGTGTGAGCAGGCCCGGGCGGCGGGCGGGTGCGCTCATGAAGGGCGGCGTCCCAGGGAGTCCAGGGCCGCTAGCACGGGGGTGGACTCAATGATCCGGGTGAAGGACACCTTCTCGCTGGCCAGCACCAGGGCCACTCCCCCGGTGGCGGCCAGGGCGCGCAGCCGGGCGTCGGGGTGGGCGGCCAGGGCGGTGCCCACGAGGGCTCCCAGGGCGTTGGCGCCGGTGTCTCCCAGCATGGTGCGCTCGGCCAGGTCCTCGGGCCCCGCAGCTGCGGCGGCGCCCAGGGCCCCGGCGGCCAGCAGTCGGGTGGTGGTGGCGGCGCGGCCGGGGGATGCCGCCAGAAGCGCGGCCATGAGCGCCGTGGCCTTCAGGGCGCGGCCCGGGCGCAGGTCGAGCAGGTTGAGCACATTGGCCCATGAGGCAATAACCACCGCACTGCCGGCGGCGTCAGTGGCAATGGCGGGCAGGGTCTTGCCTGCGGCACGGGAGCGGGCCAGGAGTACCCCGGCGACCATGGCGCCCGAACCGATGACGGCGATCTTGAGGACTCCGGTGGTCACGCGTCCCTGAGCCAGGGCTCCCAGGTGCCCCTTGAGGCCCTTGGCGACCTCGGCGCCGTCGTGGGCGCCGGCGTCGAGGTCATCGACCAGCCCTGCGGTGCCGGCGGCCGCCACGGCGACGACGGCGGCCGCACTGTGGCGCGCCCCGACCTGGGGGTGGGTCAAGCGGCCGGTGATGGAGCCGGCGGCAGTGGCGCCGACAGCGGCCCCAATGCCGCCGCGCAGGCTCACGGCGCGGCCGTGGAAGTTGCTCCGCTCTAGGTGCTTGCGGCACTGACGCGGCCCCAGGGCCGCAAGCGCCCCGGATCCGCCCAGGGTGGCTGCGGCGCTGAGCGCGGCGACGGTGATGCGTGGCCGGAGGCGGGTCACTGGTCTCATGGGTGCAGCGTAGGCCCACGGGCCTCAGGAGGCGGTGGGCGGCATGACGGCGTCAGCGCCATTGTCGAAGCCGTAGGCGCCGGTGGTGCCCGCGGCGGTGGCCGCCAGTGCCAGCGGGGTGGACACGGCGGCGGTGACCTGGCCGACGGAGTCAATAGTGGTCACGGCGGCGTCTGCGGAGCGCAGGGTGGCGACGACGTCGCCCGGCGCGTCGGCGGCACCGACGACCACGGTAGTGGCCGCGGTGGCGGTACCGATCAGGGCGGAGGACCAGGCGGAGGGGTCCTGGCCGCTGTCGGCCGAGGCGGTGGCCTTGTTGCTCCCGGCGGTCGTTGAGCGCGGGCCAATGACGACAATGGCGTTGGCGGCACCGGTGGCCGTGGCGTCAATGGTGATCAGAGGGGTCTCGGAGGCGGTGAGCAGGTCCATGAGAGCCGAGGCCTTGTCCCCCTCCGTGGTCAGGGCCACGCCCAGGCCCTGACCGAGGATGGTGTTGCCGTCGGTGGAGGAAACGGAGTCCATGTAGCCGGTGAACTGCCCGGAGTAGGTGGAGCGGAATGTCTCGCGGGAAACGTCCGCCCAGGCGGTCGTCGCCTGGTAGCGGCCGTTAATGGTGCCCCCGGCCGCCTCGATCTGCGCGATCACCGCGTCAATGTCCTCCCCCTTCGCCTCGGGCATGACCACCACGGCGACGCTGCGCCCGGTCAAGGTGCCGGGGATGAAGGACTGCGCGGCGGCAGCGATGTAGGAGTCGCGCTCATTGACGGCCGTCGAGGTCTGTTCGAGTTTGGCCTGGAGCGAATTGCGGTCGGTGCGCAAGGAGGTGACCTGGTCGTTGAGGGCGGTGCCCAGGGAGTTCTGGAGGGGCCCCGCTCCCAGCACGACACCGACCGCCAGGGCGAGGAACACGGAGATGAGTGAGACCAGGTGGTAACGGAAGTCGATCATGGTGAAGGCCTTGAGTCCTTGTCCTTGTGGGTCCTTGTGGGTCCTTGTGGTCCTGGAGCCGTCAGACGTTGGGGGTGCTCGGGGATAGGCCCACGAGCGAACGGAAGAAGTCAATGAGGTCGTCCCACACGGCCCCGGACAGGCCCAGGAAGGTCTGCCCGGCCGGGGTCGCCATGAGGGCGACGACCAGCGCAACCAGGCCCGCCAGTGCCAGCATGACCAGGTGCCAGCCGGAGATGCGGGTGCGGTAAAGGCGGGAGACGCCTTTGGCGTCAATGAGGCGCCCCCCGACTTTGAGGCGGGTCAGGAAGGTCGAGCTCATGCCGGCGCGCCCTTTGTCGAGGAATTCCAGCAGCGTGGCGTGCGTGCCCAGCGCCACAATGATCTCGGCGCCGGCCTCGTCGGCAATGAGCATGGCTATGTCCTCGCTGGTGCCGGTGGCGGCGAAGACGCTGTGCTCCACACCGAGGTCCTCCACGCGGGACAGGCCTGGCGCCCTGCCGTCACGGTAGGCGTGGACAATAATCTCGGCACCGCAGGTCAGGGCCTTGTCGGACACCGAATCCATGTCGCCCACAATCATGGCGGGCTTGAAGCCGGCCTCCAGGACCGCGTCGGCGCCGCCGTCAACCCCGATAATGACGGGCTTGTACTCGCGAATATAGGGCTTGAGGGCCTGAAGATCCTCCTTGTAGGAGTACCCCCGCACCACCACCAGGACGTGCCGCCCGTTAATGTCGGTGGTGATGTCGGGCATGCCCACGGAGTTGAGGAGCAGGTCGCGCTCCTTGCGCATGTACTCCATGGTGTTGGCGGCGAAGGCCTCCAGTTGGACCGCCAAGCCGGCTTTAGCCTCCTCCATGGAGGCTTCGACGCTCTCACGGGTCTGAACGGTGCCCTCGGCGACGACAGTGCCCTTGTCTTTGAGGGCCACCACACCGGACTCGACGACAACGCGCTGGCCCTCGCGCAGACGCATAATGTCGGGTCCCAGGTCGTCAACCAGGGGGATGCCAGCCTCAACAAGGATGCCGGGCCCCAGGTTGGGATAGCGCCCGGACACCGACGGGGCGGCGTTGAGGACCGCCGCCGGCTTGCACTCCACCAGGGCCTCGGCGGCGACCCGGTCGAGGTCGGTGTGGTCGATGACGGCGATGTCTCCGGGCTGGAGCCGCTTGGTGAGCTTCTTGGTGCGCGCGTCGACCCGGACCGGACCACCGAGGCGGTCCGGATCCGACGCCGCCTGCCTGCGGAACGGGTTCCTCACGTCTGGGATTGTGCCATGGCTGCCTCTGCGAGCAACTCAGCGGCGTGCCGCACCGCGGCCTGGGAGTCCTCATGCCCCGAGAGCATTCGAGCCAGCTCGCGCTCACGGGCCTTGCCGGTCACGGCCGTCACACTGGTGCGGGTGCGCGTGATTGCAGCCTGCTTTCCGGGTGGGGCGCAGTCCGCGGAGGTCTCCTTGTGGACCACAAGATGGGTGTCGGCCCAGGCGGCGACCTGGGCGAGGTGGGTGACCACCACCACCTGGTGGCTGCGGGCCAGGCGGGCGAGTCGTCGTCCGATCTCCCTGGCGGCGCGCCCGCCGACCCCGGCGTCAATCTCATCAAAAACCAGGGTCCGGTTATGAGGAGGAACACGCTCGTCAGCGCCCCTGCCCGACGCGTCCGCAGCGCCCCGTCCATACGGCTGCCCGGCCGGGGCGGTCTCTGGGCCGGCGCCCGGGCCACGGCCGGCTGCGGCGTCGGCGAGGACCACCTCCAGGGCGAGCATAATACGGGAGAGTTCCCCGCCGGAGGCGCCCTTCCCCAAAGGCAGGGCCGGGGCCCCGGGGTGAGCAACCAGCAGCAGGGCGACTGACTCCAGGCCAGTGGGGCCGGGCTCGGGCAGGGCCTCCAGGTCAACGACCAGGCGCGCCCCCGTCATCTGCAGACCGGTCAGTTCGGCGGTGACCTCCGCACTTAGGCGCTGGGCCAGTTCCTGGCGCGCTCCGGTGAGTTCCCGCCCGACGCTGAGGAGCCCGGCCCGAGCCTGCTCCAGGTTCTGACGCAAGATGGCGGCGGTGTCCTGGGGGCCGTCGAGCTCCTCCAGGCGAGCGGCGGCGGCTCGCCCCCACTCCATGAGGGCGTCAACACTGTCGATCTGCGTGGCGGCCCCCCCGATCTCCCGGCAGGCGCGGGCGAGTTCGGCGCGGCGGTCCTGGACCCAGGCCAGGCGAGCGGGGTCGGAGTCTATCCCGGCGAGGTGGTCGCCCAGATCCGCAGCAATGTCTGCCGCCAGAATGCCGAGTTGGCGGATCCTGGCGGCCAGCTCGGACAGGACCGGGTCAAGGTCGGAGACCTGGGTCAAAGCGCGTTCGGCTCCGGCCAGCAGGCTAATGGTCTCCGGTTCGTCGGCGCCGTCTTCGCTTCCGGTCAGGGCGGCGATGGCGATGGCCGCGGCCCGGCGCAGGTCCTCGGCGTGATCGAGGCGCTCAGCCTCCTGGGTCAGGGCGATATCCTCCCCGGCGCTGGGGGCGAGATCCTCCAGGTACTCCAGCCAGGCGCGCAGGCGGCTGGTCTCGGCGGCGCGCTCACTGGTGCGGGACTCCCAGTCCTCCAGGCGGGCTGCGGCCTCGCGGCAGGCGCGGTAGGCCTGAGCGTAGCGGCGGCAGCGCGCAGCATGCTCGCTGCCGCCGAGCAGGTCAAGGGCGGTGCGCTGGGCCGCGGGTGAGCGCAGTCGGAGCTGGTCGGCCTGGCCGTGGACGGAAACCAGGTGGGCGCCGACGTCCCCCAGGACTGAGGAGGGAACAGCACGTCCCCCCAGGTGGGCGCGTGAGCGGCCGGTAGCGGGCACGGTGCGGGAGGCCAGGAGAAGGTCCTCATCAAGCTCGGCGCCGGCTTCGGCGGCCCGCTCGGCGGCCCGCGAGGCAGGGGCGACAGTGAAGGCCCCCTCGACGAGGGCCCGGTCGGCCCCCGCACGCACCACGGTGGACTCCGCGCGCTGCCCCAGCAGCAGGCCCAGAGAGGTCAGGACCATGGTCTTGCCCGCTCCGGTCTCACCGGTTAGGGCGGTCAGCCCCGCACCGAAAGCGAGGTCGGCCTCCTCGATGACCCCCAGGTCCTCGATGTGGAGGGAGTCGATCACCGCGGGCTCCTGCCCCTACCGCGGGATGCTGCGGCTCGCCATCCTTCGACGGGCAGGCTGAACTTGCGCACCAGGCGGGTGGAGAAGGGGGCGTCGTTGAGGCGCGCCAGCCGCACGGGGCGCGCCGAGCGAGTGACGCGGATGCGGGAGCCGGCGCCCACGAGTTGGCTGCGCCGCCCGTCGCACCAAATCTCGGCGCCGCCGAACCCGGTGTACTGGATGACGACCTCCAGGCAGTTGTCGGGGCCGAGCACTAGGGGCCGGGTGAACAGGGCGTGAGCGGCCAGGGGGACCAGCAGCAGGGCCTCGACTTCAGGCCAGATGACGGGCCCGCCGCCGGAGAAGGCGTAAGCGGTTGAACCGGTGGGTGTTGACATAACGAGGCCATCGCAGCCGAAAGAGGATACGGCCTGCCCATCGACGCCAATGGCCAACTCGATCATGCGGGCACGGTCGCACTTCTCCAGGGCGGCCTCGTTAAGGGCCCAGTCCCGGGTAATGACTCCCCCGGGGTTCTCAACCTCGATGTCGAGGGTCATGCGTTTGTCAACCTGGTAACGCCCGGCAACGATGTCGGCCACGACCTTCTCGACTGCCTCCGGGTCGGCCTCGGCCAGAAAACCGACGCGGCCGGTGTTGACCCCCAGCAGGGGGACGTCGTGCTCCCGAGCCTCCTCACAGGCCCGCAGAATAGTGCCATCCCCGCCCAGGACAATGACGAAGTCGATCTCGCCGGGCTGGGTGGGCTCTCCGAGGAGGACCGGCTCGACGCCGTGGGCGCGCAGGGCGGCCTCGGTTCGGGCCACGGCCTGGGCGGTGGAGGCTGAGCTCCCTCTGCGGTCGGGGGGCACGGGCTTGTCGTTGAGGTCGCGCTGAACAATCATGGCCCGCTTGACCGGTAGGTGCTCGTTCGCGGGCCGGGCGACGTCGTCGGTGGGCTGAGCGCCCTGCTGCACAAGTGCGGGTGTCATCGCCTCTCCCTCGTCGTGTGTCTTGTCGGGGCACTGGCCGGCCCCTCGGCGACGGCGCGAGCGGTCTCGGCGGCAAGGTCGTCTCCAGTGAGGTCAGCGGGGTGGCCCGCGCGGCCTGCGTGCATGTTCAGAAAGTACTCGACATTGCCGGCCGGGCCCGGCAGGGGGGAGGCCGTAATGGCGTCAATGCCCAGTCCCAGAGCGTGGGCGCGTTCAGCGACCGTCAGAACCGTCTCGATGTGGAGGGCGGGGTCGCGTACGACTCCGCCGCGCTCGAGGCGTCCTTTGCCGACCTCGAATTGGGGCTTGACCATGAGCAGGAGGTCGGCGTCGGAGGCGGCGGCGCGCACGAGTGGCTCCAGGACCAGGGTCAGGGAGATGAAGGACAGGTCACCCACAACCAGGCCGGGCGCGGGGGTGAGGGCGCCGGAGGTCAGGGTGCGCACATTGGTGCGGTCCATGACAGTGACGCGGGGGTCGGATTGGAGGGACCAGGCGAGCTGGCCGTAGCCGACGTCGAGGGCCACCACGTGCCCCGCCCCCCGGCGCAGAAGGACGTCGGTGAAGCCCCCGGTGGAGGCGCCGGCGTCCAAGCAGTGGCGTCCGCGGACGCGGGGGGCCAGGCCACGGGCCTCCAGGGCGTCCAGGGCCCCGGCGAGCTTGCGGGCGCCGCGCGAGACATAGTCGTCCTCGGGCTCCGTGGCGACCTCGATGGCTTGAGCGGGGTTGACCTGACGGGCGGGCTTGGCGACCGGGGCGCCGTCGAGGGTGACGCAGCCGTCGGCGATGAGCTGGGCGGCATGGGTGCGTGAGCGGGCCAGGCCGCGGCGGACAAGCTCGGAGTCAATGCGGATCAGACGCGCCATGCTGGGCGCCTCAGCTCTCGGCCCGGTCCAGCGTAGAGGCGAGCTCTGCGCGGATGGCGTCCAGGGCGGCCGCCTGCTCCGCCAGGGGCAGGGAGGCGAGGGCGGTAAGGCCGGCACTGTGGTCCACGAGGTGCCCGGTGAGGGCGCCCTCGTGGGGCGTGGGGCGTGGGTTGGGGTCCGGTAGTCCGTCCTGCTCCGTGGTCACGGGATGGCTCACCGGGTCAGGCCACCGTGATCCTGGGGACGCGCAGCGCAGTGCCGGCGGCGCCCTGGGCATCGGCGTGCTCCCATGCGGCGCAGGCGGCGGCGCGGTAGGTGTCCAGCGGCAGGACGACGGCGTCGCCGTCCAGGACCCCGTGGCTGCTGGTGACCAGTCGGTCGTCGTGGACGCGGGCCAACTCACCGCCGACCTTCCACCAATCCAGGGCGTCGACAGTAATGCGCTCCGGAACCGGGTGGGGCTCCAGGAGGCCGCGCAGGTCCGTGTGAAGGTAGCTGGGGCGCTCGGCGGGGACGGCGAGGATGACGTCGCGGGCCGTGGACACGCCGGTCAGGACGTGCAGGCCGGGGATGGCGGCGGCCCGCGCCCCGACGTGGTCTGTGTTGAGCCGGTCGCCTACTGCCAGCGGGCGTGTGCCGCCTGAGCGGGCCAGGGCGCGCTGGTAGATGCCGGGGAAGGGCTTGCCGCCGGCCAGGGGCTGCTTGCCGCTGGCGTTGGCCAGGGCCGCCACGAGGCTTCCGTTGCCCAGGGCGAAACCCCGCTCGGTGGGCAGGGTGGCGTCCAGATTGGTGGCCACGTGCAGAGCCCCATCGGTAATGGCGTAGAGGCCCTCTGAGAGCATGGCCCAATCCACGGAGGCGTCCCAGCCTTGGATTACTGCCGCGGGATGATCTGCGGCGGATTCGGCGATGGTGAAACCCTCGTCGAGAACGGCCTGGCGCAAGCCGTCGCCGCCGACGATCAGCACTGATGACCCCGTGGGAACATGCTCGGCCAGGAGGGCGGCGCCATCCATGGCGGCGCTGAAGACCTCGCTGGGGTGGGCCTCAATGTCGTTGGCGGCCAGCTTGTCCGCCACGGTGCTCGGGGCCCGCGAGGCATTGTTGGTAACGAAACTTAGTCGCATGCCTTGGGCCCGGGCGCCGTTGACCCCCTCAGCGGCGTGTGGGACGCGAGCAGCTCCGGCGAAACAGACGCCGTCGAGGTCGAGCAGGGCCACGTCGTAGGTAGCGGCCAGTGGCCGGTCGCTACCCAGTAGGTCGCAGGTGGGGGCGTCGGTGGGCCGGGTCATGGGGGTCAATCCTTCTCGTCGTCGACGGCGGGCTCGGCGGCTACAGTCCCAGTTTCCACCTGGTCTATGCCGTCTGGGCCGGGCTCCGGCTCTGGAGTGGGGGCCGTGTCCTGCTCCTCTCCCAGGAGCTCTGCCATCTCGGTTTCGACGCGCTGGGCGAAGTCGGCCGACCAGGCGGCGTCCTCATCCGGCTCATCCGCATGCTGGAGATCAGCGTTCTGAGAGCCGGTTCGTTGGGAGTCGGCGTCTACTGCCGCCTCCGGGGTCGAGCCCCGGCCGGGGTCGGTCTCCTGGCCGGCCTGCTCGTCCACGGTGTCCTGGTCACCATGGGCTTGAGCCGCCCTGGCCGCCTCCTGCTCTTCATAGTCATCGACGAGGTCGAAGACCTCAACCTCTTCCTCAATCGTCTCGGCCGTCTCCTCATCCAATCCGAGACGCCTGCGGATGGCGGCGGCCTCCTGGCCTCGGCCGAGGTCCTGGAGGCGGTCAGCGCGCACGGAGTGCAAACGACGCAGCGTCTCGCGGTCGCCACGGAAAAGACGGATGGCGTCCTCAATGACGATCAGTCCAAGCTCATCATTACCGGTCTCATGGCGGATACCCGAGACCACCATGGCGATCTCGGCCTCCTCGACGTCGTCGAGTTGGGCTGGGTCGGCTCCTTGAGCTGCTTTGAGGGCCTGGTCGTGGCGGCCCAATGCGCGCTCACAGTCAGCCTCAATGGCACGGTGCAGATCGAAGCCGGAGAGTCGGCGAGCGGCGCGGATATCGCGTAGGGCTTCGGCGTAATGGCCGGCGAGATAGGCGGCAATGCCCGCGGACTCTCTGACGACGGCTATGCGTCCGGCCTGTGAGGCCGCATAGCGGGCGTGCGCATAGGCGGCCTGCGGGTCCGTGTCCAAGAGACGCTGAACCATGACCAGGTGGCGGGCGACGTTCTCCGCGTTCGCCCGGCCCAGTGCCCGCAGCTGACGGCGGGCGGACGCCTCTAGATCTTGGCCCGTAACCTCCTGGGGCAGGCGCGGTGCGGTGACGCGGTTACGCGGCCGGGGGCGCTGGTCGCGGCGGGAGTCGCGCCCATGCCCACGGTCTTGGCCGCGACCGCCCTCGTAGCGGCCGCGTTCACCACGACGCTCGTCCCTCTCGCGACGTGGTCCACGGCCATCGAAGCGGCGCTCACCATCACGGCTGCGCTCACCATCATGGTCCCCGGGGCGATACTCCTCGCCATCACGGCGTTCGCGCCGATACCCACTGTCATGGCCGCGTCCCTGACGGTCCGGGCGCCTGCCGCTACGACGCCAGTCCGCGCCCTCATCACGTCCACGCCCATAGCGGCGCTCGTCATTGCGGCCGCGGGAATCCCTCGCCGCCCGGTTCCCCTCACGCCGGGAACCCTCACTGTAGCGGTCGCGACCGCCGAAGTGGTCACGGTCCCCATAACGCCGGCCCTGGCCGTCATCAGGCCCCGAGCGATGGCCTCCACGGTTGTCGTCGCGAGGACCGAAGCCGTGGCGATTGCTGTGCGAGCCGCCAGAGCGGTGATGGGAGTCGCGCCTGTCCTGGGCCATGGTCCTTCTTTCTTGGTGGGCCGCGTGTGCCTCGTCGGGCGCGGCGCGGTAGCGCTAGCCTACCGGCGCACTCCCCGTGGCTTCCCAACAGGCGCCCCCGGTGGCGACCCGCTGCGGCACAGGACAGTATGGCAGTATCGCTGCGAGATGGCACGGGAGTGCATGGCGTGCTCTTAAACAGCGTGGTGTGTGTTGTTTTTGTGTGTTTTGGGGTGTGTGGTTCGGCGGTGTCTTACTCTCCCGCACGGTGTTGTGTGCAGTACCATGGGCGCTGGGAGTCTTAGCTGCCGGGTTCGGTGATGGGTCCGGGCGTGTCCCTCCCGCTATGACCACCGGACCACACACCCCATCCATATTGTGGTGTTTGTGTTTGTCGCGTGTGTTTGTGGTGTTTGGTTTCGTGTGTGCTTGGTGTTTGTGTTTGGTTGTGTTTGTGGCGTGTGTCTGGGTGGGTGGGTTGTGTTGTGGACCGTATAGTGGGCGCTAGTGTGTTTTG
>NZ_RYFV01000021.1 GCF_004104015.1 Actinomyces oricola | reverse complement strand
CACCAGACCCCCAACCACAACCCCAGAACAACAACCCCAGGACCACAGCCAAAAACCCAGCACCACAAACCCAACAAAAAGGCACAAAAAACATGACACACTATCGAGATCTCAAACAACACACCCAGCGAGATTATTGCGCCTCCCTGAAGGATGGCACCCCGCCCTCGCAGGCAGCGGAGATAACTCTAAAAGCACCCGGACCACACTGTCAAACCAGAGGTCAGTGACCTCCGCCTCATTCGGATCCGGCTGTTGAGTTCTCCTGTTCGCCGTGCCGGCCCTCGCCCTGCGGGGGCGGCCGGCGCAACGGCCACTACTCTACGGGGCGCCCCGGGAGCGGCGTCAATTTCAGGGCGAATGACGCTCGGCACACCGGCTCCACGGTGGCTCCGCACTGGCCCGCCACTGGCCCACGGCGCGCGCCTTCCCGCGGGCGTCCCGTCCGCGTTCGGCCGGGTTCCGCGCCCCTGACGGGACACGCAACCCGGCCGAATGAATCTCATGCGCTTAGCCATCAACCCGCTGTCGGCCCCCATTGACCAACGGCCGGGGGCAGCCAGGGGCAACTGCGGCCGCGGCCTACTGCGGCCGCAGCCTCAGGCGTCGTCGGCAAAACGGCGAACAGCCCCGGCAACGGCCTTGGACACACGGGTGTCGAAAGCGCCGGGGATGATGTAGACGGGGCTGAGCTCCTCCTCGGAGATCACTGAGGCGATGCCGGTCGCTGCGGCGCGCAGCAGTTCGGTGGAGATATTGGTGATGCCGGTGTCCAGCAGACCGCGGAAGAGTCCCGGGAAGGCCAGGACATTGTTGATCTGGTTGGGGAAGTCCGAGCGGCCGGTGGCCACGACGGCGGCGTAGTCACCGGCGGCAATGGGGTCGACCTCGGGGACCGGGTTGGCCATGGCGAAGACGATGGCGTTCGGGGCCATGGCCTTCAGGTCCTCCGGTTGCAGCAGGTTGCCCGAAGACACTCCGATGAGCACGTCCGCTCCCACCAGCCCGTCCTTGAGAGTACCGGTGACCCGACGCGGGTTGGTGTTCTCGGCCAGCCACTTACGGTGCTCGTTCATGCCCTCGGTGTCCTCCGCCGAGAGCGCCCCGGTGCGGCCGTAGCCCACAATGTCGGTGGCGCCGTGGGCCATGAGGAGCTTGGCAATGGCCGAGCCGGCGGCGCCCACGCCCGACAGGACAATCCGCACGTCCTCGATCCGCTTGCCCACGATCCTCAGGGCGTTAATGAGGGCGGCCAGGGTAACGATGGCGGTGCCGTGCTGATCGTCGTGGAAGACGGGGATGTCGAGTTCTTCGCGCAGCCGGGCCTCAATGTCGAAGCACTTGGGCGCGGCAATGTCCTCCAGGTTAATACCGCCGTACGCCGGGGCAATGGCCTTGCAGATCGCGATGATCTCCTCGGGGTCCTTGGTGTCCAAGGCCACCGGCCAGGCGTCGACGCCGCCGAACTGCTTGAACAGCACCGCCTTGCCCTCCATGACGGGCATTGCGGCCGCCGGGCCGATGTCCCCCAGCCCCAGGACGGCGGTGCCGTCGGTGACCACGGCCACCGTGTTCTTCTTAATGGTCAGAAGGCGCGCGCGCTCCGGGTGGTCGTGGATCGCCTTGCACACCCGGGCCACGCCGGGGGTGTAGACCCGGGCCAGGTCACGGCGGTTGTGGATGGGGTAGCGGGCGGCGATCTCAATCTTGCCGCCCACATGGGCCATGAAGGTCGAGTCGCCGACGTTCCGGACGACCACGCCGTCCAGCGCACGCAGGGCCGCGACAAGCTCGCCGCGGTGCACCGAGTCGCGGGTGTCCGCTGTCAGATCAACAATAAGGTGGTCACCGTCAGCCTCGGCGACGTCAACACCGTTGACGACAGCACCGGTGGCGGTCGCCGTGTCCACGAGGGAGGCGACGGCCTTCTGCGAGGCCGGCACCTCCAGGTGCAGGGCGACGGTGTAGCTAGGGCTGGGCTGGGCCATGAACTTCCCTCCGTGAGCGTTCTGGGCGCGCACTGAATGCGACGGCCCGTATCGGTGTGACCCTAACCCGCCACCGCCCGGATACCGACGTCGAACGCCCACAAAGCGAGATCGGCTTCTTCCCCGGAAACGGGGAAGAAGCCGATCCCGTCCGGCAATGCGGCTTCTCAGCCCTGAACGCGCTTCATGACCAGTTCGCGCACCCGTTTAGCGTCCGCCTGGCCTCGCGTGGCCCTCATCACTGCCCCGACGATCGCGCCCGCGGCCTGAACCTTGCCGCCCCGGATCTTGTCAGCCACATCCGGGTTGGCGGCCAGGGCCTCATCAACTGCCTCCAGGAGGGCGGAGTCGTCGGAGACAACCTCCAGCCCCCGGGCGGCGACCACCTCCTGAGGGTCGCCCTCACCGGCGAGCACGCCTTGGAGAACCTGACGGGCCAGCTTGTCCGTCAGGCGCCCGGAGTCGACCAGCCCCTGGAGCTGGGCCACCTGGACAGGGGTGACCGCCAGTTCCTCCAAAGAGACCTCTTGCTCCTTGGCGGCACGGGCCAGCTCCCCCATCCACCACTTGCGGGCGGCCTGGCCGCTGGAACCGGCGGCCACAGTGGCCTCAATGAGCTCCAGGGCACCAGCATTGACCACGTCGCGCATCTCCACATCGGACAGCGACCACTCGGCCCTGAGGCGACGGCGCTTAACAGCCGGCATCTCGGGCAGTGAGGCGCTAATCTCCTCGACCCACGCCCGGCTGGGGGCCACCGGCACCAGGTCGGGTTCGGGGAAGTAGCGGTAGTCGTCGGCGTCGGACTTCACCCGCCCGGGGCGGGTGGTGCCGTCGGCCTGACCGTGGCGGGTCTCCTGAAGCACCTCACGACCCGATGCCAGCACCGCCGCCTGACGCTGGATCTCGTAGCGCACCGCCTGCTCAATGCCGCGGAAGGTGTTGACATTCTTGGTCTCGGTACGGGTTCCCAAGGGGGCGCTGGGACTCTCGCGCAAGGAAACGTTGACGTCGGCGCGCACATTGCCCCGCTCCATGCGCGCCTCGGAGACCCCCAGGGCCCGGAAGATGTCGCGCAGGGTGCGCACATAGGCCGCCGCCACCTCCGGGGCCCGCTCGCCCGCGCCCTCAATGGGCCGGGTGACGATCTCGACCAGGGGAACGCCGGCGCGGTTGTAGTCCACCAAGGAGTAGTCGGCGCCCTCAATACGCCCGTCGGCCCCGCCCACATGGGTGTTCTTCCCGGCGTCCTCCTCCATGTGGGCCCGCTCAATGGGGACGGTGAAGAAGGAGCCGTCCTCCAGCTCGACCTCCAGGGCGCCGTCGTAGGCAATGGGCTCGTCGGACTGGGAGGTCTGGAAGTCCTTGGACAGGTCCGGGTAGAAGTAGTTCTTGCGCGCGAAGCGGCAGGTCTCGGCGATCTTGCAGCCCAGGGCCAAGCCGATGCGGATGGCGTACTCCACGCCCTTGGCGTTGGCCACCGGCAGAGCCCCGGGCAGGCCCACCGAGGTGGGGGTCACCATGGTGTTGGGCTGGGCGCCGAAGGTGTTGGGGGCTGCGTCGAACATCTTCGTGGCGGTGCCCAACTCGACATGCACCTCCAGGCCCAGGACCGGGTCGTAGCGGCGCACGGCCTCCTGAAAGTCCATCAGCTGCTCGCTCATCACTTCTCCTCCAACTCAGGAGCCCGAGCGAGCAGGTGCCCGCCCCAGCTCTCCTCCAGGGCCGCCTCCAGCACCGCGCCGACGCGGTAGAGGCGGTCGTCGGCGCGTTGCGGTGCCAGGATCTGGAAGCCGACGGGCAGCCCGTCGTCGCTCAGGCCCGAGGGCAGGCTCATGCCCGGCACGCCGGCGAGGTTGGCCGGGATGGTGGTGACGTCCAGCTTGTACATGGCCAACGGGTCGTCCTTCTCCCCGAAGCGGTAAGCCGTCACCGGGGCGGTGGGCGAGACCAGTACGTCGAAGTCCTCCCAGGCGGCGGCGAAGTCCCGCTGGATCAGCGTGCGCACCTTCTGGGCGCTGCCGTAATAGGCGTCGTAGTACCCGGCGGACAGCACGTGCGTGCCCAGGATAATGCGGCGCTTAACCTCATCGCCGAAGCCCGCGCCACGGGTGGCCGCCATGACGGTCTCCGCTGTCACCGGTCCGTGCGAGGGCTCCACTCGCAGGCCGTAACGCATACCGTCGTAGCGGGCCAGGTTCGAGGACGCCTCCGCCGGCATGATCAGGTAGTAGGCGTCCAGCGCGTACTCCAGGTGCGGCAGGGAGACGGTCTCCAGCTGCGCGCCGGCGGCCTCCAGCAGCTCCAGGGCCGTGTGGAAGGAGGCCACGACGCCATCGTAATAGCCCTCACCGCCGTCAAGTTCCTTAACGACCCCGACGCGCAGGCCTGTGAGGTCCCGCCCCGCCCGGGCGGCCCGCACGACACCGGCCATATTGCGGGGGGCGTCGGGCAGGCTGGTGGAGTCCAGCGGGTCGTGGCCGGCAATGACGTCGTGGAGCAGTGCGGCATCCAGGACGGTGCGCGCCATGGGGCCGGGGGTGTCCAGGGAGGAGGCCATGGCGATCACGCCGAAGCGGGACACCGTCCCGTAGGTGGGCTTGACCCCCACGGTGCCGGTGACCGCGGCGGGCTGGCGGATTGATCCGCCCGTGTCCGTGCCCAGGGCCAGGGGGGCCTCAAAGGCGCTCACCGCGGCTGCCGAGCCACCGGAGGAACCGCCGGGGATACGGCCCAGGTCCCAGGGATTGGCGGTGCGTTTGAAGGCGGAGTGCTCCGTGGAGCCCCCCATGGCGAACTCGTCGAGGTTGGTCTTGCCCACAATGGGCAAGTGGGCGGCGCGCAGATTGGCGACGGCGGTAGCGTCGTAGGGCGGGACCCACCCCTCCAGGATCCTGGAGGCGGCCGTGGTGACCTGCCCACGGGTGACGAAGAGGTCCTTGACGGCCACTGGCACACCGGTCAGTTCATGACCGGCCTTGCCCGCGCGGCGGGCGGCATCAGCGGCATCGGCGTCGGCCAGGGCCTTGGCGGCGTCCACGTCCAGGAAGGCCCCCACGGCGGCATCGACGGCGCCAATGCGCTCCAGGTGGGCGGCGGTAAGTTCACGGGAGGAGATCTCCCCGGCGGCCAGGGCGGCGGCCTGCTCGGCGGCCGTGGCCCGAAGGAGGGGCAGGTCGCTCATGAGGCGGAGTCCTCTCCAAGGATCTGGGGCACGAGGAACATGGAATCCTCGGCCCTCGGGGCGCCGGCGAGGAGTTCGGCGACATCGAGCGTCGGACCGGGGACATCCTCGCGCAGCACGTTGGTGAGCGGGACCGGGTGGGAGGTGGCGGGCAGATCGGGCGTGACCACGCTGGCGACCCGGGCGAAGGATGAGGCGACGGCGTCCAGCTCACCGGCCAGGCGCGTCACCTCCTCCTGGCTCAGGGCCACGCGTGCGAGCGCCGCGACGCGGGCGACCTCATCCTTGGAGATGGCTGACATGGGGCCGAGTGTAGCCACCTTGGACGACGGCGCCGCGACCGGCCCGGCACCCGCTGCACCATCGGAGGAGAACCCCCGCGCCCGTTGTTGTCCACAGCCTGGGCACTGCTGCCCGGCGCCAACCGGGCCACACCCAGCGAATCCGCGGTATTCCCGGGCTCTCATGCAAGATCTCACAGGTCGGAGGGCGCGAGCGGCATTGACTTTCGTTCGGGCGACCGGTGTCATGGGGCCATGAGGATTCCGCGGTAGGAGCGGGATCTGGCAATTAGGACGGAGCGCATGACGAGCAAGTCCGTGCATGGCAGGCAAGTCAATGGCACCGTCCGGGACAAGGACCCCATGCACAGCGAAGAGTTCCCCACTGGGACAACCCCGGAGGAGTTCGACAACGCCCCGGCGGCCGCGCCCGTCGCGCCTCAAGATTTGGACGCGACTTCCACTCAGGAGGTCGGCTCCGTTCCTGCCGCGGCGACCGACAGTGTCGCCCCCACCTCCTCCATGACTGTTCCGCCCCAGTTCTCCCGGGATGCGCAAGCGGCCATCGCGACCTCCGCGAGGGCCCCCTTCTCCGACATGACGAACCCGTCGTATGGCGGCGCCCCCCGGCCCGCCCGCCGTCGTCGTTGGCCCTTGTGGACCGCGGCCGCCCTTCTGGTGCTGTTCGGCGCCGTGGGCGTGGGCGGCTTCGCCTACGCCAGCCATTACTCGGACCTGGCCGTGCCGGGCACGAGCATTGCCGGCACTGATGTGTCAGGGATGAGCCGTGAGCAGATCATCACTCTCGTCGAGGACAAGGCGTCTAACGCCACGGTCGCAATCTCCGGTGACGTGCAGGCCACGGCCACGCTGACGGATATTGGCACCACCGTGGACGCCGAGGCGACCGCGGACGCGGCCATGGCCCGTGGCGCGAGCGTCACGGACCGTTTCCGCGCCCTGTTCGGCAGCCAGGAGATCAGCGTGGTTTCCTCTAACAACGAGGCCGCCTCCGTGGACTACGCGATCTCTCTGATCCCCGATGACATTAGTAAGGCCAAGAACGCCTCCGTCGTGCTCGGCGCCGACAATGAGACCTTCGAGATTACACCGGCCTCCAGCGGCACCAGCTTGGATGCGTCGATTCTTCGCGACGCCGCCCAGCAGGCGGCCAGCACCCTGACCTCGACCTCAGTGACCATGCAGTTCCAGGCCGCGGACCCGGCCGTCAGCGACGAGGAGGCCCAGAAGGTCGCCGACACCGCCAATGAATGGGTCGCCCAGGACGTCACGGTGACCTCGGCCGACGGCGAGGAGAGCTTCACCGCGGATGCGCCGACCAAGGCCTCCTGGATTACGGTGACCGCCAAGGATCGGGACCTGCCGACTCTGTCGGTGGACTCCACGAAAGTCGCCACCTGGGTCAACGAGCAGGCCACGGAGGTCAACACCGAGCCGATCACCGGTCAGCGCAACGTCAACTCTCGTGGCGAGGTCGTGGCCACCCCGGTCGAGGCCGAGGACGGTCAGTCGGTGAACAATGCGACCGCCGTGGCCGAGGCCATTGCCTCCGCCCTCAACTCCGGGACCGCCTACTCCGGCACCTTCGAGATGACCGTGACCCCGGCGACCTGGGAGGAGCGGACCATCGCTGATGGTGCCGAGAATCTGGCCTATCCGGCGGCGCCGAATGAGAAGTGGGTGGATGTCGACCTGTCCAACAAGACCGTCACCGCCTACGAGGGGGCCACGGTCGTGCGCGGCCCGGTCCTCATGGTCGACGGCGCTGCCGAAACCCCCACGGTGACCGGCACCTACCACGTTTACCTCAAGTACGAGTCGCAGACGATGCGCGGCGAGAACGCCGATGGCACGCCCTACGTCTCTGAGGACGTGCCGTGGGTGACCTACTGGTACTCCGGTTACGCCCTTCACGGTGCTCCGTGGCGCTCAAGCTTCGGCTACTCCGGCTCTCACGGCTGTGTCAATATGCCTGTTGACCAGGCCTTGTGGTTCTACAACTGGACCGAGATCGGAACTACGGTGGTCAGCCACTACTGACACTACTGACCTGGACTCCAGTTCTTCTTCGGGGGTGCCCGCCCAAGGCGGCGGGCACCCCCGAGGGCTTTTCCAAGATCCCGCCGGCCAGGAAGAGAGACCCGGAGCGGCCCCGGAGCGCCTGCGTGGCCCTCCTGTTCGTTTCGTTCGGGTCGGGGCGAGGAGGCGGCCCTGGGGGTCCACGGCATGGCCGTGACCGACGGCCACGACGGGCCGACCGCTTACCGGGCCGCCTCATGCCGGGGACCACCCGCCCATGCGCCTGGGCGGCCCGGGCCGGGACTCAGACCAACTCGGGGAACCAGATGGCGATCTCCCGGGCGGCGGACTCATCGCTGTCCGAGCCGTGCACGAGGTTCTTCATGGCGTCAGTCCCCCAGTCGCGGCCAAGGTCACCGCGGATCGTGCCCGGAGCGGCCAGAGTCGGCTCGGTGGGGCCCATGAGCGAGCGGCACCCTTCGACCACCCGGTGGCCACTGGCCACCGCGGCCACGACCGGACCGGAGGTCATGTACTCCACAATAGAGGGGTAGAAGGGCTTGGCAATATGCTCCGCATAGTGCTCGGCCAGGAGCTCTGGGGTGGGAGTCACCACCTTGAGCGCCACCAGGTCGTACCCCTTGGCCTCAACCCTTCGCAGGATCTCACCAGTGAGCCGGCGTTCGACGGCGTCGGGCTTGACGAGGATCAGAATGCGGCCGGGTGCTTGATTGGTCATGGCGGGTCCTTTCGAGGCGCGAAGCGGTTAGTCCGTGGGGCACGGTGTCAGGCCCAGGGTGACTGATCGCTCCACGCGGGCGCAAGGAGGGCCGGCTCGACCGCTTCACGCCGCCTCGCCCCTGGCCGCCGCCGCGGCGGCGGCCAGGATTAGTGCGCAGGAGGCGGCTCCAGGATCCCGATGCCCTTTGGACCGGGGCCCCAGGTAGGAGGCCCTTCCCTTGCGGGCCACGAGCGGCTCGGTATCAATCGCACCCTGGGCCGCGGCAGCTGCCGCGGCCTCAAGGACCTCCGCAGTGGTGGCGCCGGCGGCGGCCTTCGCCGCGGCAACACGGGCAGCGGGTCGCCAGGCGTCAATCATGGTCTTATCCCCCACCTCGGCGCGGCCCCGCACCTCAATGCCGGAGGTGGCCTCCTCCAGCAGGTCGGCAATGCCCTGGGGTCCAAGCTCCTCGGCGTCGGCGACACGGGAGGCGCGCAGGTAGGCGGTGCCCAGGAGCGGTCCAGCAGCACCGCCGACAGTAGCCAGCAGCGTCGTGGCGACTGCTTTGAGAACCGCCCCTGGCGTCGTGTATGCGCCGGGGTCCTCAGTGCTGTCGAGCCGCGATACGGCGGCACGATAGCCCCGGTCGAGGTTGTCGCCGTGGTCGGCGTCCCCAATGAGCCGATCGAGCTCGCTCAACTCCTCCCGGTGCTCGGATATGGTGGCGGCAGCCAGGCGGGTCCAGGCTATGGCCCATGCTGCATCCAGAGGCATGGCGATTCCTCCAGGTATCGACGTCGTCGGAAGCGGGCTGCATGTGGTGGCATGAGGTCAGTCCCTCACAGCCATTCCCGGGACCGCCGGCGTGCGGCCCTTAGAAGGCAGTCTCCCACGCGTCCGGACCTGGCGCGATGGGAGCCGGGGGCCCACAGGTTTTAAGGCGCCCATCTGGGCAAGGCCGTGGCGCGGCGTGACGCTGTTACCAGGTGGCCGGGACGCGGCCGCCCGTTTGCCGTGTGGGACGCGCCCCACCGCTGTGCGGCTCTGCGCAGGCGCCGTCAGCGCCCTGCCGTCGGGGGGAGGAGGAGAAGGAAGAGAAAGTCCGTCCGACTTCGACGACCGGCAGCAGGGAGGCTCATAGAGTGGGTGCTGCGCCTTCACTCACCGACCAAGGAGACCCTGTGCCGCCCCAATCCCAGGTCGCCCCTTCCAGACCTCATCGCCGACGCGCCCTCATCCTTACCCTGATCATTAGCGGCTGCCTCATCCTGGGTGGCTGCGGCCCGTCCTTCTCCTCGGAAGGTTCCCAGAGCGCCACCTCCGATTCATCAGACGCCCTGCAATCGCCCGCCCCGCTGTCGGCGGCCCCCACGGCCCCTAGCCGAGAAGAACTGCTCAACGCCACCTTGGAGATGCCGGAGTCCTGTCGCCCGAAGGATGGGACGCTGTCCTTCGTCGACGGACAGGCCACCCTGGGGAGCACCGGATTCGTGAAGATCGAGGAGCCCACTGCCGCCTTCGTCATCGATGGTCGGCCCACGCGGGTGCTCAGCCTTGCTTGTTCCGGCGGTGGCAGCGGCGCATTCCCACGACTCGCCTTCTACGATGCGGACTACCGGCTGGTCGTCGAGTTCAATTTGTCGCAGCTCGGCGGTCCTGACTCCTTTGAGCCGGTGGTCGAGACCCTGACCGACAATGGCACCAGCCTGCACGTGACCTGGCGCAATGAGGTCCTGCCCGGCGACACCGGGGGCATACACACCGGATCGGGAGTCGGCAGCGCCGATCTCACCTGGGACGGTACCCAGTTCGTCATCTCCAACCAGTCCGTGGGGCCCTCCTCGGACGCGGGCTGAAACGCGGTGCTCTCCTTAACCCCTGCACCCCCTGCCGCCACGAGGAGGTTCAGGACCTGTCGAACAGGGCGCGCGCCTCAGCGGCGAGCACCACAGAACCCACGACGAGCACGCCGGAGGTCGTCAAAGGGGCGTCGAACCCCTCTGAAAGGGTCGCGGCCCGCTCCACCCCCTCGGCCAACGTATCGGCGCGGTGAACCCGGTCCGCCCCGAAGACCTCCGTGGCCACCTCGGCCAGTTCGTCGACCCCCAGAGCACGTGGGGAGTCAATAGGGACGCAGACGACGGCGTCGCACAGGGGCTCCAGCCCCGCCAAGACGCCCTCAACGTCCTTGTCCGCCATAATGCCGACCACCGCCACCAGGTGCTGGAAGCCGAAAACCTCCTCAATGGCGCCGGCGAGCGCTTCAATGCCGTGCGGGTTGTGCCCGGCGTCGACCAGAACCGTGGGCGAGGAGCGCAGTACCTCCAGCCGCCCCGGTGAGGTCACTGAGGCGAAACCGTTCTCCACAATCCGGGGGGGCAGCGGCCTACCACCGAACAGGGCCTCAGCCGCGGCCAGGGCGAGCAGGGCGTTGTGCGCTTGATACTCCCCGTGCAGGGGGACGAAAACGTCCTCGTAGCGGGCGGCGGCCGTGCGCAGGGTCACCAGCTGACCGCCGACGGCGAGTTGTCGGTCGACGACGGCGAGGTCACCGGCGCCGGGATCCTCCGGGTCCTCCTCCGGGTCGAGCTCGCGGCGCCACACGACCTGATGTTCGGCGACAGCCGCGGCAATGGGGGCGCGGGCGGCCTCAGGTTGGAGAGCAGTGACGAGGGTGGCGCCATTCTTGACAATACCCGCCTTCTCGGCGGCAATGTGCTCAATGCTTGACCCCAGCCAACGCTCATGGTCCCGGCCAATGGGGGTAATGACCTCGACCTGGGAGTCAACAACGTTGGTGGAGTCCCAGCGCCCCCCCAGGCCGACCTCGACCACGGCGACATCGACCGGATGGTCGGCGAAGGCGGCCAGGGCCATGACGGTAAGCACTTCGAAAAAGCTCAGGCGCGGCCCGCCGTCGGCCACGGAGCGCTCGTCGACCATGGCTATGTAAGGGGCGACGTCCTCCCAAGCGGCGATGAACCCCTCCTCGGTAATGGGCTCGCCGTCCAGGCTAATGCGTTCGCGGATGGTGGCCAGGTGCGGGGAGGTGAAGCGCCCGGTGCGCATGCCGGACGCTGCCGCGAGCCGCTCGATCATGCGGGCGGTGGAGGTCTTGCCATTGGTGCCGGAAACATGGACCACCCGGTAGCTGCGCTCGGGGTTGCCCACAATGTCGAGGACGGCCTCGACCCGTTCCAGGGAGGGCTGGATCGTGTGCTCCGGGGCGCGGGAGAGGATCTCCGCCTCCACCTCACGCATGCGCTGGGCCACAGTGGTGCGATGGTGAGCCTCCCGGAGGGCGGCGGCGTGGGCCCCGCCGCCGCCCTCCTCGACGTCCTCGACTTCCTCCGCTGAAGCAGCGGGATCGGTGGTCTCCGGCAGGACACTGTCCCACTCGTTCCAGTCATCGGAGTCGTCGGCGTCCACCTCCATGAGGAGCTCGTCGAGGCGGGCCAGGTCCCCGCCGGGGATCATATTGTGGGCTACCAGTTCACGCAGGGCGGCCAGGCGCTCGGCCTCGACCTCCTCCTCGCGCTCGATATCGGCGCGGCCGGCCTGGCGCACCTCGGCAATGGACTGGCCATCGTGTGAGTCAGCTGCCTCCAGGTAGGGCAGGAGCTCGGGGTCTACGTCCCCGTTGGCGCCCTCGGCGGCCAAGAGCGCGTCAATGACCTCCTCACCGGTGGCCCCGGCAGGGATGCCGAAGGCGGCACCGGGGTGGCTGCCGTCTGCCGTCTTGCCGGCCTGGTCGGCGTCACGATTGCGTTCGCTGCTCATGTGCTGCTCCCCTTCAGTGGACCGGGCACAGCCTAGCGACGCCGTACCTAGACTAGGCGCATGGCGACCTCCCGGCAGACCATCGAATCGCTCACAAAGCTCCTGGGCCCGGGAGCCCGGAGTCGCGCCATGATGGGCGAGTACGTCCTGTACTGGCGGGAGCGGGTAGTTGGCGGCCTCTACGATGAGCGGCTCCTGCTCAAGGACGTGGCCGCTGTGCGGGAGGCGGTGCCGCAGGCGCCGCTGGAGGAGCCCTACCCGGGGGCGAGGCCGGCCCGCCGCCTGCCGCTGCCCACTGACGAGCAGGAGGCGGGCGCGCTCATAGAGCTGCTTGAGGCCATGTGGTCCCAGGTGCCGGCTCCCCGCAGGCGCTAAACCTGGCTGGTCCTCACGATGGCGCGCGCCGTGGGCGAGCCGGCTCCCCGCAGGCGCTCGCGCCCGGGCTCGGGCGCGGAGCCGGGCTCAACGGCCCCGGGTCCGGCCGATCCCGATACCGCCGCCGGGCCAGGGGCTCATTGGGCTCCTCGTTGTCTCCGGCGCTGCCGCGGCGGCGGTCAGGAGGTCACCGTGGTGACGGTGACCGTGGGCTCGGCCAGGCCGGGATCGGCAATGAGGGAGACCTCCGCGCAGCTGGTCTCAGATTTGATGAGCTCCAGGTGGGCGCCGGTCCAGGCGCCCTTGTCCGCCGGCACGGCCAGGGTCAGGGCAATCGGCTCACCGATCTGCATGCCTGCGGCCTTGCGCTCGTCCATGACGAGGCGCACCAGGTCGCGGGCCCACCCCTCTGCCTCCAGTTCCTCATCCAGGGCGGTGTCCAGCACCACGAAGGCGCCCGAGCCCAGGACGGTAGCGGCCAGGGCGTCGTCGTCGACCTCAATGCGGGTGGTCAGGGAGAAGGCGTTCTCCCCCGCCTCCAGCACCACGGCGGCACCGTCGACCAGCACGTCGTCAAAGCGCACGTTGCCGTCCTCGGTGACCTCCCACTGGCCGGCCTTGACGGCGGCGAACAGCCGGGAGGTGGCCTTACGGACCGCGGGGCTGAAGGCCCGCGGGTTGAGGGTGAGGTCCTGGCGGGCCCGGTAGCCGGCGTCGGCAGCGTCCAGGACGCGCACCTCCTTGACATTGACCTCCTCGGCTATGAGTCCGCGGAACGGGGCCAGCGCCTCGGGGGTGGCCGTGGCCACGGTGAGGGAGCGCAGGGGCTGGCGCACGCGCAACTTGTGGGCCTTGCGCAGGCCGAGTGCCGCCGAGACGGTGGCCCGGGCCTCGTCCATGCCGGCGACCAGCTCCGGGTCGGCCGCGTGCGCGGGCAGCACCGGCCAATCGGTCAGGTGCACGGAGCGCCCGCCGGTCAGGCCCCGCCAGATCTCCTCGCTCACCAGCGGGGCGAGCGGGGCAATGACCTCCATGAGGACCCGCAGCACCGTGGCCAGGGTGTCGAAGGCCGGCTGGCAGACCGTGGCGGCGGCGCCGTCGGTGAACCGGTTCCGCGAGGTGCGCAGGTACCAGTTGGTGAGCACGTCGAGGAACTCGCGCACCGTGGCGGTGGCTCCAGTAATGTCGTAGTCCGCCATCTGGGCGCCGACAGTGGTCGCCAGGTCCTTGGTGCGGGCCAGAATGTAGCGGTCCATGACGTGCAGGCCGCCGTCGGCCCCGAACAGGGAGGCGTCATCCAGGTCCACTCCGGCGGTGACATAGCCCGCCCCGGCCCGCGCCTGCCGGGCGTAGAGGGCGAAGAAGTACCAGGTGTTCCACAGGGGCAGCAGCACCTGGCGCACCGTGTCACGGATGGCCCGGTTAGTGACCATGAGGTTGCCGCCGCGCACCACTGGGGAGGATAGGAGGAACCAGCGCATGGCGTCGGCGCCGTCGCGGTCCAGGACCGCTGACACGTCGGGGTAGTTGCGCAGGGACTTGCTCATCTTGGCCCCGTCATCGCCCAGGAGAATGCCGTGGGAGACGCAGGTGGTGAAGGCGGGCCGGTCGAACAGGGCGGTGGCCAGCACGTGCAGGGTGTAGAACCAGCCACGGGTCTGACCGATGTACTCCACGATGAAGTCGCCGGGGTTGTGGGATTCGAACCAGTCGACGTTCTCAAAGGGGTAGTGGACCTGGGCGAAGGGCATGGCGCCGGACTCGAACCAGCAGTCCAGAACGTCGGGGATGCGCCGCATCATGGACTGGCCCGTGGGGTCGTCCGGGTTGGGGCGCACCAGGGTGTCAATGAACGGGCGGTGCAGGTCGGTGACCTTCACCCCGAAGTCGCGCTCCAACTCGGCGAAGGAGCCGTAGACGTCGGTGCGAGGGTAGTCGGGGTTGTCCGACACCCACACCGGGATGGGGGCGCCCCAGAAGCGGTTGCGGGAGATGGACCAGTCCCGCGCCCCGGCCAACCACTTGCCGAAGATGCCGTCCTTAATGTGGTCGGGCACCCAGCAGATCTCCTGGTTGAGCTCGACCATGCGGTCGCGGATAGCGGTGACCCGTACGAACCAGCTCCCCACGGCCTTGTAGATCAGCGGCTGGCGGCAGCGCCAGCAGTGCGGGTAGCTGTGGACGTAGGAGGCCTGGCGCACGAGGACGGGCCGGGTGGCCTCGTCGCGGCCCGCCAGAGGGCCCGAGCCGTCGCGAAGGTCGGTGATGATCGGCTTATTGGCCTCGAAGACCTGCATCCCGGCGTAGTCGGGGACCTCGGAGGTGAACACGCCGCCGTCGTCCACCGGGATGACGGTGCCAATGCCGGCGGCCTGGCAGGTGATCATGTCGTCCTCACCGAAGGCCGGGGCCAGGTGGACCAGGCCGGTGCCGTCGGTGGTGGTGACGTAGTCGGCGGCCAGAATCTGCCAGGCCTGGGGCCCGGGGGCGGTGCCGTCGGCGCGATGCTCGGCGTCATCGAAGTAATCGAAGATCGGAGTGTAGCGGCGCCCGACCAGCTCGGCGCCGGTGTAGCGGGCCAGGACCTCGGGCTCCTGGCCAAGCTCGCGGGCGTAGGAGCCCAGCAGATCAGCAGCCAGGAGGACGTCCTCGCCGGCAACCGGAGAGGTCAGGGTCTCGTCGACGTGGACGAGCGCATACTCAATGTCGGCTCCCACCGCGATAGCGGAGTTCGAGGGCAAAGTCCACGGGGTGGTGGTCCAGATGAGGATGAGCTCGGGGCGCTCAGCGCCCTGGCGCAGCGGCTCGACCAGGCGCAGGCCCACCGTGACGGTGTTGTCCTGGCGGTCCTGGTAGATCTCATCGTCCATCTTGAGCTCGTGATTGCTCAGCGGGGTGCGGTCGTGCCAGCAGTAGGGCAGAACGCGGTGACCCTGGTAGGCCAGGCCCTTGTCGTACAGGGTCTTGAAGGCCCAGATGACGGACTCCATGTAAGTGGGGTCGAGGGTCTTGTAGTCGCCCTCGAAGTCGACCCAGCGCGCCTGGCGAGTGACGTAGTCCTCCCACTCCTTGGTGTAGCGCAGCACGGAGGAGCGGCACTCGGCGTTGAAGGCCTCGATCCCGATACCACCGGGTCGGGTGATCTCGGTGACGTCGTCAATGCCCAGGAGCCGCTGGGCCTCCAGCTCGGCGGGCAGGCCGTGGGTGTCCCAGCCGAAGCGGCGCTCGACGCGGCGGCCCATCTGGGTCTGGAAGCGGCCGACGGCGTCCTTGACGTATCCGGTCAGCAGGTGGCCGTAGTGGGGCAGGCCATTGGCGAAGGGAGGGCCGTCGTAGAAGACGAACTCGTTGGAGTGGCCCTCGGCGTCGTGGGCGGGGCGGGCGTCAATGGAGGCCTGGAAAGTGGCGTCGTTCTTCCAGTAGGCCAGGACGTCCTGCTCAATGGCCGGGAAGGATGGGGAAGGGGGGACCGTCTCACCGGGGCGGTGCAGGGGGAAGAAGGCGGCGCCGGCGGGGGCAGTGGGGTCGGCCATGGGGTGTCTCGTCTCGCTCGTGCCTGCGTTCCCGGGCGGATGCCCGGGGCGCCACGAGGACGACGACGTCACTCACCTCCCGGCGCAGGGCCGGTGGTGGACGGCGGGCCGCGGTACCACCTCGCTTGCCGCGCCCCTCCGGCCCCGGCCCCAGCAGCGCGACCACCTGGCGAGGTGGGCCCGGTTGGCGGACCGGTCGGGACCGCCATAGGGCGGTCCTGCTCCGGCGGTGCGTGACCGCTTCATTGTCAGCTGTGACGGGCTGACCCGTCCGGTTCTACTGCGGCTGCGCCGTTGGCCCCTGCGGGGCGGGGCGGCGCGGGGCCGGTTCTTCCGGAGGCTCACCGGTGATAGCCGGGTCGCTGCCTTGTGTGCGGGAGTCTAATGGGGGCTGTGGGCCAGAACCACATGAGAAGGCCCCTCCCGGGCGTCATCCTTACCACATATGCGTCCGCATATACGTCCGCGATGGCCGGGCGCCGGTTCGACTCGGGCTATCGGGCTACGAGATGACGGCGGGCCCCAAGTCTCGGGCCCCTGCGCATGAACGGCCCCTCGCCCAAGAACGTGGACCCCACAGCAACTGGTGGCGGTCCACGTCCCTGAGGCGAGGGCTCGGAGATCTCGGAGATGAGGACTAAGGATCACCCTCGACGCGCGGGATCACCCTCAACGCGCGCGACCTTGGTCATGGCGCCAGGCGCGCCAGTCGCGCCAGGAACCTGAGACCGCGGCGAGGGCGCCGAAAAGGATGCCCGCCACGGGCCAGAGAATCCACGAGGTGTCCCACGCGTTGCCCAGGAAGCTCCACACCAGGTAGATGATGGTGCACAGCGGCCAGTACACGCTCCCGATCATGCCAATGACCGGATTGCTCTGGGAGGCGTTGGCCCGGGACGTGTCAGCGCCGGCGGTGCTCGGGGTCTGGTTCTGGGTCAGGAGTTCGTAGGTGGCGGCGGCCCAGTTCGAGGGGAGGAAGAGGTAGAGGCCCGCCGCCACGAGAATAAGGCTCAGGGCGATACCCGTGCCCTCAAGGCGCAGGCTCTCGAACAGGGAACTGAAAACAAGGCTGCTCAGGACTGGTGGGAGCACGGCCAGGACCCACAGGAGCACGGCCAGAGACAGGCGGCGACTGCGCTCGGCCTCGTGTTCGGCACGCAGGCGGGCGGCCCAGGCGGTGACGACCGGGTTGGGGAGGAATTGGCGCGCGCGCAGCCGCTGGACCCCGGCGAAGGCCTGGGATCTGCGGATCATGAGCAGGACTCCGACGGCAATGCACGGCAGGGCGAAAAGCAGCCCCACCCCGGTGGCCACGTCCTCATCCAGGCCCCACGGGTTGTGCCCATTATCCGCGGAGGTCAGGGCGATGAGGGGCGCTCCGGCGATGACGAAGAGGGCGATCGCCCTGCCGAGAGTCGATCCGGTGCGCCGGTAGGCCTCGGCGAATTCCTGCGCCTCCGCAATAGTCACTGGGGCAGGACCGTCAGAGGCGAACGCCTGGTGGGCGCCGCCCTCGGGGTGAGGTGCGGCTCCCCCGCCCTGGGGGGCTGTACCTTCTGAGTGTTCTGAGTAGGAGCCCGGACCCGGCTGGGGGGCGGCATTGTCCGACTGCGCCGCGTGGAGATCGGGGACGATCCCCAGAACAGGAGCGAGCTCTTCAAGGTTGCCGAAGTCGGTAATGACTTGGCCGACAGCCTCGTTGTGACTGCGACCCCGGGCGAGGGCATCGTTGTAGGCGTCCTCCATCATTGCCCGCAACTCCCCCTTGGCCTCCAGTAGGCGCGCAGTGGACGGGTACGGGGCGAACATGGCGGTCAGAAAAGTGTCAATCGCGTCCATCAAAGCTCTTTCGCGAATCGGTCCACAAGGGTCTTGGTGCTTTCCCACTCACTGACCTTGCGGTCTAGATGGGCGGCGCCATCCTCGGTGAGATGGTAGTAGGTGCGGGGTTTGCCGGAAGCGGAGGTTCGGGCGGACGATGCAACGAATCCACTGACCTCGAGGCGCTTGAGAGCGGAGTAGAGAGTGGTCTGCTTAATGACGTAGTCACCCTGTGACACCTCCGCAATGGTCTTTGAGAGCTCGTAGGCATAGGAAGGCCGACGGCGCAGGAGAGCAAGAATGATGAGATCGACATAGCCACGGATGGCGTCCGAACTGATCATGAGGCTCCTTGCTTCCTTGAGCACACCCGCTCCGACACGACAAACGTACTACGTCAGGCGTAGTACGTCAACAGAAAGATCGCTGCGGCAGCGGCGCCTGCCGTGGGGCTCCCCGCTGGGCCCGGACGCCTTTTCTCAACCCTCCCGGGCCACGAGGGTATTAGAGGCCTGGGCGCGCGGGCGCACGGTCATAGAATCAATGTTGACGTGGGCGGGTCGCTCCAGGGCCCACACAATGCACTCGGCGACGTCGTGCGCACTCAAGGGCTGAGCAACCCCGGCGTAGACGGCGTTCGCCTTGGCGACGTCCCCGTGCAGCCGGTTGAGGCTGAACTCCTCAGTGCGCACCATGCCCGGGGCGATCTCGATAACCCGAACCGGCTCCCCCACGAGCTCCAGGCGCAGGGTGTTGGCCACGACCCGCTCCGCGTGCTTGGCGGCCACATACCCGGCACCTCCGGGGTAGGTGCCGTGGGCCGCCGTTGAAGTCAGGAAAAGTACGTCCCCGCCGTGCTCCCGCAGGCCGGGCAGGAAGGCCTGGGTCACCCGCAGAGCCGCCAGGGCATTGCGCTCATACATGGTGAGCCACTCCTGAGGGTCGCCCTGCGCGACCGGGTCCACGCCCAGGGCTCCGCCCGCATTGTTGACCACGGCGTCCACTGGCCCGGCATTGAGGACCTCGGTGGCAAGTCGGGCGACGTCGTCGGCCTCCTGGAGGTCGGCGGCTACCCAGGTGCAGCCGGTCTCCTGGGCCAAGGCCCGCAGACGCTCAACGCGTCGGGCGGTGGCGATCACCTCCCAACCCGAGGCCCGCAGGAGGCGGACGGTAGCGGCTCCAATACCGGTGGAGGCGCCGGTGACGAGGGCGCGGCGCGGCGCGGCGGCCGTGGCGGGGGATGCGGTTGCAAGGCTCATGGAACAAGTGTGCCCGGCCCAGGCCGCGCGCGGCACCCGGCGTCGGCAGTCGAACTCGCCGCGCCGACGCGGAGTTGGCCGAGGGGTGACACACTTACAACCATGACCGACGCCACTCCAGCCGCCACTCCCACTGCCCCGACACCCCCCGCCTGGACGAAGCACGCCATCGTCTGGCAGGTCTTCCCCCTTGGTTTCACTGGCGCCCCGGTCCTGGCTCCTGAGGGCGACCCCGCGGACCCCGCTTCGCCGGCCGGGGCCCTGGCCGGCGAGCATCGCCTGCTGCGCCTGATCGACTGGCTGGACTACCTGGTGGAGCTCGGCTGCAACACCCTGGCGCTCGGTCCGATCTTCGCCTCCATGTCGCACGGCTACGACACGGTGGACTACTTCCGGATTGACCCGCGCCTGGGCACCAACGAGGACTTCGAGGCCCTGGCCGCCGCCGCCCACCAGCGCGGTGTCCGACTTATCCTCGACGGCGTCTTCAACCACGTGGGCAAGGGCTTTCCCGCCTTCGCCGCCCTGCCCGGCCTAGGCCCGGACTCCCCCGAGGCCGATTTCTTCCACCTGACCTGGCCGGCAGACTGGGCCCCGGGCACCGCCCCGGATTACCAGCGCTTCGAAGGGCAGGACTGGCTGCCCGTCCTCAACCACGCCTCCCCGGCGGTGGCCGACCTGGTCGTGGAGGTTATGGAGTTCTGGTTGGAGCGCGGAGCGGACGCCTGGCGCCTGGACGCCGCCTACGCCGTCGACCCCGCCTTTTGGACCCGAGTCCTGCCGCGCGTGCGCGAGCGCTTTGAGGACGTGTTCTTCGTTGGCGAGGTCATTCACGGGGACTACGCGCAGATCGCGGATACGTCCGGCATGGACTCGGTGACCCAGTACGAGTTGTGGAAGGCAATCTGGTCCTCCCTGGAAACCTCGAACTTCTACGAGCTCACCTGGACCCTCAAGCGCCACAAGGCAATGCTGGCCCACTTCGTGCCCTGGACGTTCCTGGGCAATCACGACACCACCCGTATCGCCTCCCAGCTCACCGATCCGGCCCGACTACCGCACGCTATTGCCCTGCTGCTCACGCTGCCGGGGCTGCCGGCCATCTACTACGGGGACGAGCAGGCCTTCCGGGGCGTCAAGGAGGAGCGCCTGGGCGGGGATGACGCGATTCGTCCGGCGTTCCCCAGCTCCCCCGCCGAACTGTCCACGCTGGGCGAGGGGACACTGCGCCTCTATCAGGAGCTCATCGCCCTGCGCCGCCGCCTGCCGTGGCTGTACCGGGCCGGGCTGGAGACCCTGCACCTGGACAATCGGTTGCTGAGCCTATCCTTGAGTGCGCCCCGAGAGCAGGGGGCTGAAGGGGGCCAGGAGCAAGAGATCGTGCTGGTGCTCTCCTTGGAGGAGCACGAGGCGTGGCTGCCCACCTCCGGGCGCCACCAGGTGCTTGCGGCGGGTGGGGGCTCAGTGCGCGCTGAGCGCGACGGCGTGGTGGTGCCCTCCCTGGGCTGGGCGGTGCTGGCCTGAGCGGGTGCGGCCCGCGATCAGCGCGGTCTCGGGACGGGTTGCCCGTCCTTCATGAGACTCGACGGTGCAGCCCCTGATCAGCGCGATCCCGGCCCCTGCCGATCGCGCTGCGCAGTGGTGCCCTGGGTGCCCGCACCCGCGGCCCGGCATGCGGGCACCGCGCACCCGGTCACTGCCCGAGGAGGGCGTAGAGGTCCTTGGGGTCCGCTGGGGAGGCGAGCAGATTGATCTGCTGGCAGAAACGCCTCCCCCCGGGGGTATCGAGCACCCGATCGAGATAGGACAGCGCGGAGAAATCCTCAACCGCGAAGCCCACGGAATCGAAGATCGTGGTTTGCTCCTCGCTGGTGCGTCCTGGTTCGCGCCCGGCAACAACCTCCCACAGCTCGGTGACGGGGTAGTCGGAGTCTTTGGCTTGAATCTCGCCCTCGACGCGTGTCTGCGGGGCGTGCTCAACGAAAACCGGTCCCATGTCGAGGATCGCCGGATCAAGTTCAGTCTTGCCGGGGCAGTCCCCGCCAATGCCATTGATGTGGACTCCGGGGCGGACGTCCTGGCGTTCCAGGACAATGGCGTTGCGCTTATCGGCGGTGCAGGTGGTGATGACGTCGGCGCCGGCGACGGCCTGGGCCGCACTGGCGGCAATGCGCACGTCAATGCCGTGGCGGGCCAGGTTGCGGGCGAGTTTGGCCGATGCGGCGGGGTCGACGTCGTAGACGGCGACCTGCTGAATGGAGCGCACGGCGCACACGGCCAGGACCTGGAACTCGGCCTGGGACCCGGCGCCGACAAGGCCCAGGCGCGTGGCGCCGGCCGGCGCCAGGAGGCGTGTGGCCAGGCCTGAAACGGCAGCGGTGCGCAGGGCGGTCAGGAGCGTCATCTCGGCCAGGAGGCGCGGATAGCCGTTGTGGACGTCCGCCAGGACGCCAAAGGCGGTCACGGTCTGGTAGCCCCGGGAGGGGTTGATCGGGTGGCCATTGACGAACTTGAAGCCGTAGGTCGCGCCGTCGGATGTCGGCATGAGCTCAATGACGCCCTCAGTGGAGTGGGAGGCGATCCGAGGACGCAGCTCAAAGCACTCCCAGCGCGCGAAGTCGGCCTCCAGTGCGTCGATCATGCCGGCGATAACGGCCTCGGGGCCGGACTCGGTGATCCAACGGGCCATGTGGGGGACATCGACGAAGCGCATAGGAGCCCTCCTTTTAAGGCGGCGGACGGCCACTGGACGTAGGGGATGAGGACGGCGCCCGACGGTGTCCCAGGGCCTTGGTCCTGACTGCCAGAGTAGGGCGAGCCCGCGTGCCCTCACAATGAGCTGCCTGCACAATCTGCGCCCTATATGCTTGCAGTTAGCACATCAGAAAGACACAATATGCACATGGTTGCACTCGATGTGCTCGACGAACTTGACCATGCGTTGATTACCGCCCTGCGGGCCGATGGACGGGCCCCTGTCGCCGAATTGGCCCGGGAACTAGGCGTGACTCGGGCAACCGTCACCAAGCGAATCGCCAGACTGGAAGAGCGCGGCATCATCTTGGGGTTCACGGTGCGCCTGGCCCAGGACGCCGACCCGCACGCAATCCGTGCCATCTGCCACCTGGCGATTGAGGGCCGCACCATGAGGGCGGCGATCACGGCGCTGCGGGGCCTGCCCGCCGTCACGGCCCTGCACGCCACCAATGGGGAGTGGGATCTTATCGCCGAGCTCACGGTGACCGACCTGGCGGACATTGACCGGGCACTGGGGCGCATCCGGGAGATCGAGGGCGTGCACCGCTCTGAAACCAACCTGCTGCTGCGCAGTGTGCTCCTGTGAGCGCGGCCGCCGCGGGCCGGGTCCAACGGCAGGTCGAGGCCGCCTGACCCTGGAACTGGATGGGCGCGCGGTACATTGGCGCCGATCCCCTCGGAACCGGGCCGTCTACTGGAAGGAGCCGCCGTGCGCATTGGATTCATTGGAGCGGGGGCAATGGCGGGCGCGATCGTGCGTGGAACGATCGCGGCGGGAACCCCGGCCGACCACATCCTCCTGACCGGCACCGAGGGCACCGCCACCCGCCTAGCGCAGGCCACTGGCGCCATCGAGGCCGCCTCGAACAGCGACGTGGTCGCGGGTAGCGACGTCGTCGTGCTCGCGGTCAAGCCGCACGTGGTCCCACTTGTGGCCACGGAGATCAGCGAGGCGGTCCGCCTCCACAATCCACTGATCGCCTCCATCGCCGCGGGGATCACGACAACACGTTTGGAGGGGATCCTGCCCGAGGGCGCCCGGGTAGTGCGCGTTATGCCGAATATGGCGGCCACGGTCGGGGAGGCCATGAGCGCCCTCTGCGCAGGATCGCAGGCCAGCGACGGTGACCTGGCCAGGGCGCGCGCACTCATGGATTCGGTGGGGCGCACCATCGTCTTGGAGGAGAAGGACTTCTCCACCTTCACCGCATTGTCCGGCTCCTCCCCCGCCTTCGTCTTCGCCTTTATCGAGGCCCTGGCACGCGCCGGCGTGCTCGGCGGCATCCCCAAGGCCCAGGCGGTCGACATCGTTGCCCAAGCGGTGCTCGGCTCGGCGCGCACCGTCCAGGTCGAGGCGGCCCGGCGCGCGGCCGGCGACCCAGGACGCACCCCTGCCGACCTCATTGACGCAGTCTCCTCTCCCGGGGGCACCACGGTGGCTGGACTGGTGGCCATGGAGCGGGCCGGGTTCTCCGACGCCGTCATACGCGGCTTCGAGGCGACCGTGGCCCGGGACCGGCAACTCGGCGCCTAACCCCTCACCCCTCCCCTCCAACGAAATCCTCACAGCACGACGTCCGTGGACGTTGTGCTGTGAGGATTTTGTCGAAGGGGCGGGGAGGGGGGAGGAAGGGAGGCGGGGGGCTACAGCCGCCAGCGGGATGAGGCGGTCGAAGCCTCCACGAAGTCGCGGAAGGGACCCTGTGCCTGTGCGAGGTCCTCCGGTGCGCCGCGCTGCGCCACCCGGGCGCCCCGGGGGGTGGGCTCCAGGAAGACCACCTCGTCGGCATGGCGCACCGTAGACAGACGGTGAGCCACCACCATGACTGTGCGGCCGTGGGACAGCTCGCGGATGACCTCGGTAATGGCCGACTCGTTCTCCCCGTCCAGGGCGGAGGTGATCTCATCGAGGAGCAGGATGGGGGCGTCCTTGACGAAGGCGCGGGCAATGGACACGCGCTGGCGCTCACCGCCGGACAGACTCAGGCCGCCGGGCCCCACCCGCGTATCCCAGCCGTGCGGGAGGGCGTCAATAACTCGGTCCAGGCGGGCCCGGCGCGCGGCGGTGGTCAACTCCTCGTCGGTGGCCTCGGGGCGAGCCACACGCAGGTTCTCGCGGATGGTGGTGTCGAAGAGGTACACGTCCTGGAAAACCATGGAGATCATCTCCATAACCCGTGCGGCGGGCATCTGGCGCACATCGGCGCCGCCAATGCTCACCGACCCGCCGCCAACATCCCAGAAGCGGGCGGCCAGACGCAGGATGGTCGACTTGCCCGCACCCGAGGGCCCCACGAGGGCGGTGACCCGGCCCTGGGGCGCGGTCAATGACACATCGGTCAGGACGGGACGACCCTCGTCGTAGGCGAAGGAGACCCCGGACAGGGCGATGGTGGTGCCCTCGGGATGAGCCTCCTGTCCCGGGGCGGGGTCGGGCAGGGGCTTGGCGTCGAGGATGGAGCTCATGGCCTTCAGGGCGACCTTCGCATTGTCGGCCTCGGAGGAGAACATGGCGGCCTTGGTCAGGGGCAGGAGCATGCGCGCGGTGACCGCCATAATCGCCAGGTAGGCGACGACGTCGAGCCGGTGCCCGCTGACGAAGGACAGCCCCAGGGCCATGACCAGGGCGAAAGCGATATTGACCACCAAGTTGAAGGCTTGGGCGGGGCGCCCCTTGACGCGCAGCCCGCTCAAGGTGGCGTCAGAGTCGACCTGGAGGGTCTGACGAACCGGCTCCCACCCGGTCTGAGTGACCCCAGCGGCGCGCAGGACCGGCTGAAGGCGGGCGAACTCGACCAGGCGCCCGGCGGCCGCCGCCGAGGCGGAGTCCTCCATCTCGTTGGCGCGGGTGGTGGCCGCGCCCATGCTCCGCCAGATCAGGACCAGCGGCCCAATGGCGATGGCCATAATGAGCGCCAGGGGCCACTCAATAAAAGCGGTGGCCCCCAGCATGACCAGGGGCACAATGAAGGCGTTGCACAGGTTCGGGATGACCATGGAAGCCAGGTGCGACAGGGTGTTGACCTCCTTGGAGGTCGCGTTGACCACGGCCGCCTCCCGCTCGGCGTTGAACCAGCCCAGGGGCAGAGTCAGGACGTGCTCGGCGACGCGATCGATCATGATGTCGCAGATCTCGTAGACGCTGACCCGGTAGGAGCGGTACATGGCGATGGTGTCGACCACCAGGGTGATCGCTCCCAGCACGAGGACCGCCACCAGCCAGGCCCCCAACGACTCCGACTCGGCGTAGACGGCCCGCAGGAAGGGAATCATGAGGGCCAGGGTGAGCCCCTGGAGGACGGCGGAGACAATGAACCAAACGACGATTATCCGCATTTCGCGCGCGTTGACCAGGCGCATCAACATAGTCCACATGGTCATTTTCCTTCCCCGGTAGCGTCCATAATGGCGCGGTCCGTTTCTTCGCCGGTTTCTTCGCCGGTGCGGGTGCCCGCGCTCACCCGCCCCAGGTCCTGGCTGTGCCACATGGAGGCGTAGCGCCCCTGCGCGGCCAAGAGCTCGGGGTGGGCGCCCCTCTCGATAATCCGTCCGTCGTCGACGACGAGGATCTGGTCCGCGTCGCGAATAGTCGACAGGCGGTGGGCAATGATAATGACGGTGCGCCCGGCCGCGAGGCGGGACAGGGCCAGGTGGATGTCCCGCTCGGAAGCGGGATCGGCCTGTGCGGTCGCCTCATCGAGGATGAGAATGGGCGCGTTCTGCAGGTAGGCGCGCGCTAGGGTCACTCGCTGTTGTTCGCCGCCGGACAGGAAGCCGCCCTCCTCTCCCAGAACCGTGTCATACCCCTGAGGCAGACGGGTAATGCGCTCATGGATGCAGGCGGCGCGGGCGGCGTCCTCCACCTGGGCGCGGGTGGCGCCCGGGCGTCCCAGGGCGATGTTGTCGTGCACCGAGTCGTGGGATAGGGCCACGTCCTGCAAGACGATGGCCACCCGGGAGAGCAGCCAGGGGAAAGCGGCCTCGCGCACGTCAACGCCACTGATCCGCACCGCCCCGGATTCGACGTCGTAGAAGCGGGCGATGAGGCGGGCGAGCGTTGACTTGCCCCCGCCGGAGGGCCCCACGAGCGCGGTGACGGTACCGGGTTGGGCGGTGAAGGACACGCCATGGAGCACCGGCGAGCCGGGCTCGTAGGCGAAGGTCACGTCGTCGACCTCGACCAGCCCCGGGGCGGAGCCCTCCCCTTCATTGAAGGACCCCTCGGGCATGGGCTCCTCGGAAAGCAGTTCGGCGGTGGTGCGCGCGGCCATCTTGGACTCGTACATCTGCTGCATCATGCTCACGAGCGTGAGAAAGCCCTCAGGCAGCCCGAGGGCGACCAGGAAGAAGGGCAGGGTGGCCGAGAGTTGGGTCCAGCCCTGCCAAACGAAGAGGACCGCCAGGGGCGCCACCGTGGCGAAGATGGTGGCCGGGCGCAGCAGCGCCCCCATGAGGCTCACCATCTTGCCGGATTGACTCGTCCACTCGTAGGAGATGGCGGAGAAGCGCTCCCGGGCGGCGTTAAAACGGGTCCGGGAGGCGTCGGTGGCCTGGAAGTTCTTGATCTCCTTAATGCCTTCGAGCATCTCAACGGTGGCGGCGGCGAGCGCGGTCTGTGCGGCGCCGAAGCGCTCAGTAATACCGCCGAAGGTGCGCATTGCGGAGGCGACGACGGCGAAGACCACGCACCACACGGCCAGGATCGCCAGGGTCAGCCTCCAGTCCGTCCACAGCAGGTAGGCGATGCCGACCAGTGCCGTGGCCACGGCGGAGGTGGCGTCCCCGGGGACGTGGGCGACGAGGGTGTGGATGGAGGAGGTGTCGTCGCAAACCATCTTGCGGATGGCGCCGTGAGGGATGGCGGCAACACGGCCCAGCGGCAGGCGACTCAGGGCGTCCACCACCCGGCCGCGCAAGTAGTGACGCAGTTTGGCCTCAGCCAGGTGAGTAAGACCCAGGCCCAGCAGGTACAGGAACTGGGCGGCGAAGAGGGCCAGGACGGCGATTACCGCCCACGCCCGGGGGTCGGCGGCCCATCCCTGGGCGTCGGACTCGTCCAACCAGATGGCGGCCATGTTCCGCAGCGCCACGAAGGGCACGATTGACAGGACCGCCCCGATGGCGGTGAGGATGCCGGAGAGGATCATGGATCCGCGCGCGGGCCTTATGAGATCGCTTATGGTCACTTTCATTGAGGTCCCCCTCCTGTGGGGTCGGTTGCGCGGCGGGCGCGCCGGGGTGTGGGACGGGGTCCGGCCTATAGGAGCCAGGCCCAGGTGCAGGCGGTTGCCGCCCAGGTGCAGGCCATGACGGCCCAATCACGTCGGCGCCATGGGGTGTCCGCAAGCTCGGTGCGCTGCGGATAGGCCCCGAAGGCGCGTGAGTCCATGGACAGGGCGACCCGTTCTGCGTGCTGGACCGCCAGAATCATGAGGGGCACCAACGAGCCCGCCCAGCGCACCAGCGGGGCGAGCGGGCCCCAGCGCTTCCCAATGCCGCGCAGGGCGCGGGCGGTGCGCAGGGTGGCGAAATCTTGCCGGAAGCGGGTGGTGAAGGCGATGGCGGCCGTTCCCGCCGATCCAATGCGGTACGGCATGCGGAAGGTGCTGGTCAGGGTGCGGATAAGGGCCTCGGGATCGGTGGAGATGCCGGAGAGGAGCACCAGGGCGACCAGGGCGCCAATGCCGGTGGCGCCGGCGGCGGCCGTGCCGAGGTCGTAGACCTTGGAAGCCTCTCCCAGGGAGGAGCGGCCGGAGAACACCCAGGCTAGGAGCCCGGTTATGGCCCACACGCCTGCTACCGAGGCAATGGTGCGTCTGCGGGGGGCCCGGGCGGCGACCATGAGAAGACTGGCCGAGGCCAGGACGGTCACGTTGAGACTGGGCTCCTTGAGGGCGAAGATCATGACCATGGCGGGAATGAGGGCGCCGAAAAGGGTCAGGGGATTCAGGCCCGTCAACAGGCCGGGGCGCTGCCGAGGGCGCGGGGGCGGCATGAGTCCGCCCTCCGGGGCCCCATGGCCCTGGGACCGAGGTCGGGGGCTATTGACGCTGGGGGCGGTGCTGCCGCCACTGGTGGTGCCCGAGACGGGGGTGGCGCCAGGAGCCTCGGGCGCGGGCAGGGCCAGGACGTGGGTGCAGTGGTCCAGCGCCAGTTCCAGGTCGTGAGTGGCCACAATAATGGTGCGGCCCTGCCCCCTGAGCTCCTCAATGAAGGCCATGAGTTCACAGGTGTTGTCCCAGTCCTGCCCGTAGGTGGGCTCGTCTAGGACAATGACCTGTCGCTCCTCACTGACCATGGTGGCCACCGACAGGCGCCGGGCTTGCCCGCCGGAGAGGGTCAAGGGGTGGTGGTCGGCGTGCTCGGTGAGGTGGAACTGGGTCAGAAGCTCCTCGACCCGCTCGGGGGTGGCGCCCCCGACGGCCAACTCGCGGCGCACCGTGGTGGTGACGAACTGGTGCTCGGGGTTCTGGAAGACGTAGCCAACGCGGTGGCGTCCGCGTTTAATGGGCCTGCCGCAGACTGTGGCGCGCGTGGCCGTGGAGTCGATGAGGCCGCCGAGAGCCGACAGCAGAGAGGACTTGCCCGCGCCGTTGGGTCCGACGAGGGCGAGGAGTTCTCCTCCCCCCAGGCGCATGGTCACGGGCGGGCAGCGGCCGGGGACCTCCAGGTCCACCAGGTCGACAGGGGCCGGCTCTCCGGGGGGCGGGTGGGCGGCGGTATCGGCGGTATCAGCAGTATCGGCGGTATCAGCAGTATCAATGGACTCGACCTGCTGCCAGCCGGCCTCCCCGCGCCGCAGGCACCGGACGGCTCCCGGGGCGCACAGGTCCGACAGCGCGGGGACGGTGATGCCCGCCTCGGCGCAGGTCAGCGGGCTCCCGGGGCCCGTAGGGGCGCTGCGCAAAGCCCGGGGCATCCATACTCCGGCCGAGATGAGCTCACAGCGGTGGGTCATGAAAACATCGCGGGGGCTGCCGGTGGCTATGGTGCGCCCGGAGGCGTCCAGGGCCAGAACCTGGTCGACCAGGGGCAGAATCGGATCAAGGTCGTGGTCGATGACGATCACACCGGTGCCGGTGGAGACGAGCTGGGCGATAAGCCCGTAGAACTCGGCCCGGCCGGTGGTGTCAATGGTGGAGGTGGGTTCGTCCAGGATGAGAAGGCCCGGGCGCATGGCCAGGGCGGCGGCCGCGGCCAGGCGCTGGCGCTGCCCCCCGGACAGGGTCCAGGGGTCCTCCCAGATCCGCTCCAGAAGGCCCACGCGGAACAGGGAGTCAATGACGCGCGCCTCGATCTCCTCGCGCCCCAGGCACAGGTTGGCCAGGGGGAAGGCGACGTCGTCGTGGACGGTGCGGGTGACGACGGCGGCGTCGGGGTTCTGCCCGACGTAGCCCACCCGCTCGGCCAGGAAGCGCACGGTGGCGTCGGCGATCTCGGTTCCCGACAGGCAGGCGCTGCCGGCGTACCGGGAGGGCAGGCAGTGGGGGACGAGGCCGCACAAGGTGCGCACAAGGGTGGTCTTGCCGCAGCCGGAGGGGCCGATGACGGCGGTGACGCGGCCGCGCAGGTGGGTCAGATCCACGGAGTCCAGAACCCAACCGCGACGCCCGAGGTAGTGGACGGACAGGTCCTTGACCGTGACGACGAGGCCGTCCTGGGCGCCGCCGGGGGCCGGGGCGCCCCCGGGGGATTCGGCGGTGATGGCGGCCACCATCTGCTCAGGCACGGTTGTCGATGCCGACGCCGGCGTTGTTGAGCAGACGGGTCAGCCCAATGGTGATAGCGCCGCCGACCAGGGCCGAGATAATGGAGACGACGACCAGGGGCAGGGAGACGGATAGCCCGACGGCCTCTTTGAGCAGCATGATGTACATCGTCCCGTTGATCAGGCCGAAGACGGCCGCCGAGATGAGGAAGGACCACCAGGTCCACTTGCGGTACAGCATGAGGGCCAACGGCACCTCTATGAAGGCACCGCCCAGGAGGTTCCCCACAAGGGCGCCGGGGCCGGAGGGGGTGGTGAATACGCTGATAATGCCCATAATGAGCGCGGCGATGATGACGGCGCCGGGGCGGCGCACAACGGTGGCGGGCAGCAGGTAGGGGATGACCCACAGGCCCATAATGGCCACGCCGGCGAACACCGCTCCGGTGCTGGTCACCCCGGTGGCCGGGGCGAGGTAGTTCAGGGGCAGCAGGATGATCATGCCGACAACGCTCAGCGCGGCAACGGTCATGAGGTTGCGGGTGCCCAGCACCGAGTCGGCCTGGCCCTGGCGGGCCGAGGAGTGGATGGGGCGGGGATCTGTGGTCGCGGGGTTGGACTGAGTCATGGTTCGTCCTTTATCTGGGGTGGGCAATGCGGCAGTGGCGCCGGGGTTCGCGGTGGCTTATCACTTCACCTCCATCCTTAAATAGGAATGATTATCATCATCGGATCAGATGAGGGCAACCATACTGTCTGCGCACTCATTGAGGAACTCCATGTCATGACTGATGACGATCACCACACGCCCCTCGTCCGCCAGTGCGCGCAGCTCAGCGGCAATGGAGTCCAGGTGATGTCTGTCGACGCCAGAGGTGGGCTCATCGAGGATGAGGACGCGGGCGTCTTGATCCATGGCGGTGGCTATGACGAGCCTCTGCTTTTGCCCGCCGCTCAGTGAGAGGGGGTGGCGGTCGGCGAGAGCGGCCAGGTCGAGGCGGCCCAGCTGAGGGGCGCTGGCCTCGTCGCTCACGGACTCGGCGAAGAGCTGGCGGTGGACGTCCTGCATGACTAAGAAGGCCTGACCCCGGCGCAAGGGCTTGTTGTCAAGGGTGATGCGCACCCCGCGCCGGGCCCGTTGCAGGCGGCAGACGGCGCGGGCGAGGGTGGTCTTGCCAATGCCATTGGCCCCCACCACGCCGGTAATGGCGCCGGCGGTGAAGGACAGGGAGTCAATATCCAAGATCCGGCGACCGCCGCCTTCGACGACGAGGTTCTCAATGAGGAGAGCGCCGCTGGGGGCGCCGGCCCCTTCGGGGCGCGACGAGCGGTCGTCCGTGAGGGTGCTCGACCTCGGCCCCGGGGAGGCGCCGGCGCTCGACGCCATCGCCTCCCGCCCCCCTTTGCCCCCGGCGGGCCCCTCCCCGCCGCGCTGGGCGGAGTACGCGGGGTACGTTACGCATTGCGCTCGGCCCGCCCATGACGGCACTCGCCCGCCACTGTTCCCGGCGGGCTCCTCCGCGCCGCGCCGAGCGGGGATCACCCTGACTGGCAGGTCCAGCTCAGGGCGCTCCAAGGTGCGCAAGCCCAGGGCGCGACGCTCCTCCTCACCCATGGCGTAGAAGGAGGCCCCGTCCATACGCCCGACAATCCGCCCCTTGCTCATAAGAACGACCTCGTCAACCAGGCCTTGAAGGAAATAAACACGGTGCTCGGCCACGACAATGGTGCGCCCAAGCTCCTTAAGGCGCTGGATTGCGGCACGAACATCCTCAATGGCCTCGGGATCGAGGTTGGAGGTGGGCTCGTCCAGGAGAACAACGGGGGTGGCCTGGGCCAGGGCCTGGGCGCAGGCCACCTTCTGGAGCTGCCCTCCGGACAGACCCTTGAGATCACGGCCCAGGAGGTCTTCAATGCCGAGCTCAGTGACGGCCTGAGCTCGACGTCGTCGGATCTCCTTGGCCTCGACCTGATAGTTCTGGCCCGCGAAGATGAGTTCGTCAGCCACAGTGGTGGTGAAGAACTGGGAGGCGGGGTTCTGGAAGACGGTGGCCGTCAGCCTGCCCATCTCCTCAATGGGGGTCCCGGCGACCTCACGACCCTCCACGGTGACCTCTCCGTCCCGCTCACCGTGGTGGAAGTGCGGGATGAGACCATTCATGAGACGCACCAACGTGGACTTGCCCGAGCCACTGGCCCCGCACACCAGGGTCAGGGAGCCCTCGGCGGGGGCCAGGTCGATGTCGTCGAGCACCTTGGCACCAGTGGGGTAGGTGTAGGAAACCCCCTTAACGCTGATGGTCATGGCTTCGCCCCCCAGTACCGGTAGACCAGGAGTATGAGAGACAGGCCGAGCAGGGCGGCGTCGGCCGTCCGGAAGCGCGGCTTGTCCACGAGTGTTGGCCGCCCGCTGACCCCCAGCCCCCGAATGAGGGCGGCCGCGGAGAGTTCATCGGCGATCCGGGCGCAGGCGGTGAGAACCGGGACCACCAGTTTCTCCACGCCGTCAACGGGGTGGCGCCACAGGTAGGAACCGGTGTAGCCGCGCAGGCTCATGGCTTCCATAACGCCCTTGGTCTCGTCAATGACCACCGGCAGGAAGCGGAAGAGGACCGCTAGGGGGGTGGTGAGGACGCGGGGCATCCTCATATCGCTGGCGGAGGCGGTCAGCTCGCTGACTCGAGTCGAGGAGATGAACCAGGTGCCCAGGGCGATGGACAGCCCGAAGCGCAGCAGCCAGTAGGCGACGACGCCGACCACCACGGCCGCCCCGTGGTGCCACAGGCGCGGCAGCCCCGCGGCGAACCAGAACAGGACACTGAGCGCGACCAGGCCCGCGGCCAGGCGCGCACGCAGGTCGACCGCGGCGAGGATCGCCGCAACCACGAGTACGAGCCACACGACGTGGCCGGACCCTGACGTCATGAGTATCACGTTGGCCACCAACAGGAGGAGGAACTTGCTGCGCGGGTCGGCGGCAATCCGCACGGTCGAGGAGGCGTCCAAGGACGCCGGGGCGATGGCGGACACGGGCTCAGGCGACGCCGGCGCGCTCGAAGTGCCTGTGGAGGACCTTCATGCCCAGCAGTGCGCAGGCGTAGGCGACCAGGAGGCTGAGGACCAGCCAGCCCCCGATGACCGGTGGCGAGACGAGCGCCTGGAACTTGTCCGCATAGTCCTGCCCCATGGAGGAGGCCGTCTTCGCGAAGTACTCGTCCGAGGCCCACAGGATCGGCAGCATCGGGCCAATGCCCCACATGGAGAACACGGCGAAGCCCAAGCAGTTCGTCGAGGTTCTTACATACCCTCCGCTGCGGGTGATGATGTCGGCCAGGGCGCCCAGGACTGTGGAGAGGATCGGGGTGACCCAGGCGTGACCGGTGGCCACCATGAGCAGGCCAATAATGAGCCCCAGGAGGGTGTAGGCGCCCAGGGCCCGCGTCTTGGCCACGTAGAGCATGCAGACCATGGCATTGATGAGGGAGCCGAGCAGCCCTCCTATGAAGATCATGGTCGGGTGGATGGCTCCGAGCATGCCGGTGGCGAAAAGGGCGACGAAGTAGACCGCGGTGAAGACGCCGACGTTAATGAGGTTGCGCGGAGTGGTGATGCGGTCGCCTGCGGCGCTGGTACCGGTCATGCTCATTCCTTTCGCTGGGGGCGCCCGAGCTCGAGTCGAACCAGGTTCGAATACTGAATTAGGCGCGCCTAACCTAACACAGGCTGCGAGGAGCCCCGTGGCCCACCTCATAGGGCGAGACCCACCCGTGCCGCAGTGGCACCACCGGCCCATGACAGAATTCGGACCATGTCTGAGACCGACCACTCCCCCCGCCACTTGCCCTCCGAGCTCCACAGCCCGCGCGTGCCGGCCAAGGTGAGCGCCGACGGCTTGGAGGCCGCCTGGGGCGAGCGCTGGGAGGACCAGCACATCTACGCTTTCGACGCCGCCGCGAAGCGCCCCGAGGTCTTCTCCATCGACACCCCGCCGCCCACGGTCTCCGGCTCCCTGCACGTGGGTCACGTCTTCTCCTACACGCACACCGATACTGTCGCCCGTTACCAGCGCATGCGCGGCAAGGCCGTGTTCTACCCCATGGGTTGGGATGACAATGGCCTGCCCACCGAGCGTCGCGTCCAGAACTACTTCGGGGTGCGCTGCGACCCCTCCCTGCCCTATGACCCGAACTTCACCCCGCCGCACGAAGGCGGGGAGGGCAAGTCCGTGAAGGCCAGGGATCAGGTGCCGATCTCCCGACGCAACTTCGTGGAGTTGTGCGAACGCTTGACGCTGGAGGACGAGAAGCTCTTCGAGGCGCTGTGGCGCCGCCTGGGGCTGAGCGTGGACTGGTCGCACACCTACCAGACCATTGGAGAGCGGGCCCGCAAAGTGGCTCAGGCCGCTTTCCTGCGCAATCTCGCCCGCGGGGAGGCCTACCAGGCGGCCGCCCCGGGCCTGTGGGATGTGACCTTCGGCACCGCTGTCGCTCAGGCGGAGCTGGAGTCGCGCGAGTACCCCGGTTTCTACCACCGCCTGGCCTTCCATGTTACTGACGCCGGGGCCGCGGCCGCCGCCGAGGCTGCGGGGGCACCGCTTGAGAACGGCGTGGACGTGTGCGTGGAGACCACGCGCCCCGAGCTGTTGGCCGCCTGCGTGGCCCTGGTGGCCCACCCCGATGACAAGCGCTACCAGCCCCTGTTCGGCGCCACGGTGGCCTCCCCCGTCTTCGGCGTGGAGGTCCCGGTCCTGGCCCACCCCTCGGCGGAGATGGACAAGGGCGCCGGCATTGCCATGTGCTGCACCTTCGGCGACACCACGGACATTGACTGGTGGCGGGATTTGGGCCTGCCCTTGCGCGCCATCCTGCGCAAGGACGGGCGCATTGAGACCGAGGTCCCCGAGTGGATCACCAGCAGCGAGGGCCGCCGGGTCTACGGCGAGATGGCCGGCAAAACCACTTTCTCGGCCCGCAAGGTCCTCGTGGCCGAGCTGGCCGCCAGTGGGGAGATGCGCGGGGAGCCGGTCAAGACCGTGCGCCAGACGAACTTCTTCGAGAAGGGGGACAAGCCCCTGGAGATCGTGACCTCACGCCAGTGGTACATCCGCAATGGCGGCAAGGAGTGGGTCAACCCAGCCTCCGGGATGAACTTGGCCGATGAGCTGCTCGAGCGCGGGCGCGAGTTGGCCTTCCACCCCGACTTCATGCGCGTGCGCTACGAGAACTGGGTGCGGGGCCTGAACAACGACTGGCTCATCTCCCGTCAGCGCTTCTTCGGGGTCCCCTTCCCCGTGTGGTACGGCGTGGGAGCCGACGGGCAGGTGGACTATGAGACGGTCATCGTCCCCGAGGAGGCGGCTCTTCCGGTCGACCCCTCCTCAGACCCGGCCCCCGGTTTCACTGAGGATCAGCGCGGGGCGCCCGGCGGCTTCGTCGGCGAACTCGACATTATGGACACCTGGGCGACCTCCTCCCTGACCCCTGAGATCGCTACCGGCTGGCTGGGTGACGACGCCCTGTTCGCCACCACCTATCCCATGGATCTGCGCCCCCAGGGCCAGGACATTATCCGCACCTGGCTGTTCTCCACCGTGGTGCGCGCAGACCTGGAGTTCGGCGCCCTGCCGTGGCGGCATGCGGGCATCTCGGGGTGGATCCTGGACCCGGACCGCAAGAAGATGAGCAAGTCCAAGGGCAATGTGGTCACCCCCATGGCCCTGCTGGAGCAGTACGGCTCCGACGCGGTGCGCTACTGGGCGGCCTCGGCTCGCCTGGGCATGGACGCCGCTTTCGAGGAGACCCAGATCAAGATTGGCCGCCGCCTGGCCATTAAGATCCTCAACGCCTCCAAGTTCGCCCTGTCCATGGGTATCCCCTGGGATGCCGATGAGGAGACCCGCGCGGCCGCCCCGGCGCCCAGCCTGGACGCCTCGCAGGTCAGCGAGCCGATCGACCGGGCCGTGCTGGCGTCCCTGGCCGACGTCGTGGAGACCGCTACTGCCGCCTTTGATGGTTTTGAGCACGCCCGCGCCCTAGAGGCCGCCGAGGCCTTCTTCTGGGCCTTCTGCGACGACTACATCGAGCTGGTCAAAGACCGCGCCAACAATCTCAACGGCTCGCACGACCCGGCCGCCGTGCGCAGCGCCCGCACGGCACTGGCAATCGCGGTGGACACCTTTGTGCGCCTGTTCGCCCCCTTCCTGCCTTTTGTCACCGAGGAGGTGTGGAGCTGGTACCGCACCGGGAGCGTCCACCGCGCCCCCTGGCCACAGGCGGGGTGGTTGCGCGCGGCCGCGGGCGACGCCGACGCGGAGTTGGTCGCACACGCGGGACTGGCCCTGGCGGCCTTGCGCAAGGTGAAGTCGGAGGCCAAGACCAGCCAGAAGACGCCCATCCTGTCAGCCACCCTAGCGGTGTCCCCTCAGGTCGGGCCCGCCGTCGCGCTCGTGCGCGCGGACCTGATCGAGGCCGCCAAAGTTACCGGCCCCCTGGAGGTCGCCGTCTGCGACGGGGCCGAGGCGGCGCCGGCGACGGTCACCGCCGTCGAGCTCGGTCAATCCCCCGCCAAGCCGGCGAGAACCTGAGCGGCCACCCCGTATGCGGTGCGGCAGCGCCCGACGCCTGACCGGCGAGCGGGCGCTGTCGTGGCTTTCTATGATCGACTCCCCCCTCAGCTGTGGTTTCCTCCAAGGTGTGAAGCTAGTTCTCATTCGGTCTAATGGGCGGATGCGCACCCCCGGTCCTGACACAATGACCGGGTGACTGCACGTTCCTCCGCCTCTCGCCCCGTGATGTCCACGGGAACACCATCCATTGCAGGCCCGCCGACCATGGTCGACGGCGTTGTCTCCAGCCCCTACATCAAGGTCCCCGCGCCGACCTGGACCGTGCCGTGGCTGCTCGCCGATCGCATTGAGCGGCGCCCCGACGCGCCGATCATTGAGCGCAAGTCCCCGCTGGGCAACACCTGGGTGAAGATCTCAGCCCGCTCCTTCGGTGAGGAGGTCGCCCGTGTGGGCGCCGGCCTGGTGGGCATGGGCCTGGAGCCGGGTACGAGCGTGGCCATTATGGCGCGCACCTGCTACGAGTGGACGCTCTTGGACATGGCCATCGCCCGCGCCGGCCTGGTCTCGGTTCCCATCTACGAGACGGACTCCGCCGAACAGATCGAGTGGATTCTCTCCGACGCCGATGTGCGCCTGGTCATTGCCGAGACCTCAGTCCTGGCTGAGGTCGTGCGCGCCGGAGCCGCAGCCCTCGCCGCCGCGAACCCCCAGGCCCCTGCCGTCCAGATCCTCTCCCTGGACCGCGATGCGCTGACCACCATTACGCAGGCCGGAAGTGAGATTCCACGGGACGTGCTCGACGAGCGATCCAAGGCGCTGCGCGGCCAGGACACCTACTCCATTATTTACACCTCGGGCACCACCGGGCGCCCCAAGGGTGTGGAGTTAACGCACACCAACGCCGCCGGACTGGCCTGGAACGGCGTGCGCTGGCTGCCCGACCTGCTGTTCTCCACCAACACCCGCCTGCTGCTCTTCCTGCCGCTGGCCCACTCCTACGCCCGTTTCCTGGAACTGCTCGCCATCGCCGGCCAAGGGGTCCTGGGTCACACGCCCGACGCCAAGACCCTCCTGCCCGATCTCAAGACCTTCGGTCCGACCTACGTCCTGGCCGTCCCCCGCGTTATGGAGAAGATCTATAACGCCGCGGACGCCAAGGCCGGTTCGGGCTTCAAGCTCAAGACCTTCCGCTGGGCGGCGAAGGTCGCCATCGAGTACTCCCGGGCCCTGGACACGCCGGCCGGCCCCGCCCCTGCCCTGGTGGCGGCGCACAAGGTCGCCGACACGCTCGTCTACCGCACCATTCGCAACCTGCTCGGCCCCAACGCCAGGTACGCGATCTCCGGCGGCGGCCCCCTGGGTGAGCGCCTGGGGCACTTCTATCGCGGCCTGGGCCTGATCATCCTCGAGGGCTACGGCCTGACCGAGACCATTGGGCCGAGCTGCGTCAACCTGGACATTAACAACAAGATCGGCACCGTGGGCCCGCCGGTGTGCGGCAATGAGATGCGCGTGGACGACGATGGCGAGATCTTGATCCGCGGCGTGGGCGTCTTCAAGGGCTACCGCAATAATCCAGAGGCGACGGCGGAGGCCTTCACGGAGGACGGCTGGTTCCGCTCCGGGGACCTTGGCACCATTGACGCCGATGGTTGGGTGCGCATTACCGGCCGTAAGAAGGAGATCATTGTCACCGCCGGCGGCAAGAACGTGGCCCCCTCCATTCTGGAGGACCGTCTGCGCGGACACCCGCTGGTCTCCCAGGTTGTTGTTGTTGGGGACAAGGAGCCCTTCATTGGCGCTCTGATCACCTTGGATCGCGAGATGCTGCCCCAGTGGCTGCACAACCACGGCCTGCCGGAGATGGATGTTGTCGAGGCCTCCACCAACCCCCAGGTCTTGGCCGCACTGGACCGGGCGGTGGCACGTACCAACCGGGCGGTCTCCCGGGCCGAATCCATTCGCAGTTACCGGGTGCTGACCACCGACTTCACCGAGGCCAATGGCCTGCTCACCCCCTCAATGAAGGTCAAGCGCAGCAAGGTGATGGAGGTCCACGCGGATGCGGTCGCCGATATCTATCGCACCACTAAGAAGGGGCCGGCCGAGTAGGGGCCCGCGGCGCCACCGGCACCGGGGCGCCAGGTGTTCCGGCGACTCCATTTGCATTCATCAGGAGAATACGAGGTATGACCCACGACGCCGCCCCCTTGGGCCCCACTTCTGCCCGCGAGTACTCCACCAACCTCCTTGTTCCCATCCACGCCGGCATGACCACGCCCTGGGCGCTGGCCGAGCGCGTCAACCGCAATCCCACCGGCACCCTTATTGCCCGCAAGGCCTCCTTGGGGCGCCGCTGGCGGGACATGAGTGCGCAGTCCTTCCGGGCCCAGGTGCGCGAGGTCGCTGCCGGCCTGGTGGCCCGGGGGCTCAAGCCCGGGGACTCCGTCGGCATTATGGCGCACACCTCTTTTGAGTGGACGCTCCTGGACTTTGCGATCTGGGAGGCGGGCTGCGTTGTCGTCCCCATCTATGAGACCTCGTCGCCCGAGCAGGCCCAGTGGATCCTCAGCGACGCCGATGTGCGTCTCGTGGTCGTGGAGGACGAGGCCATGGAGACCATGGTCCTGGCCCTGAAGAAGACCGCATCAGAGCTGGCGGACCTTGAGGTCCTCAACCTCGCCCGAGAAGCGATCACCGAGCTGATTGCCGGCGGCAAGGGAGTGGATCACACGGAGTTGGACCTACGTACTTCGCACCTGACCAGTTCAGATCTGGCCACCATTGTTTACACCTCGGGCACCACTGGTCGGCCCAAGGGAGCCGAGCTCACGCACGGCAACCTGGTGCACCTGCCGGTCAACACGGTCGCCCATGTGCCCGAGGTCCTCGACCAGGACGAGGTTCGCACCCTCCTATTCCTGCCCTTGGCGCATGTCCTGGGGCGGTTCATTGAGGTGGCGATTGTGTGCTCACCGCGGGGCGTCATGGGGCACGCCCCCAATATCCGCAACCTCGTGTCCGACCTGGAGACATTCCGCCCGACCTTTGTTATCGCGGTTCCACGCGTCTTCGAGAAGATCTATAACGCCGCCGACGCCCGCGCTACGGGCGCCAAGCAGAAGATCTTCCGTATTGCCGCCAAGACCGCTATCGCCTACTCGCGCGCCCTGGACACGCCGGCCGGCCCGAGCCGGGCCCTGCGCGCCCAGCACAAACTCTTCGACCGGCTCGTCTTCGCCAAGTTGCGCACCATTATCGGTGGCCGGGCCACGCACGTCATTAGCGGCGGTGGACCCTTGGGAGAGCGCCTGGGGCACTTCTACCGGGGCGCGGGGGTCACAGTCCTGGAGGGCTATGGGCTCACCGAGACCGCGGCGCCGGCCACCGTGACCCTGCCGGCCTCCATGCGCATTGGCACCGTGGGCGGGCCATTGCCGGGCACACAGGTGCGACTGGCCGACGACGGGGAGATCCTTATTCGCGGCATTGGCCTATTCGCCGGCTATCACAATAATCCGCAGGCCACAGAAGAGGCCTTCGTGCCCGGGGCCGCTGACGCTCCGGGCGAGCGGGGCTGGCTGCGCACCGGGGACATTGGCTCCTTCGACGAGCACGGGTTCTTGCGGATTACCGGCCGCAAGAAGGAGATCATTGTCACCGCCGGTGGCAAGAACGTGGCCCCCGCCGTCCTGGAGGATCGCCTGCGCGGACACCCACTGGTCTCCCAGGTGCTTGTTGTCGGCGACAACCGGCCCTGCATTGGGGCCCTGGTAACCCTGGACGCCGAAATGCTGCCCCTGTGGTTGACCTCCCACGGCTTGGAGGACATGGACCCGGTTGAGGCGACGAAGGACCCGCGCGTGCGCGCCGCCCTGGAGCGAGCGGTGGCCCGCGCCAATGAGGCGGTCTCCCGGGCGGAGTCCATTCGCACTTTCACCATTCTGCCCGGGGACTTCACGGTGGCCAATGGTCTGCTCACCCCCACCATGAAAGTGCGCCGCGCCCAGGCGACGGCCCGGTACGCCGAGGAGATTGAGAGGCTCTACGCCAAGGCGCCCACCACGCCGAAGGCCGGCTGAGGAACCGTACCCGGAGGCCCGGCGGCGGGCAGGGCGTTCTTGGATCCGCACCGGGCCGACGCTTCGCGGCGCCGGGCCGGCCCCATGCCGCAGCCTGCGCCGAGGGCTCTCCCGGCGCGGGGCTCAACCCCTCAGAGTTCGTGTCCTTCGCGTATGGCCTCGTGGTGGCGAATGACCTCGGCGACTATGAAGGTGAAGAACTTCTCGGCGAAGACCGGGTCGAGGCCAGAATCCTCAGCCAGGGAACGCAGACGCGCCACCTGACGCTCCTCACGCGCCGGGTCCGAGGGCGGGAGGTTGAGTTCGGCCTTGAGGACCCCCACCTGTTGGGTGCAACGGAAGCGCTCGGCCAGCAGGTGGACGAGAGCGGCGTCCAAGTTGTCAATGGTGGCGCGGTATTCGGCGAGTTGGGGAGGCACCCCCGGAATGTTCTTCTCCACGGCCTCGGGTGCGCTCATGCGCTGCGACTCCGGTCATTGCCGACCTTCGAGGCGGAGCGCAGCGCTCCGGAGCTCGCCTCGTAGCGGGGCCGCCCGGTGCCGTGCACGGCGTCGGCGTCGACGACGACGCGTCCGACCTCCGGCATGGAGGGGACCTCGAACATGGACTGGCCCAAGACCTCCTCAACAATGCTGGTCAGCCCGCGGGCGCCGGTCTTGCGCGCCAGGGCCAGGGAGGCAATGGCCTCAATGGCGGCGTCAGTGAGCTCCAGCTCCACGCCGTCGAGGCTGAAAAGATACTGGTATTGGGAGACCAGGGCGTTCTTGGGCTCGGTCATGACCCGCACGAGTTCGGGCACTCCCAGGTCCTGGACGGTGGCAATAACCGGCAGGCGGCCGATGAACTCGGGGATGAGGCCGAACTTGTGCAGGTCCTCGGGGCGCACGGGGGCGGTGAAGACGTCTTTGGCTTCATCCTTGGCCAGGGTCGCGCCGAATCCGACAAGCTGGGCCCCCGCCTCCTTGCGCTGGCGCTGGCGCACGATCTCCTCAATGCCGGCGAAGGCGCCGGCGGCGATGAAAAGGATATTGGTGGTGTCGATCTCCAGGAACTCCTGGTGGGGGTGCTTGCGCCCCCCGCCGGGCGGCACCGAGGCGACTGTGCCCTCAATAATCTTCAGCAGGGCCTGCTGGACGCCCTCGCCGGAGACGTCGCGGGTGATCGAGGGGTTTTCGGCCTTGCGGCCGATCTTGTCAATCTCATCGATGTAGATAATGCCCTTCTCTGCTCGACTGACTTCCCCATCGGCAGCCTGAATGAGTTTAAGAAGAATATTCTCCACATCCTCGCCCACATACCCGGCCTCAGTCAGGGCGGTGGCGTCCACGATCGCAAAGGGGACGTCGAGGAGCTTGGCCAGAGTGCGCGCCAAATGGGTCTTGCCGGTGCCGGTGGGCCCCAGCAGGAGGATGTTGGACTTACCGAGCTCCAGCCCCTCCCCCTCGGCCACGGAGCGCTCCCGGACTTGAACCCGCTTGTAGTGGTTGTAGACGGCCACGCTCATGGCGCGCTTAGCGCCCTCCTGGCCAATCACGTACTGGTTGAGGAACTCATAGATCTCCCGCGGCTTGGGCAACTCCAGGGGGACACCGGCACCGGAATCGCCAAGCTCCTCGTCGACAATCTCATTGCACAGCTCAATGCACTCATCGCAGATGTAGACCCCTGGGCCGGCTATGAGTTTCTTAACCTGCTTCTGACTCTTGCCGCAGAAGGAGCACTTGAGCAGATCGACACTCTCAGCGTTGCGTGCCATCCGGTTTCCCCCAAATCCTTGCGAGCCTGCGGGCCGTCCCGCAGCGATCCCAGCCTACGGCGCGAAGGCGCAATCGCGCCAAGAGATGATGGTGTGTCCGGCTCGTAATCATCATGCCGTGTACAAGACGCCATCACTGGCGCCCTGACGAGAGGACATGCTTAGAGAAGGCCGCCCCTGGGACTCACAGCATATATGAGCGGCCGCAGTGGTGCCCGACGGCGCAACAGCGGGCGGATGGCGTCGGGCACCACGGGGCGGCGTTGGGACAGCGGCCGGGGTCAGGCCGAGTGCGGCGACGGCGCGGCCTTGCGCGAGGAGAGCACCTGGTCGACGATGCCGTACTCCAGGGCCTGATGCGCGGTGAGGATCTTGTCGCGCTCCAGGTCGCGGTGGATCAGGTCGCGGTCGCGGCCGGTGTGGAAGGACAGCGTGTCCTCCAGCCAGGCGCGCATGCGGTCGATCTCATCGGCGACAATCTCGATGTCGCTGGCCTGACCGTGCATGCCCTCCATGGCGGGCTGATGAATGAGAACCCGCGCATTGGGCAGCGCCAGGCGCTTGCCGGGGCTGCCCGCCGCCAGCAGCACGGCGGCGGCGGAGGCCGCCTGCCCCAGGCAAACGGTCTGCACCTGCGGCTTGATGTACTGCATGGTGTCGTAGATGGCTGTCAGGGCCGTGAAGGAACCACCTGGGCTGTTGATGTACATGGTGATCAGCCCGTCGGGGTCCTGGGACTCCAGAACAAGTAACTGGGCCATAATGTCGTCGGCGGAAGCGTCGTCCACCTGCACGCCCATGAAGACGATCCGGTCCTCGAAGAGCTTGGCGTAGGGGTCCTGGCGCTTGAATCCGTAGGCGGTGCGCTCCTCGAACTGGGGCAGCACGTAGCGCGACTGCGGCATCTGGCGGGCGACGGCCTCGAAGTAGGGGCGGGTGGTCATGTCTCAGTTCTCCCCGTTCTGCCGGCCGATCTCGCGGCTTGAGCGCACAATGTGGTCGACAAAGCCGTACTCCAGGGCCTCCTGGGCGGAGAACCAGTGGTCTCGATCGGAGTCGGCAATGATCTCCTCCACCGTGTGGCCGGTATTAGCGGCGGTGATCTCCGCCAACTCCTGCTTCATCTTAATAATGAGGTCCGCATTGATACGGATATCTGTGGCCGACCCGCCGGCGCCGCCGGAGGGCTGGTGCATGAGCACCCGCGCATGCGGGGTGAGATAACGCTTGCCCTTGGCTCCGGCGCTGAGCAGGTGCTGGCCCATGGAGGCCGCCAGGCCCGTGGCCACGGTGGCCACGTCGGGCTGGACGTATTGCATGGTGTCGTAAATGGCCATGCCCGCAGTCACCGAGCCGCCAGGGCTATTGATGTACAGGTAGATGTCGCGGTCGGGGTCCTCGGCGGCCAGCAGCAGCATCTGCGCGCAAATAGCGTTGGCATTGTCATCGCGCACCTCGGAGCCGAGCCAGATAATCCGCTCCTTCAGGAGGCGGTTGTAGATGGAATCGGTCAGCCCGAGGCTGGCGCTGGGGCCGTCAGTAGCCTGGGGCACAGCCGGCGCAGGCGTGTAGAGCTCGCTCACGTCAGTCCTCTCGTGTTGGTCGTGCCAACGCTAACGCGGGGCCAGGCGGGCCCATGCCCACCGTCCTGGGCTTTTCGCCCACGGCGCAGGTTAGCGTCACCAACAGGGACCCTTTGCGCGAGCGGCGGGGACCGGGCACAACCGGGGGCGGGCGACGGGCGGGCGAGGGGTCGAGGAGGGGCGCCGCTCCGACCGGGGCGGGTCGACCCCTGGCGCTACGGGACCGGAAGAGGATAGTCTAACCTCACCAATTTATACCGAAGAAAACAGGATCAAATGACATGGATGCCATACAAGACCCGTCCCGGGTCACCGGCCCCGCCCCGGGACCCGCGCCTCTGCACCCGGCAGGACAGGGCCGCGAGCAGGTGGCCGCCGTCCTGGCGCGGCACCCCGGGGCCGAGTACGTGGTGGCCGACGCCGCCGCCACGGGCCTGCCCGCTGCCAGCGCCGACCTGGTGGTAGGTGAGGCCATGCTCACCATCCAGTCCGACCAGCACAAGCGCGAGATAGTCGCCGAGGCCGTGCGCCTCCTGGCACCGGAGGGCCGCTACGCCATCCACGAGCTGGCTCTGCGCGGGGACCGCTCCCCCGCGCAGCTCGAGGCAACCCGCAAGGAGCTCTCCCGCACCATCCGGGTCGGCGCCCGCCCGCTGCCGCTGGAGGCCTGGAAGGAGCTGCTCACCAACGCCGGGCTGGTCGTGGAGTGGACCGGCACCGCCCCCATGCACCTGCTCGAACCGGGTCGCCTCATCCAGGACGAGGGCCTGCTCGGTGCCGCCCGCTTCTGGCGCAACGCGCGTCGCACCCCCGGGGCCCGCGACCGGATACGGGCCATGCGCCAAGCCTTTGCGCTGCAAGGCGAGCTGCTCAGCGCCGTGGGCATAGTGGCCCGGAGGCCGTCTACGGCATGACCGCCACGACCTCCACAACCGCTGACCTGGTTCTCGACCACGTCACCATGGTGCGCCGGGGCCTGACCCTGGTGACGGACCTGTCCCTCACCGTCCGTCCCGGCCAGACCCTGGCCGTCACCGGCCCCTCGGGCGCGGGCAAGACCACTCTCCTGCGCGCCGTCTCCGGCCTGTCGCCCACCGACGCCGGCAGCATCAGGCGCCCTTCGGGCCGGCTGTCCCAGGTGTTCCAGGAGCCCCGCCTGCTGCCCTGGTACTCCGCGCATCGCAATATCTCCCTCATTGCGGACGGCCCCGCCCCGGACCTGGTGGCCGTGCAGTGGCTGGAGCGGGTGGGCCTGGCCTCGGCGGGCCACCTGCCCCCGGCCCGCCTGTCCGGCGGCATGCGCCAGAGGGTGGCCATCGCCCGGGCGCTGGCCGCCTCACCCGCCCTGCTGCTGGTCGACGAGCCCTTCTCCGCCCTGGACAGGCCCCTGGCCGCCTCCCTGAGGGCCGACCTCATGGCGCTCCTGGCCGACCAGGACGTGGTGACCGTGTGGGTCACGCACGATCCGCAGGAGGCGGAGGAGGTCTCCCACCTCCACCTGCACCTGGACGGCCCGCCCGGTACCTGGCGCTTGGACACCTGATCGCATTCCCGCGGTCCCGGCCGCCCAGGGCCTCAGCCACCACCGCACCACCTGTACGAACTCCGCGAAAGGAATCACACCATGAAGCGCCGTTCCCTCCTGACTCTGGCCGGGCTCGGCCTCCTGGCACCGGGGGCCCTGAGCGCCTGCTCGTCCGACTCCGCCAACACCTCGCAGCCCTCGGGGTCGGGGGCCACGGTCCTCGACGTCCTGCGCGTGCACACCCCCACCACCCTGGCCTACGCCGCCCCCATGACCTCCTTCGGCACCTACGGCAACCTCGACGCCCTCGTAGGGCAGGTCAAGAAGGACACCTGGGCCAGCGCCGACGTACTCAAGTCCCTGCTCGTCAACGGCGAGACGGACCTGGCGGCGACCCCCTCCTACGCGGCGGCGAACCTGTTCACCAAGGGCGTGCCACTGCGCCTGATCGCCATACAGGTGTGGGGCATGCTCTACATCGTCGGCCCCGCCGACTCCTCCGCCCAGGGCCTGGAGGCGCTGCGCGGCGCGACCGTGGGCGTACCCATGCCGAACAACACGCCTGACCTGATCTTCCGGTACCTGATCGGGCAGAAGGGCTGGAACGCCGACACCGACCTGAGCATCAGGTCCTACACCGAGGGCCAGGAGGCGCTCAACGCCATGCTGACCGGGGAGGTCGAGTACGCCGTGCTGCCCGAGCACGCCGCGAGCGCCTGCCTGGCCAAGGCCGAGCAGCAGGGCAGCACCCTGGAGCGCACGGTCAACCTTCAGGAGCTGTGGGCCGAGGTCACCGGCGGCAAGGCCCGCTTCCCCATGGCGGGCCTGGTCATGCCGCAGACGCTCACCGACTCCCACCCCGAGCTCGTGGGCGCCGTCCTGAACGAGCTGGAGGCCGCCGTGGCCGACGTGAACGCCGTGCCCGATGCGACGGTGCAGGCGATCTCGGAGGCCAACGACGTACCGGTGCCGGTGGTCAAGGAGGTCATCCCGCGCCTCCAGCTCGAGATAGTCCCCGCCGCCACGGCCCAGGACGAACTGGAGGACTACTACACCAGGCTGTCCACCCTCAACTCCGACATTATTGGAGGCTCCCTGCCGGCGAACGACTTCTACCTCGCCGACCCGCGCTAATGCACGAGCCGCGGTCCCGTACCGAGCGGCTGCGCTCGGCCGTATTGTGGTGGGCCGGCATCCTCCTGGCGGTCCTCATCTGGCACCTGGTGGCCCGCTCCCAGCCCGCCTACGTCCTGCCCGGCCCCCGGGCCACCTGGGAGGCGCTGGTCGACCTCGTCGACCGGGGGCGCCTGGGCGACGCCCTTGTGCTGACCGCAGGGCGCGGCGCCACCGGGCTGGGGCTGTCGTGCCTGGTGGGGATACCACTGGGCTGGGCCATGGGCACCTGGGTGTGGCTGCGCGAGCTGCTGGACTCCTGGATGCAGGTGCTCCTGTCCGTACCGCCGATCGTCGTCGTGGTGGTCGGCATGATCTGGCTCGGTCCCACCGCCGGGGTCGTGGTCCTGGTCGTGGCACTGGTGACCCTGCCGCTGCTGACCACCACCGTGCGCGACGCCGTGGCCGGCGTGGACGCCGACCTGCTGGAGATGGCGCGGGTGTTCGCCAGGGGGCGGGCGTGGACCGTTCGCAGAGTCATCCTCCCCGCCGTCGCCCCGCCGGTGCTCTCGGCCCTGACAGTGGCCGTGGGCCAGAGCGTGCGGGTCACCGTCATGTCCGAGCTGCTGAGCACGACAACGGGCCTGGGCGCCATGGTCCAGCGGGCGCGCACCAACCTGGACACCGACGACGTGTTCGCCCTGTCCGTGGTCATGGCGGCGCTCACACTTGTCCTGGAGCTGTGCGTCCTGGGACCGCTGCGGCGTCGACTGGCCCGCCCCTGGCGATAGAGTCAGTCCCGGAACACACCTGACAATCTGTAACACATATGAAACACGAGTACGCCATCGAAAGGAATCACTCATGACTACGACACCTGTCACCGAGTCCCTCTTCCGTCTGGGCCTGAACGAGGCCCTGCCGGTGAGCGAGGAGGCCACCACCTCCCGCGTCGTGGTCAACAACGAGGTGCTGCGCACCGTCGTCTTCACCTTTGACGCCGGTCAGCTCCTCACCGAGCACGCCTCGACCAAGGCCGTGGTCGTCACCCTTCTGGAGGGTGAGATGGACTTCTCCGTCGGTCAGCGCACCGAGCGCATGAAGGCCGGCGACGTCATCTACCTCGCTCCTGGTGCGCGCCACGCCCTGAAGGCCGTCACCGCCTGCCGCATGCAGCTGGTCCTGGTGGAGGTCGGCCAGGGCTGAGGGCCCGACCCGCCCCCGCATTCATTAAGATTCATCGGGGTTGTCACCCTCTCCCGGGGGCGCCGGGAGGGGAGTCGGGCGGCCGGTGATCCCGCGCCGGGACCCGGCCGCCCCAGGCGCCCGGGGGCAGGGGCGACCCAGTCACCATGCCCCCGCGCGGCGGGACCCGGTCGCCCCAGGAGCCCGGGGGCTGGAGCCTGTTCTAAGCAGTGGCGCCGATTGGTGCCCCGACTCGCACCGCGGTGGCTGCCGCCGCCCCCATGAGCACCAGGTTGACGCTCATGGCGCCGATGACGAGCAGCTGCCAGCCCTCACCCGCCTGCATGGCCTCCGCTGCCCGGAGGACCCACCAGCTGGGCAGAAGGGCGAGCAGTTCCCGCCAGGGGGATCCCATCACAGGCGCGGCAACGGGCAGGACCAGGATCGCGAAAGCCAGTTTGACCACCGCGAATCCTTCGATGGTGTTGCGCGTCCACGCGGCCAGCGCCAAGGCCGCCATTCCCGCCAGGGGCGCTGCCCCCAGGGCCAGGCAGGCCTTCTGCGCCGCGGTCAGTCCGGTGGGCCCGCCGACAAGGAGGCCGGCCAGGGTCACCACCACCGCCACTCCAAGGCAGGTCACCGCCCGCCACGCCAGGTAGCGCCGCAAAGACACCCGAGTGACCGCCAGGGCCTGCCATACCCGGTCCTGCTTCTCCTCCAGGAGCATAAAGCCCACGACCACGCCGATCATGAGTGGGACGACGACGGCGAAGGCCAGGGCCTGCACCCGTGGGAGCCAGGGCCCGATGTCGATGCCGCGTCGTCCCAGCGCTGCGGCCAACTGCGGCAGGCCGGTCCGGGCGGCGGCCGCCATGACCAGCGGAAGTGCTGACATCCACGCAAGGAGGCCGTCGCGCGAGAGTCGGCGACGGTCAGCGTCGACCAGAGCCACGATCACGGGCGATGCCATGAGCGTCCTCGAGACCCGGCCGCAATGCCGGCGAGCCGGTGGCGCGCCAGCACCAGAACTCCGCAGAGCCAGGCGCTTGCGGCCAGCGTCGCGGGCAGGGCCGCCTGCGGGCGCGCCTGGCCGAAGCCGAGTTGGATGAGTGTGAAGGCGCCCTGAAGCGGGTGGAGCCAGAGCCACCACCCGCCCGGCAGTCCCAGGAGCGGCAGGGCGGGGACAATGAGCACTAGTGTCCACACCCCCGATGGCAGCAGGAAACCGCCTATGGAGTCGTATTCGGCCACCGCAATGACTCCGTAGAGCACGTAGAGGCCCGACAGGAAGGTGACGCCGGCGGCCAGCGCGGCCCACTGCACGCCGCCGGCGTGCCCAATGAGCACCAGCGCCACGGATTCCGCCAGCGCCAGGCCCACCAGGGAGACAACCAGGGCGACCAGGTACTCCGCCGGCCGTATGGGCGTGACCGCGCGCGCCGCCAGGGTCCCTTCCGCCTGCTCGAGCAGGACCTGGACGGCGGCGAAGTAATAACCGGTCACCGCCAATTCGGCCAGGATTATGACGGGCCACCACGGGCCCGGTCCTTGGGGCAGGGCCCGAATGAGTGCGGCGTTGAGCACCCCCACTGCCAGGGCGACCAGCCAAAACCCTCCCCTGGCCTGGCGCCCTATGTTGAGCCGCAGGGTGGCGCCCGTGCGCCTGAGGGCGGGGATCATTGCAGGCTCCGACCAGTGACGGCCAGGAATACGGCGGCCAGGTCGGCCTCCTGGCTGTGGATGGACTGGATCCGGTGGGTGCGCAGCGCGGTGCGGAAATCCTCGTCGTCGGCGAGTCCGTCCAGGGGGAAGCGGGCGCCACCGCCCTCCCAGGTCACTAAGACTTCCGGGGCGCCATGGCGGCGCCGCATGGCGTCGGGCTCACCGGTCTCCAGCAGGCGCCCGTCGACGATGAAGCCAATGCGGTCGCAGGCCCGCTGGGCCAGGACCATGTCGTGGGTCGTCACCACGACGCTTCGGCCACGCCGGCGCTGGTGTCCAATAATCGCCTCGACCTGGGCAACCCGGGCCGGATCGAGCCCGGAGGTGGGCTCGTCGAGGAAGAGGAGCTCGGGGTCGGACAGCAGGGCCCTGGCGAGGTTGAGGCGCACCCCCATGCCCTTGCTCATATGGGCTCCGAGGGTGTCTGCGTCGTCCTCGAGTCCTACGGCCTCCAGCAGTTCGTCGGGATCGCGGGTGGGGCGGGTGTACATGGCGGCGAAGTAGCGGAGGTTCTCCCGCAGGGTGAGCCGCCCGAAGGAGATGGGGGTCTCGAAGCTCACCCCAATGCGCTCATAGAGCGCGCGCCCCCACGCCGACACCTCTGCGCCCAGAACCTGGGCGGAGCCTCGATAGCCCGGTAGAAGTCCGGTGAGAACGCGCTGAAGAGTGGATTTTCCGGCGCCGCTGGGCCCGAGCAGGCCCAGAACCCCGCCAGTGGGAAGCTCCAGACTGACGCGGTCAAGGGCGGGGGCGGCGGCCCCCTGGTAGGTGAACCCCAGTGCGCGCAGGCGCAGCGCCGGCGCGCTCATGGCCGCCTCGGGGCCAGGGCAGCGACAAGCATGTCGACCACCTCCCGAGCGACTTGCGCTATCTCCGGTCGATTCATGGCGCTGCCCCGGGACGCCGCGGCGGCGACGTCGATTGGGAAGCGGGACATGAGGTGCTCCGGCAGGCCCATGAGCGCGCGCTCGACCAGCCACGCGGCGGTGCGGGGGTCGACGTCGTCGCGCAGGGAGCCCTCGGCCTGTCCGGCGGTAATGGCGACGACGGCCCAGGCGCGGACCTCGTCGGCCAGGGGCGCCCGGGAGGCGAGCGCCATGGAGGCGTCCTCGGCGTAGGAGCGGGAAAGTACCGCCCACCCCAGGGGGTCGCGCGCCTGGAAGTCGCGAGAAGCCCCGATCTGAGCCAGGAGCACGTCGCGGAAGGACTCCTGGGGCACTGGGGCGCCGACCACGTCAATGCGGCTGCTCATGAGCTCAGTGACCAGGTAGGTGTAGGCGTCCTGCTTGTCCTCGAAGTACTGGTAGAAGCTCCCCTTGGAGACTCCCGCAGCGACCGTGACGCGCTCGACGGAGGCCCGCGAGTAGGGGTGGGCGGCGAACTCGGCTTTGAGGGCGTCCATGAGCCGAGTGCGCTTGCGCCCGGAGAGGTTGAAGAACGTCTGTTTGGGCATTGCCGCCTCCATGTGACTGCTCAGTCATATGACTGGTCAGTCACATACTAGGGCGGGGCGGCGCCGTGCACAAGACCACGAGATGAGGGCGCGACAAAACGGGGCCCCGCACCGGTAAACCGGTGCGGGGCCCGTGCGGGTCGGTGCTGAAGAGGGTTATCTCACCGCTCTCACTGCGCCGAGTCAGCAGAGGCCGAGGAGGCGGAGGATGGCGAGAAGGCGGAGTCCTCGGCGTCAGTCGGGTCGGCGACATGCTCAACCTCGGTGACGAGGTTCTGGGCGTCGAGCTCATCTGAGCCAATGAACTCGGTGAGGTCGACGGCCTGGCCGGCGGAGTCCTTGACACTGACCTGGCGCAGGGCCAGGGCCAGGGACTTATTGCGGGCGATCTCGGAGACGAAGGCCGGGATCTGGCCGGCCTTCTGGGCGCCCTGCATGAACTCGGCCGGCTCCATGCCGTACTGCTGGGCGGTCTGGACGAGGAACTGGAAGACCTCATCCTGGGTGACCTCGACCTGGAGGGCCTCAGCCAGAGCATCCAGGAGGATCTGCTCGCGCACAGAACCGACGACCTTCTCACGGATCTCCTCACCGTGGGCGTCGTCCTCCTCCTTGCCCTCAGCGGTGAGGTGCTGCTTGACCTCGACGTCAACGACTGCCGCGGGGACATCGAAGGAGACCTCGGCGTGCAGCCATTCCAGGAGGGCGTCACGGGCGGCGACGGCCTGGTCGCCGGCCTTGCGGCTGGCGACCTGTCCCTTGAGGTCATCGCGCAGTTCGTCAACCGAATCGAACTCGGAGGCCATCTGGGCGAACTCGTCGTCAGCCTCGGGCAGCTCCCGCTCCTTGACGGCGGTGGCGGTGACGGTGACCTCGGCCTGCTCGCCGGCGTGCTCGCCCCCGGCCAGCTCGGTGGTGAAGGTGGTGGACTCCTCGGCCTTGAGTCCGCTCAGGGCGTCGTCCAGACCCGGGAGCATGTTGCCCTTGCCGATCTCGTAGGAGACACCGGCCACGGAGTCGACCTCCTCCCCGTCGATGACGGCCTTGAGGTCAATGGTGACGAAGTCGCCGGTCCGGGCCTCGCGGGCCACGGATCGCAGGAAGCCGAAGCGGGCGCGCAGGGAGTCGAGCTCGGCGTCCACATCCTCGTCGGCGACCTCGATGGTGTCGACCGTGATCTCGGCGTCGGCCAGCGCGGGCAGATCGAAGACCGGGCGGACGGTGGCCTCGGCAGTGAAGACGAGTTGGCCGCCCTGGGGGCCGGAGACATTGGGCAGCTCGGTGATCTCGAGTTCGGGCTGAAGCATGGGGACGCGCTCGGCCCGGGTCATGGCGTCGCGGTAGATATCGGGCAGGGCGTTGTTGACGGCCTCCTGGATGACGGAGGCGCGCCCCACCCGCTGGTCAATGACCCGGGCGGGGACGTGGCCGCGACGGAAGCCGGGCACCTGGATCTGGGAGCCGATCTCCTTGTAGGCGGCGTCGAGGCTGGGCTTGAGCTCCTCGTAGGGGACCTCCACGGTCAGCTTGATGCGCGTGGGGTCAAGGTTCTCGACAGTGCTCTTCACGAGTGTCTACTCCGAAACTGGGGTACAGGTGGCACCGGCTGCGCGGTGGACGCCTTGTGCGGCGTCAATCCGTGTCATCTTAGGGCACCGCCCCCGGCGCAGTGAAAGCACGACCGGGGCATGGTCGATGACCCTGGCCACAGGCGCCGCCTGGCGCCGGGCTCGAGAAAACCCACGCCATGGAGCATCCATGACATGGGCTAACGTCGATTCGGCGTGCAGCTTCAATGGTCGGGCTGGCGGGATTTGAACCCGCGGCCCCCTGCTCCCAAAGCAGGTGCGCTACCAAACTGCGCCACAGCCCGTGAGAGTGGGTAGGGGCTGCCGACGCAGCCCCTACCCGACCCGTGGAGCGGGTGACGGGAATCGAACCCGCGCAATCTGCTTGGAAGGCAGAGGCTCTACCATTGAGCTACACCCGCGCGATCAGGCGGCAGTCGCCGCCCGGGAGGACGCCCTCAGGGCTCGATCAGGCCAGTCTTGTACGCCTTCACCAGGCGGCGGGGCACGGTGATCTCGCGGCCCGCCACGCGGACGGTGTTGAGCTCGGTGAGCTGGGCCTTCCACTGCGAACGGCGGGTACGGGTGTTGCTGCGGGACATCTTCCGCTTCGGCACTGCCATGGACCCGCTCCTCTCAAGCGTCTAGGGGATCTAGCGATCCGTCGAAAACTGGACCAAGGGACACCATAACGACTTGACGCGAGTCGCTACCAGCCCAGAGCCAGCCCCTACCGTGTGACATCGCTCCCGTTGAGAGCCCCCGCCGGGCTGACCGGGCCTCGGCTCCCCGCCGGGCCCCCGGGGCGGGAACCGCCGGGCCCCCGGGGCGGGAATTCGGAGGCGGAGAACCAGTTTCCGCTCGAGGCGCCTCACCGAACACCAGGGGCATGAAACCATACGGCTATGCCACTGACCCTCTCGCGCGGCGAGCAGCCACAGGTCGACCTGGAGGTCAAGCGCTCCCACTTCCTGGGGCGCGCCGAGCGCACCGACGACGAGGAGGCCGCCCGCGCCTTCATTGCCCGCATCCGCGCCGCCCGCCCCGACGCGCGCCACCACTGCTCGGCCTTCGTGGTGGACGCCCCCGGAGCCCGGCCGGTCGAACGCTCCAACGACGACGGCGAGCCCTCGGGCACCGCCGGCCAGCCCATGCTGGAGGTGCTGCGCGGCACGGGCCTGACCAATACGACCGTGGTGGTGACCCGCTACTTCGGGGGCACCCTCCTGGGCACCGGCGGCCTGGTGCGCGCCTACTCCCAGGCCACCGCCCAGGCCCTGGCCGCGGCCACCCGGGTGCGCCTGGAGCGCCGCCACCTGTGGGAACTGCGCACGCCAGTGTCTCAGGCCGGACGATTGGAAGCGGGGCTGCGGAACCCGGGTGCGACCAGGGGGCACCCCGAATCGGTCGGCTCGGTCGGCGGACTCACCGTGGAGGAGACGCGCTGGGGCTCCACCCACGCCGTCGTCGTCGTATCCACGAACTCCCCCGACCCTCGACCCTTGGGAGAGCTGCTGGCCTCCCTGACTCAGGGGCGGGTGACCCCTGAGCCGGCCGGGAGCCGAGTAGTGGAACGTCCGCTCTGAGAGCCGCCTAAGTGGACTGGCTGGTGGACTGGACTTGACGGCGGCGCCACGGGCAGCGGTATGGTCCGCTCATTGCGGTTCCCGGGATGGGCCCGCAGCCCGGGAGAGGAGGACCCCATGACCACCGTCATGTGCGCGATGCCCCTTTCCTGCTGCATGTGTCAATAGGGCGCCCGGCCATGACACTGTGCGCGTCTCGCCACGCGCATGCCCGGCGCCTGGGGCGCACGCCCCGCCGACCCGTACCCGACGGCGGCGAACCGTCACCGGCACACGCCCGCCCCCTCAACGCCTCCATGCCGCACCCCGTTTCCCGGAGCTTCATGGACGAGGGACCCAACAACCATAAGGAACCACCATGGCTTTCGCCTCCAACATCACTGACCTTGTCGGCTCCACCCCCCTGGTGCGCATTAACCGCGTCACCGACGGAGCACCGGCCACCGTCTTGGCCAAACTCGAGGGTTTCGAGCCCGCCGGCAGCGTCAAGGACCGCATCGCCCTGTCGATCGTGCGCGCCGCCGAGGCCTCCGGGGCGCTCCAGCCGGGGGGCACCATTATCGAGGCGACCAGCGGTAACACCGGGGTCGGCCTGGCCATGGTCGGCGCCGCCCTGGGCTACCGGGTCGTCATCACCATGCCGGAGACCATGTCTAAGGAGCGCCGGGCCATTATGCGCGCCTTCGGCGCCGACCTGGTTCTGACCACCGAGGGCGGCGTGGCCGGGGCGGTCAAGCGCGCCGAAGAGATTCAGGCGATCACCCCTAACTCGATCCTGGCCTCCCAGTTCTCCAACCCCGCCAACCCCAAGATCCACCGCGAGACCACGGCCAGGGAGATCCTGGAGGCCACCGAGGGCAAGATCGACGTTTTCGTGGCCGGTATCGGCACCGGCGGCACGCTGACTGGCGTCGGGCACGTACTGCGTCAGGAGGTGCCCGGCATTAAGATCTTCGGCGTGGAGCCCGCCGAGTCCCCGCTGCTCAGTGAGGGCCACGCCGCCCCCCACAAGATCCAGGGACTGGGCCCCAATGTGATCCCTGACGTCCTGGACCAGGGCATCTGGGACGAGTTGTTGCACGTCCGCTCCGACGACGCCCTGGTTTACGCCCGTCGTGCCGCCGCCGAGGAGGGCCTGCTGGTGGGCATCTCCTCGGGTGCGGCCCTCGTGGCCGCCGCGCAGTTGGCCAAGCGCCCCGAGCTGGCCGGCACGACCATTGTCACCGTGCTCCCGGACACCGGCGAGCGCTACCTGTCCACCCCGTTGTACGCCGACTACCTCAACTGAGTCATGAGTCGGCCGGCTGTCGGCGGCGCCCGGGAACACCGGCGCCGCCGGCGGCGTTGTCCCTCGGGGGCCGCCGGCGCGGCGCCCGTGACGACTCTCCTGACAGGAGCACCATGCACAACTCGCACCGGTCCTTCCTCGATTTGGCCCGTGAGGACCTGGCCACGGCCCGCAGGCGCGACCCCGCCGCACGCTCGAGCTTCGAGGTGGCCCTGCTGTACCCGGGGGTGCACGCCCTGTGGGCTCACCGCGCCGCCCACCGCCTATGGCGCAAGGGGCACCGCTTCGCCGCCCGGGCCCTGTCCCAGGCCGCCCGCAATGCCACCGGCATTGAAATCCATCCCGCGGCGGTTATTGGAGAGCGTTTCTTCATCGACCACGGCATGGGCGTGGTCATTGGGGAGACCGCTGAGGTCGGCGACGACGTCCTCATGTTCCACGGCGTCACCCTGGGCGGGGTTTCCATGAATCCGGGCAAGCGCCACCCCACCATTGGCAACAATGTGCAGATCGGGGCCGGGGCCAAGGTGCTGGGCCCGGTCACGGTGCAGGACGGGGCGAAGATCGGGGCCAATGCGGTGCTGATTAAGAATGTGCCTCAGGGTCATGTGGCCGTAGGGGTCCCCAGTCGGGTGCGCGACCCCAAGACCGACCCCGAGCTCATGCTCGATCCCACCATCTACATCTGAGCCCATTGACACCCATTTATCTGATTTATCAGATTTACATCTGAGTCCTCGACGTGTGCGCCCCGGCGCGCATCGCCGGGGTACCGCGGAGGCGCGCGCCTCCGCGGCGGCCGGTCGGCAGACCAGGGAAGACCGAGACCGGGGACCGAAAACGGTCGGAAGACGATCAGAAAACGGTCGGAACGGTCAGCGGATAACCGCGCCCGTGGCCAGGGCCCGCAGCCTGGTGAAGACGGCGCCGCCGGAGGCCCGCGAGCCGTTGTGCTCGTATTCGCTGGTCACCCAGGTGCGCAGACGCGGCATGAGGGCCGCAGTGGCCAGCGAGCAATTCATGGGCACGAAGACGTCGCGCGCGTAGACGGCGGCCGCTCCGGGCACTTGGGCCGAGCGCAGGGCGGCCTCGTCGTAGAGGCGGGGCCATTCGTGCTCGGCCAGGGCCTGGGCCACCGGCAGCCAGGGCGCCAGGAGCGGGTCCTCGGCCAGGTGAGTGCGGGTCACGTGCTCACCGGTGAGCAGGGTGGGGTCGGCGTGGAAGTCCGCCGGGAGGGCGCCCTCGGCCGCCCAGGCGGTGACCCCGCCATTGGCCCAGCAGGAGTCGAGTAGGACGGGGTAGAGCGGGTTGCGGGCTTGAAACGGCAGGGCGGCGACCAGGTCGTGACGCAAGCGCATGGAGTCGGGATCGGCCTCCAGGAGGTGGTGCAAGGAGTCGACGCCACCACTGGCGCCCAGCACGACGCCGATGGAGCGCAGGCGGGCGGGGCTAATGGGCTTGCCCGTCGGGGTGAGCAGATCCCCGCGCGCAGCCCGCTCCGTGAGATCGGCCATGCGGTCGCGGTCGGCGGGGTGGCGGGCGTAGAAGTCCTCGCTCTTGGCGCGCATCGCCTCATAGGTCAGAACGTAGACGTCCTCAATGCCCCGGTCCACGGCGGGCAGGCCGCCGGTGAAATAGACGTGCTCCAGGCTCTGAGCGTGGGCGGACAGGTATCGAGTGACGCAGAAGCCCCCGAACGACTGGCCCAGCACGCTCCAGCGCTCCAGGCCCAACGCGCGGCGCAGATCCTCACAGTCCTCGACAATCTCGTCAGCACGCAGATGGGTGAGCAGGCGGGCGGTGCCGGCCGCGTCCCCTCCGGCGTCGGGGCGGTCAATGGGAGTGGAGGCGCCGGTGCCGCGCTGGTCGATCAAGATGAGACGGTGATGCTCCAAAATGGCGCCAATCCACCCCAGACCGGCGTCGGGGCTGGGGCGGGGCGCCTCGAATCCGGGGCCGCCCTGAAGGAAGACCAACGGTGGCTTGGCGGTCGGGTCGCGGTCCGCGACCAGGGCGATCTCACGGGCGTAGATGGTCATGGTCGCCCTACCGTCGGGGAGGCGATCCCCGTTCCCGCTGCGGTCCAGGGGGACGGTCAGGTGGTGGTCGCGGGTCAGCAGCCCGGCAGTGGCCGGGGACCAGGGGCTGGTCAACAGGTCGGGTGAGACAGGCACGCGGCAACTCTAGGCACAGCCTGAGGCACAGGCGCACGATGCCCTCGCGGTGGGACACAATGTCCCGGTGAGCTCGGCGGCCCGCCTGCCGCCGACGGGGCTCGGCCCCGTTCTGTCCGAGAGGAGGTGCGTGTGTATGCGCGTGCTGGCGGCCCTGTCAGGGGGCGTTGATTCGGCTGTGGCAGCGGCGCGGGTGCTTGACGCCGGGCACGATATGGTCGGCGTGCACATGGCGCTGACCCGCAACCGGGCCGCCACCCGCACCGGCTCGCGCGGATGCTGTTCCATTGAGGACGCCTCCGACGCCCGCTGGGCCGCGCAGATCCTGGGGATCCCCTTCTACGTGTGGGACCTGAGTCAGGAGTTCGAGGAGCGGGTGGTGTCGGACTTCCTGGCGGAGTACCGGGCCGGACGCACCCCCAACCCGTGTGTGCGCTGCAATGAGCGAGTCAAGTTCGATGCCCTGCTTAAGCGCGCCCTGGCCCTGGGTTTCGACGCGGTGGTCACCGGGCACTACGCGCGCCTGCGCGGTGGGGCGAGCGCGGGATGCCCAGGGCAGGCGACCGGCCTGGAACTGCTCCGGGCCAGAAACAGCGCCAAGGACCAGTCCTATGTGCTGGCCGTCTCCGGCCGCCAGGGCCTGTCCCGGGCCCTGTTCCCCCTGGGCGAGGTCCCCTCGAAGGCGGAGGTGCGCTCCGAGGCGCGGGACCGGGGGCTGCCGGTGGCGGACAAGCCGGACTCCTACGACATTTGCTTCGTCGCCAACGGCGACACGCGAGGATTCCTCACCCGGGCTCTGGGCACGGACAAGGGGGCGCTGGTCTCGCCCGAGGGCGAGGTGCTGGGCTCTCATAACGGCTACTACGGGTTCACTGTGGGGCAGCGCCGGGGCCTGGGGCTGACGCGCCCCGCCCCTGACGGCCGTCCGCGCTACGTCATTGAGACCCGTCCGGAGACCAACGAGGTCGTCGTGGGCCCCGCAGAGCTGCTGAGCAGGCGCAGCGTGGACGGGGATGGACTGGTCCTCCTGTCTGACACCGCACCGCTTAACGCCGCCGGCCCCTACCCCGCCGACTCCGGCCCCCTGGGCTGGGAGAACGTGAGTGTGCAGGTGCGGGCCCACGGCCGCACGGTGCCGGCGCGCGTGGTGGTCGACCCGGCGGCGGGGAGGTTGCACGCGGACCTGGCCCAGCCCCTGCGGGGCCTGGCGGCGGGCCAGAGCATCGTCGTCTACGGCGGGCGCGACGGCGTCCAGGTCCTGGCCCAGGCGACTGTGGCCGGCCCGGCGCGGCCCCCGGCAAACGGCATGTGAATGCCGCAGGGCCGCCCCGGTTAATGGCCGGTGGCCTCAGCGCAGGCAGGTGTGGCGCTCAATGGCCCGCACTGCCCACCAGGTCAAGAACGCAGTCAGAATCGGGGCGGTGATCACTGTGCCCACTCCTAGTGTCGCGTGTCGTTAGTGTCTAGACGGTTGGGTGTTTGGGAGTATGTGGGTATGGCTCATCCTGGTGCTCCTGGTCTTGTGCTTCGTGATGGTGATGGTGAGGAGCTTGGGCGTTGGTTGCGTTCTTCGACGATGCCTGCCGGTTATGTGCGGCGGGCGCGGATTGTGCTGCTGGCCTCCCAGGGGGTGGCCAATACGGAGTGTGGTTCCCCCCGAATCGTGGAGGGCTTCCTTATGCGGTTTTGGGCAGGCCCTGGGCCGTGTTGGTCTCGTAGTCGATGGGGCTCTGCATGTCGGCTGTGCTGTGTCGGCGGTCGTGGTTGTAGAA
>NZ_RYFV01000001.1 GCF_004104015.1 Actinomyces oricola | reverse complement strand
TGATGACTTCGTTGGCCAGGTTGCGGCTGTAGAACTCGGCGATGGAGCTCATGATGCCGTGCAGCAGGATGCCGCCGGGGGTCTGGTCGATGTTCTCGCTGGTGGAGATCAGGCGGACGCCGGCTTCTTCGAAGACCCGGTTGATCTCGACATCGTCGGCGCGGTTGCGGGCTAGGCGGTCGAGTTTGTGGACGATGACGTAGTCCACATCTGGTGTCTGGCGCAGGTAGGCGAGCATCTTCTGAAGCTCAGGGCGGTTAGCGCTGCGAGCGGACTCACCACGATCAACGAACTCCTTGATGTCAGAAGGCGGTCCTGATGGTGTTGTGGAGTGTGTGGCCGGGGCGAACATGGCGATTCGCGCTTTCGGAGAGGTGAGTTATGACCGACTTCAAATAAAGCGTATTCAGAGGATTTGCGCCCTGAGTATTCGAGTGTGGCCTGATGTAGAATATTTACACGCACATTGATGTGACACGGGAAATAGGTCATGTTCTACTGAGATGAAAATAGTGCAATGACGTATTCGTTCTAGTGAGGCTGATTCGAGCAAAATCAAATTTTGCTGTAAGGTGGTTCGCGCATGATTGTCGATGGCTTCGCTTAAATGATGATTTGGTCAGCGCGCTGCATCTTTTAATAGCTGTGCCGAGCATTGTCATCGCTACGGACAACATGGATCTATCCACTGACGTGATTGCGTCAAGGTCAGATGTGCGGGAGTTTGCCGATCATATTCTGTCGTCAAGCGACCTGGACGTTCTTAAGTATGAATCGCCTCATGATTTTTTTGGGTCATAGCTGGAATCGAACGGTTTCTCGTTCGATCAGGCTATTTTAGTCGATGATGGTGTCGAGAATTGTGTCGCCTTTGAAAAAGCTGGCGGCAGCATCCCTCCAATGGCGGTCATCGACAAAAGTTGACGAGCTGAAAGCCTTCGCGTGCGGGAATCGTTCGGCGAATCGAGGTTCGCCCGGTGCAGGACTATCTGGTTAGTGGCCTGTTCAGTGAGCTCACGAAGAACGTGGTGGAGCCTGTTTTGCGCGCGGAGCTGACTGAATGTCACGGCCACGAGTGCGGTGGGATACCGATGGACGAGAGTATACCACGATGGTTTTATGCGAACCTGTGTTAAATGGTACAGATGCAGGGTTCGTCGCAGGTAACGATGAGAAAATCTCGCCTATAAAAGTACAGTCGACCTTAAATGAGGTTTTCTTCGGGGCGTGTGATGGCGTCGTCGGCCGGGGAGCAACTCCGGCACAATCCTCTCACCCCGGTCGACCAGGCAATCCACCGGAATACTTCAGACATGACCACATCCCGTCGGATTAATGAGGAACAAAACTTCTAAGCGCCCGAGAAACGCCGCCCACTCCACTATGATGCGTTCACCGGCCGCATCACCGACCGTACCCGCGTCTTCAGCCGTGAAGAGCCGCTTTTTCTCTCTGATCCGGCGCCTGGTAGGCTGCTTCCGTTCGCCTCCAGTTCATCGCTCGGCCTCCAGCGGCGGGCAGCCGCCTCCTGAAGGCGAGGAGACGGCTCCAGATGCTCGAGCGGAGTTCGCCGAGGCGGACCGGTGCTCCTAGTCTTGCCTGGGCGCGCCTGCCCCTGTGGTGGAATCGGTAGACACAGCGACCTTAAAAGTCGTTGCCGCAAGGCGTACGGGTTCGAGCCCCGTCGGGGGCACCGCCGCCGTTCGCGCCACGGGCCGTGGTGCACCGCTAGCCTGGACCCATGAGCACCAGCCAGGAGATCCCCGCCGCGCCCCTGGGCTTCACCCCCAAGGCCCCTGCCTCTGCTTCGCAACCTGCTGGCGCACCCCCACCACTGACCGTTGGGGAGGTCGTTGCCCTGGTCGAGGCCTCCGCCCCGCCCGCCCTGGCCGAACCCTGGGACTCCAACGGACTCATTTGCGGGGATCCCGCTGAGTCGGTTCGCTCCATCCTCCTGGCCGTGGACCCGGTGGCCGTCGTCGTGGACGAAGCGATCACTCTGGGCGTGGACATGCTCATCACCCACCACCCTCTCTACCTGCGCGGCACCGATCATGTTGCCGCCACCGACCCCAAGGGCCGCTGCGTACATCGCCTCATCCGCGCCGGCATTGCTTTGCTCAACGCTCACACCAGCCTCGACGCCGCCCACGGCGGAGTGGCCGACGCCCTGGCCGAGCGCGCCGGGCTCGTTGACACCCGCCCCCTGGAACCCAGTGCAATTGACACCGATCAGGGCATTGGCCGCGTGGGCCGGCTCCCGCGCCCTGTCACCTTAGGAGAATTCGCCGACGCCATTGCCTCCGTCCTACCCGACTCAGCCCCCGGTCTTCTCGTCGGTGGAGACCCGCAGGCAACTGTTGAAACCATTGCCGTTTCAGGCGGAGCAGGGGACTCGCTGCTCGGTGCCGCCCGCAGCGCCGGGGCCGACGTTTTCCTCACCGCCGACCTGCGCCATCACCCGGCCAGCGAACACCTGGAAGGAGGGCGACCCTACCTCCTGTGCGGCACGCATTGGGCCACTGAATGGGTGGGCCTGCCTCCAGTGGCTCGCCGTCTTGAGGCTGCCGCCGCCGCTCAGGGACGTACACTCACCACGCAGGTCTCCAGAATCGTCACTGACCCCTGGACGCTGCGCCTGAGCACCGGCTCCTGACCGACATTCCATCTGATACCGAAGGACCATCGCCGTGACCAGCGCCCCCATCGCCCAGCAACGACTGCTCATTGACCTTCAGGAACGCGACTCCCGCCTGGCGCGTCTCGCCCACGAGCGCCACACCTTGCCCGTGCTCACCCGCATTGAGGCCACTGTCGAGCGCCTGAGGAACAATAAGCGCTCCGCAGCACTGGCCGCCGCGACCCTGGCCGACGCCAAGCGCGAGGCCACCCGCACCGAAGACGATGTCAACCAGGTCGCCCGCCGTGCCACTGTCCTGCGCGAGCGTCTTCACTCCGGGGCCGCCGGCGCCCGTGACCTGACCGCCATTCAGGGGGAGATCGATCAGCTCGGCCGTCGTCAAAGCGCCCTGGAAGACGCGCAGCTCGCCGCCATAGAGGCGCTGGAAGCCGCCCAGAGTGAGATCGAGCGCGTCGAGGCCGAAGAGATGGCCATCCGCGTCGCCGGACGTGAGCTCACCGCCGAGCGTGACGCCGCCTTCACACGCATTGATGCCGAACTTGCCGCCGTCCGAGCTGAGCGTGACGAGCTCGCTGGCAGTATTGACGCCCCCCTGCTCGCAGAGTACGACGCCGTGCGGGCCGCTACTGGCGGGCTGGGCGCCGTGGCCCTGCGCGGCAACCGCTTAGAGGGCGGGACCATTGAGATCAGCCCCCACGAGATGGCTCGCATTAATGCGGCCCCGGAGACCGCCGTCATCCACGCCGAGGAGAATGACGTCATTATTGTGCGCATGGACCTCTAGCCAGCCGGCGGGGCCACCCCCCAAGGCCGGGTCCGCCGCCAACCAGCACTTCCAACCAGACAATGTGGGACGAGATCGGCGGCGACGATGCCAGTCTCATCCCATAGCGCCAGTTCGAGTGCCGCGAGTGACGCTCATAGCAGGGCGGGGCGCGCCTCAACGATCGGCGACGGGGCACACCGGCGACCAGCTACACTGTCAGGGCGGATGAGCCGACCGGGCGGCCGCGGTATCACGCATGTGGATCGAGGAACGTCCGGGCTCCACAGAGCAGGGCGGTGGCTAACGGCCACCCGGGGTGACCCGCGGGACAGTGCCACAGAAAACAGACCGCCGGCAGGCCTGCCCGCCGGTAAGGGTGAAACGGTGGGGTAAGAGCCCACCAGCGTGGCGGGTGACCGTCGCGGCTCGGTAAACCCCGCCCGGAGCAAGACCGCGCAGCAGGTGCTTGAGGGCTGCTCGCCCGAGCCTGCGGGTAGGTCGCATGAGGCTGTCGGCAACGGCGGTCCAAGATAGATGGTCGCCACCGCCATGCCGGTGACGGTAGGCGGCAACAGAACCCGGCGTACAGGTCGACTCATCCGCCCCTGCCGCCGTACTGCCCCGACAGTGGACGGGCACACATGAGGGTGCCTTCTCAGAATGATCATTCTGAGAAGGCACCCTCATGTGCTAAAGCCGGCGAAGACTCAGGTCACTTAGCGGCCATGTACATCTCGGTGGAATTGTAGAAAGCCGAGACTGCGAAGACGCCGGAGTTCGCATCGGCCTCATCAATGAGGAAGATGAAGTAGCCCGTGGCGCTGCCGCCGTCACGCGGCATGTCCTGGCTAACGAACTCAGACTTGTCGTAGAGCCGCACTGCCTCAGAGGTGTTGCCCTTGGCGTTGACATAGTCAATTGACAGGTCGTACGAGGAGAACTGGCCCGAGCCGTGGTAGGTGATCGTCACGGGCACGCGGATGTAGACCTTACCCGAGGGGGGCTCCTCGTAGAAGATGGAGCTCTGCCCCTTAAGGATGTCGTTGACGTTCCACTCGACAGCGCCGAAGGAGACGTCCACGGAGGCGCTGGGGTCGGAACTGTACTTGCTGGCCTTCATGGTGAACTGCTGGGTAGCGGGGTCAGCGGGGTTGTCCCGAGTAGTCCCCTGGTCGCCGCTGGAGGACGTCGTGTTAGGGGCGCTCGTCGTCGGCCCGCTCGTTGTCGGCCCGTCAGACGTCGGTCCGTCGTCTGGTTCGTCGGTCTTCGACTGAGCGCTAGTCGCCGGGTCCTTGGGGTCGTCGTCGCCACCGCTGTTCAAAGCGACCACTATGCCCACGACCAAGGCGACCACAAGCACACCGATAATGGTCCAGAACCACCACTGCTTGACAATGGGCTTGTTGTTATTGGCGGGAGTGCCCCCTCCCATATCCACTGGCTGCCAACTCGAGGCGGGAGCACCGCCAGTGGGTGCGCCCTGGTTGTGGTACGGGGTGGGCGCCTGCGCGTAGTCCATGTTGGCGGCGTAGGGGCTGGCACTGGACGCTGAACCTGTCATCGGGGCCTGGCTCGGCATGGGGGCCGTACCCGCGAAGTCCCCGGAAGGGGCGGAGGCGGACTGCCCAGTGGGGTCGGCCACCGGGGAGGAACTTGTAGGAACCGCCTGGGTCGGCGCCCAGGCGGGGTCGGCGCCCGGGCCTGCCTGCGGGGCTGAGGTCGCCTGCGGCGCCGAGGACGCGCTCGTGCCGGAGACGGCGTCGTCAACCCAGAGCTCCCAACCTTCAGGTGCTGGGCCCCACGAAGGGTCCGGCTGCCAGCCCGCGGGCGGGACGAAGCCCTCTGGCGGCGCAGGCCAGTTCGGTGGGGGGTTAAAGCGAAGTGCCATGAAGAACCTCCGATAGGGATGGTCGGGACAGGCGCACGACAGATGTCGTCCTGCGTAAGAATGTACACGCCGTCAGGCTCGAAGTGAGCATCCGAGCACACCTCCTTGGGGACTGCTCCCCAAGGAGGTGCGCCCGGGCACTAGGCTAGAGCCTCCGCTGTGGGTCGAGATAACTGGTTCCGGCAGGCGATCCCGCCCTCAGGGTCCCTCAGGGCAGGGTCAAGACCTCGGCGCCCTGCTCGGTAACCGCCAGGGTATGCTCGAACTGGGCTGTCCGGGAGCGGTCCTTGGTGACCACGGTCCAGCCGTCCTCCCACTGCTCCCAGTCGATGGATCCCAGGGTGAGCATGGGCTCAATGGTGAAGACCATGCCGACCTCGATTTGTTCACTGTGCAGGGGGGCGGCGTCGTAGTGGGGGATGATCAGTCCGGAGTGGAAGGCCTCGCCGACCCCGTGGCCGGTGTAGTCGCGCACGACACCGTAGTCGAAGCGCTTGGCGTAGGCCTCAATAACCCGCCCGATGACGTTGATCTCCCGGCCCGGACGCACGGCCTTGATTCCGCGCTCCATGGCTGTGCGGGTGCGCTCAATGAGCAGGCGGCTCTCCTCATCGACCTCGCCGACAGTAAAGGTAGCGTTGGTGTCCCCATGGACGCCATCGACGTAGGCGGTGACGTCCAGGTTAATGAGGTCGCCCTCCTCAAGCACCGTGGAGTCGGGGATGCCGTGGCAGATGACCTCGTTAATGGAGGTGCAAATGGACTTGGGGAAGCCCATGTAACCCAGGCAAGAGGGGTAGGCGCCGTGGTCGCACATGTACTCGTGAGCGACGCGGTCCAGTTCGTCGGTGGTCACGCCCGGGGCGATGGCCGCCGCCGCCTCCCGCAGCGCCCGGGCCGCGATACCACCGGCGATGCGGATACGCTCAATGGTTTCCGGGCTCTTGACATCAGAGGCAGTGACGACCTCGGGGCCGTCGTGAAACATGTACTCGGGGCGGGGGATTGAGGCGGGCACACGGCGCTGCGGGCCAAGGACGCCGGGGGTGAGGGTACCGCGCGGAGCACGGTCCGCACCGGATGCGCGGCGGGGTTGAGGGGAGGTCGTCATAGCCCCAGCATAAGTGCGTCCCCCACGGGCTTTTGCCCCGCGTCGGCTCATCCCTCACCCCCGGCGCCCCATACACCCTCACCCCCGACGCCTCATACAGCGGTGGAGGATAGGGAAGGGTGCGGCGGTGGAGGATTAGGGGAGGGGCGCCCCCGGTGCGGCATACCATGCAGCCATGGCCAAAATCCACTTCGTGCGCCATGGCCGCACGGTTCTCAACGAGCAGCACCGCACCCAGGGGCGCTGCGACTCACCGCTGACGCCCGAAGGGCGCCTGGGCGCGCAAGCCTGCCGCGACTATCTAGCTGATGTGCCCGTTGCCCGGGCCTACCTCAGCCCGCAGGGGCGCGTCTTAGAGACCGCTGAGATCCTTCTTCAGGCTCACCCGGGCGCCAAGCGCATCATTGTGGAGGGGCTACGGGAGTACGACTACGGCATCTACGACGGCGGACCCGACCCGCAGATGCACGCCGCCATGCCCCTTGAAACCCACGTGCCCGCGGTCCTGTCCGGCACCCACCCAGGTGCCCCGGACGGCATTAGCGCACGCGACTACCTGGCCAATGTCGACGGCGCCCTGGCGCGAATCATGGCCGACCTGCGCGCCGGCGAGCCGGACCAGGAGGTCCTGGCCATCTCCCACGGCATGACCATTATGACGCTCATGGCCCGCTGGGTCGGCCCGGAGGTCTTCGGCATGAGCCCCATGGCCAACTGCTCTGTAACCACTGTCGAGGTCGACCCCACCATAGTCGACGGCGCCGTCCGCCTCCTCCAGTGGGCCGTTGACCCCGGCAACCAAGGAGTGACCTTCCCCTTCCGGGATATCACCGGCGTCTTCGAGGACGGAAACGGCATGAACATGGTCCCGATCGACTTTTCCCACCCGGCACCGGCGCTGTGTTAGCCCAGTTAACCCAGTCCGCGCGAGGCGCCGGGCGCAGGCCTCGCCCCACGGCGGGCCTTCTGGCGGAGGGTCGAGCAGGCCACCTGGCGGCGGGCCAAGGAGACCGGTCGGGCCAAGGAGACCGGGCTCAGGAGTCGAACCAGTGCTCCTTGGCGGGGAAGGTGCCGGCGCGCACGGCCTGTCCGTAGTCGACCGCCGCCTGGTGCAGGGCCTCGCCCACCTGCCCGAACTGCTTGGCGAAGCGTGGCCTCCAACTGGTCATTCCCGCCATATCGGACCACACCAGGACCTGACCATCGCAGCGGGCACCCGCACCAATGCCGATCGTGGGAATGTCGAGGGTTTCAGTGAGCCGGGCGGCGACCGGCTCGGGCACCATCTCCACCAGGAGGGCGAAGGCTCCAGCCTCCTGGAGGGCGAGGGCGTCCTCAACGAGGATCTCTTCGGCCTCGCCCCGGCCCTGAACCCTAAAACCGCCCAGCGTATTAACGCTCTGGGGCGTGAAGCCCAGATGCCCCATGACGGGGATCCCCGCCTGGCTCAGGGCCCGGACCGCCTCAACGCGAGGGCGACCGCCCTCGAGCTTGACGCCGTTGGCGCCGACCTTCATTACTCGTACGGCGCTGGCCAGGGCTTGACCGGGGCCCGCCTCGTAGGTGCCGAAGGGGAGGTCGGCCAGCACGAAGGCGCGTGTAGTCGCGCGAGCCACGGAGCGGGTGGCCACGACCATCTCGTCAAGCTCTACGGGAAGAGTGGAACCGTGGTCGAGCATGACATTGCCAATGGAGTCGCCGACCAGGATCATGTCCATGCCAGCGGCATCGAAGATTCGGGCGGTCAGGGCGTCATAAGCGGTGATCATGGTGAGCCTGGTGCCCGCCGCCTTGGCGGCAGCCAGGTGTTGGAGGCGCACTGGCTTGCCGCCCCCCACCAGGCTGGAGTGGTCTGAGGGTCCGTAGGGGGACTCAGGTGTAGCCATAGATAAAGCCTAGCCCCGAGACGGGCGGTGAGAGCACCAATGCTGTGGCTCATCGCCCCTGGCGCCGGCGCGGCCGCCGGCACTGCGCCACCCGTGCCGGCATGCGGCCCTGTCCTGGGCGGGCCTGAAACGTCTTCGACTCACCTGCCTACTAGGCTCGTGCCCGACGGCGGGGGACAGTCGGCCCCGCCGGAGGCTTTGAAAACCGTTTATGGCGGCACCAGGACCCCATGGGCAGGAGGCACTATGGACAAGCAGCAGGAGTACGTCCTGCGGGCCATTGAGGAGCGCGACATCCGTTTTATCCGCCTGTGGTTCACTGACGTGCTGGGCCAGCTCAAATCAGTGGCCATTGCTCCGGCGGAGGTTGAGGGGGCCTTCGAGGAGGGCATTGGTTTCGACGGCTCCGCCATTGAGGGCCTGACCCGCGTCTTTGAATCCGATCTCCTCCTGTCCCCGGATCCCTCGACCTTCCAAATGCTGCCCTGGCGCACCAGCACCAACGGCGTGGCCCGCATGTTCTGCGACGTGCTGACCCCCGATGGCGAGCCCGCCCGCACCGACCCCCGCGCCGTCCTGGAGCGCCAGATCGCCCGCGTCGCCGACGCCGGCTTCACCTGCTACATCCATCCCGAAATCGAGTTCTACCTGGTGGAGCGCGGCCCGGACGGCCGCATTAGGCCGACTGACAACGCCGGCTACTTCGACCACGTGCCGGGGGGCACCGCCCATGACTTCCGCCGGCGCGCCATCCTCCAGCTCGAGCAGATGGGCATCTCGGTGGAGTTCTCCCACCACGAGGGCGGCCCGGGCCAAAACGAGATCGACCTGCGCTTCGCCGACGCCCTGTCCATGGCGGACAACATTATGACCTTCAAGGCCGTGGTCGAGGAGGTGGCCATTCAGGAGGGCTGCATGGCCACATTCATGCCCAAGCCTTTTGTTGGCCAGCCCGGTAGCGGCATGCACACGCATTTCTCCCTGTTCGAGGGGGAGCGCAACGCATTCTACGATCCGGCGGGCCAGTACCAGCTCTCGTCCATCGGTTGCGCTTTTATCGCCGGCCTACTGCACCACGCCAGTGAGATCACCGCCGTGACCAACCAATACGTCAACTCCTACAAGCGCCTATGGGGCGGGGATGAGGCTCCCAGCTACGTGTGCTGGGGGCACAACAACCGCTCCGCCCTGGTGCGCGTGCCCATGCACAAACCAGGTAAGGCCCAGTCGGTGCGAGTGGAATACCGTTCCCTTGACCCCTGCGCCAACCCCTACCTGGCGCTGGCGGTCATTCTGGCGGCCGGCATGCGCGGCATTGAGGAGGGCTATGAGTTGCCGCCCGAGGCCGAGGATGACGTGTGGGCTCTATCTGACGGCGAGCGCAAGGCCCTGGGCATTGGCGCCCTGCCCACCAGCCTTAAGAGCGCCGTGGCCGCCATGTCGAACTCGGACCTGGTAGCCGACACTCTAGGGGAGGACGCCTTCGAATTCTTCCGCCGCAATAAGCGCCGTGAGTACCAGGCCTACGACGCCCAGGTCACGGACTTCGAGCTCTCCCAGTTCTTCCCCCGCTCCTGAGCGGGGCGCCAGGAGGCCACCATGCGGGGCTGGGAACCAGCGGGGCGACGTCGCACGAGTATGCGCACCCGTCTTATCCGAGCAGGATTCATAGAGGTTGACCGCGCCGCAGCCTGCCTGGCGGATCCGGCCCTAATCGCCTACCTGCCTGAGCCCCCCGCGCCCGACCCGGCCCCAGAGGCGGGGGATGGCCCGGGCACGCCGCCTGATGGCATATCCACGGGGGCTGGGGAGGGCCTAATCCCCGCCCTGGCCCGTTGCGCTGATCCCGATCTGGCTCTACTCAGCCTCATCCGCCTGTGTGAGGCCTGCACCGCGGCCGGCCCCACCGCCGCCCCCGCGGCGCTCCTGCGCTCCCTTCTGGCAGTTGCTACCGCGCAGGCTCAGAATCAGGCGGCGCGCAGTGGGGAAGGCGATTCCGCCGTTGACCCCGTGGCCCAGCACGTCGACAGACTGCTGGCGGTTTTGGGCGCCTCCCAGGCCTTGGGGGACTTCCTGGTCACCCACCCCGCTCACCTCGAGGCCCTGGCTCCGGAGCACTCCTTCGATGCGCCGGGCGCCCCCGGTGTAGCTGAGGTGGTGTCCGGGGCGGTGCACCGGGCCCTGACCGAGGAAGACGGCTGCTGCGACCCCAGGCCCCGCGAGCGCGCCCGCGCCGCTACGTACGCTCTGCGCCGCGCCTATCGCGACCGGCTGCTGGCCATTGTCGCCGACGACGTCACCAGTTCTGAGCCCATCGCTTACGTCCCCGTGGTCGGCGAGCGCATGACCCGCCTGGTGGACGCCACCCTGGATGCTGGGCTGCTCATTGCCCGCGCCGTCGTGGGGCCCACGGCCAACCGGGTGGCCCTGGCTGTTATCGCCATGGGCAAGACCGGGGCCCAGGAGCTGAACTACATCTCCGACGTCGACGTCGTCTACGTCGTCGGTCCTGCCCGGGACAGCGGTGGGGAGCCCCTCGATGAGGAGGAGCTGGTGCGGGTGGGCGGTGAGATTGCCACCGAGCTGGCTCGCGCCACCTCCGCCGGCGGGGACGAGCCGCCGCTGTGGCCATTGGACACGGGCCTGCGCCCTGAGGGCAAGGACGGCGCCCTGGTGCGCACACTGGCCTCCCATATCGCCTACTACGAGCGCTGGGCCTCCTCATGGGAGTTCCAGGCCCTGCTCAAGGCCAGGGCCTGTGCTGGGGACGCCGCGCTAGGAGAGGCCTACGAGGAGGCTGTCGCCCCTTTCATCTGGTCGGCGAGTCAGCGGGAGAACTTCGTCGAGGACGCTCGGGCCATGCGCCGTCGGGTCGAGCGCGAGTCCGAGCCTCAGGGTGAGGACGACCGGCGCATTAAGCTCGGGCCCGGAGGCCTGCGCGATGTGGAGTTCACCGTTCAGCTGCTTCAACTCGTTCACGGGCGCGGCGATGCCCGCCTCCATGTGCGCCCCACCCTGGAGGCCATTGACGCCCTGTCAGCGGGCGGCTACGTCAGCCGCACCGCGGCCAGCGCCTTGGCGGACTGCTACCGGGCGCTGCGCCTCATGGAACACCGCGCCCAGCTTTACCGCCTGCGCCGCACCCACGACCTGCCCTCACGTCCAGAGAATCTGCGGCGCATGGGGCGCGGCATTGACCGCTTGGAGCTGGGTGAGCCCGAGGCGTTGGTGACCGTCTTCAAGGGCCTGCGCCGCCAAGTGCGCGCCCTGCACGAAGAGATCTACTACCGGCCCCTCCTGGGGGCGGTGGCGTCCTTATCGGCCGATGAGATGCGGTTAAGCCCAGAGGCGGCCCGCGCCCGGCTGGCCTCGGTGGGCTACCTCGACCCTGACGGCGCTCTACGGCACATTCAGGCCCTCACTGAGGGAGTGAGCCGCCGCGCCGCCATCCAACGCCAGCTCCTGCCGGTCATTATCGGTTGGATCGGACAGGGACCCGACCCCGACAATGGCCTGTTGTCCTTCCGGCGCCTGTCGGAGGCCATTGGCGGCTCCCACTGGTACCTGGCCATGCTGCGGGACTCGCCGGTGGCTGCGCAACGCCTGTGCCAGGTGCTCTCCGGGGCGCGCTGGACCACTGAGCGCCTGGCGGAAAGGCCCGAGTCCATTGCCTGGCTCGACGACGATGAGGAGCTCCTCGCCCGCCGCCCCGGTTTGCTGTGCGAGGAGATCACCCACATCCTGCGCCGTCGCGCTCTCACCGCACCCGACGAGGCCGGTTTGGAGCGTCAGGCTGTAGAGGCCGTACGCGCCGTCGTCTCGGTGCGCAACCGTGAACTCATTCGCGCGGCCCTGGCCGACTCCTTGGACGGGGTTGATCCCGCGCGCACGGCCCGCATTCTTACTGACGCCACCGACGCCGTCATTGGCGGGGCCCTGGTTGTGGCCACGGGTTTGGTCGTGGCCGAGCGTGAAGGCGCCCAGGCCGTTGCCGCCGGCCCGGACGCCGCCGGGCACTGGCCCGGGGGGCTGGCCGAGCATGCCGTGATCGCCATGGGGCGCTTCGGCGGAGCCGAGCTCACCTACGCCTCGGACGCCGACGTCCTCTTCGTCCATGACCCCCTGCCCGGGTGCGACCCGGCGCTGGCCGCCCAAGAGGCGGAGGCGGTCGCCTCCCGCACGCTGCGCCTGCTGGCCGGGGCCCGCCCGCACCCCCTGACCATAGACGCCGACCTGCGCCCCGAGGGGCGCCGGGGCCCCATGAGCCGTTCCCTGGCCTCCTACGCCGAGTACTACCAGCGCTGGGCCTCGGTGTGGGAGCGCCACGCCCTGGTGCGGGCCCGCGCCTGTGCCGGTAGTGAGCCGCTCGGGCGGCGCTTCCAAGAGCTCATTGCCCCACTGCGGTGGAGCCCCGATGGCCTGAGCGCCGTCGAGCTGCGCGAGATTAGGCGCCTCAAGGCGCGAATGGAGACTGAGAGGCTGCCGCGCGGCACCGACCCCTCCCGGCACCTCAAGCTCGGACCGGGAGGACTGTCCGATGTGGAGTGGGCCGCCCAGATTCTCCAACTCGCCCACGGCGCGCAAGTGCCCGGGCTGCGCACTACCTCGACCCTGAGGGCGCTTGAGGCCGCCGCCCAGGCAGGACTGCTTGAGGTCGAGGACGCCGGTGAACTCGCCAGTGCCTGGATATTGGCCACGCGTGTGCGCGCCGCCAATGTGCTGGGCACCGGTAGGGACAGTGGAGTGCGCGTCGACGTGCTTCCCTCCGACCAACTGGGTATTCGCATTGTGGGACGGCTCATCCAGATGGAGCCGGGGCGTGAGCGGGATCTGGAGGAGATCTATCGGCGCACCGCCCGCCACGCCCGCGCGGTGGCCGAGAGGATTGTTTTCGGCTCAGGGCAGCAGAAGGCGGGGGACGCCGTCGTCGGCGGCGCTGCGACCACGGCAGGCCGTGGTGCCCCTGGCGGGGCGCCTCCAGATCAGGGCATCGGGGGGCGGGCCGGCCAAGCCTCCTTGCAGGCCGGCGCGGCAGCGCCTGCGGCGCCGCACCGGGCCGGCCCACCTGGCATGGGCGCCAGGACCGCGAACCCGTCTGGGGCAGAACCCCAGCGTCGGGGAGCCTCACCCGGGGCCGGTGCGGGGAATGGCGCAGCGCAGCGCGGCCGGGCTGCCAATGGCGCGCATGGCGGCAACCTGGACCAGGATGCACCCGTTGTTGGCTCCCGCCGTCGGCCCGGGGCCTCGACGCCGCCCGCCTCCCGGCGACGGCGCCCGGTGCGCCGCCGCGAGAGCGGCCCCTACCCCTGGTCCTGAACTGCAAGACCCGCCGTGGCAGACGGCGTCGGCCAGCGTGTGAGCAGCTGGGCCTCCGGCGCCCCGGACGCTGGGGGGCGAGCCTGGCAGGATAGGAGGGTGAAGCTTGTCCTGGTCCGCCATGCCCGCACGATTGCCAACACAATGGGAGCTCTCGACACCGGTTTCCCCGGTCAGGGCCTTGACGAGCGCGGGCTCGCACAGGCCCAATCCCTGGTTGAGCGCCTGTCCGCCCGGGGCCATCTGGAGGCGATCTCCTCCCTGTGGGTTTCCCCGATTCTGCGGGCCCGTCAGACCATGGCCCCCGTGGAGGCGGCGACGGGCATGAGCGCCACCATCTGCGCCGGGCTGCGCGAGGTGCTCGCCGGCGACCTGGAGATGAACACGGACGTCCGCTCCATGGCCTGCTACAGGGACACGACGCGCTCCTGGATGATCGGGCGCATGGCCTGCCGCATCCCCGGCTCCCCTGAGGACGGCGCCGATACCCTGGAGCGCTTCGACGGCGTCGTGCGTCGGATTGCCGCGGCCACCGATCCCGGGGCCACCGCCATGCTGGTGGCCCATGGGACCATCCTGCGCCTGTGGACAGCCATCCGGGCCGCGCCCGGCGGTGGGGCGGATCCCGCCTGGATAGCCAACCACCCCATGAGTAATGCCGGCATTAGTCTGGCCGAGGGGAGCCCCGAGGCCGGCTGGCGGCTGGTGGACTGGAACGAGGGCGACTGGACTGTCTAGGCCCGGGCTCACTTCTCCTCTCATAACCGGGTCCGGTCCTTGCCCGCGCGGGCAAGGACCGGACCCGTCAGTAGGGGCCAGTAGGAGGGCAGGGCGTTCAGCGCACTTAGAGCACCGAGGACAGGAACGCACGAGTGCGTTCGGCCCGGGGCCTGTCCAGGACCTCCTTCGGGTGCCCGGACTCGCAGACCATGCCCTCATCCATGAAGATCAACTGGTCGCCGACCTCCCGGGCGAAGCCCATCTCATGGGTGACGACCACCATGGTCATACCCGAGGCCGCCAGGTCCTTCATGACCTGAAGGACCTCCCCGACCAGCTCGGGGTCCAGCGCCGAGGTCGGTTCGTCGAAGAGCATGAGCTCGGGGTCCATGGCCAGGGCCCGGGCGATGGCCACGCGCTGCTGCTGGCCCCCGGAGAGCTGGGCGGGGTAGTGGTCGAGGCGATCGGCCAGGCCCACGCGCTCCAGCAGCTCAATGCCGCGCACCCGTGCCTGCTCCTTGGGCTGCTTGAGTACGTGGACGGGCGCCTCTATGACATTGCCCAGTGCCGTCATGTGCGGAAAGAGGTTGAACCGCTGGAAGACCATGCCGATCTTGGCCCGCTGCGCGGAGCGGGCCTTGTCCGACAGCGCGTGAAGGGCCACGGTGCCGTCGCTCTTGGTCATCTCCCGCATGCCAATGAGCTCGCCGTCGACGTACACCCGGCCGGCGTCAATGGACTCCAACTCGTTAATGCAGCGCAGCAGCGTGGACTTCCCTGAGCCCGAGGGGCCTACGAGCACGGTCACGGAGCCGGGGGCGACCTCCATGTCAATGCCCTTGAGGACGTGGAGTTCGCCGAAGAACTTGTGCAGGCCGGTGATACGGACCTTCGGGGTGGTGGGCCGGGTGCTCACGGGGTGACCTCCAGGAAGGGGTTGTCCTTGGTGGTGTGGGAGTTGAGGATCGCCTGTTGCCTGGCGGACAGCCGCCCTCGCCTGGCGCCGCCCCGACGGTCGGAATCGGCGCCGTCGAAGCCCTTGCCGTAGTAGCGCTCCAGGTAGTGCTGTCCCACCATGAGCAGGGAGGTAATAATGAGGTACCACAGGGCGGCCACAATGAGCAGGGGCACGGGCAGGAAGAGCCGGTTGCCCACCGAGTTCGCCACGAAGGTGAGTTCCTTGGTGAAGGGCACCGCCAGCACCAGGGAGGTGGTCTTGAGCATGGAGATGGTCTCATTGCCGGTGGGCGGGACAATGACGCGCATGGCCTGAGGCAGGACTATGCGCCGCAGGATCTGGCCGTTGCTCATGCCCAGGGCCCCGGCGGCCTCCCGCTGTCCGTGGTCGACGGCGTTCAGGCCCGAGCGCACAATCTCGGAGAGGTAGGCGCCCTCGTTGAGGCCCAGGCCCAGGATTGCGGCGAAGGCGCCGGTGAAGACCTCCTTGGTGGAGAAGGTGAAGAACTCCGGGCCGAAGGGGATGCCCAGGCTCAGCCGGTTGTACAGGGCGGGCATGAGCCCCCAGAACACCAGCTGGGTGTAGATCGGGGTGCCGCGGAAGAACCAGACGTAGAAGTAGGACACGCCCCGTAGCACCGGGTTGAGGCTCTGGCGCATGACCGCAGTGATGAGGGCCAGCACAATGCCCAGGGCCATGGCGCCCACCGTCAGCGCCAAGGTCCAGCCCACGGCCTTGACGACGTCGTCGTAGCGGAAGTAGAACCAGACGACGTCCCAGCGCAGGTTGGGGTTGGTGACGAGGGCGTGAATGAACATGGCCGCGAGGACTGCGACAATGCCCGCAGAGACCCAGCGTCCGGGGCGGGGGACCGGGCGGACCTGATTGAGGGTGACAGGACGGTCCTCGATGGTGTCGGGGTCCAGGGGCCGGGACGGCTCAGGCATAAGGGGTTTCCTCAATGATTGCAATGATTGTGTAGCGGTCGTGGGGTGTGGCGCCGGCAGGCTCTCAGGGCGGGCCTGCCGGCGCGGCTCAGGGCGGGGGGCTCAGGGCGGGGTCAGACGGAGGGGTCGATCTCGGAGGTCTTCAGGGCCTGGGAGGTGTCAATACCCCAGGTCTCGAGGATCTCGTCCCAGTAACCCTCGTCCATGAGGTATTGGATGGCCTGGCGGACCGCCTCGGCGGTGGCCGTGTCGCCCTTGGCGACGACCACGCCCTGCGGGGCGGCGTCGATGACCTCGCCGACGGTCTCGACCTTGCCCTCGGTCTGGATCTGGGCGTAGCCGGCAACTGTGGAGTCGGCGAAGGTGGCGTCGAGGGCACCGCCGGCCAGCGCCGTGGTGGCGTCGGACTGGGCGGAGTAGGGCTTGACGTCAATGACCGGCTTCCCGGCCGCGGTGCAGGCGGTGGAGTAGCCCTTGATGGCACTTTCCTGGGAGGTGCCCGTCTGGACCCCAATGGTCAGACCGCACAGGTTGAGGGTGTTCGAGGGGTCGACGCCCTCCGGGTTGCCCTTGGCGACATTGAACTGGGAGCCGACATTAATGTAGGAGACCATGGTCACCGACTCCAGGCGCTCCGGGGTAATGGTGAATGAGGAAATGCCCAGGTCGAACTTGGTGCCCACCGCGGGGATGATGGAGTCGAACTCGGCATGCTCGGTCTTGGCGTCCAGGCCCAGGACGGCGGCAATGGCGCGGGTGAGGTCGACGTCATAGCCCACGGGGTTGCCCGAGGGGTCACGGAACTCAGCGGGGGCGTAGTCGGTGGAGGCGCCCGCGGTCAGCACACCATCGGCGGTCACCGAGTCGGGCAGGAGTGCGGCAATGTCGTCCTGCTTAGTGATGCTCGAGGTGTCGTAGGAGGGGATGGCTGAGGCGTTGGCGGCACCGTCCTGGACATCGGAGGCCGAGGTGCAGCCTGCCAGGGCGAGCGCCGTCATGGCGGCCAGGCCAAGGGTGAGGGTGGGGATACGCTTCATGAGGGCTCCTGAGGTGCTGGGGGCACAGGGTGTTGAGCGGTGTGCTCCGGGCCAGACAATACCGGCCTCGATGTATATATATGCAAACGGCGAGGGGTCGGCTGCGGTGTTGTCCGCGACACAGGCGGCGAATCCGATTGCGGGCACCGCGGGGCTCCACCGCATCCCAGCTCGGGGGAACCCCGCGCCGCCGCCGGGCGCCGCCGGTGCGCCAGCGGTCGGCCCGGCCCGGGCGATCGCCTCTCAGATGTCGTAGTAGAGCTGGAACTCGTAAGGGTGGGGGCGCAGGCGCAACGGCTCGATCTCGTTGGAGCGCTTGTAATCGATCCAGGTCTCGATCAGGTCGGGGGTGAAGACGTCGCCCTCGGTGAGGAAGTCGTGGTCGGTCTCCAGCGCCTCCAGGGCCTGGTCCAGGGAGTACGGCAGTTTGTCGATGTCGTGGTATTCCTCCGGGGCGAGCTCGTAGAGGTCTTTGTCAATGGGCTCTCGGGGCTCAATACGGTTGCGAATGCCGTCAATACCGGCCATGAGGACCGCGGAGAAGCACAGATAGGGGTTGGATGAGGGGTCGGGCACGCGGTACTCAATGCGCTTGGCCTTCGGTGAGGAGCCGGTGACCGGGATGCGGATGCACGCCGAGCGATTGCGGGCGGAATACACCAGGTTGACCGGGGCCTCAAAACCGGGCACCAGGCGGTGGAAGGAGTTCACCGAGGGGTTGGTGAAGGCCAGCAGTGCCGGCGCGTGGGTCAAGATCCCGCCAATGTACCAGCGGGCGAGGTCCGAGAGCTGGCCGTAACCGCGCTCGTCGAAGAACAACGGCTTGCCGTTCTTCCACAGTGAGTGGTGGCAGTGCATGCCCGAGCCATTGTCGCCGAAGATCGGCTTGGGCATGAAGGTTGCGGTCTTGTTGTTGCGCCACGCCTCGTTCTTAATAATGTACTTGAACTTCATCATGTCGTCGCCGGCGGCGAGCAGCGAGGCGAAACGGTAGTTGATCTCCTGCTGGCCGGCAGTGCCTACCTCGTGGTGGGCGCGCTCAATGTCCAGGCCGGACTCAATGCAGGTGCGCACCATGGTGTCGCGCAGGTCGGCCATCTGGTCGTTGGGGGAGACCGGGAAGTAGCCGGCCTTGAACTGGGTTTTGTAGCCCTTGTTGCCCCCCTCCTCCTGGCGGCCCGTGTTCCAAGCGGCCTCAGCGGAGTCGATTGCGTAGTGCGCGCCTGCCGGAGTGGTGTCATAGGTGAGGGAGTCGAAGACGTAGAACTCCGCCTCGGCACCGATGTAGCAGGTGTCGGCAATGCCGGTGGAGCGCAGATAGTCCTCGGCCTTGGCCGCAATGGAGCGCGGATCGCGGGAGTAGACCTCGTCTGTGAAAGGGTCCACGATCGAGAAGTTGATGACCAGGGTCTTCTCGGCGCGGAAAGGGTCGAGGAAGGCAGTAGTCACATCCGGGATGAGCTTCATGTCCGACTCGTGGATGGCCTGGAATCCGCGGATCGAGGATCCGTCGAACATGAGGCCGTTGGTGAGCGCGTCGTCCTTGAAGGCCGAAACCGGGATCGTGAAGTGCTGCATGACGCCGGGCAGGTCACAGAAACGGACGTCGACCAGGGCGACATCCTCCTTGTCGATATAGGCCAGCGCTTCTGAAGCGTCCTTGAACATGGGATTCCTCCAGCGGTTGTCCGCACTGTCCGTGCGGCTGGTCGAACACTATGGGCGCGCCGTATCGCCGGCGTGCCGGATGTGTGTCCTGATTGTTTCAGTCCCCGTCATGCGGACGGCCTCAACCATGCCGGCTTGTCGGCGAGGTGATTCGCCCGGTGGGGCGCTTGACCCTCACGTTGCGTCAGGCGGGAGGCTGTCAAGGTGAGAGATGCTCAGGTCATGACGACTGACGAGTCCGGGCCCGCCGCGCGGGCGCCCGGCGCCCAGGAGATGACGGTCGGTGCCGTCGCCGCCCTGCTGGGGGTCAGCGTGCGCACCCTGCACCACTGGGACGAGCTTGGGCTGGCATGCCCCTCAGCGCGCAGCTGGTCCGGTTACCGCCTTTACAACGCCGATGACATTGCCCGCCTGCACCAGGTGCTGATCTACCGGGAGACGGGCATGCCCCTGGCCCGCATTAAGGACCTGCTGGTTGAGGCGGACCTCACCAGCACCATCGCCCACCTCGCGCGCCAGCGTGAGCTGCTTACTGAGCGGATCTCGCGACTGGAGCGGATGGTCCGCGCCATTGACACCATGATGGAGAAGGAGACTATGGGGGCACCACTGACCGCACAGGAATGGACCGAGATTTGGGGTACCGACTGGGACCCCGCCTACGCCCAGGAGGCTGAGCAGCGCTGGGGCGACACTGAAGACTGGGCCGAGGCCGCCAGGCGCCAGGCGCGCATGTCCAAGGTGGACTGGATGCGCGCCTACGAGGAGACTGAATCGCTGGAGACGGCACTCGCCGACGCTTTCACCAAAGGGGTTGAGCCCGGCAGTCCACGGGCCAACACCTTGGCCGAGCGACACCGGGCCGATCTCAATCGATGGTTCGAGGTCAGTGTCTCCAAGCAGGTTCTCATTGCCCGCGGGTACGTGGCCGACGAGCGCTTCGCCCGCCACTACAACCGCCGCGCGCCGGGCCTGGCCGCATGGCTCAAAGAGGTTGTCGACGCCTCGGCCCGCGCCCAAGGCGTCGACCCGAGTACCGCCCGCTGGTCCTGATCGCGCCGCCCTGAAGAACGGCATGGACCAACGGGTCCGGGGCTGTTGAGGCGTTTTCCCCCTCTGCCCGCGAGGCGTGTCCGAGGGCTTTTCCTCCCGCCTGCAGGGCGCACCGTGGACGCTGGAGGCCAGGGCGCACTGTGGCCCGGCACCGGGGTTGGTGCCGGGCCACGGGGGCGCCGGTGGGGTCAGTGCCGGCCAGGGCCGGATCAGGCCCTCGCCGAGCGACGGACCTGTTCCAGCCAGGCGCGACGGGCGGTCAGGGCGGCCTCCGCCTCGGCGACCTTCTTGGCATTTCCCGCGGCTGTGGCCTCAGCCAGGTCTTTCTCAAGACTGGCAATGGAGTCCTCAAGCTGGCCGGCCAAGCCCTCGGCGCGGGCCTTGGTCTCGGGGTCAGTACGGCGCCACTCGGCGTTCTCCGCCTCACGGATGGCGTCCTCGACGGCGCGCATACGCCCCTCAATACGGCGCACCGCATTGCGCGGCACCCGGCCGGCCTCCTCCCAGGCGTCCTGGATGGGGCGCAGGGCGCGTTTGGCCGCCTTGACGTTCTTGACCGGCAGGAGAGCCTCCGCCTTGGCCAGCAGCGCCTCCTTGACCCTGAGGTTCTCGGCGAACTGGGCGTCGGCGGCCTCGTCCTTGGCCCGGCGGGCGTCGAAGAACACCTGCTGGGCGGCACGGAAACGCGCCCACAGGGCGTCGTCCTCCTTGCGGGAGGCCCGGCCGGCCTTCTTCCACTCGGCCATGAGGTCACGGTACTTCGCGGAGGTGCCCGCCCAGTCTGTGGACCCCGATAGCTCCTCAGCGCGCTTAATGAGCGCCTCCTTGGCGGCCTTCACCTTGGATTGCTTGGCATCGAGTTCACTGAAGAACTGGCGACGGTGGCGGTCGAAAGCGGTGCGAGCGTGGGAGAAGCGCTTCCACAAGGCGTCCTCGGTGGGGCGGTCCAGACGCGGGCCGCGGCGTTGGGCCGCCTTCCACTGCTCCAGCAACTTGCGCAACTCGGCACCGGAGTTCTTCCACTGGGTGCGGGCGGGGTCCTGCTGGCTAATGGCCTCGGCGCGTTCAACGATCGCTGTGCGCTCCTTGAGGGCCTGCTCCTTGGCGGCGGCGCGCTCGGCGGCCACCGCCTCCCGGCGCTCAGCGGCCACCGCGCGCAAAGCGTCGAAGCGGGCGCGCAGCCCGTCCAGGTCGCCGACGGCGGCCGGCTCGACCAGGGACTCCTCAATGGACTTCAGCGTGGAGTCAATCTCCCGCACGGAGAGCTGGGGCAGGCGGGTGGCGAAGAGGTCCACCGTGGACTTGAGGTCCAGGTAGCGGCGGACGTAGAAGGCCATGGCCTCAGCAATAGGAGCGTCGGGGAATTGACCGACTTCGCGCTCGGTGCCGCCGTCCTGGACGTAGACCCTGCCCTCGCCGTCCACGCGGCCCCACTTGGCGGCGTCCATGGCCTCCTGGGGGTCAACGACCGGCTCAGCGGGGATAGCGGGGGCGGGCAGGGCGGCAGGTGTGGGTGGTGCGGCCTGTTCCTGATCCTGTTCATCTGCCTCCTGCTGTTCACCGGCCTCCTGGGTCGGCGTTTCGGCGGCGGGCTCCTCCTGGGGGGCGGACTGCTCAGCCGCGGGGGCCTCAGCTTGCGCAGAGGGGCCCTCTGCGCTGTTGTCGGCTGGTGCGTCGGCGCCCTCCTCCGGGAGAGCGGGCGGGTTCTCGGCACTGGGCTCGGTCTGCTCGGTCTGGGCGGCCGGCGAGTCCTCGGTCGGCTGCGCGGTGCCGGGCTCCCCGGCGGGGGCCTCGGACTGTTCGACCGTTTCACCGGCCCGGGTGGGGGTCTGGGGGGCGGCGGAGTCGGCCTCCGTCATGGACGTGGCAGTGGTTTCCAGCTCGGTGTCCGGCTGCTGCTGCTCGGTCACGTGGTGCTCCTTCGTGGGTTGACGGGGTGGGAGCAAGATGGCCCGCTCCGTTCCGTTCTCGCCCGGAGTCCTCCGGGTGTGTGAGGCGTCGCAGGTGGACGGCGCCGCCGCAAGCCTACTCGCAGATACCCACCCCTCGAAGCAGGGCCTCCGTCCCAGACCCTTGCTCGGAGGCGCCGGGCCCGCCTGTAGCGGAGCGGGCTGAGAGAGAGCAGGTTGAGAGCCCGGCGCGCGGAGCCTGTCCGTACCCGGCTCTTCGGCCCCGGTTAGGCTGGATCCATGATCCTGGAGCGCACCATCGCACCTGTCTTCGCCGCCAACTGCTATGTTCTGGCCCCTGCTCCCGGCGCCCCGGCGCTCGTCGTGGACCCCGGGGCGGGCGCCGCGCATCGGGTCCTGGCCCTGCTGCGCTCCAACCGGCTCACCCTGGGGGCAGTGCTCTTGACCCACGGGCACGCCGATCACGTGTGGGACACCAGCGCCCTCATTGAGGCGGCCCGCGCCGATGGGCTCCTGACCGTGGAGGATCCGGCCGACTCTGCCGCCTCGGTACCGGTCTACATACCCGAGCCGGACCGCTACCGCCTGGAGGACCCCGATGCCACTACCGGGATTAGCGCTGCCGGCATGACCTTCGCCGACCTGGCCGGTACCCCGTGGGTGCCTCCGGCCGACGTTCGCTCCTTCCCCGGTCAGGGATTTTCCAGCGCGGTTGAGCTCGTTCCCGGGATCGCCATGCGGGCGGTGGCCGCCCCTGGTCACTCCGAGGGCTCCAGCCTCTTCCTGTTGGACGCCTCTGTGAGCGACAACGCCATTCTGATCGAGGCGGAGGTCCCTCAGATTATGGATGCCGACCCCTCGGAGCTGGATAAGGAGCACGACTATCTGCTAGCCCTGGACGGCGACGTCATCTTCAAGGGGTCGGTGGGCCGCACCGATCTTCCTGGCGGTGACCAGACCCAGATGTTCGCCACTTTGCGCTTCCTGGCCACCGCCCTGGATCCGGCCACCGTCCTGCTGCCCGGTCACGGGGCGGCCACCACCATGGCCCACGAGCACTACGCCAACCCTTACGTGGCGGAGGCCAAGGTGCGTGGGGGAGACCTCAGGCCCTGATGCCCCTAGTGTCACTGCCCCGCCCCGCCACGGCCGACGGTATGCCCCTGGTGGCGCGGGCGCCGGGTGGCGTCGTGACACAATGCCACCCATGGCACAGGCACGACAGGCGCTTTCCTCCCTCTCCGGCTTCCCCGAGTGGCTCCCCGCGGGCCGCCTGGTTGAGCAGTCTTTTATCGACACCCTGCGCCGCACCTTTGAACTGCACGGTTTCAGCGGCATTGAAACCCGCGCCGTAGAGCCCCTTAGCGAGCTGACCCGCAAGGGGGAGACGTCCAAGGAGGTCTATCTTCTGAGCCGCCTCCAGGCCGATCCGCGCGACGCAGAGGAGACCGACCCGCGTAAGCAGCTTGGCCTGCACTTCGACCTGACCGTCCCCTTCGCCCGCTACGTTCTGGACAACGCAGGCACCCTCCACTTCCCCTTCAAGCGCTACCAGATCCAGAAGGTTTGGCGCGGTGAGCGCCCCCAGGAGGGGCGTTTTCGGGAGTTCATCCAGGCCGATATTGACATTGTTGGCGACGGCGCCCTGCCGCTGCACAACGACGTTGAGGTCCCCCTGATCATGCACCGGGCCCTGGCCGCCCTGCCCATCCCGCCGGTGACTATTCATGTGTCTAACCGCAAGGTCGCCCAGGGCTTCTACCAGTCCATTGGCCTGGCCGACAGCCAACTCGCCGAAGTCCTGCGCGTGGTGGACAAAATCGACAAGATCGGTGCCGACGCCGTGGCCGCCGAGCTAGTCGAGGCTGTTGGCGCCACCGCCGGCCAGGCCGGACAGGCCCTGCGCCTGGCCGAGATCACCAGCGCCGAGCCGCAGGTTGTGGCCGACGCCGTCAAGGCGGCTCTGGAGGGGGCTGAGCCCACTGATCTGCTCGCTGAGGGCCTGGCCGAGCTCACCGAGCTGCTGACCACCGCGGCCCGACGCCGCCCCGGCGCCATTGTGGCCGACCTCAAGATTGCCCGTGGTTTGGATTATTACACCGGTACCGTCTACGAGTCCTTCATGGCCGGCCACGAGGACCTGGGCAGTGTCTGTTCAGGCGGGCGTTACGACAGCCTTGCCTCCAACGGCAAGCGGACCTTCCCCGGGGTGGGCATCTCCATTGGCGTCTCGCGCATACTGGCCCGCGTCATCGGCGCCGGCCTGATCGAGGTGAGCCGGCCGGTGCCCACCGCCGTGCTTGTGGCTGTTGCCGACGAGGAGCACCGGGCCGCCTCCGACGCGGTAGCGGATGTCCTGCGGGCCCGGGGCGTGGCCGCCGATGTCGCCCCCACCGCCGCGAAATTCGGCAAGCAGATTCGCTTCGCCGACAAGCGCGCCATCCCCTTCGTCTGGTTCCCCGGCTCGGCGGGGGCCCCTGATTCCGTTAAGGACATCCGTTCCGGGGTCCAGGTGGAGGCCGACGCCGCCACCTGGCAGCCCCCGGCTGCCGACCTGGCCCCGCGCCTGCTGGTGCCCGGGGATGAGGAGGTCGATGCCTAGCTGGTGGCCAGGGCCGGCCAGCGGTGCTCAGCGGCCTCGGCGAGGGCGGCCCCCACGCCGTCGTAGATGTTGATGACGGTATCCACACCCCGCTTGCGCATGGCCTCGGCCTCATCGTCGTAGCGGGCTACGGCCATGACCTCGCCGGCGAAGCCGTGATGCTCGATCCAGTCCAGAACTGCCAGGTTTGCGCCGGGCTCGGGCATGGCCAGGATGGCCGAGCGAACCTCCCCGCTGCTCAACCGCTGCCAGAAGTCGGTGTCTGTGGCGTCTCCCTCCACAATGTTGTAGCCCTTGCGCACCAGCCTGCGCACCTTGTCGGCGTCATTGTCGACACCCAAGATCGGGACGGGCGCCCCTCGACCGAGGTCGGGCAGGTCGGCGAGGTAGCGGCGGTAGGCGGCGCGCCCTACCCGGCCCATGCCGAAGATGACGACTTCAACACCGGCCAGGTTCACTGGTGCTTCCGAGGGGTGGAGGGCGTCGGGGGCGTGGTCGGGCATGGCGTTGGAGAGCACGCGCACCAGGTGGCTGGCGCGCTGGTTGACCACGGAGGCCACAATGAAGGACAGGGCCACCGCCAGGGACAGCGACTGGACCCACTCCGGTCCCAGGAGTCCCTGTCCGACCCCGACGCCGGCCACCACGATCGCCAGCTCGGAATAAGAGGCCACTGCCAGGCCGGTGAGGACTGCGCTGCGGTGCCGCAGGCGCATGAACCACAGCATCCAACCGTAGGCGGCCGAGCGGAGGGGCAGGAGGGCCACCAGCACGAGGGCCATGGCCACCGCCCCCGCGGTGGGTGGGCCGGCAGCACCCACGGAGACGAAGAAGGCCACTAGGAAGAGCTCCTGGATGGGGCGGAAGGACTCGGCCAGGTCTGCCGAGTTGGGGTGCGAGGCCAGCAGCGCCCCGACGATTAGCGCCCCCAGCGTGCCGGGCAGATCCACCAGCTCGAAGAGCTCGTACCCCAGCAGCAGGGCGATGGTGATGCCAAAGAGGGCGTACATCTCCCGATGCCGGATGTGGCTGAGGATCCAGCCCAGGACCCGCGCCGCTGGGACCAGGAGCACCAGGGCCAGTGCCCAGGGGCTGGGGGCGGTCCCGGAGATGAAGACCAGCAGGATGATTGAGCTGGTGTCCTGGAGGATGGAGGTGCCCACGGCAATGCGCCCGTAGAGGGCGGAGCTGTCGTCGCGCTCCTCCAGGATCTTCATAATGACGATCGTGGAGGAGGAGGCCAGGGCGAATCCGAGCATGAGGACCGCCGTCCAACCCTTGACCAGGCCCACATGCAGGCCCAGGCCCAGGACCACGGTTCCAATGACTGCTGCCGTTGTCATTGTTATTACCACCATGGTGACGGCGGCGGTGGAGGAGATGACCTTGCGGCCCAGGGTGCGCAGATCCAGGTCCAGCCCAATGGAGAACAGCAGGAGCGCCGCGCCGAGCTCACCGACAGTGGAAACCCAGGGGACCTCGGGGACGTCGGCGGCGCCCAGGAGGAAGCCGGCGGCAATGAAGCCGACCAGGGGAGGCACTTTGAGTATGGCGGCGCCTAGACCAAGGATGACAACGGCGATGAGGTAGACGGCGACAGACATGGGTCCTTTCCCGGGCGTAGCGAAATGCGTCTGGGTGGGTGCCGCGTGGGGTGCGGCGAGGCCGGTGCGACCGGCTCAGGTGGGCAATGCGGCCTCAGATTCAGGTTCAGGCGCCTCAAGATCCGGGAGGGCTTCGACTGCCTCGGCCAGCGACTGTCCCACGCCGTCGTAGATGTTGATGATGGCGTCCACACCCCGTTCGCGCATGGCCGCGGCCTCGTCGTCGTAGCGGGCAATGGCCAGGATGTGGCCCTCGAAGGGAGAGCGGTTGAGCCATTCCAGGACGTGCAGATTGGCGCCGGGGCTGGGCATGGCCAGGACCGCCTTGGTGGCGTGGACAGCGTCGAGCCTGTCCCAAAAGCCCTGGTCGGTGGCGTCGGCCTCAAGTACGTGGAGGCCCTCGCGTTCAAGCTGCTCGACTTTGGTGGCGTCATTGTCAATGCCCAGGACCCCCTGCTCGCCATCGGCGACCAGCCTGTGGTAGGTGGCGCGGCCCACGCGCCCCATGCCGAAGACGACGGTGTGCACGCCGCTGAGGTCCAGGGAGCGCTGCTCGGGGTGGAGGGTGGAATCGGGGCGGTGCGGGATAAGTGCGGTCATACGGCGCACGAGTCTGGCGGGGTGGCGGTTAATGACGGCCGAGACCACGAAGGACAGGGCCAGCGCCAAGGAGACCGCGGCCGTCCAGTCTTCGCCCAGGGAACCGTGTTCAACAGCGACGGCCACGACAATGAGGGCGAACTCGCTGTAGGCGGTCATGGATAGTCCGGTGAGCACCGAGGTGCGCCGGCGCATTCTCAGGGCGCGCACGACGGCGGTGTAGACCAGGGCGCGCACCGGCAGCAGCAGGAGAAGGATGCCGGCCAGGACGAAGGCACCGGCCCCGGGGATGCCGTGCAGGCCAATGGTCAGGAAGAACCCCACCAGGAGGAGCTCCTTAATGGTGAACAGGGCGTTGGACAGCTCTTTGGCGGCGGGGTGGGAGGCGAAGAGGGCCCCCATAATGAGGGCGCCGAGGTCCCCGTCAATGCCGACGATCTCGAACAGGAGGAAGCCGGGCAGGAGCGCCATGGAGATCCCGAACAGGCTGCGCATCTCCCGGTGGTCAATGCGGTTGAGCAGCCTGCGCGCCAGCCGGGAGGCCGGCCACAGCAGGACCAGTGCCAGCGCCCAGGGGCTGGGTGTTCGCTGGGAGGAGGCGCTCATGTAGAGGACTGCGCCAATATCCTGGGCGACGAGCACGCCAATGGCGATGCGCCCGTACAGGGAGTTGGTGTCGTCGCGCTCTTCGAGCAGCTTGACCACGACGACTGTCGAGGAGAAGGACAGGGCGAAACCCAGGACCAGGACGCCACTGGGAGTGGTGCTGTCCACCTGGAGCCCCAGGAGGAGAAGACCGGCGAGGAGGGCCGAGCCCAGGGCGGTCAGTAGCGCCGTGGTGGCGATGGCTGTGCCATAGACCTCTTTGCGGATGAGGATGCGCGGGTTGAGCTTGAGGCCAATGGTGAACAGCAGTACGGCCACGCCCAAGTCTCCGAGGGTCTCGACGTAGGGCAGGTGCGCGACGGGGGCGGCGCTCAGAGCGAAACCGGCGGCGAGAAAACCCACCAGTGGGGCAGCCGCAGAAGAGTGGCTGTGAACCCGAAGACCACCACGGCTGTGAGGTAGATAGCTGATGTCACGCGCGCCTTCCTGTGGTTCCGGGCCTGCTCCGGTGATGGCAACAGCATCTTGACAGCGGTTATTCCCGTTCTCTGACACCAAATCGGAGCTCAGTCTGCGCTCAGTCTGCGGTGGAGCGCACAGGGCAGTCTTGTATGACACCACCATGGTGTCATACACCGTCATGGTGTCATGATGGTGTCATGCAAATGAGCAGCTATGCGGAGACCCTAGGTCGATCAATGCGAGAGGTGTCCTCGCTTGGTGACGAACGCACCCAGGAGGTGGCCGGCTCGCTGGTGTCAGCACTCGACCCAGCCCTGCGCCTGACCCTCCTCCAAATGCTGTGCGACATTGCCACCCAAATCGAGGACGACCTCGACACTGTGCGCGCCACCGTCGTCATGGACGGCCCCACCCCTCACCTCATGCTCACCGAGGTGATCCCTGAGCAACCGCCGGGGCAAACGGAGCACAGATCTCACAGGTCTGATGAAGGCGGTGAGTCTGAGGCGCCCGGGTCCGGAACCGCCCATGAGGGGCCGGCGACAGGGAGCGAGTCACCTGCTGGCGATGGCAATGACACGCGCACAACACTGCGCATGCCCGCCGCCCTCAAGACCGAGGTTGACGCCGCCGCCCAGGCCCAGGGGGTTTCGGTGAACACCTGGCTCCTGGCGGCCGTCCGTGCCCGCCTGGGCGGGCAGGCCGGCCCCCCTCCGGGCGGCCCCTTCTACGGGCCCCAGCCCACCAGGTCGAGCCCAAGCCTGCACGGCTGGTTCGGTTGAGCCCCAGCGCGAAGCACCCCCGGCCCCGCCGTCAATCGCCGTCAATCGCCGTCAATAGGGTCGGCACAGACTCGGACACCACACACAAGGAAGACCACCATGCCGATTTGGAACTTTGAGATCCCCTCAGGAACCACCCCCGTGCTCGCCCTGGACCTGTCCTCGCTCAGCATCACCATTAGCCCCGGCGCGGGAGGGCGCGTAACGGTTGACGCGGACGAATCGCTGGCCCCGCTGATTGCAGTCGGAGCCGACGGCGCCACCATCTCAATCCGGCAAGTCGCCTTAGTGGGACGCGAGCGCCTCGCCGGCATCTGGGCGTGGACGTCGGAGCAGTCGCGGGTGCATGTGACCATGCCGGCATGGTCCCGGCTCGAGGCGCGCATGGACCTGGGCAGCCTCAGCGCCAAGCAGCCCTGGGAGGATGCGCGGGTCCGCGCCTCAGCCGGATCGGTCAAGCTCGGGGAGTGCCGTACCGCGAGTGTGCGCGCCGACGCCGGCACGGTCTGGGTGGCGGCCCTGGGCAGTGGTGAGATTTTCGCCCAGGCCGGATCGGTCAAAGTGGGCACGGTGACCGGCGCGGTGACGGCCTCCGCCTCCGCCGGCTCGGTCAAGGTCATGGAGGCCCGCGAGGGCTCCCTGGACTTGCGCACCGAATTGGGCAGTATCTCGGTCGGGGTGCCCTTCGGAACCGCCGTCCTAGTCGATTGCAGCTCGGCGATGGGCCGCGTCATCACCGAGCTGCCTGAGCGCGACGCTCCGAGCGACCCTGAGCGGCGCCTGGAGCTTCGGGCCCGCACCGAGCTGGGCACCGTCCGCCTGCGCCGCGCCTGAAACCTCGCCGGCCTGAGGCCGGGAGGGCCGCGTGGTGAACGCGCAGTGAAAAGGCGGCGGTTTCAAGACAGGTCAGGAGGGGCGGCCGGATGCCCGGCCGCCCCTCAAAACAACCTCAAGACAACGGGGACAAGGTCACGGGGTCACTGGCCCGACCCCGCGCGCCCCGGTCAGCGCGGGTCGCGATTGCCGCGGTAGCCCCCGCCGCGGTTCCCGCCGAAGCGATTAGAGCCGCGGTCGTCGCGGCCGGCCCGGTAGCCGCGCTCCCCGCGATCCTCCCGGCCCCCACGGAAACCCCGGTTGTCGCGGTCCTCACGCCCACCGCGGTAGCCGCCGCGTTCGCCGCGGTCCTCCCAGCGGCGCGCGCCGCGCCCGTCGCGCTCCGCCCGGTCGAAGCCATGGCCTCCGCGGAAACCACCGCGATCCTCCTCGCGACGGTAGCCGCCGCGTTCGCCGCGCCCATCGCGCCCTCCCCGGCCGAAGCCGCGGCCCCCGCGGAAACCCCGGTTGTCGCGGTCCTCGTCGCGACGGTAGCCGCCGTGGTCCTCCTGGCGGGTGTCACGACGCGAGTGGCGTCCGGAGTCCTCGCCGTCGGGGCCCGACCAGCCGCCGCCGGGCCCCTCGTCGGGGCGGATGCGCAGCTCGCGGCCTCCAAAAGTGGCCCGGCCCATGGCCTGGAGCTGCTCGGGGGTCAATGGTGCGTGAATGGTGACCAGGGAGAAGGACTGAAGGATGTCGATCTTGCCAATGTCAGAGCCGGAGATGCCGCCCTCGTTGGCCAGGGCGCCCACAATCGCGCCGGGCATAATGCGGTCGCGGTGACCGACCTCCACCCGGTAGACAGTGCCCGAGCCCCCGGTGCGCTCACGGCGCCCGCCGCGGGCCGCCCCGCGCTTGCCCTCGGGGCGATCCCGACGACGGTCCCGGCCGCTGCCCTCGAAGGAGGCCGAGACAAAGGCGCCTTCGGCGTCTACGGTCTCTTCGCGACGCCCCCGTCGGCGCGGTCCGTCCTCGTGCTCCTCGCGACGGCGCGGACCCTCGTCGCCCACGGCCAGGGCCAGCAGCGTGGCGGCCATCTCCTCGACACTGACGCCGAGTTCATCGGCCTTGGCCCCCACCATAGCGGTGTACATGCCCAGGCGGCCGCGCTGGTGCCGGGCGGCGGCCCGCTCCAGGAGCTTGCCGGCGCGATGCTTGGAGACGTCGGCGGGGGAGGGCAGGGTGATCTCCTCCAGGCGGCTGCCGGTCAAGCGCTCGATCTGACGGAGCTTGCTCTTCTCCTTGGGAGTCAGGAAGGTGACGGCCTCGCCGCTGCGCCCGGCCCGGCCGGTACGCCCAATGCGGTGAACGTAGGCCTCGGCCTCGCGGGGGACGTCGAAGTTGACGACCAGTCCAATGCGGTCCACGTCCAGGCCGCGGGCAGCTACATCGGTGGCCACGAGGACGTCGAGGGTGCCGGCGCGCAGGCGCTCAACCAGGCGCTCGCGCTCACGCTGGGGGACATCCCCGGAGATGGCGGCCGCTTGGATGCCGCGGCCGGCGAGCTCAATGGCCACGTCCTCGGCGGTGGACTTAGTGCGCACGAAGACAATGGCGGCCTGGGCATCGGTGACCGCCAGGACGCGGGAGACCGCACCGATCTTATGGCGGAAGGGCACCACGGCGTAGGTCTGGCGGACCGTCTCAACAGTGGAGGCCGGTCGGGAGACCTCGATCTGGACTGGTTCGTGAAGGTGCTGGCGGGCCACATCCTGAATCGCGGGGGGCATGGTGGCCGAGAACAGGGCGGTGCGCCGCTGGGTGGGCAGGGAGGAGGCAATGGTTTCGACGTCCTCCGCAAAGCCCATGCGCAGCATCTCGTCGGCCTCGTCCAGAACGAAGTACTTGACCTCGCTCAGGACCAGGGCGCCCTTGTCAATGAGGTCGATAATCCGCCCCGGAGTGCCCACGACCACTTGGGCGCCGGATTTCAGGGCCCCGATCTGCGGGCCGTAGGGGGCGCCGCCGTAGACGGCGACGACGTCCAGGCCACGTGAGCGCGACGCCATATCGGTGATGGCCTCGGAACTCTGGAGTGCCAGTTCGCGGGTGGGGGCCAGGACCAGCGCCTGGACGGCGGTCTCATGGGCGTCAACAGCATCGAGCAGCGGCAAGCCGAAGGCAGCAGTCTTACCGGTCCCGGTCTGGGCGACGCCGACAACATCGCGGCCGGCCAGAAGGACCGGGATGGCCTCGCGCTGGATGGCGGTCGGGGTGGTGAACCCCATGTCGGTGACGGCCTTGAGCAGGTCCCCGGGCAGGCCCAGGTCCGCGAAGGTTGTCTCCCCTTCGCTGTCGGAGCCATCTGCGTCCAAGGCGCCGTCCTCAATGAAGAGGACGTGCCCGTCGACCTCCTCCTCAGCGGGATCCTGGCCGTCCTCGGGATCCCGGCCGTCCTCGTCATCCTCGGCGTCGTCCTCAGGGTCCTTCTCGGGGACGTTGCGCTCGACGTCGTCCTCCTCGTCCTCATGGTCAACATCCTCAGGGTCCTCGGGGGAGTCCGAGGAATCCGGGGTCGAGAAGTTCTCGGGAGAACCGGGAGTGGAGTCGTTTGCACTCGACTCGCTCAGGTGCGGGGCGGCGACCTTCTCGGTGGGCTCGGTGCCGGCCTCTGCGGCGAAGAGGTCGTCCAGGCTCAAGGGCCCATTGATCTCGGCAGGGCTCTGGTTGGTGCTCATGGAGTTATTCCCATCTTGTCCCCGGCACGGGGACCTACTGCGGAGTGTGGGGGAGGACCGTGTGCCCTCCGCTCTTGCCGCACCTGACCCACCACACTCGCCCTGCGCGGGCCGGATGGCCGGCGGCTGACGGGCTGTACGCACGAACTGACAGGGGTCACTCACCGCAGGCCTGAGGCCGGCGTGAGCCCCGATCGGGGATCATTGGGGCGCGGATCGCTCCTGGCGCCACACTATGGGAGCGCCCATGCCCCTGCCCAGGGCCTTGCCGCGGGTCACAGGTGAGGTCGGTCTCGCCCGGGCTGCGCCCGCCGCCCGGGCGGCTACCCGACTCGGCTCAACTCGGTTCAACTCAGTCCCACCACAGTTTCCAGGCCCATGCACGCGGGATCCTGTGCACAAAGCCCTCCAGGGTGAAGTTCCCCTGCTCAAAGAGGTCCGGGCAGAAGGTGTAGACCTCCGCCGCGAGCGCCCGGGCATTGACGTGCTCCAGGCGCCCCGGGGGCACCATGAGGAGCATGGTGTCAAAGCCAATGGCGGACAGCACTATGCCGAAGCGCTCCTCCCAGGAGCGCAGCACAGCGGAGGCTCCCTCGCCGTCCAGGTCCCAGTTGCAGCTGCCCAGCCAGCCGAGCCGAGCCGGGACGTCGGCTGGACGGGCCACGGGCACTAGCAGTAAACCCGAGTCTCCCGGGCCCGTGCTGAGGTCGGCGGGCTCCAATTCCCGGCCGGCCGTCCCCGGAACCAGGGTTGTGGGCACGGGCAAGGCGGGGTGGTCCAGTTGGGCGCCCATGGAGCGCAGCACGTCCAGGGCGTCGTGGCGCGATGGCCGCGCGGAAGGGCCTGCGAGCTCGCCGTCGTGCCAGGGGCTGGAGATGTCGCCGCGCTGCCCCTGTGCACGCAGGGGCCACAGGCCCGTAACCGGGAAGGCCTCGACCAGTTTGGCGATAAGGCCGGCCAGGAGGGCATCGGCCAGGATGTCATCGCTGACCCAGGCTACCGTCTGCGGGGTAGCGCCCAGCCTGGTGGTCACCTGGCGCCCGCGGGGAAGACGAATCCCGGAGACCTCGGCGGCGCCGGTCGGAGGGAGGGACGGGGAGGGAATGTGCATGGCGCAAGGCTACGGGCATGCGGTGCGGGGTGCGGCCCGCCGCCGTGCTGTGGACCGCATTGCGCCCTGGCGCCTCATATTCTGCGCCTTCGTCCTTCTGCCCTTCCTGCCCTCAGGTATGGCGGGCTCTTCGCCGTCACGAATACCGTCCCCGACCTGGTCGGCCGGCCCGTCCCTGCGGGAGTCGGGAGGCAACCGGGCCGGGCGCGAGGGGCCTGGCCGGGCGCGGGGCGCGCTCGGACATAGGATGGTGGGCGGCGCCCGCTCGTCTCGCGGTGCGCCCCGCTGGGCACCGGGGATGTGCCCCATACGGAAGGAACCCAGCATCGTGCTGCGAACCCGCACCGCAGGCTCCCTGCGCGCCACCGACATTGGCCAGGTCGTCACCCTCACCGGTTGGGTGGACCGACGCCGGGACCACGGGGGCGTCGCCTTCATCGATCTGCGTGACGCCTCCGGTATTGCCCAGGTGGTCATCCGTGAGGAGATTGCTCACGACCTGCGGGCCGAGTACGTCCTGAGGGTCACCGGTGAGGTGACCGCCCGCCCCGAGGGCAACGCCAACCCCAACCTGCCCACTGGCCAGATCGAGGTGGTGGTCACACAGGTTGAGATCCTCAATCCGGCCGCCCCGCTGCCCTTTCAGGTCTCCGACCACGCTGAGGACGCCGGGCAGGTCGGTGAGGAGGCCCGCCTGAGGTACCGCTACCTGGATCTGCGCCGCAGCCCCATGCAGCACGCCATGCGCCTGCGCGCCAAGGTTAACCAGGCGGCTCGCCGCGTCCTGGACGCCCATGACTTCGTCGAGGTCGAGACCCCGACCCTGACCCGCTCCACCCCCGAAGGGGCGCGCGACTTCCTGGTGCCCGCGCGCTTGGCGCCCGGCTGCTGGTACGCCCTGCCCCAGAGCCCCCAACTGTTCAAGCAACTGCTCATGGTCGCCGGCATGGAGCGCTACTACCAGATTGCCCGCTGCTACCGCGATGAGGACTTCCGGGCCGACCGTCAGCCCGAGTTCACCCAGCTCGACGTGGAGATGAGTTTCGCCGAGCAAGACGACGTCATAGCCGTGGCCGAGGAGGTCCTGCGCGAAGTGTGGGCCCTGATCGGCCATGAGTTAGAGACTCCCATTGCGCGTATGACCTACCGCGAGGCCATGGAGCGCTACGGCACCGACAAGCCCGATCTGCGCTTCGGCCTGGAACTGACCGACCTCACCGAGTTCTTCACCGACACGAGCTTTCGGGTCTTCCGCCAGCCCTATGTGGGCGCCGTCGTCATGCCCGGCGGTGCCGGCCAGTCGCGGCGCACCTTCGACGGCTGGCAGGAGTGGGCCAAGCAGCGCGGCGCCCGCGGCCTGGCGTATGTGACCGTTGGCGAGGATGGCGCGCTGGGCGGGCCCGTGGCCAAGAACATTACCGAGGCCGAACGGGCCGGCCTGGCCGCCGCCGCGGGCGCGGGGCCGGGGGACTGCATCTTCTTCGCCGCCGGCTCCGTGGACGCCGCCCGCGCGCTCCTGGGCGCCGCCCGCCTGGAGATCGCCAGGCGCTGCGGGCTCATTGATGAGAACGAATGGTCCTTCGTGTGGATTGTGGACGCCCCCCTGTTCAAGCCGAGCGCTGAGGCCAGGGCGGAGGGCGACGTGGCCCTGGGCGGATCCGCCTGGACTGCTGTCCACCACGCTTTCACCGCGCCCAAGCCGGAGTGCCTCGACACCTTCGACACCGACCCGGGCACCGCCCTGGCCTACGCCTACGACATTGTCTGCAACGGCAACGAGATCGGTGGCGGTTCCATTCGCATTCACCGGGCCGACGTCCAGGAACGGGTCTTCAAGGTGATGGGCATTAGCCGGGCTGAGGCGGCCGAGAAGTTCGGCTTCCTGCTCGACGCCTTCACTTTCGGCGCTCCGCCCCACGGCGGGATCGCCTTCGGCTGGGACCGCATCGTTTCCCTGCTCACCCGCGCCGACTCCATCCGTGACGTCATTGCCTTCCCCAAGTCCGGTGGCGGCTTTGACCCGCTCACCCAGGCCCCCGCACCGATCACCGCTGCCCAGCGCAAGGAGGCCGGCGTGGACGCCGTGGCGGAGCCGGTCGCCCCAAGCCCGGATCGCCCGGGCGCAGCGGGATGAGTCACCCCCCACGAGCGCCTTGGAAGCCTGAGGACGACGCCTCGCGCCCAATACGCAGTTCGACACCGAGGGGCCCGCAACCACGAGGTTGCGGGCCCCGGATGTCAGTGGATCGTCATCGGCGGGCCCCGCGCGGGCCCCGCGCGGGGCCCGCACCCGTCGCCCGCCCGATCTCAGGCGGCGTGCGTGCAGGTGGGGCAGGAGCAGTCCTCGCAGACGCATGAGGAGCAGGAGTCTGAGCAGTGCGGGCAGCTGCAGGTGTTGTGGTTGCAGGTGGGGCAGGAGCAGTCCTGACACTCGCATACGGCGCAGGAGTCTGAGCAGTGCGGGCAGGCGCAGGTGTCGCACTCGTCGTAGTGCCCGTGGTCCTCGTGGTGGAGGTGCCCGTTGTGGACGTAGTCGACGTGGTCGCCATGGATGATGGCGAGGTGGCCGCAGTTCGGGCCGTGGGTGTGGTGGTGGGCCTCGGCGGGGCGGTGCTCAGTGGTGACAGTCATGGTCATGTTCTCTCATGTGGTTCAGGGCGTCGAGGAAGATCGACGCCACGTGGTCATCGATGAGGGAGTAGTTCGAGCGTCGCCCACTGCGCTCAACCTGTACCAGGTGAGCGTCGCGCAGAATGCGCAGATGGTGTGACACCAGGGGCTGGGAGGCGCCCAGGAGCTCGGTGAGCTCGGTGACGTCCGCCGCCGAAGTGGTCAGGCGGTGGATAATGCTCGCCCTCATCGGGTGCGCGAGGGCCTTGAACAGCCGCACGACGGGTTCCTCGTCGGAGAGCGGTGCCTCGACCTCTCGCATAAAACCAACCTTATATCAAAGAAACTCAATGCGGCAATTGCGTGCCTGACGGCACCCGGATCAGTGGATAGCGCTGACCACAGTAGCCCATTGGGGCGGCCGTGAGGGCTGCTCGGCCCCGGCGCCGAGCGCAGCTGCCAGCTCGTGGGGGCGACTGCGCGGGCTGCCGAGCGCAGACGGACACGGGTGCGTTGACGCCTGGCGCAAGGTCGGGACAAAGGCAGAGACAACTGCTGTCCGGCCCTCGTCCATGTCCGGATGGGCGTCTATCGCAGTGAATGGCTCAGGGTGCCAGCGCGGCTAAAACATCTAGAATATATGTTCTAGAATATTCGTTCTAGAACGTAGGATCTCATTCGGGATCTAGACTCCCGCCCATGGCACGACCAGCGAGATTCAGCGCCGATGACATCCTTGACGCCGCCACCCGGACCGTCCTGGAGCAGGGGACGGAGGTCACGATGGCCCAGATCGCCCGGGCCGCAGGGGCTCCAACCGGGTCGATCTACCACCGCTTCGCTTCCCGCGAGGAGCTGCTCATAAGGCTGTGGTTGCGTTCAATGCGTCGTTTCCACACCGGCTTCCTTCGGGCCTGCCGCTCAGAACCGGCCGCCGACGCCGTGGTGGCAGCGGCCGTCCACGTCGTCCAGTTCTGCCGAGAGCACCCGGCCGACGCCTACGCCATGACCCTCTACCGGCACAGCGAACTGCTCGACACTGCCCCTCCCGGCCTGCGCGAGGAGATTGCCGCCCTCAACGAGGAGGTCGACATTGTCTCCCGGGAGCTGGTCTATCGCCGCTATCGGGATTTCGATGCTCACCGCAACACCCTGCTGCACACCGCCATGCGCCTGTGCCCCCACGGGATGGTCCAACCCTTCGTGGGTGGAGAGGTTCCCGACTGGCTTGACGACGCTGTGGCTGCCGCCGCCGGCGCCATTGCCGCACTGGGGGATTGACGTGGAGCGTGGGCCGTGCGGCCCGTTGGACTGCCGAGAGTCCATGCGGCAGGGCACAATGGGGGCATGTCGCGCTACATTGAGCTCCACCCCGTCAACCCGCAGGCACGACTCGTAGCGAAGGTGGTGGGGACCTTGCGCGACGGCGGCCTGGTCGCCTACCCGACCGACTCCGGCTACGCCCTGGCCTGCGCGCCGGGCAACAAGGAGGGGCTTGACCGCATTCGCGCCATCCGCCAGCTCGACGACAAGCACAACTTCACTTTCGTGTGCGCCAACTTCGCTCAGGCCGGCCCCCTGGCGATCGTGGGCAACAACGCCTTCCGCCTCATTAAGCGCCTGACGCCCGGCCCCTACACCTTCATTCTCAAGGGCACCAAGGACGTGCCGCGAATGACACTCAACCCTAAGAAGCACACCCTGGGGGTGCGCATCCCCGACCACGCCATCACCCAGGCGCTTGTGGCGGAGTTCGCCAGCCCCATCTTGTCCTCCACCTTCATCCGCCCCGGCCAAGAGGAGCCCGAGACCAGCGGCTGGGAGATTGAGGACAGCCTCGGCCACCTTATTGACATTGTGATTGAGGGGCCGGTGACCTCCACCGAGCCCACCACCGTCATCGACCTGACTCAGGATGCCCCCGAACTCCTGCGGGCCGGGGCCGGAGACCACTCCTTCATCTGATTCATCTTCAAAGGCCCGCGCATCGCGCGCTTCTATGGAGAATTATGGAGAATATGGAGAAGTGAGCGCTCAGCCCTCGTTCAAGCCGTAGCGCTTGTGCAGGCGCTGCAAGGGGGCGGGCGCCCACCAGTTCCACTTGCCCAGCAGGGTCATGGTTGCCGGCACGAGGAGCATCCGCACCACGGTGGCGTCCAGGGCCACAATCACTGCCAGCGCCAGCCCAATCTCTTTGACCACCAGCAGCTCGCCGACCGTGAAACCCAGGAAGACTGTGAGCATAATCAGGGCCGCAGAGGTCACGATCCGCCCGGAGTGCTGGAGCCCGCGCTCGACCGCGGCGTCATTGTCCGCCCCAGCATCCCAGTGCTCCTTGATCCGGCCCAGCAGGAAGACCTCATAGTCCATTGCCAGGCCGAACCCCACCCCCAGGGCGGTGACCACCACATAGGTCTCCACCCCTCCGATCGGTGTGAACCCCAGCAGGCCGGCGCCGTGCCCGCCTTGGAAAACCCACACCACGACCCCCAGGGAGGACACCAGAGAAATGGTGTTGATAATGAGGGCCTTAAGGGGCACCAGCAAAGAACCAGTCATAAGGAAGAGCAGGACCACCGTAGCCAGGATAATGATGCCCACGACCCACGGCAGCTGGGCGGACACGGACTGGCGGAAGTCGAGCTGAGTGGCCGCCTGCCCGGTGATCCAGGTGTCGGCCGGTGCCGGCAGGGAGCGCAGGGAACTGACCGCCTGCTCAGCGGTCGATGAGGAGGGCTCGCCCTCCAAGTCCAAGTAAACCACTGTGTACTTCTCGGCCGTGGCGGACTTGAGCACGGAGGTCACGCCGGGGGTGGTGGCGACCTTGTCATTAATGAAGTCGGTGACCGAGTCCCCGGCGCCGGCGATAATGAGAGTGGCGTCCTGCTCGGTTGCCGCCGGATAGTCCTCCTGAAGAATGCGCAGATAGGTGCGCTGTCCGGAGGCCGGGGGCAGCAGATCAGTGGTTGAGGACAGCATGTGCAAGCCGCGCACCGGGGCGGCGAGCACGCCCAGGAGCGCCAGGCAGCCGATAAGCACCAGCCAGGGGCGGGCGTGGACCCGACGGGCCAGGGCGGAGAAGACCCCTTCTTCCCGGGTGACGTCTCCCACGCGTCGTTGCAGGGCGCCGAGCAGGGGCAGTCTCTGCAGGGGGGAGGGTTTGAGCAGACGGCGCCCCAAGAGCACCAGCACCGAGGGGATGAGGGTTAGTGAGGCCGCCACTGAGATGAGGACGACCGCAACACCCGCCAGCCCGATTGAGCGCAGAATGCCGGTGCCCACCAGCACCAGGCCGAGCATGGACACCGCGACGGTCAGAGCCGAGAAAAGCACAGTGCGTCCCGCCGTGGCCAGGGTGCGCAGCATGCATCTGGTAATGAGCGTATCGCGTCGCCCGGTGCGGCGCCGGCGTGCGCGGCCCTCCTCGGCCCCATCATCCTGGCCGTGCGCGCGGGCCAGCTCCTCCCGGTAGCGGGACGTAATGAGCAGGCCGTAGTCGATGGACAGGCCCAGGCCGATTACCGAGACGATATTGACGACGAAGGACTGCATCTCGGCGCCCAGGCTCATGAAGTAGAGCACCCCCAAGGTGGCGGCGATGGAGACCACCCCGCCCAACAGCGGCATCCCCGCGGCCAAGAAACCACCGAATACGAGCACCATAATGATGAGCGCGGCCGGTAGGGCAATGACTTCGCCCCGCACCAGGTCCTTCTCCACCTGGTCATTGACGGCTTGGCTCATGAGCGCCTCGTCGGAGACGATGCCCTGCGCCGAGGGGTCGACCTTTTGGAGCTCGGCGGGCACCGCCGCCAAGCGCGTCTCGACCTTGGCAACGATCTCGTCGCGCTTATTCGTGTAGGCCTCATCGTCCGCCCGGGCGATGGCCGCGCCGTTGGGGTCGACGGTAACGACAATGAGGAAACCATCAAGTTTGGTGGAGGCCAGGACCTGGGCAGCCGGCTCCTCAAGCATCCTGGGCACCACGAAAGGGTCGAGCACATTCTCCTCACCGACCAGATCGCGCAGCTCGCTGTGAGCCGGCTCCAGGGCGGCGGCCACCGCCGCCTGCTTGTCAGGGGTGGAGATGTCCACGCCGGTGATGAGCAGGGAGACGGCGACGCCGTCACCGGTCAGCGTGTCAAGAACCTCCTGGCCCTCAGCGCTCTCAGTCCCCTGCACGACCGCATTGCCCGGCTCGAGGCGTTCGAATAGGCCCTTACCGCCCAGGCCGGTCAGTGCCAGCGCCAGCATGACAATAGCCAAGAACGCCCAGGCACCGACGACGATCCAGGCGTCCTTAATAATCCGACGGGCGAGCCAGGAGAGCATGACCATATTGTTCCACTGTTCCCCGGAAGGGTTCGCCTCCAGGGGCGGGGCGCGCCGGTGAGGGGTGGTGAGGGATAGGGTCACTCCCATGGATCTGTTCGAGACCCAGGGGGTGGATGACGCCGGGGTGCCCGACGACGCCCGGGCGCCGCTGGCCGTGCGGATGCGTCCGCGCGCCCTCGACGAGGTCTTGGGTCAGGACCACCTTCTGGCCCCGGGCTCCCCCCTGCGCAGGCTCATTGATCCGGCTGCCGGCCCGCGCACCGGCCCAGGAGTCTCCAGCGTGATCCTGTGGGGGCCTCCGGGCACCGGCAAGACCACCTTGGCCTACCTTGTGGCTCGCGCCTCAGGCCGCCGCTTCGTGGAGTTGTCCGCGGTCAGTGCCGGGGTCAGGGACGTGCGCGCCGTCGTCCAGGACGCCCGACGCCGTCTGGCCGCTTCGGGGCAGGAGACGGTTCTCTTCATTGACGAAGTGCATCGCTTCTCCCGATCCCAGCAGGATGCGCTTCTTCCCAGCGTGGAGAACCGCTGGGTGACCCTCATGGCGGCGACGACCGAGAACCCCTCGTTCTCGGTCGTCTCCCCGCTGCTGTCCCGCTCCTTGCTGCTGACCCTCCAACCCCTTGATGCCCGCAGCGTCCGCGCCTTGGTGGAGCGGGCCGTCGCCGACCCCCGGGGCCTGGATGGCTCGGTGAGCCTGAGCCGGGATGCCGGCGAGCAGATTGTGCGGATGGCCGGCTCGGATGCCCGCAAGTCCCTGACAATCCTGGAGGCGGCGGCCGGTGCGGTCCTGGCCGCCACAGCCGAGGACGCCCCTGGGGAAGCGGCCCGGACGGTCCCGGCCGTCACCCTGGCCGACGTCGAACGGGCCGTCGATGTGGCCGCCGTGCGCTACGACCGTCGCGGAGACCAGCACTACGACGTCGTCAGCGCCTTCATTAAGTCCATGCGCGGCTCGGACCCGGACGCGACACTCCACTACCTGGCCCGCATGATTGCCGCCGGAGAGGACCCCCGGTTCATTGCCCGGCGCATTGTCATCCATGCCGCCGAGGACGTGGGCTTGGCCGATCCCACGGTGCTGTCCACGGCTGCGGCCGCCCAACAGGCCGTAGCACTCATAGGCATGCCCGAAGCCGGACTGGTTCTTGCCGAGGCGGCCCTGGCCGTGGCCACCGCACCAAAGTCCAATGCGGTCACCATCGCCCTGGATCGGGCCATGGCCGACGTGCGCGCCGGCAAGGGCGGGCAGGTGCCGGCCCATCTGCGCGACGCTCACTACCCGGGAGCCCAATCTCTTGGTCACGGTCAGGGATATCTCTACCCCCACGACTTCCCGCACTCCGTGGTGGCCCAGTCCTACCTGCCCAATGACCTGGAAGGCGCCGAATACTACCGGCCGACCACCCACGGATTTGAGGACCGCCTGACTCAACGCCTGGCCTCCATCCGCAGGATCCTGCAGACCACGGCCTCGGTTGACCCCGCGAGCGCCAGTTCTCCTGAGACTGCCGGGACTGAGTTCGAGCGGTGCAGCGCAGCCAGGAACAGGCTGGGCCAGGGGCCATGGCGGGCCGCCCCCGGCGGGCCCGAGTCATAGGGCTGCGCGGCGCCAGGTGGTGGCCCGTGCTCTCTAGTTCTTCCCCGGCACCTCCTGTGGCTTTCTGCACTTCTTCTGCACTTCGCGGTACTTCGCGCCCCACGGGGCGTGCGACATCGTTCGATCACGGGCACCCGGCGTTCCCGCCGGTGCCTAAGCTGAGCGCATGGAGGACGATCAGCAGGCCGGCGACGACGGCGCTGACGCATCCCCCGATGTGCGCCACCGGCCCGAGGCGCCGCAGTCCTCGGGCGGCCAGATTCAACGCGGCGGATCCACGAGCCCGGGCAGATTGGCCCTGGCGTGCCTTGTCGGCGCGAGCGCGGGGCTCCTGTCCGGGTTATTCGGGGTCGGAGGCGGCATTGTGCTGGTGCCCGCATTGGTGGCCGTCCTGGGCCTGGACCAGCGCCGGGCCGCTGCCACCTCCCTGGTGGCCATTGCGCCCGCAGCCCTCGTCGGGGCCATGAGTTACGGCCTGCGTGCCGAGGTTTCGCTCGTCGCCGCGGCGCTGGTCGTGCTCGGCTCCCTGGCGGGCACCCAGGTTGGTGTTCGCCTCCTGCACAGCCTTCCCACCCGGGTGCTGACGTGGATCTTCGTCGCCTTTATCGTCCTGGTCCTGGTGGCTCAGCGGATGTCGGTACCGGTGCGAGGCATAGCGCTCGCGTTGAGCCCCGGTCGGTGTGTGGCGCTGGTGTGCCTCGGCCTGGTGGCGGGCCTTCTCGCCGGGCTGGTCGGCGTCGGCGGGGGAGTGGTGGTTGTGCCGGGGCTGGAGATTGTTTTGGGCGCCAGCGACCTGTTGGCGCGCGGCACCTCCTTGGCCGCCATGGTGCCCACCGCCGTGGCCGGCACGGCGGGCAACCTTCGGCGGGGCGGTGTCGAACTGCGCGTCGGCCTGCTGGCCGGAGCAGCCTCGGCGGTGTGCTCCCCGGTGGGCTCGTTCCTCGCTGCGGGCATGAGCCCGGTGACGGGCAGATGGCTCTTCAGCGCTTTTCTGCTGATCGCCGCCGTCTCCGTGCTCTACCGGGCGCGGAGACGGCGGTAGCCGAGAATGCCGCCGAAGCCCTCGTCGACCGCGCTCTGCCGGGCGCACGGCCGCCCATTGGGCGGCGGCGCCTGAGGTGAATCGGGCCGGTCGCGGTGAAGCACTCGACGCCGCCGGAGCCCCTGGCCAGGGCACTGAAACAATGAAGACGAACAATGAAGACGATGAGGATCGCCTCACAGGCGGTGGGCGAAGGGTGCGGCCGCCGTCGTCCTCGGGCTAAAGTCCTGGGGTGGTTCGTTGGCGCAGTGCGCCCGACGGGCCCCTGGGGTCCTGGCCTGCTACGGCTGACCCCGCGCCGCGGGCACCCGCCCGCGGCGCGCGAGAAATCCGACAGGAAGAGAAACAACAAGTGAGCTCATCCCGCTCCCGCCGTCAGGTGCGCCTCTCGCGCGCCCTGGGCATCCCGCTGACCCCCAAGGCCGTGCGCTACTTCGAGAAGCGCCCCTACGGCCCCGGCGAGCACGGGCGCGCCCGGCGTCGCGCCGAATCCGACTACGCCGTCCGTCTCAAGGAGAAGCAGCGCCTGCGCGCCCAGTACGGTATTCGCGAGGCCCAGCTCCAGCGGGTCTTCAAGGAGGCCCGCCGCGAGAAGGGCCTGACCGGTGAGTCCCTGGTCGAGCTCCTGGAGATGCGCCTGGATGCTCTTGTCCTGCGCTCCGGCTTCGCCCGCACTATCGCCCAGGCCCGCCAGGCCGTGGTCCACCGCCACATCCTGGTGGACGGCAGGATCGTGGACCGCCCCTCCTTCCGCGTCAAGCCCGGCCAGACCATCCAGGTCCGCCCGCGCTCCCAGGTGATGGTCCCCTTCCAGGTGGCCGCCGCCGGCGCGCACCGCGACGTCCTGCCGCCCGTGCCCGACTACCTGACGGTCGAGTTGGAGAAGCTCTCCGCCACGCTGGTGCGCCGTCCCAAGCGCGATGAGGTCCCCGTGACCTGCGACGTCCAGATGGTCGTCGAGTACTACTCACGCTGACCTCCGCCGGCCCACGACGCCGGGGCGCCCCGGACCGTTCACCGGTTCGGGGCGCCTGACGTTCCAAGGTAACCTCGTTTCAGACCACATTGTCATCACGCGCATCCGCAGCCCCACCGGAGCGCCTCACCCAGAATCGAGCAGGATACTCATGCGCACCTCCGAGATCCGCAACCGCTGGCTCGCCTACTTCGGGGCCAATGGTCACGAGGTCTGCCCCTCCGTGCCCTTGGTCTCCCCGGACCCTTCGATCCTGTTCACCATCGCCGGAATGGTCCCCTTCATCCCCTACATTATGGGGACCGAGGAGGCCCCCTGGCCGCGCGCCGCCTCGGTGCAGAAGTGCATCCGCACCAACGACATTGACAATGTCGGCAAGACCACACGCCATGGCACGTTCTTCCAAATGAACGGCAATTTCTCCTTCGGGGACTACTTCAAGGAGGGCGCCATTGACTACGCCTGGGACCTGCTGACCGGTTCAAAGCAGGAGGGGAAGTACGGGCTGGACGGCGACCGGCTGTGGATGACCATCTGGGAGGAGGACAGGGTCTCCTTCGACCACTGGACCCGAGTGATCGGTGTGCCCGCCGAGCGCATCCAGAAGCTTCCCTTCGCGGAGATCTCCTGGTCTACTGGGCAGCCCGGGCCGGCCGGCTCGTGCTGTGAGATTCACTACGACCGCGGCCGGGCCTACGGGCCCGACGGCGGTCCGGCCGTAGACACCCGGGGCGACCGCTTCTTGGAGATCTGGAACCTCGTGTTCGACGAATTCCTGCGCGGGGAGGGCCAGGGCCACGACTTCGAGCTGGTGGGCAAGCTCGACAGGACGGCCATTGACACCGGCATGGGCCTGGAGCGCCTCGCCTTCCTCATGCAGGACAAACCCAATATGTATGAGATTGACGAGGTTTTCCCCGTCATCGCCGCCGTCCAGGACATGAGTTCTAAGACCTACGGCCGTGGGGCCAAGGGGGCCGCCGCCGGGCAGGCCTACGACGACGATGTGCGCATGCGCGTGGTGGCCGACCACGTGCGCAGCGCACTCATGCTCATTGGCGACGGCGTGCGCCCCGGCAACGACGGCCGCGGCTACGTGCTGCGCCGTCTCATCCGCCGTGCGGTGCGATCCATGCGCCTGCTGGGCGTGGAGGAGGCCACCATGCCCATCCTGTTGACCGCCTCCAAGGACGTTATGAAGGCCTCCTATCCTGAGCTGGAAACCAACTGGTCCACCATTGCCGACGTCGCCTACGGCGAGGAGGAGGCCTTCTTACGCACCCTGGCCGCCGGCACCACCATCTTGGACACGGCTGTGGCCACCGCCAGGAGAAGCGCCAAGAAGGGATCCCGGCCGGTGGTGTCAGGCACCTCCGCCTTCGAACTGCACGACACCTACGGTTTCCCCATCGACCTGACTTTGGAGATGGCTGCCGAGCAGGGCGTGGTTGTGGACGAGAGCGCTTTCCGCACGCTGATGAACGAGCAAAAGGAGCGCGCCCGCGCCGACGCCCGCGCCAAGAAGACCGGCCACGCCGACATTCGCGTCTTCCGGGACATGGTTAAGGAGCTCGGCGGAGGCTCCACCTTCGTGGGCTACACCGATTCCAGCGCTGAGGCGGCGGTGGCCGGCCTCCTCGTCGACGGCCTCCCTCAGCCCGTCGCCACCGCCCCCGCGCAGGTTGAGGTCATCTTGGACCGCACGCCCTTCTGGGCCGAGATGGGCGGCCAGCTCGCCGACCACGGCACCATCCGCCTGGCGGAGGGGGGCACCATGGAGGTCGACGACGTCCAGGCCCCCGTCAAGGGGCTGACCGTTCACCGCGGCCGCCTCACCGAGGGAACCATCACCGTGGGGGAGCGGGCCTACGCGCACATTGATACCGAGCGCCGTCTGGCTATTGCCCGGGCTCACACCTCCACCCACATGGTCCACAAGGCCCTCCATGAGGTCGTCTCCGACAACGCCACCCAGGCCGGAAGTGAGAACTCCCCCTCCCGCCTGCGCTTCGACTTCCGCCACGGCACCGCCCTGGCCGGCGAGCAGATCGAGGGCATTGAGGAACTCGTCAATGTCAAGCTCGCCCAGGACCTGCCGGTCACTGACGAGGTCATGGACATTGACGCCGCCCGCGCCGCCGGGGCCATGGCCCTGTTCGGGGAGAAGTACGGCCGACAAGTCCGTGTGGTGTCCATTGGCGGGGACTGGTCCAAGGAACTGTGCGCCGGCACCCACGTGCCCACCACCGGCCGCATTGGGCGCATTGCCGTCCTGGGGGAGTCCTCCATTGGCTCGGGCGTGCGTCGTATCGACGCCCTGGTCGGTGACGGGGCCTACGGCTTCCAGGCCAGGGAGCACGCCCTGGTCTCTCAGCTCTCCGCCCTTGTGGGGGGCCGCGCCGAAGAGCTTCCCAGCCGCGTCGAGAGCCTCATGACGCGCCTGAAGGAGGCGGAGAAGGAACTGGACAAGGCCCGCACCGCCCAGGCGCTGGCCCGGGTTGCCGAACTCGCCGGCTCCGCCACCCAGGTGGGCCCGGTGCGCCTGGTGCGCGCCGCCGTCGGCGAGATGCCCTCCGCCGACGCCCTGCGCGCCCTGGCCCTGGGCGTGCGCGACCGCCTGGGCGAGGACGGGCCGGTGACCGTTGTCCTGGTTGGTCTGGTGGGCGGCAAGCCCTCAGTGGTGGCGGCCACGAACAGTAGGGCGCGTGAGCGCTCCATTAAGGCCGGGCCGCTGGTCCGTTTGGCCGCCAGGATCCTCGGCGGCGGCGGCGGTGGCCGCGACGATGTCGCCCAAGGCGGGGGCCAGAACAGTGAGGCGCTGGACCAGGCGCTGGACGTTGTCGAGCGCGAGCTGGGTGCCTGAGGCCTTAGACCGGTGCGTTACGGTGTGAGACTGGCGTTCGACGTCGGTAAGGCGCGGGTGGGCGTGGCCCGCTGCGACGCGGAGGCAATCCTCCCCGTCCCGTTGACCACGCTGCGCCGTGACCGCTACGGCGCAGATCTCGATCAGGCGGCAGACCTGGTCCAGGACCACGCCGCAGTTGAGGTCGTTGTCGGCCTGCCGCGTACTATGAGTGGTGGCAGCTCTTCATCCACTCGTGATGCCCGACGATGGGCCCGTGACCTGGCGGGGGCCATTGCTCCCGTTCCCGTGCGACTCGTCGACGAGCGCCTCACGACGGTCATGGCGCACCGCTCACTGCACGAGTCCGGTCGCCGTGAGAAGAACTTCCGCGCCATTGTCGACCAGGCCGCGGCCGTGGTCATTCTCGAGCAGGCCCTCGAGGCTGAGCGAGCCACGGGCGCCCCGGCCGGGGAACCCGTCGTCCCGACCAAGAGAGGCAGATCATGAGCCAAGATGACTTCTTCGCCCAGATCGGCATCGACCCCGGTCCCACCCGGTCTCAGCGGGGCGAGCGCAGCCGGCGCGCCGCGCGCCGTGCAGCCAGGCGCCGCCGCCGGCGCCGCCGCATTCTGACCACCGTGGTGCTGGTCGTGGCCCTCGCCGGGGTGGGTGTTGGCGGTTACCTGGCCCTCGACAACATCCGGGAGGCCCAGAGCCTCCAGACCGCCATCACCGACTACACCGGGATCGGTGACACCGAGGTGACCGTCACCATCCCCGAGGGCGCCACCGGAAACGAGATTGGGGCCATCCTCGTGGAGGCCGACGTAGTGGCCTCCGTGGGGGCCTTCGTCAACGCTTACGGCGCCAATGCCAACGCCTCCAAAATCCAGGCGGGCACCTACACCCTCAAGACCCGCATGTCCGCCGCCAACGCCGTGGCCGCGCTCCTCGACCCCTCATCGCGGTCCGACCATGCGCTGACCATTCCCGAGGGCGCCACCAAGGCCCAGGTGCGCGAGCGCCTTCAGAGCGTCGGCGGCTACACCAACGCCGAGATCGACGCCGCCTTCGCGGACACCGCCGCCATTGGCCTGCCGGAGGTCGCAGGAGGCGATGTCGAGGGCTGGTTGGCGCCATCAACCTACGACATTTCTGAGAACGCCACCGCCACCGATGTGGTCGCCCAGATGGTCGCCACCACCATTTCGCGACTCACCGCCCAGGGGGTGGCCGCCGCCGACTACCAGGCGGTGCTCACCAAGGCCTCCATCGTTGAACGCGAGGTTTCCTCCGACCAGTACTACGGGAAGGTCGCCCGCGTCATTGAGAACCGACTGGCCGACACCGGAGGCGAGACCCGGGGCATGCTCCAAATGGACTCCACCGTCCTGTACGGGCTGGGCCGCACCGGCGGCATCCCCTCATCGGCGGAGATCGCCGACACCTCCAACCCCTACAACACCTACGCTCACGCCGGCCTGCCGCCCACACCGATCGGCAGCCCCAGCGAGAAAGCCATTGCCGCGGTCATGAACCCGCCCGCGGGCGACTGGCTCTACTTCGTCACCGTGGACCTGACCACCGGCGAAACCCTCTTCGCCACCACGCACGAGGAGCAGAAGACCAACACGGAGAAACTCACCGCCTACTGCAAGGAGCACCCCGATATCTGCTCGGGCAACACGGCCACACCGACCCCCACCGGCAGTGGGGGCTGAGCCCAGGGGCCACCGGGTGGCCGTCATTGGCGACCCGGTGGAGCACTCCCTGTCCCCAGTCCTGCACCGCGCCGCCTACAGGCGACTCGGCCTGGACCACTGGACCTACGAGGCCCGTCGGGTCGCCCCCGCCGCGCTGGCGGCCGTGCTGGAGCAGGTCGCCGCCCCCGCACAGGGCGCCGTCTGGGCCGGGCTGAGCGTGACCATGCCCCACAAGCAGGCGCTCATCCCTCACCTGGACATAGTCGACCCGCTGGCCAGCACGGTCGGGGCGGTCAACACCGTCCTCGCCCAGCGCTCGGGCACCGGGGCCGCCCTGCTGGCCGGCTTCAATACCGACGTCGCCGGCATTGTCGAGGCGCTGCGCGAGATCACCGCGGCCCGCGAGCCGGGCGGGCCGGCCCCGCTCCGCGCCGTCGTCCTGGGATCAGGGGCCACCGCCTGCTCGGCGCTGGCCGCGCTCAGCGAGCTGGGCGCCACCAGCATGACCATCGCCGCCCGCCGCCACGCCGGCCCCGGGCGCGCCCAGGCAGCCGCCCGGCGCATGGGCCTGAACGTCACCACCCTGACGTGGCGGGTCAATGACCAGGCCTCCCACGCCGAGGTCGCCCGGGCCCTGGCCGCGGCCGACCTGATCGTCACCACCCTGCCCGCCCACGCCGCCGACCCCCTGGCCCTGCCCCTGGGTCACGCCCTGGCGGCCCGGGGCGGCCCGCGCCCCGGGGCCGCCATGCTCGACGTCATCTACGACCCCTGGCCCACGGCCATAGCCGCCGCCTGGCAGGACGCCGGCGGCGCCGTGGCACCCGGCTGGCTCATGCTGCTGCACCAGGCCGCGCCCCAAGTGCGCCTCATGACTGGTCGCCAGCCCGACCTCAACACCATGCGCGCCGCCCTGCTGGCCGCCATTGCGCGGTGAGCGGGCCCGTGCCCGTCAGGAGCCGACGAGAAGCCCTCATGGGCCAGTGCCCCACTGTGGGATGATCAACGGCATGCTTCGATGGATGACCGCCGGCGAATCGCACGGCGAGGCCCTAACCGCCGTGATCGACGGGATCCCCTCCGGGGTGAGGATCACCAGCGAGCAGATCCGCGCCGCCCTGGCCCGCCGCCGCCTGGGGCACGGGCGCGGGGCCCGCCAGGCCTTCGAACAGGACCACCTGCGCCTCCTGGGAGGAGTGCGCCACGGCCGCACCATTGGCAGCCCGATCGCCCTGCAGATCTCCAACACCGAGTGGCCCAAGTGGTCCACCGTCATGAACGCCGACCCCGTCGACGAAGCCGCGATGCTCATAGACGCCGGCACCGGCGACGAGAAGGAGATTGCCCGCAACCGCCCCCTGACCCGCCCGCGGCCCGGCCACGCCGACCTGCCCGGCCTGCTCAAGTACGAACTGCCCGACGCCCGCCCCGTCCTGGAACGCGCCTCCGCCCGCGAGACCGCCGCCCGCGTCGCCCTGGGCGCCATCGCCCAGGCCCTACTGGAGCAGATCGCGGGAGTTGGCCTGATCAGCCACGTCGTGCGCCTGGGCGCCATCGCCCTGCCCGAGGACGCCCCCGCCCCCCGCGTGGAGGACACCGCCCGCCTGGACGCCGACCCGGTGCGCTGCACCGACCCGGCCACCAGCGCCGCCATGGTCGCCGAGATCGACGCCGCCAAGAAGGCGGGCGACACCCTGGGGGGAGTCGTCGAGGTTATCGCCACCGGCGTGCCGGTCGGCCTGGGCACCCACGTCAGCGCCGAGCGGCGCCTGGACGCCCGACTGGCGGCCGCTGTCATGAGCATCCAGGCCGTCAAGGGCGTGGAGATCGGGGATGGCTTCGCCCAGGCCGCCCGGCGCGGCTCAACCGCCCACGACGAGATCCTGGCGGTGGAGCGCGGACACATGACGCGCGCCACCAACCGGGCCGGGGGCATTGAGGGCGGCATGTCCAATGGCGCCCCCCTCCGCGTGCGCGCCGCCTACAAACCCATCTCCACCGTCCCACGCGCCCTGCGCACCGTGGACCTGGCCACCGGGCAGGAGGCCACTGGGCTCCATCAGCGGTCGGACACCACTGCCGTCGTGCCCGGCGCCGTCATCGCCCAGGCCATGGTGGCCCTGGTCCTGGCCGACGCCCTCCTGGACAAGACCGGAGGGGACTCAGTGGCCGAGGCCCGCCGCAACCTGGCCGGCTACCTGGAGCAGGTGGCCGGGCGCACCACCTGGGAGGGCACGAGCCGAAGGGAGCACCCGTGAGCGCGCGCAAACGCCCCGGCGAGCCGGGCCTCGTCGTGGACCCCACCCACCTGCCCCTAATCCTCGTGGGTCTGCCCGGGGCGGGCAAGACGACGGTGGCGCGCCTCCTGGCCGCGGCCCTGGGCGTCCAGGTCACCGACACCGACGCCGAGGTCCGCCGCCGGGCCCGCATGACCATCCCCCAGATCTTCGCCTCAGAGGGGGAGGAGCGCTTCCGCGACCGCGAGCAACGCGCCCTGCGGGCCGTGCTGGAGTCCGAGGCCCGTGCTCAGGGCGTGGTGGCCCTGGGAGGCGGCGCGGTGCTGCGCGCCGAGAACCGGGCCATGCTGGCCGGGCACAGCGTCATCCACCTGGTCGCCTCCCCGGCCACCGCCGCCGCCCACGTCGGTGACGGCAGCGGACGGCCCCTCATGAACCAGACCGTCGACTCTGACGCCGCCGAGGCCGCCCTCGAGGGCCCGGTGGCGCCCGGGATCCTGGCCCGCATGGAGGCCCTCCACGCTGAGAGGGCCCCCCTGTACGAGGAGGTGGCCACCATAACCGTGGCCACCGACGGGCTCACCCCCGAACAGGTCAGCGCCCTGGTGCTGGTCGCCCTGGGAGCCAGCCCCAGCGACACGGCCCGCTCCCTGGCCGCTGCCGGCGCCACCCGCAGCTCCCTGGCGGCCCCCTCACCGCGCCGCCCGGACCGTCCCAGGACCGTGGCCTCCTCCGGCACGGTCGCCGAGCGGCACGGCCCCGCCCGCGTCCGTGTCGGGGGCGCCCGGCCCTACGAGGTCGTCATTGGCCACGACCTGGCCCCCGAGGTTACTCGCGCCGTCCAAACGGCCCCGGGCGGCGGCGCCGGGGGAGTGGCCATAGTCCACCCCCAGGCCCTGACTCGGGTCGCCCGCGGCTACGAGGCCGACCTGGCCGGCGCCGGCGGGCGCGTGACCCGCGTCGTCGTCCCCGACGGGGAAGCCTGCAAATGCGCAGCGGTCCTCACTGACGTCTGGGAGGCCCTGGGCGCATTCCGCATGGGTCGTGACGGTTGCCTCATTGGCCTGGGCGGAGGGGCCACCACCGACCTGGCGGGCTTCGCCGCCGCCAGTTGGCTGCGCGGAGTCCCCGTGGTGCAGGTCCCCACCTCCCTGCTGGCCATGGTCGACGCCGCCGTGGGCGGCAAGACCGGCATTGACACCGCCGCGGGCAAGAACCTCGTGGGGGCTTTCCACCCCCCCAGCGCCGTCATCGCGGACCTGGCCGCCCTGGCGACCCTGCCCACCGCCGAGCTGCGCGCCGGCATGGCAGAGGTCGTCAAGTGCGGCTTCATCGCCGACCCCGTCATCCTGGACCGGGTCCTGGCCGACCCCGCCGACTGCTTGAACTGGGACTCCCCGGTTCTGGCCGATCTCGTCACCCGCTCCGTGGCCGTCAAGGCCGCCGTAGTCAGCGAGGACCTCACCGAATCGGGGCTGCGGGAAATACTCAACTATGGGCACACCTACGCCCACGCCATTGAGAAAGTCACCAACTACACCTGGCGCCACGGGGAGGCCGTGGCCGTGGGCTGCGTCTTCGCCGCCGAGACCGCCTGGCGCACCGGCCGCCTGGGCGCCGACGAACTCGCCCTCCACCGCCGGGCCCTTGAGGCGGTAGGGCTGCCCACCACCTTTCCCGAGGGCGCCGACCACTGGGCGGACCTGCACGCCGCCATGCTCAGCGACAAAAAAGTGCGCGCCGGCACCCTGCGCATGGTCCTGCTCGAGGCCATTGCGGCGCCCGTGCGCGCGCGCGCCCCCGAAGCCCAGGTGCTCGAAGCCGCCCACACCGCCGTCACCACCCCCGGGCGCGCGCATGAGCGCTAGTCGGCGCCAACCGGTCATCCTCGTGGGGCCTCCCGGCGCCGGATGCTCCAGCGCAGCGCGCGCCCTCGCCGCCCTCCGGGGAACGGCCAGCACCGACCTGGCGGAGCAAACCGCCGCCGGACTCGGCGTGGAGCCCGAGCTCGCCCTGGTCATGGCGCCGGAGGCCCAGTACCGGCGGGTTGAGGAAGCCTGCGCCCTGCGCCTCATTGCGCAGGCCCGGGCCGAGGGCACCGTCGTCGCCCTGGGCTCGGGGTGCCTGGGTGCCGGGCCGGTTCGCGCCGCGCTCGCCGCCCTGGCCGACAGCGGCGGCCGCATCATCGCCCTAACCGCTTCAACGCGACGCCTGGCCTCCCGCAATGGCCTGGACGCGCCCCGGTCGGTGGCCCTGGGCACCGTCCGCCACGAGTTCACCCTCATGCTGCACGCCCGCGAGGCCCAGTGCCGGCAGGTGGCGGATCGTGTTGTCGACACCACCGACCTGGAGGCCGAGCAGGTCGCCGCACTTCTCGACAGCTCAGGGGCGCGCCAGTAGCCTGCCGGCATGTACGTTCCCCAGCACTTCGAGTTGCCCGAGGACTACACCCGCCGACTAATGACCGCGCCAAGGTCCGGCAACCTGGTCACAGTCCACGCACACGGCCCCGAGGCCACCCTGGTGCCGTTCTACTACGACGAGGAATCCTCCAGCCTCGTCACCCACCTCGTGCGGAACAACCCCCAGGCCGGCGAGCCCCTGATTCACCCCACGGGACTGATTATCCTCGACGAAGCCGACGCCTACGTCTCGCCTGAGTGGTACGCCACCAATGACGTCAAGCCGAACGTCCCCACCTGGGACTACATCACTATCCACGTCACTGGTCCGGTGACCATTGACCCGAGCCCGTCGGCGGCGCTCGAGGCCGCCCGGCGCATGACGCACGTCATGGGCGATGGCGACACCCTGGAGCCCATTGGCGAGGAGAAACTGGAGCGCATGTCCCGGGCGATCGTCGCAGCCTCAGTCGAGGCCCGAATGGTGCGCGGCAAGGCGAAGATGAGCCAAAACCGCCACCCCGACGACGTGCGCAGCCTCATAGCGGCCATGGAGGAGCAGGGGGAGATGAAACTGGCCCGCTACCTGCGCGACGTCTCCCTGCCCTACGCCGAGGAGCGTTTCGCCACCATTAGTCGCCTACGCGGCCAGCGGCAGGCCCGCACGGACCTGGCCGCCGCCCCCACCTGCTACGGCGCCTGAGGAGCTCGGCGGGCCCGACCTCGCCGGTCGGCGCCGGGGCCGGGGGCACGGTAGACTCACCGCGTCCAAGACCCCCGGACCCCGCAGCCGGCACAGCCCAGGGGTCCAGCCCCGACAGTGAGGAAACCGCTCGTGGCCACGACGAACGACCTGAAGAACGGCATGGTTCTCAACCTCGAGGGCCAGCTGTGGCAGGTGGTCGAGTTCCAGCACGTCAAGCCCGGCAAAGGCCCCGCCTTCGTGCGCACCAAGCTCAAGAACGTCCTGTCCGGCAAGACCGTGGACAAGACCTTCAACGCCGGCCTCAAGGTCGACACCGCCACCGTGGACCGCCGCGACATGCAATTCCTGTACCGCGACGGTGACGGCTTCGTTTTCATGGACGTCAAGGACTACGAGCAGACCTATGTCCCGGCGGCCACCGTGGGGGAGGCCGCCACGTTCCTCCTGGAGAACCAGGACGTCGTGGTGGCCTTCCACGAGGACGCCGTCCTGTTCGTTGAGCTGCCCGCCTCCGTGGTGCTCACCGTCTCTCACACCGAGCCCGGCCTCCAGGGCGACCGCTCCAGCGCCGGCACCAAGCCGGCCACATTGGAGACCGGCGCGGAGATCCAGGTGCCCCTGTTCCTCAACACCGGGGACAGAATCAAGGTGGACACCCGCAACGGCTCCTACATTTCCCGCGTCACCGACTGAGACGCAGTGACTGACGCAGTGACTAATGAATGACTAATGACTGAGGACACCACCGCCCCGCCGAGCGGCCCCGCCCCCCACCAGGGGGGCGGGGCCTCCCGCCCGCTCAAGCACGCCGTCACCGCCCGCACCAAGGCCCGGCGCCGCGCCATTGAGATCCTCTTCGAGGCCGATCAGCGCGGCCTGCTGGACGCTGGGCGCCGCAGCGGCAATGACAGTGACGAGGCCCAGGGCGGGGGCGACCCCGCGGGCGCTGGGCCGGCCGGGGAGCGACTGCGCCTGTTCGCCGCTGAACGTGCGGTCAACTCCGCCAACCACACCCCGGCCCCCGCCTACACCCGCCAGATCCTGGCCGGTGTAGCCGACCACCTCGACGCCATTGACGAGGCCATTGAGACCTACGCCCAGGACTGGACCCTGGGCCGTATGCCCGCCGTGGACCGGGCCATAGCGCGCATGACCACCTGGGAGATCGTCTACAACAACGAGGTCGACGCCCCCGTGGCCCTGGACGAGGCCATGACCCTGGCGCGCATGCTCTCCACTGACGATTCCCCCCGCTACCTGGGCGGCCTACTGGGCCGCATTGGCGATTTGGCGGACACTCTGGGCTGAAAACCAGGGCGCCGGCACCCCGCTGGGCGGTATTCTCGCGCTGACAGCCATGTACACGGCCCTGCAGGAGGAAGCCATGGCACACGTCGGATGCGGTATCGACATTGGCGGATCGGGTGTCAAGGGCGCCCTGGTAGATCTCGACAGCGGGGAGTTCATTGGCGAGCGCGTGCGCATTGAAACCCCGCAGCCGTCCACCCCTGAGGCGGTGGCCGCGGTCTGTGCGGAGGTCCTCGACCGCCTCGGCGCCCCGCAGGACATCGCCGTCGGCGTTAGCTTCCCCGCTCCAATCATCCGCGGCGTCGTGCGCTTCATGGCCAACCTCGACCAGTCCTGGACCGGTGTGGACGTCAATGCGCTCCTGTCCGAGCGCCTCGGCCGCCGCGTGCACACGCTCAACGACGCCGATGCCGCCGGCCTCGCCGAGGTCGCCTACGGCGCCGCCAAGGACCACCCGGGCACCGTCATTGTCACCACGCTCGGCACCGGGATCGGGTCGGCCGTCATTGTCGACGGGACCCTGGTACCCAACACCGAGCTCGGCCACCTGGAGATTAACGGGCATGACGCCGAGACGCGCGCCTCCTCCGGGCAGCGTGAAGCCCAGGGCCTGTCCTGGAAGAAGTGGGCCAAGCGCCTCCAGCGCTACTACAGCCACGTCGAAATGCTCTTCTCCCCCGACCTTTTCGTCGTCGGCGGGGGCGTGTCCAAGAAACACGAGAAGTTCCTCCCGCTGCTCGACCTTCACACCGAGATCGTCCCCGCCGCCCTGCTCAACGCCGCCGGCATTATCGGAGCCGCCTACGAGGCCGACCGCTGCAGCCGGGCCTGAGACACCTGAGACATGAGTGCGGCAGACACGACCGGTCACCCGGCCGCCCCCTCCGGCGCTGGGCGGCCCCAATCCCGCCCCCTCATAGGAGTCACCGGGGCCACCGGCAAGGTCGGCGGCATGGTCGCCCAATCCCTTCACCGGGACGGCCAGCGGCTCAGACTACTGGTGCGGGATCGGGGCCGTGCACCGCAGTGGGCCGACGACGTCGCCGTCATGACCTACGGGGACCGTCGGGCCTGCCTTGACGCCCTGGAGGGCGTCGATCTCCTCCTCATGGTCTCAGCGGCGGAATCGGCCGACCGGCTGAGCCAGCACCGCACTTTCATTGCCGCAGCCGCGGCGGCGGGAGTACGGCACGTGGTCTACACCTCTTTCCTGGGCGCCTCGCCAGAGGCGACTTTCACCCTCTCGCGCACGCACTGGCACACTGAGCAGGCGCTGCGCGACTCCGGCATGGCCTTCACCTTCCTGCGGGACTCCTTCTACACCGACTTCCTGGCCGAACTGGCCCTCAGCGGCGTCATCGCCGGACCCGGCGGCCAGGGGAGGGTCGGCGCCGTGACCAGGGCCGACGTCGCCGCCAGCCTGAGCGCCGTTCTCACAGACCTGGCTGCGGGGCGGACCCAGCACACCGGGGCCACCTACAACCTCACCGGGCCCCAGGCCCTCAGCCTGGCCGACGTCGCCCGCACCACCGCCGAGGTCACGGGCCGACCCTGCGTCTACCGCGAAGAGACCGTGGAGGAGGCCTACGCCGCGCGCGCCCACTACGGCGCCCCGCACTGGCAGGTGGAGGCCTGGGTGACCACCTACACCGCCATTGCGGCCGGGGAGCTGGAGCTCCTCACCGACGACGTCGAGCGCCTGACCGGGCGCGCCCCCATGTCCCTGGCCGACCTGCTGCGCTCCCTGGAGGCCTGAAGCCCTGCCCGCGACGCTCATCCGCAGTGCGGTCACGGCGCGCGGGCCGACCCCCGCGGGGCTACGATCGCCACCGACAGGCATCCTTTAAGTCCGTCCGGAGAGGCGGGGAAGGAGGTCCACACACCGTGGCCGCAACGCAGTCCACCGGCAAGCAGATCCTGGGCGCCCCAGAGATCGCACGCTCCCTGGTGCGCATCGCCCACGAGGCGATCGAGCGCAACCGCGGGGCCCAGAACATTGTGCTCCTGGGCATCCCCAGCGCCGGGGTCCCCCTGGCCCAGCGGCTGGCGGAGTCCCTGGCCAGTGCCCACGGGGAAGACCCCGCCGTCACCGCGCCGGTCGCCGTCCCCGTGGGAACGCTGGACATCACCATGTACCGCGACGACCTGGGCCGCCACCCCATCCGCGTGCCCAAACCCACGCGCATCCCCGAATGCGGCCTCGACGACAAGACCGTCATCCTGGTCGACGATGTCCTCTACTCCGGGCGCACCATCCGCGCCGCCCTGGACGCCATCGGCGCCATTGGCCGCCCCCGCGCCGTCCAACTCGCCGTCCTGGTGGACCGCGGCCACCGCGAGCTGCCGATCCGCGCCGACTACGTGGGCAAGAATCTGCCGACCTCCCGCAGCGAGAAGGTCGTTGTCTCCTTAACCGAGCTCGGCGCCGACGCAGACGCCGTGACCATCGTCCCCTCAGTCACCGCCGCCACCGGCCAGGAGGCCACACGATGAGGCACCTGCTCTCCGCGAAGGACCTGTCCCACGACGACGCCGTGATGGTCTTGGACACCGCCGAGGCCATGGCCGCCACCCAGCGCCACTCCGTTAAGAAACTGCCCACTCTGCGCGGCAGGACGGTCGTCAACCTCTTCTTCGAGGACTCCACGCGCACCCGCCTGTCCTTTGAAGCCGCCGCCAAGCGGCTGAGCGCCGACGTCATCAACTTCTCCGCCAAGGGCTCGTCGGTGTCCAAGGGCGAGTCCCTCAAGGACACCGCCCAGACCCTCCAAGCCATGGGCGCCGATGCCGTGGTCGTGCGACACCGCGCCTGCGGGGCCGCCCACCTGCTGGCTCACGCCGGATGGATCCATGTCCCGGTTCTCAACGCCGGGGACGGTACCCACCAGCACCCCACCCAGGCGCTCCTGGACGCCATGACCCTGCGGCGCTGGTACGTCCCCGGCTCCCCGGGCGCCGCCGACGGCTCCCCGGCCCCGCAGGGCCGCGATTTGAATGGCGCCCGAGTCATTATCGTCGGCGACATCCTCCACTCGCGCGTGGCCCGCTCCAACGTCGACCTGCTCACCACCCTGGGCGCACGGGTCACCCTGGTGGCCCCACCCACCCTCCTGCCCGTGGGCATGGAGAATTGGCCCTGCGAGGTCTCCTACGACCTGGACGCCGCCATCGCCGACAATCGCCCTGACGCCGTCATGATGCTGCGCGTCCAGCGCGAGCGCATGAGCGCCGCCGGAGGCGGCTTCTTCCCCAGCCCCGCCGAGTACTCGCGCGCCTACGGCCTGAACCTGGCCCGCCGCCAGGCCATGCCCGCCAGCGCCATTGTCATGCACCCCGGCCCCATGAACCGCGGCCTGGAGATCACCGCCGAGGCCGCCGACGACCCGCGCTCGCGGGTCGTCGAGCAGGTCGGCAATGGCGTCTCGGTGCGCATGGCCGCCCTCTACCTCCTCCTGGCCGACGAAGGGAACCAGCTGTGACCGCTCACCTCCTGACCGGTGTACGCCCCTACGGTGAAGACGCCGCCGACATCCTCATTGTCGACGGATCCATTGCCGCCCTGGGCGCCGGCGCCGCCTCCCAGGCCCCCCGTGAGGCGGTGCGCCACGACTTGGACGGCCTGGTGGCCCTGCCCGGCCTGGTCGACATCCACACCCACCTGCGTCAGCCCGGGGGGGAGAGCGCCGAAACCGTCTTCACCGGCACCCGCGCCGCCGCCGTCGGCGGCTACACGGCCGTCTTCGCCATGGCCAACACCACCCCCGTCCAGGACAATGCCGGTGTTGTCGAGCAGGTCCTGCGCCTGGGGAAAGAGGCCGGCTGGGTGGACGTCCACCCCGTCGGCGCGGTCTCCGAGGGACTGGCGGGCAAGCACCTGTCCGAGATGGGCGCCATGGCCGCCAGCGCCGCCCGCGTGCGCGTCTTCTCCGACGACGGCAAATGCGTCTCCGACCCGGTGCTCATGCGCCGCGCCCTGGAGTACGTCAAAGGCTTCGATGGCGTCATCGCCCAGCACGCCCAGGATCCGCGCCTGACCGAGGGCTCCCAGATGCACGAGGGCGTGGTTTCCGCCGAGTTGGGCCTGCGCGGCTGGCCGGCCGTGGCCGAGGAGTCAATCATTGCCCGCGACGTGCTCCTGGCCGAGCACGTGGGAAGCCGCCTGCACGTGTGCCACCTGTCCACCGCCGGCAGCGTTGACATTATCCGCTGGGCCAAGGCCCGCGGCATTGACGTCACCGCGGAGGTCACACCCCACCACCTGCTTCTGACCGATGAGATGGCCCGCACCTACTCCCCGCTGTACAAGGTCAACCCGCCCCTGCGCACGGCCGAGGATGTTGAGGCGGTCCGTCAGGCCCTGGAGGACGGCACCATTGACGTCGTGGGCACCGACCACGCCCCCCACCCATTGGAGAGCAAGGACTGCGAGTGGGCCGCGGGCGCCTTCGGCATGACCGGGCTGGAGACCGCCCTGAGCGTCGTGATTGAGACCATGGTGCGCCCGGGACGCCTGACCTGGCGTGACGTCGCCCGGGTCCTGTCCACCACGCCGGCGCGCATTGGCCGCCTGACGGACCAGGGCCAGGGCCTGGGGGTGGGCGCGCCGGCGAACATAGCGGTGGTGGACCCCGAGGTGAGACGCACCGTTGACGGGCGCGCCCAGTGGACCCGCTCCGCCAACACCCCCTATGCGGGGCTGGAACTGCCCGGCCGGGTCATGGCCACCTTCCTGCACGGGCGCCCCACCGTCCTGGACGGCGCGCCGGTGGACAACCCGGTGGACAGCGGGGCCTGAGCCATGACCACCACCACTCGGGCCGCCACCGCCCGTGCCGAGCGCCCGGTAGCGCTGCTGGTCCTGGAGGACGGCTACGTGCTGCGCGGGTGCGCCTATGGCGCTACCGGGCGCACGCTCGGCGAGATCGTTTTCAACACCGGCATGACCGGGTACCAGGAGACCCTCACCGACCCCTCCTACCACCGTCAGATCGTGGTCATGACCGCCCCCCACGTCGGCAACACCGGCGTCAATGACGAGGACCCCGAGTCCGACCGCATCTGGGTGGCCGGTTATGTGGTGCGCGACCCGGCCCGCCGCGCCTCCAGTTGGCGCGCCCGTCGCGAACTGGACGATGAGCTTGCCGCCGCCGGCGTCGTCGGCATCTGCCAGGTCGACACCCGGGCCCTGACCCGCCACCTGCGCGAGCGCGGGGCCATGCGCGCCGGCATCTTCTCCGGCCAGGCCCTGCCGGCCGGAGCGCAGGACCCCGCCGGGCCCTCGCCCGCGGCCACCGACATCTGCCTGGACGCCGTGCGGGCCACGCCCCCCATGGCCGGGCGGGCCCTGGCCGCAGAGGTCTCCACCGCCGAGGGGTACGTGGTCGAACCCTCCGGGGCCTACGAGGGCGCCGAGCCCGTGACGGTGGTGGCCGCCATTGACCTGGGCATAAAGAGCCGCACCCCCCACCACCTGGCCGAGCGGGGCGCACGCGTTCACGTACTGCCGCAGTCCACCACCTTCGAGGAGCTTCTCACCCTGCGCCCCGACGGCGTGTTCTTCTCCAACGGGCCCGGCGATCCGGCCGCCGCCACCGGTGAGATCGAGCTGCTGCGCGGGGTTCTGGACGCGGGCATCCCCTTCTTCGGCATCTGCCTGGGCAACCAGCTCTTCGGGCGGGCCCTGGGGTACGGCACCTACAAGCTCGGCTACGGGCACCGTGGTGTCAACCAGCCGGTGCTGGACCGCGCCACCGGCCGGGTGGAGATCACCGCCCACAATCACGGTTTCGCCGTCGACGCCCCTGTCGGGGGGCCCTCCGTCGCCCCCTACGCCGGTGGCCGCTACGGGCGGGTCGAGGTCAGCCACCTGGGGCTCAACGACGGCGTCGTTGAAGGCCTGACGGCCCTGGACATGCCGGCCTTCTCCGTGCAGTTCCACCCCGAGGCCGCTGCCGGGCCGCACGACGGCGAGCACCTTTTCGACCGTTTTATCCGCCTCATGCGCTCCTACCGTGAGGAGAGGGATTGACATGCCCCTGCGCTCAAACATTGAGTCGGTGCTGGTCATAGGCTCAGGGCCCATTGTCATTGGCCAGGCCTGCGAGTTCGACTACTCCGGCACCCAGGCCTGCCGCGTCCTGCGCGGTGAGGGCATCCGGGTGATCCTGCTCAACTCCAACCCGGCCACCATTATGACCGACCCGGATTTGGCCGACGCCACCTATGTTGAGCCCATTACCACCGAGGTTCTGTCCTCCATTATCGCCCGGGAGCGCCCTGACGCCCTCTTGCCCACTCTGGGCGGGCAGACCGCGCTCAATGCGGCCATGAGCCTGGTCGAGGAGGGGGTCCTCGACCGGTATGGCGTCGAACTCATTGGTGCCAGTGCCCAGGCCATTAATGCCGGGGAGGATCGCGACGAGTTCAAGCAGGTGGTCGAGCGCTGCGGCGCCGAGGTCGCCCGCAGCGTCATTGCCCACACCATGGACCAGTGCCATGCCGGTGTCGAGGAGCTCGGCGGCTACCCCGTGGTGGTGCGCCCCTCCTTCACCATGGGCGGGCTGGGCAGCGGCATCGCCTTCGGCCCCAAGGACCTCGAGCGCATTGCCGGGGCCGGGCTGGCCGCTTCGCGCACCACCGAGGTGCTCCTGGAGGAGTCCATCCTGGGGTGGAAGGAGTACGAGCTGGAGCTCATGCGCGACAAGGCGGACAACGTCGTCGTTGTGTGCTCCATTGAGAACGTTGACCCCGTGGGCGTGCACACCGGGGACTCGGTGACCGTCGCCCCCGCCCTGACCTTGACCGACCGCGAACTCCAGCGCCTGCGCGACATTGGCATCGCCATTATCCGCGAGGTCGGCGTGGACACCGGCGGCTGTAATATCCAGTTCGCCGTGGACCCGGCCACTGGGCGGGTCGTGGTCATTGAGATGAATCCCCGCGTCTCGCGCTCCTCCGCCCTGGCCTCCAAGGCCACCGGCTTCCCGATCGCCAAGATTGCGGCGCGCCTGGCCGTGGGCTACACCCTCGATGAGATCCCCAACGATATTACCGGCTCCACGCCGGCCTCCTTTGAGCCGACCCTGGACTACGTGGTGGTCAAGGTCCCGCGCTTCGCCTTCGAGAAGTTCCGCGGCGCCGACCCCGCCTTGACCACCACCATGAAATCCGTGGGCGAGGCCATGGCCATTGGGCGCTGCTTCACCGAGGCGCTGAATAAGGCCATGCGCTCCATCGACAAGAAGGGCACCTGCTTCCACTGGGAGGGGCCGGCCCCCACGCCGGCGCAGACCGCGGCACTGCTGGCCGGCGTGCGCACCCCCACTGAGCACCGGCTCCTGGACGTCCAGCAGGCCCTGCGCGGCGGGGCCACTATTGACCAGCTCTACGAGGCCACCAGGATCGACCCCTGGTTCCTGGACCAGATGCTGCTGCTGGAGGAGGTCGCCCACGAGGTGAGGCGGTCCCCGGCACTGACCGCCCAGGTCCTGGCCCACGCCAAACGCCACGGCTTCTCCGACGCCCAGATCGCCGCCCTGCGGGGCGTGAGCGAGGACACCGTGCGCGAGGTGCGCCACGCCTTCGGCCTGCGGCCGGTCTACAAGACGGTGGACACCTGCGCCGCCGAGTTCGCCGCCCGCACCCCCTACCTCTACTCCTCCTACGACACTGAAACTGAGGTGGCGCCCCGGCGGCGGGAGGCCGTCCTCATTCTGGGGTCCGGCCCCAACCGCATTGGCCAGGGCATTGAGTTCGATTACTCCTGCGTGCACGCCACCATGGCCCTGGCCGAGCGCTACGAGACCGTCATGGTCAACTGCAACCCTGAGACCGTCTCCACCGACTACGACATCTCCGACAGGCTCTACTTCGAGCCGCTCACCTTCGAGGACGTCATGGAGGTCTACGAGGCGGAGAAGGCCGCCGGCCCCGTGGCCGGCGTAGTGGTCCAGCTCGGCGGGCAGACGCCCCTGTCCCTGGCGGCCCGCCTGGAGGCCGCCGGTGTCCCCATCCTGGGCACCAGTCCGCGGGCCATTGACGCCGCGGAGGACCGGGAGGTTTTCGGCGTCGTCTTGGAGCGCGCGGGCCTGCCCGCGCCGGCCCATGGCACGGCCCTGAGCGACGAGCAGGCCCTGGCGGTGGCCGAGCGGATCGGTTTCCCCGTGCTGGTGCGCCCCTCCTACGTGCTGGGCGGGCGCGGCATGGAGATCGTCTACGAGCGCGCGGGCCTGGAGGATTATCTGCGCCGCGTCGGGGCCGAGCCGGGCGGCGCCTACGCCGGCGGGCCCCTGCTCATCGACCGGTTCCTCGACGACGCCATTGAGATCGACGTCGACGCCCTCTACGACGGCACTGAGCTGTTCCTGGGCGGCGTTATGGAGCACATTGAGGAGGCCGGTATTCACTCGGGGGACTCCGCCTGCGTGCTTCCCCCCATGACGCTCTCCGATGCCGAGATCGCCCGGATCCACCGCTCCACCCAGGCTATTGCCGCCGGCGTGGGGGTGCGGGGCCTGATCAATATCCAGTTCGCCCTCATGAGCGACACCCTCTACGTCATTGAGGCCAACCCGCGTGCCAGCCGCACCGTCCCCTTCGTGTCCAAGGCCACCGGCACTCAGCTGGCCAAGGCGGCCGCCCTGCTCATGGCCGGCTCCTCCATCGCCGAGCTGCGGGAGGCCGGCTACTTGCCTCACAGTGACGCCGCCGTCTCCGACCCTCTTGACCCGATCGCCGTGAAGGAGGCGGTCCTGCCCTTTAAACGCTTCCGCACCCCCACCGGCCGCGGCGTGGACACCGTCTTGGGCCCGGAGATGCGCTCGACCGGTGAGGTCATGGGCTACGACGTCGACTTCCCGCGGGCTTTCGCCAAGAGCCAGGCCGCCGCCTACGGGGGCCTGCCCAGTGAGGGGACCCTTTTCGTGTCGGTGGCGGACCGGGACAAGCGGGCCATCATCCTGCCGGTGGCGCGCCTGGCCGAACTCGGTTTCACCATTTTGGCCACCACCGGCACCGCTCAGGTGCTGCGCCGCAACGGCATCCCCTCGGTGCCGGTGCGCAAGCTCTCCGAGGGCGCCGGGGAAGACGGTGAGCAGACGATTGTGGGCCTCATTGAGTCCGGGGCCGTCGACATGGTGGTCAACACCCCCAAGGGTCAGGGCGCCCGCGCGGACGGATACTCCATTCGCGCGGCCACCACGAGCGCCGACAAGCCCATTATCACCACCGTCCAGGAGCTCCAGGCAGCCGTCCAGGCCCTGGAGGCCCAGCTGCGCGGCCCCTTCAAGGCCCGTAGCCTCCAGGAGCGCGACGCCGACCGCGCCCGCCGCCGGGCCAACGCCATTGAATATCAATAAAACACTATTAAGGAGTACCTGTGAGCACCGCGGGCACGCCGACTCAACATCCCTTCGGGGAGCGCCTGCGCGCCGCCATGGACAATGCGGGGCCCTTATGCGTGGGCATTGACCCGCATGCGCGCCTCCTGGATTCCTGGGGCCTGCCCGACACGCCCCAGGGCCTGCGGGACTTCGCCCTGCGCACCGTGGAGGCCGTGGGCGGGCGCGTGGCCGCCGTCAAGCCCCAGTCGGCGTTCTTCGAGCGCCACGGCTCAGCGGGCGTCGCTGTACTGGAGCAGACCCTGGCCGCGGCGCGGCAGACCGGCACCCTGGTCATCCTGGACGTCAAGCGCGGGGACATTGGCTCAACCATGGGCGGCTACGCCCAGGCCTACCTGGCCGACGGCGCCCCTCTGGCCGCCGACGCCATGACCGCGTCCCCCTACCTGGGCTACGGCTCCCTCGCCCCGGCCCTTGAACTGGCCCAGGCGACCGGACGCGGCGTCTTCGTGCTGGCCCTCACCTCCAACCCGGAGGGCGCCGGCGTGCAGCACGCCCGGGCGGCGGGGGGACGGGCGGTGGCCGCCGCCGTGGTCGAGGCGGCCGGGGCCGCCAATGCGGCGGCCGGGGCCGCTGGCACGCTGGGCAGTGTCGGCCTGGTCGTGGGAGCCACCGTGGGCTCGGCGGTGCGGGACCTGGGCATTGACCTGGCCGGGGCCAATGCTCCGCTGCTGGCCCCTGGTGTCGGCGCCCAAGGGGCCGGCGCAGCCGAACTCAGGGACGTCTTCGGGGCCGCGCGCCGCAATGTGCTCGCCTCGACCTCGCGCGGCGTCCTGGCGGCCGGGCCGGGCGCTTCCGCCCTGCGTCGTGCGGCCGCGGCGGCCACAGCCGAGGCGGCTCGGGCCCTGCGGTCCTCATGAGAGGGCATGATGAGGCCATGAGTAGCGCTCCCGCCCGACTCACGGTCCTGGCCGGGCCCACCGCCGTGGGCAAGGGGACTGTTGTCACTGAGCTCCGTCGTCGCCACCCCGACCTATTCGTCTCAGTGTCTGCCACGACCCGCTCGCCCCGCCCCGGCGAGATCAATGGCGTCCACTACCACTTCGTCACCGACGAGGAATTCGACGCTCTTGTGGCCCAGGGCCAGATGCTGGAGTGGGCTCTGGTCCACGGCGCCCACCGCTACGGCACCCCCCGCAGGCCAGTGCAGGACCAGCTCGACGCCGGCCGTCCGGCCCTCCTGGAGATCGACCTCGACGGGGCCCGCCAGGTCCACCAGACCATGCCCGAAGCCCAGCTGGTCTTCCTGGCCCCACCCTCCTGGGAGGAGCTGGTGGCCAGGCTGACAGGGCGCGGCACGGAGGACGCCCATGAGCAGGAGCGGCGCCTGGCCACCGCGCGCATGGAGATGGACGCCATTGACGAGTTCGACCACGTCATTATTAATGACACCGTGGCGCGTGCCACGGACGAGCTTGAGGGCCTGCTGGGCCTGAAGGGCTAAAATATCGCGACGCATCATCGCCGTTCGACCCCGGGGAGAAGCACATGCTCGGAACCTCTGCTCAGCCTGAGGGCATCACCAACCCGCCGATCGACGACCTCCTGGAGAAGGTCGAGTCGAAGTACGGGCTCGTGGTGGAGGCCGCCAAGCGCGCCCGCCAGATCAACACCTACACCCAGCAGCTCGAGGACAACCAGTTCGAGTTCTTCGGGCCCCTGGTGGAGGCCGCCGTGGAGGAGAAGCCCCTGAGCATCGCCCTGCGCGAGGTCGCCGACGACAAACTTCAGGTCATCTCCGGTGACGTTGCCCGCGCCCGCCGCGCCGAGGCCGAGGCGGCCCGCCGCGCCGCCGAGGCCGACATGTTCTCCGACATCCCTCTGGACGCCCCCCTTGAATCGGGCACCACGGAGACCACCACCAGCCTGGACGACATTCAGTTCTGAGCGCCCCGCGCCAGGACCCACCCCCCACGCAGACCATGAGCGCCCGCGCCGCAGCCGGTGAGCATCGGCCGCGGCGCATTGTGGTGGGCGTGGCCGGGTCCATTGCCGCCTACAAGGCCCCCTTCGTCATCCGCCTGCTGCGGCGAGGAGGCCACAAGATCAAGACCGTCCCAACCCGGGCGGCACTGCGTTTCATTGGGGCGCCGGCCCTAGCGGCCGTCAGTGGCGCACCGGTGTCCACCGGGGTCTTCGACGACCCGGCGGCCGTCGAGCACGTCGCCATTGGCGAGTGGGCCGAGTTGGTGCTCGTGGCTCCTGCTAGCGCCGACCTGCTGGCCCGCGTCGCCGCCGGGAGAGCCGACGATCTGCTCACCGCGACCATTTTGACCACCACGGCCCCCGTGGTCCTGGCCCCGGCCATGCACACCCAGATGTGGGACAACCCGGCCACCCGGGACAATGTCGCCACCTTGCGCCGCCGCGGCCTGGTCATTATCAACCCCGCCCGCGGGCCCCTGACCGGCGAGGACTCCGGCGTGGGGCGCCTGCCCGAGCCGCAGCATATTGTCGACCAGGCGCTGGCCGTGCTCACCGACCGAGGGGCCGCCCCCCTCCGACCGGGCCGTCTGGCCGGCCGCCACCTGGTGGTCAGCGCCGGCGGCACACGCGAGCCCATTGACCCGGTCCGCTTCCTGGGCAACCGCTCCTCGGGGCGCCAGGGCTGCGCCATTGCTGCTGCCGCCGCCGCCCAGGGCGGCGCGGTGACCCTGGTGGCGGCCAATGTCGAGGCCGGCCTCCTGGCATCCCTGCCCACCGCCGTCGCGGTGGTGCCCGTGGGCACCGCCATTGAGCTGGGGGAGGCGGTCAGGGACGCGGCGGCCAGCGCCGACGCCGTCATTATGGCCGCTGCCGTCGCGGACTTCCGCCCCGCCGGCCCGGCGGGGACCAAGCTCAAGAAGCACGGGCTCGACGGTGCGACCCCATTGGGCAGGGCGCCCACGATCACCCTGGTGGAGAACCCCGATGTGTTGGCCGGGCTGGTGTCCGCCCCACCCCGCCCCGGACAGCTCCTGGTCGGTTTCGCCGCCGAGACCGGGGACGATGACGGGGACGTCCTGGCCCACGGGGCCGCCAAGGCCCGCCGAAAGGGCGCCCACCTGCTGGCCGTGAACACCGTGGGGGAGCACCTGGGTTTTGGGGACGTGCCCAATGCCGTGGTCGTGCTCGACGCCGCCGGCCAGGAGGTGGCCCGCGGTCAGGGCACTAAGGAGCAGGTCGCCGAGTTGCTCGTCAACCTTGTCGCCCAGCGCCTGGAGGACGCCGGGCCGGGGGCCAATCAATGGGCGGGGGCCCGGGGACGCGCAGCCCTGAAAGGGGTAGGCTCGGGCCGTGGGGAAGGCCACCTGGGCGCGTCCGGGGCCCTGGGTAGGATGGCGCAGTGACCTCTTTGCGCCTTTTCACCTCTGAGTCCGTGACCGAGGGCCACCCCGACAAGGTGTGCGACCGCGTCTCGGACTCGATTCTCGACGCCATCCTCCTCCAGGACCCCGCGGCCCATGTCGCAGTCGAGACCATGGTGACCACGGGCCTGGTCCACGTGGCCGGAGAGGTGACCACCAGCGCCTATGTGGAGATCCCCGACATTGTGCGCTCCGAGATTGTGAACATTGGCTACACCTCCTCCGACGTCTGCTTCGACGGCCGCTCCTGCGGGGTGTCGGTGTCCATCGGCCAGCAGTCCCCGGACATTGCCGCCGGCGTGGACAAGGCCCTGGAGGTGCGCCAGGATGCCGGAAACCTCGACCCCCTGGACTTCCAGGGCGCCGGGGACCAGGGCCTCATGTTCGGTTACGCCTGTACCGACACCGCCAGCCTCATGCCCCTGCCCATCCACCTGGCGCACCGCCTGGCCGAGCGCCTGGCCGCCGTGCGCAAGCAGGGCGTCGTGAAGGGCCTGCGCCCCGACGGCAAGACCCAGGTGACCATTGGCTACGACGGCGACCGCCCCGTGAGCTTGGCCGGCATTGTCCTGTCCACCCAGCACGACGAGGACCGCACCCGCGCCTGGCTCACCGACGCCATCACCCGGGAAGTCATCACCCCCGTCCTGCACGAGGCGCAGGCCCAGGGCGTGGAACTGCTCACCAAGGATGCGACCTACCTCATTAACCCCTCGGGGCAGTTCATTATTGGCGGCCCCGCGGGGGACGCCGGCCTGACCGGCCGCAAGATCATTGTGGACACCTACGGCGGCATGGCCCGCCACGGCGGGGGCGCCTTCTCCGGCAAGGACCCCTCAAAAGTGGACCGCTCCGGGGCCTACGCCATGCGCTGGGTGGCCAAGAATGTCGTCGCCGCCGGTCTGGCGCAGCGCTGCGAGGTCCAGGTCGCCTACGCCATTGGGGCCGCCCACCCGGTGGGCCTGTACGTGGAGACCTTCGGCACCCACACCGTGGCCACCCAGCGCATTCGCGCCGCCATTGAGGAGGTCTTCGACCTGCGCCCGGCCGCCATTATCCGAGACCTGGACCTGTTGCGCCCCATCTACCGCTCAACCAGCGCCTACGGTCACTTCGGCCGTCCCGGGTTCACCTGGGAGGGCACACAGCGCGCCGAGGCCCTGCGCGAGGCCGTCTGAGGGCCCCATGCGTGAGGGCATTGCCGGGCAGGGCGCACTACTGGCCGTGCCCGCACCCGCCGAGCGCGAGGTGGAGGGCCACGGCGTGGCCGAGCCCGTGGCCCGGGTGTTGCTGGAGACCCCCGTCCCGCACCTGGATCGTACCTTCGACTACCTGGTCGCCCCCGAACTCGACGCGGCCGCCGCCGTGGGCACCCGGGTCACTGTCCGCTTCGGGGCCCAGGAGTCCCACGGGTGGGTGTGGGAGCGCGCCCGCACCACCACGCACCTGGGCCCCCTCGCGCCAGTGCAGCGGGTCCACTCCGACCTGCCGGTGCTCACCGCCGCCACCATGGCCCTGGTTGAGGCCGTGGCCGTGCGCTGCGCTGGCACCCGCTCGGACGTCGTCCGCCTGGCGGTGCCGCCGCGCCACGCCAGCACCGAACGCTCCGAGCGGGAGGCGCCGGGGCCGGCCCTGCCCACCTGGGATGCTCCCGAGGCTGCCGCCGAGGCGCCGGGCACCGGCACGGCCCGCGCCGAGGCGCCGGGCTGGGAGGCCTACGACGGCGGGCCGGCCTTCCTGGGCGAGCTCGCCGGTGGGGGAGCACCCCGCGCCGCCTGGTGCGCCCTGCCCGCCGTCCCAGGTGTTACCAGCCCCTGGACCCGGCTGCTCGCAGCGGCCGCCCGCACCGCCCTGAGCAGCGGCCGCGGCGTGCTCGTGGTTGTGGCCACCACCGGCCACGCTGAGAAGGTGGCCGAGGCGCTGAGGTCGGCCCTGCCCGGCGAGCCCGTGGGGGTGCTCTGCGCCGAGCACGGGCCCGCCCGCCGCTACCGGGTCTTCACCCGCATACTGCTGGGCCGCTGCCGGGTGGTGGTGGGCACCCGCTCAGCGGCCTTCGCCCCCGTGGCGGACCTGGGCCTGGCCCTCATCTGGGACGACGGCGACAATCGCCTCGACGAGCGCCACGCCCCCTACGTCCACGCCCGCACCGTCCTGGCGTTGCGCAGCGGCTTGGAGGGCTGCGCCCTCTTAGTGGCCGGCTACTCCCGCAGCGTCGAGGCCCAGGCCTATGTGGAGCAGGGCTGGGCGCGCGAGTTACGTGCCCCGCGTCCGGTATTGCGGGCCGCCGCCCCCCGCGTGGAGGTTCCCGGCGCCCCCGAACTGGAGGCTGAAGGGGCTTCCGGGGCGGCGCGCATCCCCTCCCTCGCCTATCGAATGGTGCGCCGCGCCCTGGCCGCGGGCCCGGTGCTCATCCAGGTCCCGCGCAGCGGTTACGCCCCAGTCCTGGCCTGCGCCCGCTGCCGCACCGCCGCCCGCTGTCAGACCTGCGGGGGGCCCCTGTCCCTGGGGCGGTCGGGGGGCATCTCCTGCCGCTGGTGCGCCCGTGGTGTGGCCGCCTGGAGTTGCCCGGAATGCGGGGCCACCTCGCTGCGCATGGCCAGTGTGGGCGCCGTCCGCACGGGAGAGGAACTGGGGCGGGCCTTCCCGGGCGTACCCGTGGTGGTCTCCGGCGCCAGGGCGGACCACGGCGTGGTCGCCACCGTCGACGACTCGCCGCGCCTAGTGGTGGCGACCCCCGGGGCGGAGCCGCATGCGGAGGGCGGGTACCGGGCCGTCCTCATTGTGGACGCCTCGGCCCTGTCCACCCGCCCGGAGTTGGGGGCCTCCAGTGAGGCGCTGCGCCTATGGACCAATGCTGCGGCCCTGGCCCGCCACTCGGCGCGAGTCATGGTTCTGGGAGGAGCCGAACCGGTCGCCGCCCAGGCGCTGGTGCGCTGGGACCATCCCGGCTTCGCCCGCCGACAGCTCGCCGAGCGGGCCGAACTGCACCTGCCGCCGGCATGGCGCACAGCCCGCCTCGACGGCGCCAGTCAGGCGGTGGAGTCCGCCCTGGAGGAGGCCCGCCGGGCCGGCTTCGAGACCCTGGGCCCGGTTCCGGCCCCAGTCGTGCCGGGCCCTGAAGGTCAGGGCGCTGGGGCCCAAACCATGGATCGGGCCCTGGTGCGCGCCCCCCTGGCCCGGGGCCGCGAGCTGGCGGCCATGCTGCGCCTGCGCCTGCGGGAGCGCTCAGTGCGGCGCGAGGAGCAGGTGCGCATCGAACTTGACCCGACTGTGCTGTGGTGAGCCCATCGCCGCCCGTGCAAGGCATGATGAGCCCATGAGCACCGTCGCCTACGACACCGCGATCGTCGACTACGGCAATGTTCTGGTGGCCTGGGAGCCCTTGGCGGCCGTCGCCGGGCACCTGAGCGTCGAGCAGTGGGAGGAGTTCGTCACCGGGGCCGGCTTCTACGCCCTCAACTCCCGTTCTGACGCCGGCGAGCCCTTCGAGGACATTGTGGCCGACCTTGAGAGAACCCACCCCGAGCGCCCCGACTGGGCGGCCGCGCTGCGCCTGTACCGCAGCCGGGACCTTTACTCGTTGACCGGCCCCGTCCCCGGTGTGGCACGGGTCCTCACCGAACTCCACGAGCAGGGCATCCGCCTCCTGGGGCTGACGAACTTCGACCACACGGTCTTCCCCGACGCCATACCCCTGGCCCCGGTCCTGGAGCTCTTCGACGGCATTGTCGTCTCAGGGGCCGAGCACCTCACCAAGCCCGACCCGGCCCTGTACCGCATCCTGCTGGAGCGCTACGACGTCGACCCGGCCCGGGCCGTGTTCATTGACGACTCGGAGGCGAATATCGCCGGCGCACAGCAGGTGGGGATCACCGGGCTGCATTTCACCGGGGCCGGGCGCCTGCGCTGCGACCTGGTGGCGCTGGGCCTGCTGCCCCACGCCTAGAGCCCGGCCGGCGGGACGACACGGCGGGGCGGAGGGCAGCGCACGAGGGCAGGACCCCGCCGCGCACCTACACTGAGGCCATGCGCGTGCTCTTCGCCGGAACCCCCGAGGCCGCCCTACCCGTGCTCCACGCCCTCATGGACTCCACGGAGCACGAGGTCGTCGGTGTTCTGACCCGTGCGGACGCCCGCAAGGGGCGCGGCCGCACCCTCCGCCCCTCACCGGTGGCCGCCCTGGCCCGCGGGGCCGGGCTCGAGGTGCGCACCCCCTCCACCCTGCGCGACCAGGACACCCAGGAGTGGGTGCGTTCCCTGGCCGCCGAGGTGGCCGTCGTCGTCGCCTACGGCCGCCTCGTCCCCCCAGAGCTCCTGGACGCCCCCACCCACGGCTGGCTCAACCTGCATTTCTCCCTCCTGCCCGCCTGGCGCGGTGCCGCCCCCGTCCAACGGGCCCTCATCGCCGGGGACGAGGTCACCGGCGCCACCGTCTTCCGCCTCGAGGAGGGTCTGGACACCGGCCCCGTCTACGGGCGCCTGACCGAGGCCGTGCGCCCCACAGACACCAGCGGCGACCTGCTGGGCCGGCTCGCCGACGCCGGGGCCCCTCTCATCCTGGACGTCCTGCACGCCGTAGCCGCCGGTGCCGTCATCCCCGAACCGCAGGACGATGCCGCGGCCACACTCGCCCCCATGCTCACCGCGGTCGACGGCCTGGTGACCTGGAGCGATCCAGCTCCGGCCATTGACCGGCGCGTGCGCGGCGTAACCCCCGCCCCCGGCGCCCACACCACCTACCAGGGGCTGCGCCTGCGCCTGGGGCCCGTCACCACAGCCCCGGAGGTCACCGACTTGGCGCCCGGCCAGGTGCGCGTCGGCAAGCGCGAGGTGCTGGTGGGCACCGGATCCTACGCCCTGCGCCTGGGCCGGGTCGCCCCGGCGGGCAAGAACTGGATGGCCGCCGACGCCTGGGCCCGCGGCGCCCGGCCCGCCCCCGGCACCGTGCTCGGCGCGCCTGCCCCCACCCAGGAGGTGGCGCACCAATGACACGGGACGCACGCGGGCACGGCTACGCGCGGGGGCACGGCAAGGGCGACCGGGGCGCGGGCAGCCCCCGGCGCCCCCGACCCGCCGGGGGCGCCCCCGGCAGGTCCCGCACCCCGGACCGGGCGCGCTTGACCGCCCTGGAGGCCCTGACCAAGGTCCGCACCGATGACGCCTTCGCCAACCTGGTGCTGCCCCCCATGCTCGACGCCGCCGGGCTCGATCGCCGCGACGCCGGTTTCGCCACCGCCCTGACCTACGGCACGCTCAGGCTCCGGGGCCGCTATGACGCCATTGTCTCCCAGTGCGTGGACAGGCCCCTGGAACGAGTTGACGCCGTGGTCCTGGACGTGCTGCGCCTGGGGGCTCACCAACTGCTGGGCATGCGCGTGCCCAGCCACGCGGCCGTGTCGGCCAGCGTCGACCTGGCCGCCCATGCTGCCGGCCGCGGCGCCGCCACCTTCGTCAACGCCGTCCTGCGGCAAGTGGCGGCCAAGGACCTGGAGGAGTGGCTAGCACTCCTGCGCTTGGACGCCCCCGACGAGAGCACCGCCCTGGCCGTCACCGAGTCGCACCCACTGTGGATTGTCAAGGCCATGCGCCAGGCGCTCATAAAGAACGGCCGCGACGCCAGTGAACTCGCCGCCCTCCTGGCGGCCGACAACACCGACCCCCAAGTGGTGCTCTGCGCCCGCCCCGGCCTCATCACCCCGGCCCAACTTGCCAAGGAGGCCACCGCGGCCTGCCGTCAGAGCCCGCGCCCCGGCGATGTCAGCCCCTACGCCCTGATTCTGCCCGGGGGCGACCCGGGCCGTATCCGCTCAGTGCGCGATTCGCGCGCCGGCGTCGAGGACGAGGGCAGCCAACTTGTGGCCCTCATGCTCTCGGAGGCGCCCGTGCCGGGCCATGACGAGCGCTGGCTCGACATGTGCGCCGGCCCCGGCGGGAAGGCGGCGCTCCTGGGCGCGCGCGCCGCCCAGCGCGGAGCCCGCCTGGTGGCCAATGAGATCGCCCCGCACCGCGCTCGCCTCGTCAGCGCCTCCGTACGCGCCCTGCCCGAGGACAGCATTGAGATTCGCTGCGCTGACGGGCGCGACATCGGCGCCCTCGAGCCCGGCAACTACGACCGCGTCCTGGTGGATGCGCCCTGCACCGGGCTGGGCTCTCTACGACGCCGCCCCGAGGCCCGGTGGCGCAGGGAGCCCCGTGACGTCACCGAGCTGGCCGCCCTTCAGCGCGAGCTGCTCACCAGCGCCCTCAAGGCAGTGCGCCGTGGGGGAGTGGTCGCCTACACAACCTGTTCCCCCCATGTGCTGGAGACCAGTCTGGTGGTGCGCGACGTCGTCGGGCGCCTGAACCGCCAGGGTCAGAGAACCGAGGTGCTCCACGCCGGGCAGGCCGCGACCCGCATTGCGCCCCTGCCCCCGGTGGGGGCGGACCAGGAGATGCTCCAGCTCTGGCCGCACCTGGACGGCACCGACGCCATGTTCTGCGCCCTGCTGCGGCGCACATCCTGAACTCACCGCACCCCAACCGCCGACCTTCCCACTGCACGGCAAGGACAACCCAAGGACAACCGATGACCTCCCCCGCCATCCACCCCTCGATCCTCAATGCGGACCAGGCCCATTTAGCTGATGAACTCAAGCGCGTCGCCTCCGCCGACGGCCTGCACGTGGACATTATGGACAACCATTTCGTGCCCAACCTCTTCGGGGGCCCGTCTCTCGTCGAGGCGGTTCTGGCCAACACTTCCCTGGCCGTGGATGCCCACCTCATGATCGATAACGCTGACCGCTGGGCGCCGGTCTACGCCGAGGCCGGGTGCGCCATTGTCACCCCCCACCTGGAGGCGAGCACCGCCCCCATCCGACTGGCCCGTGAGCTGCGGCGCCTGGGCGCCGGGGTGGGGATGGCGCTGCGCCCGGCCACTCCCCTGGAGGCCGTCGAGCACGTCCTGGGCGAACTGGACCTCCTCCTCCTCATGACGGTCGAACCCGGCTTCGGGGGGCAGCCCTTTATTGAGGCCATGCTGTCCAAGATTGAGCGGGCCCGGGCCATGGTGGGCGCCCGGGGCCTGGAGTTGCGCATCCAGGTCGATGGCGGGGTCACCACCCGGACCATTGAACGCGCCGCCGAGGCCGGGGCGGACGTGTTCGTTGCCGGATCCGCGGTCTACCGGGCCGACGACGCGGCGGCCTCCCTGAGCCGACTGCGCGCCCTGGCCGCGGCCCACAGCCACTGACGGGCCCGCGGCCGCCCCAGTGGCGGCCGCGGCAAAAGGCGCGGAGAAAGAGGACAAAGAGGACGAGGCCGCCCGCGGTGCGGCGGGGCAGCACTCCGGCAGTTTCACAACACAGGTGTATTTGGTGGGTGTCACGAAACGCGGCACCGTGTGCAATGCGTCTCCTTAATGGGGCGGTACCGCTGGATTCGCGTTCGAGCATCCCGCATTTTCAATGCGATCTCGTAGAGTTATGAGGAATCCACAATATGCTGTGGTGAACCGGGCACCGTAGCGTGGTCATTGGCTGGTTCGGCCCACGCCTCCTTGTAGAGAAGGGCGGAGCCCGTCCGCTGGGAGTTCCGGCTGCCAGCACCGGCAAGTCCTTCGCACAAGAGGGGCGGCGCAGCGCACTGAGGTGGAGGAAACCACGGAGCGCGATGCGGTCCCTCGATCCGACACACCGGCAAGGAGCCATTGGTGACCCTCAACCGCATCCTCATCGCCAATCGCGGTGAGATCGCGCTGCGTGTCCTGCGCACCGTCCGAGACCTCGGCGCGACCTCGATCCTGCCGTACACCCCCGAGGACCTCATGAGCCCGGCCGCCGAGCTCGCTGACGAGGCCCACGCCCTCCCAGAGGGCTCGGGTTACACCGACGCCGAGGCCATCTTGGACTTGGCCCGCTCCACCAGCGCCGACGCCATCCACCCCGGCTACGGCTTCCTCGCCGAGAATGCCGACTTCGCCCGAGCGGTCATTGAAGCCGGCATGACCTGGATCGGCCCTTCGCCGCAGGCCATGGACGCCTTGGGGGACAAGATGAGCGCGCGGGCCACCGCCGAGCGCGCCGGTGTCGCCCCGGTCCCGGGCGTCACCGATCCAGTCACCGACGTCCAGACTGTTATCGACTTCGCGGCCCGCTACGGCTATCCCGTAGCCCTCAAGCGCACCGACGGGGGAGGCGGCCGCGGCATCACTGTTGTGGGCTGCCAGGAGGAGGCGCGCACCACCCCCGCCTTCGATTCCGCCACGGCAGGCGGCGGCACCCTCATCCTGGAGAGGTTCATTACCGCGGCTCGCCACGTCGAGACCCAGTGCGCCCGCGACCGCCACGGCGCCTTCGCTGTGATCTCCACCCGCGACTGCACCCTCCAGCGCCGCAACCAGAAGCTCCTGGAGGAGGCCCCCGCCCCGTTCCTGCCCCAGGGCATTGACGAGCAGCTCGTGGAGTCCTCTCGCCGCCTGCTGGAGGCCGTCGACTACGTCGGGGTGGCTACCTGCGAGTTCCTGCTCACCCCCGCCGGCGACCTGTGGTTCCTCGAGGTCAACCCCCGCCTGCAGGTCGAGCATTGCGTCAGCGAGGAAGTCACCGGCACCGACCTGGTCCAAATCCAGCTGCGCATTGCTGAGGGCGGGCACCTCGGCCACGTCCCCGCCCCCCGCGGGCACAGTCTGGAACTGCGCATTACCTGCGAGGACCCCGCCCGCCGCCTGTCCCCCTCCACCGGCGCCATCACCCGCCTGCGCTGGCCCTCCGGCCCCGGTATCCGCATGGAGTCAGGGGTGGTTGAAGGAGACGTCGTCACCCCCATGTTCGACCCCATGCTCGCCAAGATCGTCGTCACCGGCGACTCGCGCCAGCAGGCCATTGCCAGGGCACGGCGCGCCTTGAGCGAAACCATTGTCGAGGGCGTCACCGTGTGCACCGCCCTGCACGAGCACGTCCTGGGCCGCCCCGAGTTCACCGGCCCCACCCGGGACGGGCAGCTGGGCGTGACCACTCGGTGGCTCGAGGACCGCGTCCTGCCCGAGTTGACCGATTCGGCGGCCTGCGCGGCGGCCCCGGGCGCCCAGGCCGTCGAGGAGGTCAGCCTGCGCACCCGCTCCACCTACATCATTGAAGTCAACGGCCGACGCCTGCAACTGACCCTGCCCGACGGCATTCTGGGCGGGCGGGGACCGCGCGTGACCCCCTCAAGGCACGTGCGGCGCATGCAGCCCCTGCGCGGGCGGGCCGCCGCCCGGCCCGGGGGCCGCAGCGGCGCCGCCGAGGCGGCCCCCGGGGAGAACGGCGCCATCGCCGCCCCCATGCAGGCCATTGTCACCCGCATCTGCGTGGAGAAGGGCCAGCGCGTGGGCGAGGGCGACCTCCTCATCGTCCTGGAATCCATGAAGATGGAGAACTACGTTCACGCCCCTTATGACGGCACCGTGGCGGACATCCCCGTCGTGGCCGGACGCACCGTCTCCGCTGGAGAGGTCCTGGTCCGCATGGCCGACGACACTCACACCCAGGAGGCCTGAGCCGTGACCACCCACGCCACCCCCGAGAACACCGCGCCGGAGGCCGGCGGCGCCGGCACTGCCAGCACTGCCGGCACTGCCAACACTGCCGGCACGATGGCGGACTCGACCGCAACCACTGCCTTCCGTGAGCGCATCGCCCGCGTCGACGCCGAGGCCGAGGCCCGGGCCGCCCAGCGCCAGCACCCCAAGGGCAAGGCCACCGCCCGCGAGCGCATCGACTCCCTGCTCGACGACGGCACCTTCCTGGAGATCGGCCGTTACACCGGGTCCGGGGCCGGGGACAAGGCCCGCCCCTCGGGCGTGGTGACCGGTTTCGGCCAGATTGACGGCCGCCAGGTGGCCGTCTACTCCCAGGATTTCTCTGTTTCCGGCGGCGCCCTGGGCTCGGTGGAGGGGGACAAGATCGTCCGTCTTCTCGATGACGCCCTGCGCCTGCGGATCCCGGTGGTCGGCCTCATTGACTCCGGCGGCGCCAAGATCCAGGAGGGCGTGGGGGCGCTGCGCCAGTACGGGCGCATCTTCAACCGCACCTGCGCCGCCTCGGGCCTGGTCCCGCAGATCAGCGTCATCCTGGGCCCCTGCGCGGGGGGAGCCGTCTACTCCCCGGCCCTGACTGACTTCGTCATCGCCACCCGCGAGGCCTCCCACATGTTCGTCACCGGCCCCGACGTGGTGCGCGCCGTCACCGGCGAGCAGATCAGCGCTGAGGACCTGGGCGGGGCCCGGATCCACGGCTCGGTCTCCGGGGTGGTGCACTATGTGGCTGAGGACGAGGACGACGCCCTGGGGCAGGTGCGCACCCTGCTCGCCTACCTGCCCTCCTCCGCCGAACTCGACGCCCCCTGCTACGACTACGACGAGAGCGACCGTGCTGACGATGAGGCGACGGCCGCCTCGGTGGGCGCGTTGGTGCCGGCCTCTACCCGTCAGGCCTACGACGTCGTCGAGGTCGTCTCATCCTTGGTCGACCACGGTGAGCTCGTCCAGGTCCAGGAAGAGTTCGCCACCAACGTGGTGGTGGGTTTCGCCTGCTTCGAGGGCCGCCCGGTGGGCGTGGTCGCCAACCAGCCCCTGGTGGATGCCGGCACTCTGGACGTGGACGCCTCGGAGAAGCTGGCCCGCTTCGTGCGCTTCTGCGACGCCTTCGGCCTGCCGGTGGTCACCTTCGTGGACGTGCCCGGCTACCGTCCCGGCGCCGAGCAGGAGCACGCCGGCATCATTCGCCGCGGCGCGAAGGTCATTAACGCCTACGCCACCGCCACCGTGCCGTTGGTGACTGTCATCCTGCGCAAGGCCTACGGGGGCGCCTACATTGTCATGGGCTCCAAGGCCATTGGCGCCGACCTCAACTTCTGCTGGCCCGGCGCCGAGATCGCGGTCCTGGGGGCTGCCGGGGCCGTGGGCATCATCCACCGCCGCGACCTGAAGAGGGTCCGCGACGAGCAGGGCGACCAGGCCGCCGCAGCCGAGCAGGAGCGCCTTGTGGCGCAATACACCGACGCGGTCATTAACCCCGACAAGGCCGTGGCCATTGGTGAGATTGACGCCGTCATCGCCCCTGAGGACACGCGCGCCGTCATTGTCGACTCCCTGGCCGCCCTAAGAGCCAAGAACGACGCCCGACCCACCTCGCCCAAAAAGCACGACAACGTGCCCCTGTGAGGAGACCTCCACCGACATGACCCACGTTCTCCCGCCCACTACCTCAACCGCCGCCCCCAAGGGCGCTACGACCCAGTCAATCACCACCGGAAGCAGCACGATGACATCCAGCTCCCCATCCGCCGCCCGCACCAGTGCCGACCGCCTGGCCAGTGGCGAGCCCTACGTTCTAGCTTTCGGGGGCCAGGCCACCCCGTGGCGCTCCACGCTCGAGGAGCTTGTGGGCCTGGACCGTGACTTGGCCTCCCAACTCGCGGCCATTGACGCTGCGGTCGCCGATCGCCTGGCGCCCGTGGCCACCGAACTGCTGACCATCACCCCCCGCGGCCCGCGCCTCCTGGACGACGAGGCCGCCCCGGTGGCCCCCGCCCCCAAGGCCCTGGCCGACACCGCCGACATCTCCGTGCCCGGCATCCTCCTGGCCCAGCACGCCGCCCTAGCCAGCCTTCCGGCCGCCGGCGTGGATGTGCTGACCAACCGCCCGGCCGGCGTCATCGGCCATTCCCAAGGAGTGCTGGGCGTGGCCCTCCTCGACGCGCTGAGCGCGGCCGGCGGCCGGCCCACCGACGAGGCCGTCATCCAGATCCACGCCCTGGCCCGCCTCATGGGCGCCGCCGCCGCCCGCGCCACCCGCCGGCTCGACTTGGGCACAGTGGGGGAGGCCACCCCCATGCTTTCGGTGCGCGGCGTGACCCGCCCCGTGCTCGACGCCGTCCTGGCCCGTGTGCCCGCCGCCGAGCGCATTAACATCGGTGTCACCAACGGCCGCCAGTCCCACACCCTTTCCGGTCGCCCCGCCGACCTGGAGACCGTGGTCACCGCCCTGGAGGCGGCCGCCGCCCGCAGCGCCAAGGACCGCAAGGAGCGCCGCCGCGGTGGCGCCGTCCTGGCCCCAGTCACCGAGTTCATTGCCACCTCCGTGCCCTTCCACACCCCGCTGCTGGCCAGCGCCGTCACCGACGTGGTGTCCTGGGCCGCCGCCTGCGGCCTGGATGAGGCCCTGGCCCGCGACCTGGCCGTCTCGGTCCTCATTGATCCCGTCGACTGGCCGGGCATTGTCCACACCGCGCTCTACCACGACTCCACCCCGGTGCGCACCGTCCTGGACCTGGGCCCCGGCACCGTGCTGACCCGCCTGACCGAGGCGGTCCTGGCCGGCACCGGCGCCACCGTCATCCCCGCCGGCACCGCCGCCACCATTGACGCCCTGGATCGTGAGGGCGCCGCCCCGACCCCCACCGTGGACCGCTCCCGCTTCGCCCCGCGCCTGACCCGTCTGCCCGACGGGCGCCTGACGGTTGAGACCGCTTTTACCCGCCTGACTGGCCGCTCCGCCGTCCTCCTGGCCGGCATGACCCCCACCACCGTGGACCCGGGCATTGTGGCGGCCGCCGCCAATGCCGGCTATTGGGCGGAGCTCGCCGGGGGCGGCCAGGTCACCGCCGGGGTGCTCGCCGACAACCTCGACGGGCTGTCCCAGGCCCTGGAGCCGGGCCGCACCGCCGCCTTCAACGCCATGTTCATGGACCGCTACCTGTGGAATCTCCACCTGGGCACCCAGCGCCTGCTGTCCAAGGCCCGTGGCGGGGGCGCCCCCATTGACGGCATCACCATCTCGGCCGGCATCCCCGAACTGGATGAGGCCAAGGCCCTCATTACCCGCTTCAACGCCGAGGGCTTCCCCTACATCGCCCTCAAGCCCGGCACCGTCGACCAGATTCGCCAGGTGCTGGCCATCGCCAGGTCCGTACCCGCCACCCCGATCATTATGCAGATCGAGGACGGTCACGCCGGGGGCCACCACTCGTGGGAGGACCTGGACACCATGCTCCTGGCCACCTACGACTCCATTCGTACCCACGACAACGTCATTGTCTGCGTCGGCGGCGGCATTGGCACCCCCGAGCGGGCCGCCGACTACCTGACCGGCCGTTGGGCCCTGGCCTACGGCACCGCCGCCGCCCCGGTGGACGGCGTCATGGTCGGCACCGCCGCCATGACCTGCCGGGAGGCCCTGACGAACGACGATGTCAAGCAGCTGCTGGTCGATACCCCCGGGGTCGACCCCACCGACCGGGGAGGCTGGGTCGCCTCGGGCGCCTCCGCGGGCGGCATGACCTCCGGGCTGTCCCATCTGCGCGCCGACCTGTACGAGATCGACAACTCCTCGGCCAAGGCCTCGCGCCTCATTCAGGAGCTCGCCGGTGACGAGGCCGCCATGGCCGCGCGCCGCGAGGAGATGATTGAGGCCCTGGCCAAGACCGCCAAGCCCTACTTCGGCGATGTCGAGTCCATGACCTACCTGCAGTGGGCCGCCCGCTACGCCGAACTGTGCGTGGCCCCGCACGAGGGGCGCGCCGCCACCGTCGAGGACTGGGCGGATGAGGGCTGGTACGACCGCTTCCTCGACCTGCTGCACCGCACTGAGGCCCGCCTGTCCAGCGCCGACCGCGGCGAAGTCGAGACTCTTTTCGCCGACGAGAGCGCCGTGGTGGACTCCGACGCCGCCTTGGCCGCTCTGGCCGGGCGCTACCCCGCGGCCGCCACCACCCTGGTGGAGCCGGCGGACGCCGCCTGGTTCGTGGACCTGTGCTCCAAGCACCCCAAGCCGGTCCCCTTCGTCCCGGTGGTCGACGCCGACATCCTGCGCTGGTGGGGCACCGACTCCCTGTGGCAGTCCCAGGACCCGCGCTACACTGCCGACCAGGTCCGCATTATCCCCGGACCGGTGGCCGTGGCCGGTATTACCACCATTAACGAGCCCATTGGCGAGCTGTTGGGGCGCTTCGAGACCGCCGCCGTTGAGGCCCTGCAGGCCGCCGAGGCCCCTGAGCGGGCTGCCGCCGGCCGCCTGGGCACCTCGTGGGGCGCCGGCAGCGCCCCGGTGGCCGACGCCACCGAACTGGTGCGCACCGCCCCCCACGTGCTGTGGAACGGCCACCTGAGCATTAACCCCGCCACCGTCCTGGACGAGGGCGCCTACACGGTCAAGGCCCGCCCCGACATCGCCGAGGACGCCTACGACCTGGACATTCACCTCGACACCCACTGGGACGCCACCCCCGGCGGTGAGGCCATCCACGCGGTGCGCCGCCTGGTGGTGCCGTTGCGCCTGGCCCGCGCCTGGGATGGCGCCGCCCCGCTGGTGGACCCCGAGCGCATTAGCGAGACCATGAACGACCTGCTGCGCACCACGGCCGGCGTGGGGGCCGTGAGCATTGTCGGCGACCTGGTCGAGCAGCTGCCGCAGGTGCGCCCGGCCGCCGAGGGCGCCACCGACGCCCTGGGCCGCCCGGCCACCCAGCCCTTCGGCACCGTCCACGCCCAGTTCACTTTGGCCGACACCCTGGGCCACGACCACGGCTCGGTGACCGCCAACGCCCTGCCCACCAGCCTGTCCGCCGCCCCACTGGTGCCCGACGCCCTACTGGGCCCGTGCTGGCCGGTGGTCTATGCGGCCCTGGGAAGCGTCGTCGAGGAGGGCATGCCCCTGATTGAGGGCCTGCTCGGAGCCGTCCACCTGGATCACACCATTGACCTGCACCGCTCTTTGGCGGAGCTGGAGGCCTGGGCCCGCCGGGGCGCCACTGCCGGGGCCGCCCCGCGCATCCAGGTCGATGGCTGGGTCGCCGCCCTGGAGGAGTCCAGTGCCGGTCGCGTCGTGGACGTGCGCCTGGAGTTGACCGACGCGGCCGACGGCGCGCTCGTGGCCCTCATGCGCGAGCGCTTCGCCATCCGCGGCCGCGCCGCGGGCACCGCCGTCCCCTCCGCGCCCGAACTGGCCGGGGGCACCGGCCGCCGCACCGCCCCGGCCGCCCGCCGCCTGCTGCGCCGAGTGACCGTGACCGCCCCGACGGACATGACCGCTTTCGCCCGCGTCACCGGCGACTTCAACCCCATCCACACCAGCTACCACGCCGCGAAGGTCGCCGGCATGGAGGCTCCACTGGTGCACGGCATGTGGCTGTCGGCCACCGCCCAGCAGGTTGCCGCCTCCACCGCGGCCGACGGCTCCCACCACGTGCTGGCCGGCTGGACCTACGTCATGACCGGCCCGGTGGAGTTGGGCGACGACGTCGAGGTCTCCGTGGAGCGCACTGGCCTGGTGCGCGGCGGCGGCTACGTCTTGGAGGTCGTCTGCCGTATTGACGGGGAGGTGGTCTCCCGGGGCACCGCCGTCACCGTGCCTCAACCCACCGCCTACGTCTACCCCGGGCAGGGCATCCAGTCCCCGGGCATGGGCCTGGACGAGATGCGCTCATCCAGGGCCGCCCGCGAGGTGTGGGAGCGCGCTGACGCCCACACCCGCGCCGAGCTCGGCTTCTCCGTCATCGCCCTGGTGCGTGACAACCCCACGGAGATGACGGCGCGCGGCGTGACCTACCGCCACCCCGAGGGCCTGCTCAACCTCACCCAGTTCACCCAGGTGGCCCTGGCCACTGTCGCCATGGCCACCACCGCCCGCCTGGCCGAGGCCGGGGCCCTGGTGGAGGACGCGGCCTTCGCCGGCCACTCCCTGGGGGAGTACACGGCTCTGAGCGCTTACGGGCGGGTCATGCCGGTGGAGACGACAATCTCCATCGTCTTCCAGCGCGGCTCGACCATGCACTCCCTGGTGCCGCGCGACCACTCCGGTGCCTCCAACTACCGCATGGGCGCCCTGCGTCCCAACCAGTGCGGCATTAGCGCCGAACAGGTGGAGGCCTATGTCGCCTCCATTAGCGAGAGCACCGGCGAGTTCCTCCAGATCGTCAACCACAACCTGGCCGGCGTGCAGTACGCCGTGGCCGGGACCGTGGCCGGCCTGGACGCCCTGGCCGCGGACAGCCGGGCCAAGGCCAAGGCCCGCGGCGGCAAAAACCCCTTCATGTTCGTGCCCGGCATTGACGTGCCCTTCCACTCCGAGGTTCTGCGCCCCGGCGTGCCCGAGTTCCGCGAGCGCCTCCTGGCCCTGGTCCCCACCGATCTGGACTACGGCCGCCTGGTCGACCGCTACGTGCCCAACCTCGTGGCGCGGCCCTTCGAGCTCACCCCCGAGTTCGCCCGCTCCATCCTCCAGGTGGTCCCCTCCGAACCGGTCAAGACCATCCTGGCCGACTGGGAGGAGTGGGCCGCCAAGCCCACCGAGCTGGCTCGCCAGCTCCTGGTTGAGCTCCTGGCCTGGCAGTTCGCCTCCCCGGTGCGCTGGATCGAGACCCAGGACGTGTTCCTGCTCTCCGGGGCCCAGGGCGGGCTGGGTATTGAGCACATTGTCGAGGTGGGCCTGGCGGCCGCCCCGACACTGGCCAACCTCGCCTCCAAGACGCTGCTGCTGCCGCGCCACGCCGGACGCCACGTCACCGTCCACAACGCCCGCCGCGACGAGGCGCGCGTACTGGCCACCGACACCGACCCCGCCGTCGAGCTGGAGGAGCCCGTCGTTGAGGTCCCGGCCGCGCCCGCGCAGCCCGGCCCGGCCCCCGAGCCCTCCGCGCCGGCCCCCGAGGCCGCAGCCGCCCCGGCCCCGGCCGCGTCGGTCGCCGCCGGAGCGGTGGACGATCTGCCCTTCGGCGCCACCGACGCCCTGACTGTGCTTCTGGCGCACGCCTCGCGCATCCGTCCCGAGCAGGTGGGGGCCACCGACACCACCGAGACCCTGACCAATGGCGTCTCCTCTCGCCGCAACCAGCTCCTCATGGACCTGGGCACCGAGCTTCAGCTCGCCAGCATTGACGGCGCCGCCGACGCCGACATGACGGCCCTGGCCGCCACTGTCGCCAAGGGCGCACCGGGCTACAAGGCCTTCGGGCCGGTCCTCTCCGAGGCCGTGCGCACCGGCCTGGCCCGCATCCTGGGCCCCTCGGGCGTGCGCGCCAGCCGCATTGCCGAGCGCGTCACCGGCACCTGGGGCCTGGGCGAGGGCTGGGTCTCCCACGTCACCGCCGCCATCATGCTCGGCACCCGCGAGGGCGCCTCAATGCGCGGAGAGGATTTGGCCTCCCTGGGTTCTTCGGCGCCCTTGACCTCGGCTGCGGCCGTGGACGCCCTCATTGACGCCGCCGTGAAGGCCGTGGCCGCCGACCACGGTGTGAGCGTGGCCATGCCCAGTGCCGGTGGCGGCGTCGGGGGCGCCGTGGTGGACTCCGCCGCCCTGGACGCTCTGGCCGCCAGCGTGACCGGCCCCAATGGCGCCCTGGCCACCACCGCCCGCACCCTCCTGGACGCCCTGGGGCTCAGTGAGAGGATCACCGTGCCGGCCGACGCCGGGGACGAGGCCGCCGCTACGCGCGCCGCCATTGCGGCCCTGGATGCTGAGCTGGGCGCCGGCTGGGTCAAGAGCGTTGCCCCGGCCTTCGCCGCCGAGCGCGCCGTCCTCATCGACGACCGCTGGGCCACCGCCCGCGAGGACCTGGCCCGCCTGGGCAGCGGCCAGACTGAGCTGGACCGGGCCCGCCGCGTGCTGACGCCCGCCTCCTTCGTGGGCCTGGGCCAGGCCGTCGCCGACCATGCCGCCTGGTGGGCCCGCGCCCTGCGCGAGGGCGCCTTGGAGGACCGGGCCGAGCGGGCCGCCCTGGCCGACTCCCTGGCCGAGGCCGCCCGCCGTCAGCCGAGCCCCGGTGACGCCGCGGTGCGCTGGGCCCAGGATGTCGCGGTGGTCACCGGTGTGGCCCCCGGTTCTATCGCCGCTGCCGTGGTGGGTGAACTCCTGGCGGGGGGCGCCACCGTGGTGGCGACCAGTTCGCGCCTGACCCACGAGCGCCTGGCGTTCGCCACGGACCTGTACCGCCAGCACGCCTCGGCCGGGGCCCGCCTGTGGATGACGCCGGCGAACCTGTCCTCCTACCGGGATGTGGACGCCCTGGCCGAATGGATTGGCAGCGAGCAGGCGCTCACCGCCGGCGGCAAGACCACGGTCATTAAGGAGGCCCTGGTCCCCACCCTCCTGTTCCCCTTCGCCGCCCCGCGCGTGGTCGGCACCCTGGCCGACGCCGGCCCGGCCGCCGAGTCCCAGACCCGGCTGCTGCTGTGGAGCGTGGAGCGGTCCATTGCGGCCCTGAGCGCCATTGGCACCGACACCCATGTTGACCACCGCCTCCACGTGGTGCTTCCCGGCTCACCCAACCGCGGCACCTTCGGCGGGGACGGCGCCTACGGTGAGGTCAAGTCCGCCCTGGACGCCGTGGTCAACCGCTGGAGCTCGGAGCGCGCCTGGTCCGGTCGCGTCACCCTGGCCCACCCCCGCATCGGCTGGGTGCGCGGTACCGGCCTCATGGGCGGCAACGACCCGCTCGTGGCCGCCGTCGAGGCCGCCGGCGTGCGCACCTGGTCCACCCAGGAGATCGCCGCCGAGCTGGTGGCCCTGTGCACCCCGGAGGTCCGCGTCCAGGCTGCTGTGGCCCCCGTGGACGCCGACCTGACCGGCGGGCTGGATCAGGACATTGACCTCGTGGCCCTGCGGGAGAACGCCGCGGCCGCTGCTGCTGCTGCGGCCGCCAAGAAGGCCCCGGCCTCTGCCCCCGCTACCGTGCGGGCCCTGCCCACCCCGGTGGTTCCCACCCAGCCCACCGCCCCGCAGTGGGGCGAGGTGGACGTCGACCCGGCCGATCTGGTCGTCATTGTCTCCACCGGCGAGGTTTCCACCTGGGGTTCGGGGCGCACGCGCCGCGAGGCCGAGCTGGGCATGGGCGGCGGGGAGGACGTCGACCTGACGGCCGCCGGCGTGCTGGAGCTGGCCTGGGGCATGGGCCTGCTGACCTGGCAGGACTCTCCCAAGGCCGGCTGGTACGACGCCGAGGGCGAGCTCGTCCCCGAGGAGGATGTCTTCGAGCGCTACCGCGACGAGGTCGTGGCCCGCTGCGGCATCCGTGAATTCGTCGACGACGGCGTTATTGCCACCATCGCCGACGAGGAGGTCACCGTCTACCTCGACCATGACATCACCCTGTCCGTGGCCGACGAGGCAACCGCCCGCACCATTGAGGCCTCCGACCCCGAGCACACCCTGGTGGTCCCCGACCCCGAGACCGGCGAGTGGACGGTCACGCGCCTGTCCGGCTCCCTGGCCCGCGTGCCGCGCCGTGCCGCACTCTCGCGCACGGTGGGCGGCCAATTCCCGGTCGATTTCGATCCGGAGCGCTGGGGCATCCCCGCCGCCATGACCCAGGGCATGGACACCATTGCCTCATGGAACCTGGTCACCGCCGTGGACGCCTTCCTAGCGGCCGGCTTCACCCCCGCCGAGCTGCTGCGCGCGGTTCACCCCTCCGACGTGGCCTCCACCCAGGGCACCGGCTTCGGCGGCATGGAGTCCATGCGCAAAATGTTCGTCGGCCGCTTCTTGGGTGAGGAGCGCCCCAGCGACATCCTCCAGGAGGCCCTGCCCAACGTGGTGGCCGCCCACGTCATGCAGTCCTACATTGGCGGCTACGGCTCCATGGTCCAGCCGGTCAGCGCCTGCGCCACCGCCGCGGTCTCCATTGAGGAGGGCTGGGACAAGATCGCCCTGGGCAAGGCCGAGGTGGTGATCGCCGGCGCCATTGACGACATCTCCATTGAGTCGGTGGTGGGCTTCGGCAATATGAACGCCACCGCCGAGGCGGCCGCCATGCGCGCCAAGGGCATTTCTGAGCGGCACTTCTCGCGCGCCAACGATCGGCGCCGCGGCGGCTTCGTAGAGGCCGAAGGCGGCGGCACGGTGATTCTGGCCCGTGGTGACGTGGCCGCCCGCCTGGGTCTGCCGGTGGCCGGTGTCCTCGGCTTCGTGTCCTCCTACGCCGACGGCGCCCACACCTCCATTCCGGCCCCGGGACTGGGCGCCCTGGGGGCGGGCCGCGGCGGCAGGAACTCGCGCCTGGCGCGGGCCCTGGGGGCTTTGGGCGTGGAGGCCGACGACATTGCCGTGGTCTCCAAGCACGACACCTCCACGGGCGCCAACGATCCCAACGAATCCGAGCTCCACACCCGCCTGGCGCGGGCCCTGGGCAGGTCTGAGGGCAACCCGCTGGTGGCGGTGTCCCAGAAGACTATTACCGGCCACGCTAAGGGCGGTGCCGCAGTCTTCCAGGTGGCGGGCCTGACGGAGATCCTGGCCACCGGCGTGGCCCCGGGCAACGCCTCCCTGGATGTGGTCGACGCCCCGCTGGCCAAGGACTCCTTCTGGGTATGGCCGCGCACCCCCATCCGCCTGGCGGGTCGCGGCGGCGACTCCGGCCGCGTCCCGGGCGCCGGCCCGGTCCGCGCGGGACTGCTCACCAGCCTGGGCTTCGGGCATGTTTCCGGCCTGGTTGCGATTGTGCACCCCGGCGCTTTCGAGGCGGCGCTGCGCCGCGCTGAGGGGCAGGGGGCTGTCGACCGCTGGTTGGAGCAGGCCAATGCCCGCCTGGCCGCCGGCACCCGCCAGCGCCGCGCCGGCATGATCGGTCGCGCCCCGCTCTTCGAGCAGGTGCAGGGCCGTCGTCTGGGTGAGGCCGAGGACGGGCGCGACCCGCATGAGGTTGAGGCCGCCATGCTGCTCGACCCCCGGGCGCGTCTGGGCGCCGACGGCGTCTACCACACCGGGGAGCGGCCGGTCGAGAACTGAGGCACTCGCAGTTCACGCACGAGTCGGGGCCACCGCGCCAGCGCGGTGGCCCCGACTCGTCCACTGGCGTCCGCCGTGGGTGCGAGACTCAGATCGGGCTGTAGTACTGGCCGCCGGAGATGGAGATTCGCCGGTCGGGGTCTCCGTCCCACTCCACGCCCAAGCCGTGGCTGCGCAGGATCGGGATTATGAGCGTGCTCGTCAACTCCGCGGCCCGCTCGTCGAGGAAGGCGTCGAGCTCAGCGGAGGTCATGGCGTCGCGCTGCGCATCGGTGAGGTAGTAGGGCCTGAAGACCCCGAATCCGAGCTCGCAGGCCCCCGATTCCACGAGACGCTCAGCATCCTGCTGGTGGAAGAAGACGAAGCCCGCCCAGGAGGGGTCGCCCGCCGCAATGGCATGGACCTCATCGAGGGCGCAGTTCAGGCAGCAGCCCAGGTTCTGCCGGGCGATAATCCGTTTCGAGTTGAGCTCGCCGAAAGCCCGGTCCAGATTCGTCGTGACCTCGCCGAAGGATTCCTGCTGACGCCTCCTGGCCGCAATGAGGAACTGCGCGGCCTCACGCGCCCGCTCATAGGGCAACTCGTCCTCGGAGACGACGCCATAGACGCTGTCGGCGACCTCGTCGGGATGGCCCAGTCCCATGAGGATCGCCGACCAGGCCCGGTCGCGCACGGTCTGCTCGAGATGAGCGGGGACGGCTCCCCCCGGCAAACGCAGGCCGGCGGGTTGAGCATGAGGATCGAATGTCACACCAAGGGAGAATACAGGTTGATAACGTCGCGGGAATCCGCTTCCACTGGGCGGCGAAGGGCGCCAGGCACTGACCGGTGGGGATTGGCCCGCGGCGTGCCCGGAGGTGATGGACCATGAGCCGGACCATTATCCGGGCCATCATCTAGGGTCGCGGGCATGGACACCCCTGCCACCGAGCCCCCAGCGGCCGACGAGGAGCACCGCCGGATGGGCGCCGGGGGCCAACGCCGGGCCCCGCACCTGCCGCAGCCACCGCCAGTGCCCGGTGGCGGCCTCGCCGTGGGCATGGACCTGGTCCACGTCCCCTCCCTGGCCGAGCAGTTGAAGCAGCCCGGCACCGTCTTCACCGACCGGGCCTTCACGGCCCGGGAGCGCCGCGATGCCGCCGCCAGGGCGCAGCAGCGGGGAGCCGGCGCGCAGGGGGCGGCCGAGCATCTGGCGGCGCGGTGGGCGGCCAAGGAGGCCTTCGTCAAGGCCTGGAGCCAGGCCCTGGCCCTGCGGGCGCGGGAGTGCGGGACGCCCGCAGGGCCCGTCATCGCGCCCGAGGACCTGGACTGGCGTCAGATCGAGGTCCGCTCCGACCGCTGGGGGCGCCCCTGGCTCAGCCTCAGCGGCCGAGTGGCCGACGCCGTGACCGCCTCCCTGGGTCCGGGCAGTGCGGCCTCAGAGTGCTGGCCCGCATCCCTCACCCACGACGAGGACTGGGCGGCCGCCATCGTGCTGCTCCGCCGCCCGTCATGCGGGCATGAAACACAGTGAGCGGCCGCACGGCTACAGTGTCCCTCGAATGTCCCTGGAATGACCCTGGGATTTGGTCCTTATCTGACAATGCTCATGAGAAGAGGCGCCAATGACAGACACCACCTTCGAGGCCATTGCGATGATCATTTACTTCGTCGCCATGATCTTGATCGGCCTGTGGGCCTACATGCGCACCAATGACATTGACGACTACATGCTCGCCGGCCGCGACCTCAATCCCTTCGTCGCCGCCCTGTCCGCCGGGGCCTCCGACATGTCCGGCTGGTTGCTCATGGGCCTGCCCGGCGCCCTGTACGCCTCAGGAATGGCCGAGTCCTGGATTGCCATTGGGCTGACCATTGGCGCCTGGGTGAACTGGAGGGCCGTGGCCCCGCGACTGCGCACCTACACCGAGGTGGCCGGCAACGCCATCACCATCCCCAGCTTCCTGGACAACCGCCTTCACGATCCGCGCCACCTCATGCGCCGGGTCGCGGGCGTGGTCATCCTGGTCTTCTTCACCTTCTACGTCTCCTCGGGAATGGTGGCCGGCGGCACCTTCTTCGAATCCTCTTTCGGCATGGACTACCGGCTGGGCATGACCATTGTCGCCGCCATTACGATCCTCTACACCCTGGTCGGCGGTTTCCTGGCGGTGTCCTACACCGACCTCGTCCAGGGCATCATGATGGTGGTGGCGCTCATTGCGGTGCCGGTCGTCGGCGTCATTCGCCTCGGCGGCCCCGGTGAGGTGGTCACAGCCGTGGGCGCCGTGGACCCCAACTACTGGGCCCTGGTGGGGTCGAGCGTCTCGGTCATGGGCGTCATCTCAGCCGTGGCCTGGGGCCTGGGCTACTTCGGGCAACCCCACATCATTGTGCGCTTCATGGCCATCCGCACCCCGGGGGAGGCCACGCAGGCCCGCCGCATTGGTATTGGCTGGATGCTCTTCGCCGTGTGCGGCGCCGCCGCCACCGCCATTGTCGGTGTTGCCGTCTACAAGCAGGACCCCGCCGCCCTGACCAATCCCGAAGCCGTATTCATCACCCTGGGCCAACTCCTCTTCCACCCCCTGGTGGCCGGTTTTATGCTCGCCGCCATTCTGGCTGCCATTATGTCCACAATCTCCTCCCAGCTGCTGGTGACCTCCTCGGCCCTCATTGAGGACCTTTACCGCACCATCCGCACCGGTGAGCTCTCCTCGAACCACCTGGTACTGGCCTCGCGCACCGCCGTGCTGGGGGTTTCCCTGGTGGCCGCGGCCATGGCGTGGAGCCGCAATGACACCATTCTTGGACTGGTGGCCTTCGCCTGGGCCGGTTTTGGGGCCTCCTTCGGCCCAACCGTCCTGTTGAGCCTGTACTGGCGGCGCCTGACCGCCACCGGCGCGGTGGCCGGCATGCTCATCGGCATGGTGACCGTCCTCGTGTGGGGCAATATCGAGGGCGGTCCTGGCGGCATCTTCGACCTGTACGAGATCATCCCCGGTTTCCTACTCAACTTGCTCGTGACCTGGACGGTGTCCTCGGCCTCCAGCCCGGCCGAAGAGGTCACCGAGGAGTTCAATGCCGCGATGGCCGCCCTGAGGAAGTGATCGCACCGCCCTGAACCCCGCCCCCCGGGTCCACAGGAGCCCGGTGTGACGACAGGCACGCCCGAGGGTCTCGTGGTCACTGACCCGGCCCGGTAGCCTGTGCGCAGCAACGTGCTCCGGGGTCGGTGAAAGTCCGAGCCGGCGGTGAGAGTCCGCGACCCGGGGAAGCCGCCCCGCCGGGGAGGCGCCCCCGGTTGAGCCGGTGGAACTCCGGCACCGACGGTGAAAGTCCGGATGGGAGGAAGCACGGGGCGCCGGCGCTGCCGGCCCCAGGGACCCGCCGTGGGCGGCGCATCCCAGGGGGACGACGCCGGCGGTGCCCGCGGGTTGTCGCGCCCTCACCCCGGAGGACCCCGGGGAACCGGTCCCCGGAGCGACCCGAGAGGACCCGCACGCGTGAGTACGGCAGCACCGCCGGCCACCACATGGCGCAGCCGCATTAATGCACCCGGCCCGGCGCTGGTCACCGGCCTGCTGGTTCTGGGCGCCTGGGCGGCCGTGACCCGCAGCGGCGCCGTCCCCGCTGTCTTCCTGCCCGATCCTGTAGCCGTCCTGGGACGCCTGTGGCTGGGTATTACCCGCACCAGCCTGCTCACCTACACCTGGGTGACCCTGCGCGAAGCCCTCCTGGGGTGCCTGGTCGCGGCCGTTTTCGCTCTGCCCCTGGCCTGGGGCCTGCACCACTGCCGCCGTTTCTCCCGCGCCGTGCTGCCCTACGTCGCCGCCAGCCAAGCAGTCCCCGCCATTGCCGTGGCGCCCCTGCTGGTCCTGTGGGTCGGATACGGCACTATTCCCGTGGTACTCCTGTGCGCCTTCATGGTGTTCTTCCCCATCACCGTCACCGTCCTCCTGGGACTGCGCGGCCTGGATGCGGACGTCGTAGACGCCGCCAGGCTCGACGGCGCGCACGGCCTGACCATGGTGGTCCACATTGAGCTGCCCATGACCCTGCCTGCGATCCTCTCAGGCCTGCGCACCGGCTTCACCCTGTCCATCACTGGCGCCGTGGTGGGGGAGATGACCATGGGGGGTGAGGGCCTGGGCATGGTGCTGTCCTCCCAGCGCGACTCGGTGGACACCACCGGGCTGTTCGCCACCCTCATCCTCATGTGCACCCTGGCCACCACCATCCACTGGTGCCTCCACGAGCTGGAGCGGCGCAGCCGCGTCGTCAACGCCCTGCGCGGGCGCCGTGCCACCTGACCTTCGATCCACCCTCCATGAGCCCCCAACCCGAAGGAACCGCCATGCCCCCCTTTTCCGCCGGCCGCCCCCTGCCCACCACGGTCAGCCTCTCCCGGCGCCGCCTGCTCGGCGCGGGCCTGGCCGCCGGCGTCGCCGGCATTCTGGGGAATCTGTCCGCCTGCTCGTCGGGCACCGCCTCCCAAGCCGGCTCAGCAGCCGGTGGCCTGACCATTGGCCTGACTTACACCCCCAATATCCAATTCGGCCCCTTCTACCTGGCCGCCTCGCGCGGCCAGTACGCCCCGGACGTGAAGCTGCGCCACCACGGCGCCCAGGAGGGGCTCTTCGACGCCCTGGCCGCCGGCACGGAGCAGGTGGTGATCGCCGGCGGCGACGAGGCCGCGGTGGCCGCCTCCAACGGCTCGGACCTGGTGGTCATTGGCGGCTGCTACCAGAAGTACCCGGTGTGCGTCATCGTCCCCGAATCCTCCCCGATCACCGATCTGGCGGGCCTGCGGGGCCGCAGCGTGGGCCTGCCGGGGCGCTACGGGGAGAACTGGTTCGCCCTCGAACTGGCCATGGACACCGCGGGGCTGGCAGAGGACGACCTGGACATCCAGGAGATCGGCTTCACCCAGCAGGCCGCCCTTATCGGCGGCAAGGTGGAGGCGATCGTGGGCTTCTCCAACAACGATGCCGTCCAGATCGGCCTGGCGGGCACACCAGTGCGCCTCATCCCCATTGCTGAGCAGATCCCACTGCTGGGAGTGTCCATCATCACCAGCCGCGCCGTCCTGGACCAGCACCGCACCGAGCTCATCGACCTGGTCACGGCCTCCGCCGCGGGCATGACCGCCTTCGTGAACGAGCCCGACGCCGCCGTCGAGGCCACCAAGGCGTACCTGCCCGACCTGGCCGATGCCACCGAGGCCGCCAAGGCCAAGGAGGTGGCGGTGTCCACCGGCGAACTCATCCGCCCCAGCGAGAAGACCGTGATTGGCGCCCTGGTTCAGGAGCACGTCGGGGACATGATCGACTTCCTCTCCGGGCACAACCTGCTGGGGGAGGTCGCCATTACCTCCGACGACATCTGCGACCCGCTGCTGACCGTCTCATAGGCGGCAGGCCAGCAGCGAGGAGACCAGGATCGCTCGAGCACCAACCTGGTAGAGCTCATCCATAATCCGGTTCGTGTCCTTGCGGGGGACCATGGCGCGCACCGCCACCCAGTCCGGGTTCTGCAGCGGTGAGACAGTGGGGGACTCAATGCCGGGAGTCACCCGCGCCGCCAGGTGCAGCTTGCTCATGGGCACGTCGTAGTCCACCAGCACGTAGGAGCGCGCCCGCAGCACCCCCTCCAGGCGGCGCACCAGCGTGGCCAGGCCCGCCTCCTCCACATACCGCCCGGTCGTGATGAGGACCGCCTCACTGGCCAGGATGGGCTCGGCGAAGACCTCCAGGCCGGCGGCGCGCAGCGTGGTGCCCGTCTCCACCACGTCGGCAATGAGGTCGGCCACACCGAGCTGGACGGAGGATTCCACCGCACCGTCGAGGTGGACGGTGGTGGCCTCCACCCCATGCTCACTGAGGTAGTTGCGCACCAGCACGTCATAGGACGTGGCCACGCGCTTGCCGGCCACGTCCTCCAGGCTCGACATGGTCCCGGCGGGGGCGGCGAAGCGGAAGGTGGAGCGGGCGAAGCCCAGGGCCAGATGCTCCACGGCCTCCACCCCGGAGTCCAGGAGCAGGTCGCGGCCGGTAATGCCGGCATGAACCGTGCCCTGACCCACGTAGACGGCAATGTCGCGGGGCCGCAAGAAGAACAGCTCGACGTCGTTGGCCTCATCGACCAGGACCAGTTCACGGCCGGTGCGGCGGGTACGATAGCCCGCCTCCTTCAGCAAGGTGATGGCGGGCTCGGACAAAGAGCCCTTATTGGGCACGGCTATGCGCAGCACGACTTTCCTGACTGTAGAGGGGTGGGCCGGCGGCGGGGGAGCCACCGGTGAGGGGCTGACGGGACTCCCCGCCACGGCGGGGCCCTGCAGGGCGCAGCGCCGTGGCGGGCCCCGCCCTCACAGGTGCGTGTAGACGTCCTTGAGGGAGTAGCCCTTGGCGACCATCATGACCTGCACGTGGTAGAGCAGTTGACTGAGCTCCTCGCAGGCCGCCTCATCGGACTCGTGCTCGCACGCCATCCAGGCCTCAGCCGCCTCCTCAACGAGCTTCTTGCCAATGAAGTGGACTCCGCGGTCGAGCTCGGCGACCGTCCCCGACCCCTGGGGGCGGGTGGCGGCCTTGTGCTCCAGCTCAGCGAACAGGTCCTCAAAGGTCTTCATGGGCTAAGGCTAGCGGAGAGCCCGGGAGAGGCCCGCATCCTCGCGCCCGCCCGGCCCTGCGGTGGCCTACTCGCGCACGGCCACCGCACTGGCACGCCACCAGGCTATGGCCAAGGACGCAACAGCGGCCAGAACGCCGAGCACGGTAATACTCAACCAGTACTGCGGGAAGGAGTGAGCCACCCGCATCCAGCCCCAGGGGCCGCTCAGCCACATGGAGGTGCGGGCCAGGACATCATTGCCGCCGATTATCAGACCACTGAGCAGCAGCACCCCATTGACCGCGATTGCGCTCACCGGCCGGGCGCACATGGCCACGCTCATGCTCACCGAGACCACCATGAGGGCCACCGCAGGCATGACCGCCAGGGCGTACACGCTCCCCATGATCGCGCCCAGCCCGGGATCGGTCCTCACTAGCGGTTCACCCCAGCGGGCCACTAGCCAGATCCCGGTCAGCACCGGCACGAGGAAGACGCCCTGCAGCAGGATCAGGGAGGCCAGAAGCCTGGCGGGGCCGCAGCGCAGAAGCAGACTCCGCCACGCCGGCGCCACCGAACCCCAGGTGGTGATCCCCATGACCGCGGCGGACAGGGGCAGGCCCGCCAGCTCCAACAGCCCCAGGGCCGCATCGGGGGAGTACACGGCACGAACCACCAGCACCACGCCCAGGAAGACCGCGCCTAGCGCCGACCACAGCGTCCACGGCAAGACCCCGGCCAGTCCCGCCACAGCCGAGCGCAGCCCGGAACCGTTGGCCACCGCGGCTCCCACCTTCGCACGGGCGTCAAGGCCACCGGCCCTCCGGGCGCGCGCATCCCGCGGCGCCTGGACCAGGGCCTCCGGTCCCCGGCCGGCCCGATCGGACTGCCCGCCCGACCCGGCCCGCCCCACGGCGACCGGGCCGCCAGTGATCAGGTCCCGTGGGCGGGACCGCCCCCCAGGGCCGGACCCCGCCAGGAGTGCGATGGCAGCGCCCGCCGCGCCCAGGGCGGCTGTCAGCAGGAATCCGGGCAGCAGCGGGTAGTCCCACACCGGTGAGCCGGCCTCCAACAGGACGCTATTGCCATGGACCCCCAAGAGGGACAGCGGGGGACGGGCGCACCAGGCCCATGGCCACATCCACCAGTCGTCCCTCTCAGCTTGCGTAGCGCCGGCAAGGGACCACACCAGCCCCATAATCGGGGCCGCCCCCACGGCGGCGACCCCCGCCACCCGGTAAGCCACCACGCCCCAGGCGCTGGCCCCGGCGACCACCATCCACATGAACAGCCCGAACAGCAGATAGTTGCGCCACGGCCCCCACCCGTTGCCCGCTAGCAGCGCGTCCAGAACCACCGGAGCAATGAGCGCCACCTGACAGGCCAGGGCCGACACCCACATGACGGCCAGGCGGGCGACCAGAACCCGCCGGGGCGCAACCGCCCGCCAGGCAGCCCCACCCTGGCGCCACCGCTCCTCGCGCCACTGCGCCATGACCCCCACCAGCAGCCCCAGCGACACCGCGAAGCCCGCAGGATACAAGTGCATCCAGGCCAGGGCATTGCCATTCCAGGCCACCTCCAGGACCGCTCCCTGGCCGATCGAGGCGTGGGACAAGCGAATGGTCTGAAGGGTGAAGACCGCTGTGACAGCAACGACCCCCCAGGTGAAGGTCCGCTGCGAGCGCAGGAGTTCGGCGCAAAACAGGTCCCACGGCCCCACCCGGTGGCCGGGGCCCCGCGCCCCACGGCGGGAGGCGCGGCGGAGCACCGCGGGTGCGTCTGTCATGACGACGGCCTGTGGTACGGCCTGGGGCGCGGTCATGACCGTGCCCCCGCCTCGACAGCCTCCAGGAAGGCCGCCTCAAGCGCCCGAGGGTCATCGATCCCGGCAAGGCGCTCCAACGGCCCCTGGTAGACCAGGCGCCCGGCGGCCAGGACCCCGATGTCGTCGCTAATACGGGCCATCTCCCCGAGCTGGTGGCTGGAGACCACCACCGTGCGCCCCTCATCGGCCAAGACGCGCACCAGGTCCCGCAACTCAATCATGCCGGCCGGGTCCAGACCGTTCTGGGGCTCGTCGAGAATGAGCACAGCCGGGTCGGTCAGCAGCGCCATGGCCAACGCCAAACGCACCTTCATGCCGGTGGAGAAGCGGCCGGCGCGCTTGCGACCCGCCTGGGCCAGGTCCACCACCTCCAGCAGCGGGTCAATGACCTCAGTGGCGGTGCCCGTCAGGCGGCAGTGGACCAGCAGGTTGCGCCGAGCCGAGAGCTGGGGGAAGAAGGCGGGGCCATTGACCAGGGCCCCCACCTGAGCCAGGCACTCCCGGCGGAAGGGGGCGCCAAGGACCTCCACGCTTCCAGCGTCCGGGCGCAACAGTCCCAGGGCAATATTGAACGCGGTGGACTTGCCCGCGCCATTGAGCCCCAAAAGGCCGTAGACACGGCCGGGGCGGGCGGTGAGGTCAAGGCCGTCCAGGACGCGCTGGCCGGCGAAGGACTTGGAGATCCCCGCCAGGCGCAGGCCGGGTGAGGCGGATGCGACAGTACTCATGCCCCCAAGACTCCGCCCAGAGCCCCGGCCGCGGATCCCCACCAGGGATACGGTTCACGACGACTGCGCCCCGCCCATCCCCTCCCTGGGGAGGAGACCGGTGGTGAAGGCGTGAACCACCAGCTCGACGCGATTGCGGCAGCCGGTCTTGCCCAGCACCGCCTTGACATGCGACTTGACGGTGGACTCGGCCACAAGCAGGCGCTCGGCGACCTGCGCGTTGGACAAGCCCTGGCACACCAGGGCCAGCACCGCCTGCTCGCGCTCGGTCAGGGGCTCGACCCAGGCCATGGGCGCGGAAGATGCAGAAGGCGACACGGACGGCGGTGCCCCCGCCCCGCCAGGGGCCGGCGGGCCCACCTCCTGAGGACTGCCGTCAAGGTGGCGCAGGACCGTGGCGGTAATGGCCGGATCCAGCCAGGAACGGCCCTGGGCCAGGGCGCGCACGGCGGCCAGCAATGCGGCCGGCTCCGTGTCCTTGAGGACGAACCCGTCCGCGCCCGCCCGCAGTGAGGCCAGCACCAAGTCCTCGTCATCGAATGTGGTCAGCACCAGGATACGCACTGAAGCGGTCAGCGCCTCATCCCGCAGGGCGCGGATGGCACTGACGCCGTCAAGTACGGGCATGCGCAGGTCCATGAGAACCACGTCAGCCCCATGGCGCTTGCGGGCCGCTGCGCGCAGCGCCTCGACGGCCTGGAGCCCATTGGTGGCGCTGAGCACCACCTCCATGTCCGGCTGGGCGGTGATCAGCGCCGTGAAGGCCCCCACCAGCAGCGGTTGGTCGTCGACAATGGCCACGTCAATGGACGTCACCTCAGGGCTCCTTTCAGCCGGCGGGCATGGGGCGGGAGACGGGGAATTCGGCTTCCAGAACGAATCCGGGGCCTGCGCCCAGGGTGGTGGCCCCATGGGTGAGGGTGCCTCCCGCCAAGCGCAGGCGTTCGGCCAGGCCGAGGAGGCCATAACCGTTCCCGTCCTGGCCGATGCCGCCAGTATTTTCGGTGTTTTCGGCGTCCCCGCCAGGTTCGCCCCGCGTGACGCTGTCGCCCGGCACCGAGTTGACGACACGCAGGTGGCAGCGGCCCTCCGGGGCCGTGAGTTCCAAGATGGCTGTGCCCCCGGAGTGGCGCAGCACGTTGGTCAGCGCCTCGGAGACCAGCCGCATGAGGGTGAGCCGCTGAATCACCGACCAGGTCTGGTTCCAGGTGGCGAGCTCCTCGGCCCCGGGCACTTTGGCGTCCAGGGTGAGGCCCCCACTGCGGGCGGTCTCCAGCAGGCGGGGCAGGAGGCTCAGGTCGGCCAGTGGCGCCGCCTCCCCGGTACCGGTCCGCAGCAGGCCGACGAGCTCACGTACGGCGGCCAGCGAGGCGTCCGACGTATCACGGATGGTGGTCAGGGCCGAGCGCAGATCCTCGGGGCCGCCCAGCGCCAGACCCGTCGCCGCCTGCACCTTGACGGCGGTCAGGGTGTGACCGACCAGGTCGTGGAGCTCACGGGCCAGGCGCAGCCGCTCCGCGTCCACCGCCTGAGAGGCCGCCTGGGCCAGGTCGCGGTCGCGGTCTTCGGCGATGCGCCTGCGCGAGGAGGCGCGCAGGTAGGTGAGGATGACGGTGATCATGCATCCCAGGGAGAAGAGCACAATGGAGGCGCTGCTGGCGCGACCATCGCTCAGGTACTGGTAGCTGGTCAATGTGACCGGATTGGCCACCGCCCCGGCCAGGGCCAGGAGCAGGGCCGCGGTGCCCCAGCGCCGGTCGGGCTCCCAGCGGACCACGGCGTGCAGGCCGGTCAGGGCCGTCACAATAATGGGGTTGAGGCCGAGGCTGACCGGCGAGACCAGCAGGAGGGCGGCGTAGAGGACCAGCAGGGTGTAGGTGGCGGTGAAGACCGCCCGCAGGCGGAGCAGTCGTAGGGGTTGGACCAATGCCAGCCCCAGGCACAGGAGCAGGTTGGCCACATAGATCGGATAGGGGCCGTAGTCCTCGATAAAGGTCCATTCGCTTAAGGCCAGGAGCGTCAGGGGGACGCTGAGTAAGACGTCGACCAGGGCGAGGCCGCGTCGTCCCCCGTTGCGGGGAACCATGCGGTGGTGGGCGCGCCAGTCTAGGGCTCTGGCCACCGGGGCGCCTGCCCCCAGATCCGGTCTCACGGGCCCCGTCTCCTTACCTGCTCAATATCTGCTTAAGCAGCTAGCTATCCGCTTAGCTGCTGATTATCTGATTATCTGCTGAGGGGCCCGGGAACCTTGAGGGCCCGGTTTCATGCCACGGTCGTGTTCATGCCCGCCGCGCTGGTCCAGTGCAGGAGGCCGGTCGGGGAGCCGGGCACGGGTTGGGGCGGGCGCATGTTCAGAGCCCGTCCTCCAATAGGGCGCGGGCGTGGCGCCCGGCGGCGGCGGCGGCCAGGAAGGCGGCGGGGTCCGCCTCCAGGCTGCGGCCCATGGTGGACAGGCGCACGCCGGTGGCGGCCTCCGCGCGGTGCAGCGCCTCCATGAGACCGCCCAGGGGCACCTCGACCAGGCGGTGGCGCTTCCCACGCTCGCGTGGGGAGCAGATCTGCTGGGCCTGCTCGCGCACCTGGATCCCCAGGTCGCCGCCCAGGTCGGGCACGACCACATCGGCTCCGGCCAACGCCACCTGGCTGTAAGCGGTCATGGAGTGGTGGGACACCCCCCGGTGGCGGGGGCGCGGGTCGGCTTGGGAGACGCGCAGGCAGGCCACGGCCCGGCCCCCCAGGGTGTCAATGGCGTTAATAGCGTCCCCGCAGGCCACCCCGGAGAAACCCCAAGGCGTGTCGGTGCCCAGGTTGCCGGGCCCCTGGATGAGGACGACCACCTGCGCGCCGAGCACGTGGCGGGCCGCCAGTAGGGCGTTGTGGACACTGACGGCCTCCACGTCTCCGCCCCAGGCCTGACCCGCGGTCACGGTCCCGGCCAGCCACCCCCTGTCGCGCAGGGCCGCCACCGTGCGCGAATAGGGCAGGGGCAGGGCCCCGCCGTCGCTCATGACGTAGACGGTGCGCGGCAGGGGCTCAGCCGGTTCAATGCCCGAGCCCCCTGCGGGCAGGGGGGAACCGAGCCCGGCCAGGATGGCGGGCAAACTGGAGTGCAGGTCGGCGACAATAACGGGCGCTCCGGCCAGGGTAAGCTCCCCCAAGGGGGCGGCCAGCAGCCGGTGGTGGGGGGTGTCCTGCTCGTCGACACCGGTGACCATGACCTGGTCGGGCATGTAGCGGACCTTGACCAGGTGACCCTGGCGCGGCGGGTCCTCGGGCAGGACGTCTAGGCGGGCGGTGACCATGGCGTGCCCCCCGGTGCCCAGCCCGCGGTCCAGGGCCGAGACCTCTAGGCGCACAAGCTCCCCGATACCGGGCACGCCCGTGAGGGACTCATAGGCGACGGCGTCAATCCTATGGCCGGGCAGCAGGCGCGCCGCACCATCCGGCGCGCGGGTCAGGCGCGCCTCCAACTCGGCGCAGCGCCGGCCCGCCGCCCCCCAGGTGCGCCGCAGGGCCAGGACCTGTCCGTCGCGCCACATCATGGCGGCAACCATAGACGACCATGGGATGTGCGGGGCGCTGCGGAGGCGGGCCCCGAGCGCATACGCTGTGCGCTGTGAGCCGGTCCACGATCCCCGCCGAGGAGCGCCAGGTCAATCTTCTGCTTGCGCTGCGCTCTACCGGCACCGGGTTGACGGTCACCCAGATCCTGGGCACGGTCGCCGGCTACGGGCCCGGCGCCGCGGCCTCGGCCCGCCGCATGTTCGAGCGCGACAAGGAGGTCCTGCGCAGCCTGGGGATTGTGCTGAGCGTCTCGGGGACGGGGGAGGAGACCCGCTACCGGCTGGCTGAGGAGGACTACGCCATGCCCCCGGTCCGCCTAAGCGCCCAGCACGCCGCCGCCCTGGCCCTGGCCGCCTCGGCCTGGCGTGACGGCTCCCTGCCGGGAGTCGCCCGGCAGGCCCTGACCAAGCTGCGGGCCGTTGCCGCCCTGGGCGGCGAGGACCCATCGTGGGCCCTGCCCGACCTCACCGTGGACCTGGCCGGCAATGAGCTCCCCGCCGCCCTGGTGTCCGCCGTCGAGGAGCGCCGGCGCGTCACCTTCGATTACGTCTCCTCCCACTCGGGCACAACGCGGGCCCGCAGTGTCGAGCCGCACCGTTTGACCATGGTGGAGGGCGCCTGGTACCTCGACGGGGTGGATACCGCTGTGGGCGCTCCGCGCCGCTTCCGCCTGGCCCGGATCCTCGGCGAGGTGACCGTCCACGGCCGGGCCGGCGCCTTCGCCCCGGCGCACCACAGTGCGCCGGGCTCCAGCACCGCTGTTCTGGCGGTGCTGCCCGGGCGTGCCCTGGGCCTGCGCCGGCGCGCCGAGGACGCCCCCGCCTGGGCCCGCCGGCGGGCCGCCCGTGCCGGAAGGCAGGCCATTGCCGTGACTTACACCGATCCCTTCAGCTTCGCCGGCACCCTGGCGGCGTTGGGTGAGGCCGTCGTCGTCCTAAAGCCGACCGATCTGCGCCAGGCGGTCCTGGCCCACCTGCGGGGCGCCGCCGCACTGGGGTGGGACTAATGGCTCGCCGCCCCTCCTCTGAGCGCCTCGTGCGACTCCTGGCCCTGACCGCCTGGGTGGCCGAGCACGACGGCGCCACCATTGATCAGGCGGCCGCCCACTTCGATGTCAGTGGCGCCACTATCCGCCGCGACATTGAAACCCTGTGGGTGGCAGGGCTGCCCGGCGGCATGCCCGACCAGCTGGTGGACTTCGACGCCGAGGCCTTCGAATCCGGGCGCCTGAGCCTGCGTGAGCCCCAAGGGCTCGACCTGCCGGTGAGGCTGTCACGGCAGGAGGCGGTCTCCCTGTTGCTGAGCCTGCGGGTCCTGCGCAATCTGCTGGCGGCCGATTCGGGAGCCGCCACCACCATGGACGAGGCCGCCGCGGCACTGGAGGTTGCGTTGGGCGGGCCTCCTCAGGAGGCCCAGGATCGGCCCGAGCCCCCGGCCGGGCGGGCAGGAGTGAGTCGGGCAATCCTGGCCGCCGTGCGGCGGGCCCTCAATGAGCGTCGTCGTCTCCACCTGTCTTACGTCTCGGCCACCGACGAGCACTCCGAGCGTGATGTCGACCCGGTCGCCCTGTTCAGCGACGGCTCCCACCTGTGGCTGCGGGCCTGGTGCCTGAGCGCCGGCGCCGAGAGGACCTTTCGTCTTGATCGGGTGCTGGCCGCCCAGGTCCTGGCAGCACCGGCGACCGGCCACCGTGCCACGGGACGCCCTGCGGCCCCCACCGCTGTGACCGCCACACTCACCTTGGCCCCCACCGGGCGCTGGCTGGTTGAGCAAGTTCCCTGCGACGCCGTCGAGCACACCCCCCGGGGCACTATCCGGGCCACGGTCACCGGCCGGGACCAGGCCTGGCTGGAGGGCCTGGTCCTCTCCGCCGGACGGCATCTTCTGTCCGTCGAGCCGCCCGGGCTGGCCGCGGCCGCCGCCTCCAGGGCCCGGCGCGCCCTGGAAGCCGATGCCGCCGTGCACGACCCTACGCCGACGGTGGAACGCGACGAACGCCATGACGGGGCATCCTCGGGCGGACGTTAGACTCTACCCCGTCTCATCGAGCCACGTCCTTAGATTAGGAGTAGTGCTGTGAAGTTCTCACCGACCCATATCGTCGTCCTGCTCGTCCTCGTCCTGCTCATTTTCGGGGCCGGCAAGCTCCCCGAGATTGCCGGCAGCATTGGCAAATCGATGAAGGTCTTCAAGAAGGAGATCAAGGAGCTCCGCGAGGACGAGCCCGCCCAGACCCCTCCTCCGGCCCAGATCCAGCAGCCCCAGCAGGGCACCTACTACACCCAGCCCACTCAGGAGGGTCAGGTCGCCCCCCAGCAGGGCGGCGACGGCTCCGCCCAACAGTGAGGCCCTGACCATTCACGGACGGGTGGCTCCCACGCGGCCCCGCCCGTACAACAGACGAACCAGGAGGAGCGTCGTGCCGCACCTGCCCAAGATCTCAAAGACGAGTCGCAGGGACAACCCAGAGGCGCGCATGTCCATTGGGGACCACCTGCGCGAGCTGCGCAATCGGCTTTTCATCTCCGCCCTAGCCGTGCTCATTATGGCGATCGTCGGCTACATGGTCTACGAGCCGGTCTTCTCCTTCATTACCCGGCCGATTAACGCCGCCAACGCCAACGGCGCCAACCTGACACTGAACTTCGACACAATCCTGGCCTCCTTCGACATGAAGCTCAAGGTGTCTATTTGGCTGGGCGTCTTCTTCGCCTCCCCGGTGTGGATGTACGAGTTCTGGGCTTTTGTGGGCCCGGGCATGACGAAGAAGGAGAAGATTTACGCCTGGGCCTACGGCACTGTGGGCCTACTGCTCTTCCTGGCCGGCGCCGCCTTGGGCATCTGGATCATGCCGCATGCGGTGGCCATTTTGACCAGTTTCATCCCCACCGGCCCCACCGCGGGGATCATTGGGGCCGGTCTTTACCTGTCCTTCGTCATGCGCCTGGTGCTGGTCTTCGGCATCGCCTTCCTCCTGCCCGAGCTGCTTGTGGCCCTCAACCGGCTGGGTTTGATGAAGGGCACGACCATGCTCAAGGGGTGGCGCTGGGCGGTGCTGCTCATTTTCACTTTCATGGCCTTCGCGAACCCCCTGCCCGACCCCTGGTCCATGATCTTTATGGCCCTGCCCATTACCGGCCTGTACTTCCTGGCCTGCTTCCTCTCCATCCGCCACGACAAACATGTGGCCAAGAGGCGCGCCGAGGAGGATGCGGCCCTGGACGCCGCCCTGGCCCCCAAGGCGCCCGCCCTGCCCGCCTCAACCCCCGCCGGGGAGCCTCAGGCCGGCAAGGACCAGGCCTGAGGCTCCCCGGCCGTCCCCCGAACCACCTGAACCCTGAACGATGAAGCTCGGTCTTGTCTCCAACCCCGCCTCCGGTCACGGCCGCCACCGCAGCGCCGAGGATCTGGCCCGCGGCGCCCTGGTGCGCCGCGGGCACGACCTGCTGGTAGCCACCTCCACCTGTTACGACACCAGTCGTCAGGCCGCCACCGACCTGCTGGGGGAGGGCATTGACGCCCTGGTCGTGGTCGGCGGGGACGGCATGGTCCATCTGGGGCTCGACGTCGTCGCCCAAACGGACGTGCCCATGGGCATTATTGCCACCGGGACCGGCAATGACGTCGCCCGGCACTTCGGCTTGCCCGCCCGGGACGTCGAAGCCGCCGCCGACATTATTGACGCCGCCCTGCGCGGCCAAGGCCGCATTGAGGCCTGCGACGCCATCCACGTCACCCGCCCCGACGGAACCCGTGTGCCCGACGAGCACGAGTGGTGCATGGCCACGGTCGGCATCGGCATTGACGCCCAGATCAACGCCCGGGCCAACGCCTTGGTGTGGCCCCACGGCGAGGGCCGCTACCTGGCCGCCGTCCTGCCCGAGCTCGCCATCCTGCGCCCCTTCGGCTACCGCGTGACCACTGACTCGGGCACCTGGGCGGGCCCCGCCCTGGTGCTGGCAGTGGCCAACACCCGCTACATAGGCGGTGGCATGGAGTTGGCGCCGACCGCGGACACCAGCGACGGGCTGCTTGACGTGCTGCACCTGGACCCGGTGGGGCGCCTATCCCTGGGGCGCCTGGTGCGGCGCATCTTCGTCGGGAAGCACCTGGACCACCCGGCCGTCCACCACGAGCGCACCCGCGCGATCGTCATTGAGCCCTGGGCCGGGGACGCGCACTGGCTGCGCCGCCCGCCCCTCGCCTTCGCCGACGGCGAGCCCCTGGAGCACCTGCCGCTGCGCCTACGGGCCGCCCCCGGGGCGGTGCGGGTGCTCCTGCCCGCCGCCCAGTAGGGCTCACCCGGCCCGCATCTGGTCGGAGCGGTGACGCATCAGGGGGCCTTGGGGCACACGTAGGGTGTGCTCATGAGCTCACCCGCCGAGCGCTTCGCCGCCGCACGTCGTCGTCAGGCCGCCGCCCGCACCGAGCTGGCCCACTTCTCCCAGGGCTACCCCTTCCCCCTGGATGAGTTCCAGGAAGCCGGCTGCCGGGCGCTGGAACGCGGGGAGGGCGTGCTAGTAGCGGCCCCCACGGGCGCCGGCAAGACAGTGGTTGGTGAGTTCGCCGTCCACCTGGGCCTGTCTCGAGGCCTCAAGACCTTCTACACCACGCCCATTAAGGCCCTGTCCAACCAGAAGTACCTCGACTTGTGCGCCCGCCACGGGCAGGAGAGAGTCGGTCTTCTCACCGGGGATACCTCAGTCAACCCGCACGCGCAGGTGGTCGTCATGACCACGGAGGTCTTGCGCAACATGCTCTACTCCGGTTCAACAGCGCTGACGGGCCTCGGCTTCGTGGTCATGGACGAGGTTCACTACCTGGCGGACCGCTTCCGGGGACCGGTGTGGGAGGAGGTCATTATCCACCTGGCCCCCGAAGTCCAGGTGGTCTCCTTGTCCGCGACGGTTTCCAACGCCGAGGAGTTCGGGCAATGGCTTGGTCAGGTACGCGGCAGGACCGCCGTGGTCGTCTCCGAGCACCGCCCCGTACCCCTCACCCAGCACATGATGGTGGGCCGCCGCCTCCTGCCCCTCTACACCCTGCCCGACCAGGGGCACCCCGACGACGACGCCCCGCCCCTGAACCCCAAGCTCATTGAAGCCGTTAAGAGCGCGCGGCGGGCCGCCGCCGGAGAGGACCGGGCAACCAAGCGCCCCGGGGGCGGCTCAAACGGGCCGGGCCCCTGGAGGCGCGGCGCGCGGCCGCAGGCGCGTGCGCTACGACGCGGCCAGGGCGGGGCGCGCACCGCCCGCCTGCGCCCGCCCTCACGGTTGAGCGTCCTGGGGGCCCTGGAGTCCGCTCACCTGCTGCCCGCCATTGTCTTCGTCTTCTCCCGGGCTGGCTGCGAGCAGGCGGTCGCCCAAGTGGTGGGCGGGGGAGCGGACCTGACCACCGAGGACGAAGTCCGGCGCATTAGGGAGATCATTGAGCGCCGCACCGCCCAGATTCCGCGATCGGACCTGGGCGTGCTCGGCTTCCACGTCTGGGTCGACGCCCTGGAACGGGGCGTGGCCGCCCACCACGCCGGACTGCTGCCCGTGTTCAAGGAGACAGTCGAAGAGCTTTTCAGCGCGGGCCTGGTCAAGGTCGTCTACGCCACCGAGACCCTGGCCTTGGGCATCAATATGCCCGCAAGAACCGTTGTGCTCGAATCCTTGCGCAAGTGGAATGGTTCTGCGCACGTGACACTCACCCCCGGGGAGTACACCCAGCTCACCGGTCGGGCCGGGCGGCGGGGCATTGACGTCGAGGGCCACGCCGTGGTTCTGGCCGCCGACAATGTTGAACCCTCCTTCGTCTCCTCCCTGGCCTCTCGGCGCACCTACCCACTGGTCTCCGCCTTCCGCCCCACCTACAACATGGCCGTCAACCTCCTGGGCCGCACCACCCGGGCTCGAGCCCGGGAGATCCTGGAGTCCTCCTTCGCCCAGTTCCAGGCCGACCGCGGCGTGGTCGAGCTCGCCGCCCAGGCCCGCAGGAAACGTCGAGCCCTGGAGGCCCTGGAGGAGCAGATGACCTGCCACCTGGGCGACTTCCGCACCTACGCGCGCCTGCGCCAGGCCATTGCCGACACCGAGAACGACTTGTCTCACGAGCGTCGCCAGGCTCGGGCGAGCGCCACCCGCGCCCAGATGAGCGCCCTGGAGCGCGGGGAGGTAGTCGTCTACCGCAAGGGGCGCCGCCTCAAACACGGCGTGGTTTTGGAGCGGGGCGAGGACCACAGCGCCAGCCCGACCCTGACCGTCCTGGGTGAGGATTCCCGGGTGGTGACCCTGACCCCGGACACCTGCCCCGACGGGGTGCTGCGCGTGGGCTCCCTGCACGTGGCCGCCACCGTGGACGCGCGCCGCCCCAAAGACCGCGACCGGCTGGTCGGACGTCTCCTGGAGGCGCTGCGCTCGGGGGCCCTGGACAAGGGCGTCATACGCCGGGCGCGCGGGCAGGACGCCGGGACCGCCACAGCTGAGCGCCTGGAGGCACTGCGCCATGAAATGCGCACCCACCCCTGCCACGCCTGCCCCGACCGTGAGGAGCACGCTCGCATTGGGCGCCGGTGGACCAAGACTCTGGCCGCCTTAGAGCACCTGCAGACGCGCATAGAGGCCAGCACCGGCACTATCGCCCGACTCTTCGACGCCGTCAGCGAGGTCCTCCTGGAGTTGGGGTACCTGGAGCCGGCTGAGCGCGGCCACCCCGAGCGCGAGTTGCGGGTCACCCGGGCCGGGATGCTGCTGGCCCGCATTTACGCCGAGCGCGACCTGCTCATTGCCGAGTGCCTGCATCAGGACATCTGGCAGCACCTGGAGGCCGCCGAGCTTGCCGGGGCCGTGAGCGCCTGCGTCTACGAACCACGGGCCGCCGCTCCGGGGCTGGGCTTGCCGGTGGCACCCGGATCGCGCCTGGGAGGCGCCCTGCGTGAGGAGCTCGCGGTCTCGCGGCACATTAACGACTTGGAGGCCATGGCCCGCACCGAGGCCTCCTCCGGGGCCGAGCCCGCCCTGGCCGGGGCGGTGCGCGCCTGGTGCGAGGGCGCCGACCTGGCCGAAGTCCTTCAGGACGCCGAACTGACCGCGGGGGACTTCGTGCGCTGGTGCAAGCAACTTCTTGACGTTCTGACCCAGCTGGCCGCCCTGAGCCCCCCACCGGAGGCGCCGCCGGCCGAACGCGCCGTCCTGGGCGAACTGGCACTGCGAGCCTCCCAGGCCTGCCTGGACGTCAACCGGGGGGTGGTGGCGTGGTCGGGGCTGTGAAGCGCGGGCGCGGGTGGTGGCCGGGAGCCGTTAAAGGCGCGGCGGTGCGGGCCCTGGTCGCTGGAACTGGAGGCCTGGTGCTCTGGGCCGCTTTCCCTCCCGCGGACCTGTGGTGGCTGGCGCCTGTCGGCGTGGCCGTCCTGCCCCTGGTGGCAGCCGGGCGCGGCGCCTGGGCCGGGGTGGGCGCGGGCCTGGCCTATGGTGTCGGTTTCTTCACCCCGCTGCTGCACTTCACGGCGGTGGCCATGGGCAACCTCGTGGGCTGGGTGGCTCTGACCCTCGTTGAATCCCTGTACCTGACCCTGCTCGGCGCCGCCTGGGCGCTGGTGAGCCGCCACCGGCGCCTGAACGGAGGGCGCGGTGCCGTGGCCTGGCGAGTCTGCGCCTTCGCGGTGCTGTGGTGCGCCGTCGAGGAGTTGCGCTCAACCTGGCCCTGGGGCGGCTTCCCCTTCGGGCGCCTGGCCTACGCCATGGCCCAAGCCCCCCCGCTGCCGCTGGCCGCCTACGGCGGCTCTGTCGGCCTGTCTTTGGCGGTCGCCCTGTCCGGGGCCTGCCTGGCCGAGGCCATCCGTCTGGCGCGCGGCCGCCGCACCCTGGCGGTCCTGGGCGCGGCGGCCGCGGCCGGGGTCGTGGTCGTCGCCCCGGCCGCCTTGCCCATAGGCTCGCACGCCGAGAATGGGACTTTGCGCGTCGGCGCCGTGCAGGGCAATGTCGCCGAGGACTTCGAGGATGCTTTTAATCGGGCCCTGGAGGTTACCTCCAACCACACTCGGGCCACCGAGCAGCTGGCGGCCGAGGTCGGCGCCGGTAATCTCGACGTGGTCATCTGGCCGGAGAACGCCGCCGACCTCGATCCGCGCCGCTTCCCCGCTTCGGCGGCCCTGGCTGAGAGGGCCGCCCAGAGTGCGGGCACCCAGGTGCTGGTCGGGGCCGTTCTGTTCGAGGGCGGGCTGCGCTACAACGACATGGTCGTCTGGACCCCCGGCCAGGGCGCGGGCGACTACTACCGCAAGCACCTCCCCGTGCCCTTCGCCGAATACGTGCCCCTGCGCGACCAGCTGCGGCACGTCACCACCCAGGTGGACCGCATTGGCACCGACATGGCCCCCGGCCGGGGGCCCTCCACTCTCACCATCCACGCCACCACCCAGGGGCGCGATGTGCCCCTGGCCATGGGCATCTGCTTCGAGGTCTCCTATGACGAGATTCTGCGCGCCGGGGTCCTCCAGGGCGGCCAGGTCATTGTCATCCCCACCAACAACGCCTCCTTCCTGGACTCCTCCGAGGCCGCCCAGCAGCTTGCCCAGGGGCAGGTCCAGGCCGTCGTCCACGGGCGCAGCGTTGTTCAGGTCTCCACCGTCGGCCTGACCGCCGTCATTTCGCCGGAGGGGGTCATTGAGCACTCCCTCACCCCCTATACCCAGTCGGCACTCGTTGCCGAGGTCCCCCTGCGCACCTCGACCACTATTGCCGACCGTCTCGGGCCCGTTCCGGGACTCGCCCTGCGCCTCGGCGGGCTGGTTCTGCTCGCGGCCGGTATCGTCGACATTGTGCGCACACGCCGGGGCCAGGACCGGTAGCGGCGTCGCCGTTGACCACCACACCAGGAGAAAACGCTGTGAAGGCACTCGTCGTCATTCCCACCTACAACGAGATCGAGTCTCTGCCCCAGGTCCTGGACGGCGTGCGTGAGCATGCCCCCCAGGCTGATGTATTGGTCGTTGATGACGGCTCTCCCGATGGCACCGGCACCTTGGCCGACTCCCGCGCCGAGCAAGACGACCACATCCACGTTCTGCATCGAACCGAGAAGAACGGCCTGGGTCCGGCTTACATGGCCGGCTTCTCCTGGGCACTGGCCAGCGGTTACGAACTCATCTGCGAGATGGACGCCGACGGGTCCCACCGCCCCCAGGACCTCGCCCTGCTCATCCAGCGCGCTGAGATGGCCGACGCTCCCGATCTGGTTGTAGGCTCGCGCTGGGTCTCCGGCGGCGCCACCGAGGGCTGGGACGCCAAGCGCGTAGCGCTTTCGCGCGCCGGGAACCTTTATATCAACGCCATGCTGGGCATGCGCGTCAAGGACGCCACTGCCGGCTTCCGCATCTACCGGGCGGCCATTCTGCGCCGCATGGACCTGAGCAAGGTCGAGGCCCTGGGATACGGCTTCCAGGTCAATATGACCAAGCTTGTTGACGATATTGGCGGTCGCATTGTCGAGATGCCCATCACCTTCGTGGAGCGGGAGGCCGGGGTTTCCAAACTCTCCGGCTCTATTATCACCGAGGAACTGGGCCTGGTGACCCGCTGGGGCCTGGCCAAGCGCGGCGGGCAAATCGCCGGGGGAGTCGGGTACCTGGCCCGGCAGCTGCGCAATGCCGCCGACCGGCGAAAGGCCTCACCCCGCCGCCGGCCCAGGCGGTGAGACGGCGGGCGCTGCCGCCGGCCTTACCCTGGCGCCCTTGCGTCGCGTCGACATCACCATCAACGGCCACACCCTGACCGCTCATCCCCAGCTCACCCCCGACGCACGCGGAATCCTGGCCACACTTCAGCAGCCGCTGGCACACTAAACCCCGACCTAAGTGTCAGGAGTCAGGAGGCATTTCATGCATCACATCGACGCCACCCCAGCCGCCCCTACCGGCGCAGCCTCTTAGGCAGTCGGTGAGGAACATGACCGCCAAACGATGGAGCTACCGGCCCCAGGCCAACCTGCCGGCCACAATGGTGATGGCTTGGCTGCTGCCCTTCGCCGGTATCAGTCTCTACTGGGGCCTCGGCGGCATGTGGCTCGTGGACACTGCGGTGCAGGACCGCGGTGTCGAGCTCGCCCGCGCACGCCCCACCTGGATCGTGGCCCTCGTCCTGGCGACCGCCTTGTTCAAGCTGGGATGGATCGCCTGGGCCTACCTCATCGTCGCCCCGGTCGGCCGATACATCCCGCGCTGTTTGTACCTCCTTTTCGGCATAGGCGTAGGCACTGGATCCCTGCTCTACGGACTGGTCCCCGCCATTCAGGCGCTGCCCAGGGTGTGGGCTGGGCCGATCAGCGTCCGGGGCTGGTGGCACCTGGTCGTTTGGTGGCCACAGTTCTGGGTCGCCGGGCTCCTGACTCTCGTCGCCACGGCTGTTTTCAACCGCCCTAGAAGCGCTGGCGGTAGATCTCGCCGCTGTGAAGCATTTCCAGGCGCTCGTCGAGGAGCACCTTGAGCTCGTCAATCTCACGACGCTCCAGGAGCATGTCCCAGTGCGTGCGGGGGGCCTTCTTCGGTTCCTCGGGCTCAGGGTCCTCCTCGCCGCGCAGGGCGGCGGCCTGCCCGCACTCGGGGCACTCCCAGGTGGGGGGAACCTCCGCCTCGGTGGACATGGGGATGATGGTGACATGACCCAACGGGCACTCGTAGGTGACTTTCATCCTGGCGGCGAACTCGACGCCGTCCTCGGACTCCATGGACTTCGCGCCAATGGTCATGCCCCGCAGTGCCCGGTCTGCCATGCTGCCTGCCTTCCTCGCTGCTCAACCGCATCGGTGCCGGGCCTGTGGCAACGACACCGACCCTCTCAACAGCGCCACCGGCGGTCTTGTTCCCGGGGTTCCCGGAGGCCGCCGATGGAGTCAAGAGGCACGGCAGCCCATACTACCGGTTGCGGGCAAGGCGTTGACCACGCGTCCGGGACCGCGTGTCCGGATCGGGAGTAGGTATCCCGGACCGCCAGTGCGCCAGGGCGAAGCGCGGCATACTGTGACCATGGCAACGAAGCGCATCGGTATTCTCACGGCGGGCGGAGACGCCCCTGGACTCAACGCGGCCATTCGCGGGTTCGGCAAAGCGGCGATTCGGGACTACGGCTGGTCACTCATCGGTTTCCGCGATGGCATGCGGGGCCTGGCGGAGAACCGGTTCATCGAACTCGACGGCGCCGCATTGTCGGGCATCCTCACCATTGGCGGCACCATGCTGGGCACCAGCCGGGACAAGGTTCACCGCATGGTGGTCGACGGCGAGGTCCGCGACATGATCCCCACCATTGTGGAGAACTATGAGAAGGATGAGCTCGACGCCTTGGTGTGCCTGGGAGGAGGCGGCACCGCGAAGAACGCTAAGCGCCTACTGGATGCGGGACTGAACGTCATCCACCTGCCCAAGACCATTGACAATGACATTGTGGAGACCGACACCTCCTTCGGATTCTCCACCGCCCTGGAGATAGCCACTGAGGCCGTCGATCGGCTCCACTCCACGGCCCACTCCCACCACCGCATTATCCTCACCGAGATTATGGGCCACCGCGCCGGCTGGCTGGCCCTGGGCGCGGGTATTGCGGGCGGAGCCGACGTCATTCTGCTGCCTGAGATCCCCTATTCGGTTGAGGCCATTGCCGAGAGGATTGAGCGCCGTCGCTCCTACGGCTCGACCTTCTCCGTGGTCGCCGTCGCCGAAGGCGCCCTGAGCCAGGCCGACGCCGCCGAACTGGCCAACGCCCAGGCGTTGGTCAAGGCTGCTAAAACTCCCGAGCTCAAAGCCACGGCCAAGAAGGGCGTCAAGGCTTTGGAGGCGGCGCACCGTGCCAACACCCTCACCCTGGCCGAGCAGCTTGAAGCCGCAACCGGCCTGGAGGCCCGCGTGTCCATCCTCGGCTACGTCCAGCGCGGCGGTATCCCCAATGCCGCCGACCGCCTGCTGGGCACTCGCCTGGGAGTGGCCGGCGCCAAGGCGATCGCTGACGACCACTTCGGGGTCATGGTTGCCGATCGGGGCGGCGCCGGTACCGAGCTGGTGCCGCTGAAGAACGTGGCGGGGCGAATCAAGTTCGTGCCACCGGACCACGAGTGGATTGAGGCCGCCCGGGCGGTGGGCACGGCCCTGGGGGACTGACCCCCACCGGCCCGCTGGCATCGGGGCGGCCGGTTCCCGGGACCGCCGCTTCGGGCGCGCCCGGGCATTCGGGCGCAGCCGGGGCGCCGGGGCCGGCAGCGCCGTGGGAGACTGCCCGGCATGATCCCCCTGGAGACCCGGCGCCTGAGGTTGCGCGCCGTCGGCGAGGGCGACCTCGGTTTCGTGGTGCGCCTGCACGCCAACGCCGACCTCCTGCGGTTCATCCCCTCGGCCGTCACGCCCGATGCCTCGGCGGCCCGCCGCCTCCTGGAGCGCTTCACCGAGCTGGTCTGCCACCCGGTGCAGGGCTTCAGCCTCATCGAGTTGCGCCAGACCGGCCAGGCGGTCGGCCTCATTATGGTCAAGCCGATCCCGCCCGCCGACGGGACGGAGCCGAGCGTGCTTGAGATCGGCTGGCGCCAGGTCGCCGAGCACTGCGGCCACGGCTACGTCACCGAGGCGGCCGCGGCCGTGCTCGAGGCCGTCCACGACCGCGGGGTCAAGGAGCTCGTGGCCGTCACCCACCCGGACAACCTCGCCTCCCAGCGTGTCGCCGAGCGCATCGGGATGGAGCGCATTGGGACGAACCGGGACTACTACGATGCCGCGCCGCAGGTGCTGTTCCGGTCGTGCCGCAGGCCGGCGGCGCGCCACGCGTGGCTGCCCGAGGGCTGGGAGCTGCTGCCCGCGGGCGAGTACGCCTTCCCCGGCCCGCTTCGCGACCGCCTCGTCGGGGCGATCCTGGCGGGGGAGAAGACCGCGACGACGGCGCTGGCGGCCGAGTACGAGGCGCAGCACGCCCCCCTGCCGCAAGTGGGTTCCCGTGAGGTCGTCGTCGACTCGGCGGGGGCGCCGATCTGCGTGACCGAGCTGACCGGAATCGCCGTCGTGCCCCTGGGCGAGGTCACCGACGAGCACGCCGTGGCCGAAGGGGAGGGGTGGGCCACCGCCGGCCAGTGGCGTCAGGCCCATGAGCGCTTCTGGTCCAGCCCGCAGTACCTGACCTGGTTCGACGGCCTCGGCGCCCCGGCGCCCGTCCTGGACGACGACGCGCCCGTGGTGTGCACGAGGCTGCGGGTCCTCGCGGCGGCGCCCGCAGCGGCGGGCAGCGCCTAGAGCCGCAGCGACATGAGGGTCAGGTCGAGGACTCTGCCGCGCTTCTCACCGGCGGCCGGGATGGTGCCCACGAGGTCGAAGCCGGCCGCGGCGTGAAGGCGGATTGAGGCGGCATTGCCGGCCTCGATCTGGGCCACCATGGTCCGGTCGCCGGCGGCGCGGCTGGCGGCGATGAGCGCCTCCAGCAGGGCGCCGCCCAGGCCGCGGCCCCGGGCGGCAGGGGACAGGTAGACGGAGTCCTCCACGGTGCGGGCGTAACCCTCGTAGGCCTGCCAGGGCCTGGCGACGGCGAAACCGACCACCGCCTCGTCGGCGCCGCAGGCCACGAGCGCCGTGCCCCGCTCAATGAGGCGGCTCAGCCAGCCCAGCGCCGCAGCCGGGTCCTGTTCCCGGCTGGTCCAGATGGCCAGCGACTCGCGGACCGCGGCGTTGCGGATCTCGCGCACGGCGAGGGAGTCGGCCCTCGTGGCGGGGCGGATGGTCACGGGCTCGCTCACGGGCACAACCGTAGGACGACCGGCCGCGGCCGACGTCACGGCGCGACGTAGTCGGCCAGGTGCTCCCCGGTCAGTCCCGCGCGGCCGGCCAGATGGCGGCCGGTGAGAGTGCCCGAGGCGCGCAGCCTGTCAACGTTCCCCGTGTAGGTCACTTCTCCGCCATGGGAGCCGGCGCCTGGTCCCAGGTCGACAACGTGGTCGGCAATGGCGATGGTCTCAGGTTTGTGCTCGACGACGAGCACCGTTTGGCGCGCTCCGCAGACGCAGACTCAGTAGCTTCCGGAGCCTTAGCTCACCCCGATCCTCCATGTGCCGATAAGGAACATTATGTCATTTTAGCGAGGATTTCGGGGTGTGTTGGGCCCGCAGTCCGGTCAGCCCCTTCCGCCTGGCATTGCGGCGTGCCTCAATCGTCCCCCCAATGAGACTGACGCCCATGACCAGCGTGAAGGCCGCCAGCGGCCAGACAACAACGGCGAGCAAACCGCTAGTCAGCACCATCATGAGCAGGGCCAGGACGATTGTGCCGGCCCCGGTGAGCATGCCCGCCCGCCAGGCCGGGGCCAGCAGGTCCGGGTCTGCGCCCGCGTCTCCCGCGGCCCCGATGTCCTGGGGCGCGGCCGTGACATGGACGGCGCCCGCGCTCACCGTGATCCCCGGCGAGAACTGGGCCCCCGGGCCGTGACCGCCCAAGGCCTGCTTCCGCGGCGCCTCAACCGGGTAACCGTCCTGGTCAATGTAGGTGATGACGGGACGATGCTGCTCGGTACTCATGGTTGGACACTAAGCACCACCCCTGCACCAGCCCTCGGCGGTGCCTGTGAGCTTCCTTGGAACCGCCACCCCCGGCCCGGGAGGTCGCGGCGCACTCGAACCCGCCCTGTTTTCGTGTCCTTGCTGAGTCGTGCCAACCAGCGGACTCGCAGGAACTCGGCATAGGCTTGGATGGTTAGCCGCCCATGTTAGGAGTTGTGGTGCAGTCCCGTCGCGAACCTACTCTTGCCGATGTTGCCAAAGTTGCAGGGGTTTCGTTGACGACGGTATCGCGCGTGCTCAACAACCGCGGTTACCTCAGCGAGGCGACCCGGGAGCGTGTGGCCGAAGCCATTGCCGAGCTCGGCTACCGCCCCAACCAGGTGGCGCGCGCCCTGCACGGCAAGTCCACGCAGACGATCGGTGTCATTGTCCCCACCGTGGCCCTCCCCTTTTTCGGTGAGCTGGCTGTTGAGATCGAGGACGCCCTGGCCGAGCACGGCTACCGCATCCTGGTCTGCAACTCCATGGGACGGGCTGACAGGGAGCGCGAGTACCTCGACCTCCTGGTGTCCCATCGCGTGGACGGTATTATCTCCGGCGCGCACAACGAGCACCTGGAGGAGTACCGCACGGTGCGCATGCCTCTGGTCACCGTCGACCGGGACCTGTCCCCCACCATCCCCAACATTCGTTGTGACAATAAGGCCGGTGGTCGTTTGGCCACGAGCCTGCTGCTGGAGCGCGGCGCGCGCAGACCAGCATTACTGACCTCCCGCTCGGGCCCCCACAACCTGCGGGAGGCCGGATACCGTGAGGTACTGGCGCAGGCCGGGATTGAGCCCATTGTTCTCACGGTCGACTTCCACACCCCCGATGAGGAGCGCGCCCACCTCATCAATGAGTACCTCGACGAGGTGGGAGACATTGTCGACGGGGTCTTCGCCACTGACGACCTCTCGGCCGCGGAGGTTCTGGAATGGGCCTACACCAGGAAGCGCACGGTCCCCGACCAGCTGAAGGTCATTGGCTTCGACGGCACGTCCGCGGTGCGCCGGGCCATGCCCGGGTTGGCCACGATCCGTCAGCCGCTAGCGGATCTGGCCCGCACCGCCGTCGGCACGCTCTTGTCTCAGATTAAGACGATTGCCGACGGCGGCGAGATCGGGGGCGGGCCGGCGACGCCGATTATCTTGCCGGTGGAGCTCTTCACCGGTCGCACTGTTTAAGACGCACTGTCTAAAACGGCTGGTGGGCCGGACCCGGATGCTCCGGGTCCGGCCCACCAGCCTATTGTGCCGAGCTCAGGCGTCGGCAGGGGCGGGGACGACGGCGTAGAGCGCGTCACCGCGGTTGACCTCGCCGGAGGCGGCCTCCTCGACGCCGCCGAAGGCGGTGGCGTTAGAGACCACGATCGGGGTCACGGTCTTGTAGCCGGCGGCCTTGACCGCGTCCCAGTCCACCTCGACCAGCGGGGTGCCGCGACGGACCTTGTCACCGGCCTTGACCTTCGGGGCGAAGTGCTTGCCCTCCAGCTGGACGGTGTCCATGCCCACGTGAATGAGCAACTCCACGCCGCTGGCGGAGCGCAGACCGTAGGCGTGACCAGTCGGGAAGGCGACGAGGATTTCGCCGTCGATCGGGGAGACCACCGGCCCACCGGCGGGGTCAATGGCCATGCCGGGGCCAAGCATCCCTGAGGCGAAGGTCTGGTCCTCGACCTCTGAGAGGGGAAGCGCGCGTCCCTGAATCGGGGCGGTAACACTGAAGTCGGTGGCGGCCTCAGCCGGGATCTCAACGGGGGCGGCGTGAGCGGCGGAGACCTCGGCCTCCAGAGCCGCCTCGTCCACATCGCCGGCCAGCGATGCCTTGCCCCGGGTCGAGGCGTAGGCCAGGGCGCAGGCGAAGGCGATGACAAAGACAATGACCTCAAGAAGGAGGTACTTCACAATGTCCTCGGTGCGGATGGACACGAAGCCCACGAACCCGGCCGCGCCAAGGGAGCTGGCGCGCACATTGAGCAGCGCCACGCCGGCGGAGCCAATGGCAGCGGCCCCCATGCCGATGAAGAAGGGCCAGCGCAGACGCAGGTTGACACCGAAGATGGCGGGCTCGGTAATGCCGAAGACGGCGGAGGCGCCACCGGCACCGGCCAGGCCCTTGAGCTTGGCGTCCTTGGCCTTGAAGAAGACGGCGAGGGCGACGGCGCCCTGGGCGACGTTGGCCATGGAGGCAATGGGGAAGATGAAGTCACCGCCGGTACCCTCGGTCTGGAGCTGCGTGATGAGGGGGAGCTCAACGGCCGGGAAGGACTGGTGCAGACCGGTGACCACAATGGGCGAGTAGAGCAGACCGAAGAGGAGTCCGCCCAGGACGCCGAGGGTATTGAAGCCCCATTCCAGGCCGTTGGTGAGCCAGATGGAGAGCTGGCGCGTAATCGGGCCGACTGCCACGAAGGTGAGGAAGCCGGTCACCAGGATGGTGATGAGCGGGGTCAGCAGGAAGTCCGCGGTGCCCGAGAGGTACTTGTGCAGCTGCTTCTCAATGACCGACAGGATGAAGGCCACGCAGATAATGGGGATCACCATGGCCTGGTAGCCGATCTTGTCCACCTCCAGGCCGAACAGGTGCCACGTGGGCTCAGCGCCCGTGTACTCCCAGAACTTCGCCGCCGCGGCGTCGTCAGTCATTGAGTAGGCGCTGAGCAGGGAGGTCGAGACCATGGCCGCGCCCATGGCGGCCCCGAGGTACACGTTGCCGCCGAAGCGCTTCGTCGCCGAGAACCCGATAAGAACGGGGAGGAAGGCGAAGGGGGCCGCCGAGATCATATTGATGAGGTCGGCGTAGTCGGCCAACCACGTCCAGCTCTGGATCAGTGACTTGTCACCGAAGAGCCCCTCGGCGGTGAGGACGTTGTTAATGGCCATCATGAGACCGCCGGCGATGAGGGCCGGCAGGACCGGGACGAAAATGTCCGCGATCATCTTAATGAAGCGGGAGAAGATATTGCCGCCCTTCTCGGCCTCCTGCTTCGCCTCATCCTTTGTGACCTCTTTGACGCCCTTGCCCACCATCTCGGAAAAGACAATGTCGACGTCGCCGGGCCCCACGATGATCTGGAACATGCCGCCGGCCAGGAAGGTGCCCTTAAGATCGGGGTCCTTATCCAAAGCCGCCTGGTCGACCTTGTCCATGTCGTTAATGACCAGGCGCAGGCGGGTTGCGCAGTGCGCTGCTGCGTTGATGTTGTCAGTGCCGCCCAGATACGTGATGACGTCTCTGGCGACTCGGGCGTGATCCATAGCCACCCGGGTTTTCCTTTCTCTGGGGCCCCTTCGCCCTGTGCCGCCCGTTGGGAGTGCGACTCGTGGAACTCAGCCGTGAATTCCGGGCGATCGGACCTGTGTCAAACGTTGGTCACACTACCGGGCTCCTGGGTGACTCGCAAGAGGCGTCCAGGCCCAACCCCGGCCAGTGCGAGCGCTAGTCGTGAGTGCGCGCCGACGCGGACCGCAACTGCAACCCGTCCTCAACCACCAGCGTGGCCCCGCAGGTGCGCGGGTCGACGAAGGAGCGCAGGGTGAGGGCGAGGTCACCGTCGCCTAGGAAAAGCTCGGTGATGGAGCGGTCATGGAGTACCTCGAGACGAGAGGAGCAGCCCTCGGGAAGAGTCACCACCCTTCGCGCCCCGTGCTGGGTGTACCGGGAAGTGGAGCGGTCCACAATGAGGCGTCCGTCCTCAATGCGGATGTCCACGTGGGAATCCTGCGAACCGATCCGCAGCCCCCAGGATCCGGTGGCCGGGGCGGTCTCGAGCTGCAGATACCAGGACCGCGAGTCCGTGAGTTCGGCGATGGGGTACTCCCCCGCCGCCAACTCCTGGCCGGCCACAGACAGTGCGCCGGCGCCCTGGCTTACCGCGGGGAGTGGGCGCTGGACCAGTCGTCCGTCGCGCAGCGACAGGGCGCGGGGGACAGTCAGGGCGTGCACCCAGCCCCCGGTCTCAATGGAGGGCTGGTCGTCCTCGCCGGCGCTGCCGGCCCATCCGACCAACACCACCGCACCGGGTTCGGTGGTGCGGCGGGCGAAGGCCTGGGGGGCGTAGAACTCGAAGCCGCGGTCGACCTCGTGGAAGGTCCCGTCGCAGTCGCGGAACTCAGTGCCCACCAGGTGGCCGACGATGTAGGTGCACGCGAAGATTGTCTCGTAGCCCTCTTTGTCGGGGTCAATGCCCTGGGGGCACCAGATGAGGACGTCCCAGTCCTGCCCGGTCGCCTCGTCGCGCAGGCGCACAATGCCGGGGCACTCCCACATGTAGCCGAAGCGATCAAAGGCGCCGTCGGCGTCGGGGAAGGTGAGTTCGCCTTCCAGCTTCCAGTTCAGCAGGTCCGTGGAGCGGTAGAGCAGCGCTGCCCCGGTCTCGTCGGCGCGCTGGACGCCCAGTAGCATGCGGAACTCCCCCGGGCGATCCGGGTCGCGGAAGACCTGCGGGTCGCGGAAGTGCGCGGTGTAGCCCTCGGGGTGGTTGGGGATGAGCGGGTTGTCCGGCCACTTGGTGAACTCTGTCAGATCGGTGCTGGTGACCAGGCACTGGCTGGCGGTGCGTTCGTCGGTAACCGGGTCCTTGAGGTTGCCGGTGTAGAAGAGCTGGTAGTCCCCTCCCCCTGGGGCCGCCCCCAACTCGCCGGGCTCCAGGACGATGGCATTGCCCGAGTAGGCGCCGTTGCGGTCGTAGAAGGAGTCTGGGATGACTGCAGGATCGTGGTGCTGCCAGTGCAGGGCGTCGGTGGAGGACACGTGCCCCCAGTAGACGAGCTTGCGGTGGGGATGGAAGGGGCTGAACTGGTAGAAGGCGTGATACTCCTGGCCGTCGATCAGCAGGCCGTTGGGATCGTTGAGCCGCCCCACGGGGGCGACGATGTGCAGGAGCGGGTAGTCGGGGTCGGCTGAAGCCTGGGAGGCGGAGACCGCCTCGCGGGCCAGCGCCTTGAGATCTTCATTCACGCACTGAGGGTATCAATGAAAGGCTCTTTCATGTGACCCGAGGCACGCACAGGAACGACTGATTTTGTACCACGCGCAGTGCCGCCGTGGCCCGGAGGGGCCACGGCGGCACTGCACGGATTATTGGAATGGGCGCGCAGTCCGTCTTCAGTGGAAGTAGGGAATGATGAGCCACAGCCCGAAAAGGACGATGACGGCGGCGCAGACGATGAAGAAGCCCGCTCCTATCTCCGCGGCGTGCAGGCCCTCGACCTGCCCGGACTTGCGCTTAATGTGGACCTCGTCGAGCATCCGCGCGGCCGCCGAGGTGATCGTAATGATGAACGCGGTGCCCAGGACGGTGACAACCGTGACCAGGGCCAGTGACCCCCAGTGGATGCTCATGCCAAGGACTCCTTCGTTGTCGAGGCGCCGGCTCCGGCGCCCACAAGCTCCTTCTTGACCTCATCGACGGACTTGGGGGCGCGCCGCAACCTCGGGTCGCCGTTCTTGGAGACAATGACTTCGTTGGCGTCGTTGACGTTGGAGAAGTCCACACGGTTGTGGTTCGCCTGGCGGATGATGAGCAGGGAGGAGGCCGCCAGCAGGGCGATGACCAGGACGGTGCCGACTACCCCGCCCTTGACGGCGATGAAGGAGGTCACCGCCCCCACCACGCCCGCGCAGGGCAGGGTGATGAGCCAGGCGACGCCCATGCGCCCGAAGGTGCCCCAGGAGACCTTGGTGCCCCGGCCCACGCCCGACCCCAGAATGGAGCCGGTGCAGATATGTGTCGTCGACAGCGCGAAGCCCAGGTGGGAGGAGGCCAGGATGGCCACCGTCGAGGCGGTCTCGGAGGCGAAGCCCTGCGGGGAGTCAATGTGGACCAGGCCCTTGCCCATGGTGCGCATAATGCGCCAGCCGCCCGAGTAGGTGCCCAGACCAATGGCGATTCCAGCGGCGGCGATCACCCACCAGTGCGGCGAACTGCCGGGCTCCTGGTAACCGGAGGCCACCAGCACCAGGGTGATGACGCCCATGGTCTTTTGACCGTCGGAGGTGCCGTGGGACAGGGCCACCATGGAGGCGGAGATTCGCTGGCCGTTGCGGAAGATGACCTGGCTGAAGCGGTCGGTGGGCTTGGCTATGCGGTAGGCGAGCCATGTGGCTACGGCACTGGCGGCGCCGGCCACGCAGGGGGCGATGAGGGCCGGGAGGATGATCTTGGATATGACGGTGCCCCAGTGCACGCCCTGGAGGCCGGCCGCCATCACCACCGCTCCAATGAGGCCGCCGAACAGGGCGTGCGAGGAGGATGAAGGCAGGCCGAAGAGCCAGGTGGCCAGGTTCCACAGGATCGCCCCGGCCAGCCCGGCGAAGACCATTTCGGGGGCGGCCTGGATCAAGGAGTCGTCGAACATGCCGTGAGAGATCGTCTTGGCGACCTCGGTGGAGAGCATCGCCCCAATGACGTTGAGGATGGCGGCGACGAGTACGGCTCGCCTCGGGGTGAAGGCCCCGGTGGCCACGGATGTCGCCATTGCGTTGGACGAGTCGTGGAAGCCGTTGGTGAAGTCGAAGATCAGCGCCGTTACGACGACGACGATCACAATGAAAAGGGTTGTAGTCATGCCGGTCCCGCTCAGGTGAGGGAGCCTGGGCGCTCCGCCGCGCGGGAGGCGGGTGGGGAGCCTGGGCTCGGGGCATGTGGACGTGCCCCGAGCCCAATTGTTAGCAGCCCGTCACGTGCGTGGATGCCGGGAGGGCTCTTGTTCACCAACTGTTCATCTGCGGGGCCGGTGGTGCTGGTCACCGCCCCGGCAGATGGCGACCGCGCACCCCGTGGGCCGTGGTGGCGCCCGACGGCGCCGCCACGGCCCCGCGCGGGTGGTGACCGCCCTCGGGTCGCTCGCATTGGTGTTTGTTGATGATGTCGATGGTGTCGGTGATGAGGGCGCGCCCCGAGCCTGATGCGCGGGTGCGGTGCGCGCCCTCGGCGGCCTTGTATTGTGACATGTTGTCATCATCAGGGTATTTGGCGGGCCTGATTTCGACGCGGCAGCCCCGGGTCCCGGATTTAAGCGCGGCGCGAGGATAGGCTCGCGCCATGACACCTCAGACCACAGCGACGAACCGTCCTGGCAAATCGAGCAGGAGGCGCAAGCGCGCCCCCGTCCTTCCCCTGGACATCGGTGTCGACCTGGGTACCACCCGCACCGTGGTCTGCCGCGCTGACCGCGGGAACTACCCGGTCGTTACCTTTACCGACTCCAATGGTGATGCCCATGAATACCTCCCTTCCCTGACAGCGCTGACTGATGCCGGCCTGGTCCACGGTTTCGAGGCGCTGGAGGCGGCGCGCGCCGGCGCTCCCCTGCTGCGCAGTCTCAAGCGGGTGCTCTCCTCCCCCACAGTCACCGACTCCACTCCGGTGGAGTTGGGAGGGCGAACCTTCACCGTTCTAGACATCCTCACTGATTACCTGCGCCACCTGCGCACACTGTTGGGGGCCGTCCCGGCCCTGGACGGGGTTGACCTCGGCTCGGCGGACGCCCATGTCGTCGTGGCCGCCCCCGCCCACGCCTACGGCGCCCAGCGCCTATTGACTCTGGAGGCGTTCCGGTCAGCCGGCTTCAATGTCACCGCCATGCTCAACGAGCCCAGTGCGGCAGGATTCGAGTACACCCACCGCAAGTCTTCCACGGTCTCCTCCCGGCGCACCCGCGTTGTCGTCTACGACATGGGTGGGGGCACCTTCGACACCTCGCTGGTGGATGTGGTCGGAACCGCCCATGACGTTCTGGCCTCTCGGGGGCTGTCCGACCTGGGTGGTGACGACGTCGACTTCGTCTTGGCCCAACTCGTCCTGGAGCGCGCGGGCCTGACCGAGGCGGACCTGTCCCACCATGAGCTCGACGACCTGCTCGACCAGTGCCGCGATGCCAAGGAGGCCCTGTCCCCCCAGTCCCGGCGGCTGGTCATTGAGCTGCGCGGCTCAGCCATTGTCATTGCGGCCCCTGATCTTTACGCCGCCTGCGTGCCCCTGATCGAGCGCTCCTTGGAGACCATGTCCCCCTTGGTGGGGCGCCTGGACGACGGTTCCCCCGACCTGACCGAGGTCGCCGGGATTTATCTGGTGGGCGGCGCCTCCTCCTTCCCCCCGGTGCCCAGGATGCTGCGCGAGCGCTTCGGGCGACGCGTGCACCGCTCCCCGTATCCGGCCGCCTCGACGGCCATTGGCCTGGCCATTGCTGCTGACCGCAATTCCGGCTACGACCTCACTGACAGGCTCTCGCGTGGTTTTGGCGTCTTCCGCGAGGCCGACGACGGTGCGGTGACCACCTTCGACGCCATCCTCACCGAGGACTCGGTCCAGGCCCGCAAGGGCGCGCCCGGCACCGTCATTACCCGCCGCTACCCGGCTGTGCACAACCTAGGGCGCTACCGTTTCGTGGAGTGCGCCGGAGTGGACGAGCACGGCGGGCCCCGCGGCGAACTGGCCCCGTATGAGGAGGTCATCTTCCCCTTCGACCCGGCCCTGCGCGACCGCGACGACCTCTCAGACGTGGCTGTGGTGCGCCCGGGCTTCGGCCCCTGGGTCGAGGAGCGTTACGAGATTGATGAGACCGGCGTGGTGCGAGTGACCCTCACCGATCTCAATGACGGCTATTCGCGTTCCTACGTACTGGGGCGCCGCACGGCTTGAGAGTCGTTTAAGACGCGTCACGGCGGTCGTCGGGTTACCTGACGGCCGCCTCATCGCATGCTTGACCACATGCCTGCTGAGAGCGGGCCCGGCCCTCGAGGCGCCCTTCTTCTTCGCAGGGCCGCCGGTGTCCCGCCCCCGGCCGTGCCGGCCCCGTCCCGGTAACGCAGATCCGTCCTTGTCGATACGTTGTCGGCACGTTGAGCCCGTCGACGCCGCGGTGCCCCGTCCGCCTCACGTTCTGCCACGCGGATCCAGCACTGGGCACCGGGGGCGGGCCGGGGCTCACATGGCTTGGCGCTTGGCGGCGCGGCGCTTGGCCAGCTCGTCTTCGACGACCACCGGGGCGTCCGTGGCGTGATCCACGGGAAGCGTGGCCAAGGTTCCCTCCACCTCGTGCCACACTCGGCCTACGGCAATGCCGAAGACGCCCTGGCCGCCTTGAACCAGGTCAATGACCTCATCGGCGCTGGTGCACTCGTAGACCGAGGCGCCGTCACTCATGAGGGTGATGGAGGTCAAGTCCTCCACTCCGCGCTCGTGCAGGGCGTTGACGGCAGTGCGGATCTGCTGCAGGGAGACGCCGGTGTCCAGGAGGCGCTTGACGATCTTAAGTAGCAATATGTCACGGAAAGAGTACAGTCGCTGCGAGCCTGATCCCTTGGCGCCTCGCACTGTTGGCTCAACCAGGCCGGTGCGGGCCCAGTAGTCGAGTTGTCGGTAGGTAATGCCGGCGGCCCGGCAGGCGACAGGGCCTCGATAGCCGGAGTTCAGGTCAAGCTCAGGCAAAGGGTCACCAAAGAGCATCCCCTGTAGACGCTGGGGTGCGCTGACGTGGAGGGTCGCCTCGTTCGCGCTCACTGGGGGCTCCTATCATTTCGGGGACCGTGCGGGGGGTGGCACGTGGTTCGGTCGGCTTGATCCGGCCATATGCACACGATAGGTCGCCCCAGGCGCGCTCTCAATGAATGGCACGCCGTCCGGTCTAGTCATCTGTGTCCTAATCTCAACCTAAGGTCCAGCGGGCTTGTCGCGAGTGCGGGTATTCCGCAGAATCACGCAGGTTCAATCCCCTCAGGCAACAGGCGGACGTGCTGTACATCACATCCTGAGTCACACGAGTCACACCTGCCCCGCGTGTCGCAGGTGTTCGGTTTTCAGCGCGCGGCGTCCTCGGCGCTCAGAGACTCCACGATCATCGCCCAGCGGTCCACTCTCTGCTGGAGCGTCTCCTCGCTCAGGTCCACGCCGCGCAGCCGGAGCAGCTCCTCAGTAGCCCATACCGGCAGCCGCGCGGCCCAGGAGAGCACCAGGGCGTCGCCGGGGCTGGAGGGCACCGCGCCCTGGGCCTGAGGCTCCGGGGCCCGGGAAACGAGCATGACCGCCGTCAAGCGGGCGTCGGCGTCAACATCAAGCAAAACGCCAGTGACCTCCGCGCCGAGCATCCGGGTGCAGTGGGTGACAAGGCTCGTCCAGCTCGGAGGGCGCCCGCCGCCCTCAGGGCTCAGCGCAATGCCCTCTCGGGCGGTAACAGGCACGGCAAGCATCCCGGGACCGCCATCTTCTACCAGGATGGCGACCAGCCCCGTGTTCGGAGTTGTGGAGCGGACCCCAACAAGATGCATGGATCGCACACGGCAAGGCTACGGGGAGCCACTGGCCCTGTCTGGCGAATGGATGAATGGCTCTTAGTCCAGGGCCTCAACGGCCCGGTGCAGCAAGGCCCCGTGCAGCTCCCCCAGCAGCCCGGCGAGCTCGGCAGCGGCGTCCTCGCCGGCTGTAGTCGAGCGGGAGCGCTTGTGCTGCACTGCCTGAGCAATGGCGTCGGCCTCGCGTTCAGCGGCGGCGCGCACGGCGCGCAGATTCCGCAACGGAATGCCTCGCCGGGTCACCTCCAGGGCCAGGCTGACAGTGCGCAGGGCCTGAGGCGAGAAGCGCCCACGGGCGTCGGGGCTGACCAGGCCGATAGCGATCAGTTCTTCCACCTCGGCGCGAGTGGCCCCGGAGTGGGAGACCAGTGAGTCCAGGTCCAGCGGGACATCGGCGGCCAGCCGCCCGTAGGAGGCCACCACCCGTGCCACCGGCGCCGGCTCCAGCGCATTGGGCGCGGCGTCGAGACTGGCAAGGCGCTCACGGATCACCGACAGCGGTAGATACTCATCGCGCTGAGCGCACAGGGTGAAGCGCAGGCGCTCCAGATCAGCCTGGGAATAGCGGCGGTAGCCGTTGCCGAGACGGTGAGGGGAGATTAACCCCTCCCCCTCCAAGTAGCGGACCTTGGAGAGCGAGAGCGCCGGGAACTCATCTTTGAGCGCGTCCACGACCTCGCTGATTTTCATTGAGGGCTCGCGCGACACCCCCTGGGGCCAGGGGCCGGAGGGGCCCGCGGCATCGCGCCGGGCAGGGCGCGCCGTAGCCGTGCTCACTGCTCAGTGACTGGCCGCTGCGGACCGGGATGGTACGTCATCCGATATTTGCCGATCTGGACCTCGTCCCCGGCGCGCAGAGCCGCCTGCTCTACGCGCTGGCGATTGACGTAGGTGCCGTTGAGCGAGCCCGAGTCCCGCACCAGGTAGCCCCCCTCGGGCAGGCCGAGGAACATGGCGTGCTTGCGCGAGACGGTGACGTCGTCAAGGAAGATGTCCGCCCGTGGGTGACGCCCCACCGTGGTCTCGGCGGCGTCCAGCAGGAAGCGGGCGCCCGTGGTGGGGCCGTGATGGATCAGCAGCAGCGCAGTGCCCGCCGGCAGCGCCGCAATCGCAGCGCGGTCCTGCGGAGACAGACCTGCACCCTGACCGTCGTGACTCCCTAAGAAGTCGATCGCCCCGAAGGCCTGAGTCGAGGTCGGGTCCGGGTCCATCGGAATGCTCGACATCTGTTCCCCCTCCGGTCCGGCGGCGCCGGATGCACCGCGTCTGTTACACCATACCGGTGCCAGGCCCCGGAGAGGAGATCATATGGCGTTACTGCTCGCAAAGCGAACTCTTTGCCGGCCTCATGCCTTAACTCACACGACTCACATGACTCACGCGCCGGTGCTCGTTAGTGCTGTCTCTTTGACGTTTAAGCACCGCGCCAGGTCATCGCGGTTCTTGAGCATCAGGCGCCGCAGGGCGGCTGGTGCCTGAGCGTGGCCAATCAGCCAGGCGTCGACGGCGTCGAGGTCCGCCCTATCCCCGCAGGCCGGAAAGAGCCCAAGCACCAGGCGGGTGGCGATCTCCTGGCCTCTCCCGGCCCAGATCGGTTCCAGGGCCTCCAGGTAGCGGGCGGTCAGTGGTGCGGTGAGACTGCGGTGGCCATCGACACCAAAAGCCCTCGTAAGCGCGTCCACGTGGTCGTTACTCAGGGTCTGTTCGGTCAGCAGACGAGTGAGGATCTTCTTCTTGAGGGCCGATTCGGGCCGGGCGCAGGTCGCCTCCAGGTGGCGGGTCACGCCCCTGGAGCCGGGGTCGGCGGCCAGTTGGGCGTCCAGCTCCTCGTCGGCGACCAGGTCCAGGCGGGCCAGGGCGATCAGGGCCCGCCAGCGCAGATCCGCGTCCAGGTTGAGGCCGGGCACCCGGCCCTCCAGGATGCTGCGCACACGCTCGGCGACTCTCCTGGAGGCCACCGGGCCCAGGAGTGCGGCCTGGCCGGCGGCCTCCAACCAGGCTCGGGCCCGCACCAGCTGGGCGTCGGATCCCGGGGCCGCCCCGCACAAGCGCCCCCAGCCGCCCCGCCGGACGCCTGCCGCCCGCCCGGTGGGATGATCATCCTCAAGAAGATGGCTTACCAGCAGCGCCCGATCCCGGGCGTGGGCGTAGCGGGTGGCGGCCTGGAGGGCTTGAGCCAGGAGGGTCGCCAGGGTCGTGGCCTCGGTGGTGTCATCGGCCTGGTTGAGGACCGTCTTGACGAAGAGGCGCGGCGGGATCCTCGCGTCGCGCATGAGATTGTGGAGCATTGACCAGACCAGGGCCCGCGCCAGAGGATCGGTCAGGTCGCTCAGGTGCGCGCAGGCGGTGGCCAGGGAGGTCTCGTCGGGGCGCACAACAGCGTAGGTGTGGTCCTCGTCGTTGACGAGCACGAGATCCGGGGCGGGAAGGCCCCTGGCCGCGGTGACGTCCAGGACTTCCCCCTCCAGGGTCACCGGTAGGCGGTGGGTGCGCACCAGGGCGCCGTGCGGGTCGAGGGAATACAGGCCCACCACCAGTGTGTGAGGTCGCAGGACGGTGCGCCCAGTGGTCGGGTCGACGCCCTCCTGGTGCAGGACCAGGCGGGTGATTCGGCCATCGGCGACCTCGATCTCATTGGAGAGGATGCTGGGGCCGGCGGTGCGCAGCCAGGCGTTCGCCCAGGCCTCCATGTCCCGTCCCGAGGCGGCTGCGAGGGCGGACAGAAAATCCCCCAGGTCACTGTTGGCGAAGGCATGCTCGGTGAACCAGGCGCGGGCGGCATCCAGGAAGGTCTCCTGACCCAGGTGGGCCACGAGCTGCTTGAGGACGGCGGCGCCCTTGGCGTAGGTAATGCCGTCGAAGGCCTGGCGGGCCGCCTCAACGTCCTCGACCGTGGCCACGATCGGGTGGGTGGTGGCGGCACGCGAGTCCTCCCGGTAGGCCCAGGCCTTGCGTGAGGAGGCGAAGGACACCCAGGCCTCCGGGAAGCCGGCGGCCTCCTGCGCCCAGGTGCCCTGGTGGTCGGCGAAGGACTCCTTGAGCCACGTGTCCTCCCACCAGCGCGGGGTCACCAGGTCCCCGAACCACATATGGCTCATCTCGTGCAGGATCGTGTTGGCTCGTTCCGCCCTCTGAGCACGGGTAACCGGGCCCCGGAAGAGGTAGGAGTCCTCGCTGAAGGTGACGCAGCCCGGGTTCTCCATGGCGCCAATGTTGTACTCGGGCACGAGCACCGAGTCGTAGGTTCCCCACGGGTAGGGGAAGGCATAGGCCTGATCGAACAGGTCCATGCCCGCGGTCGTGATGCGCATGAGCTCCTCGATGTCCAAGTGGTGGGCCAGAGAGGCCCGGCAGGACCAGGACAGCGCCACCGGCCGGTCCCCGGGGCGGGGCGGGCGCCATTGGGCGCCCACACGATGCCAGGGGCCCGCGCACAAGGCCGTCAGATAGGTGGGTATTGGCGGGGTGGTGGCGAAACGGGTCACGGCCGCGCCGGCCTCCGTGTGGACCTCACGGTGCTCAATGGCGCCATTGGCGATGAGTGTCCAGGACTCGGGGTGGACCACCTGGAGACTGAAGGGCGCCTTAAGATCCGGCTGGTCCAGGCAGGGCCAGGCACGGCGGGCGTCGGAGGGCTCGAAGTGCGTGTAAAGGTAGGTGGCGTCATCGACCGGGTCGTGGAAGCGGTGCAGGCCCTGACCGGTGTTGGAGTATTGGCCCCGCGCCTCCACCATGACGCGGTGCTCCCCCGCCCCTAGGGCCGGTAGGGCGATGCGGTTGGAGTCCCAGTTCACGGGCACCGCCCGACCATTGACGAGCAGCTTGCAGACCTCCTCGCCCTGGAAATCCATCCACAGTCCGCTCGTGCCCTCCTCGTGCACCCGCAAGATCAGTTCGCTGCGGACGGTGAAGCCGCTGTTGTCGTGCGCCGGCGCCCCAGTCAGGTCGATGGCGACGCTCAGGGCGGATACCGTGCACACCCATGAACGCCAGGCGGCCTCCTGGCGACTGAGGTTGGTGGGGCCGGCGGGACGTGGCGGTGCGGCGGTGGTCATAGGTGCGGTCGGGTCTTTCAGTCAGGTGCCGGACGCAAGCCGCGGGCCCGGACCGAGAGCGCTCCCGGCCCGGGCCCGCGGCCAAGGCGACCAGCGGCGGTTGTGAAGCTAAGGGCTCTAGTCCCACTTCTCCTCGGGGCGCCCCGGCTGGGCCCACAGGGTGTGGTAGACGCCGGCGACGTCATCGACCCGATGGTAGGTGTGAGAGCCGAAGAAGTCGCGTTGGCCCTGGATGAGGGCGGCGGGCAGCCGGGGGGCGCGCAGCTGGTCGATGTAGGCCAGTGAGGAGGCGAAAGCGGGGGTGGCCACTCCCACCAGGGCGGAAGTGGCCACCACCTGGCGCCAGGCGGGCAAAGCCTCCTGGAGGGCGGAGGCGAAGGCGGGGGCGGTCAGGAGGCTGGCCAGGCCGGGGTCCTCCCCGTAGGCGCGGGTGATGTCGTCCAAGAAACGGGCGCGAATAATGCAGCCGCCGCGCCAGATCCGGGCCATGGCCCCCAGGTCAATGCCCCAGTCATAGGTGGCCGAGGCGGTGGCGATCTGGTCGAAGCCCTGCGCGTAGGCGGCGATCTTCGAGCCGTAGAGGGCACGGCGCACAGCCAGAACGAAGGCCTCTTTCTCCTGGGCCCCCTCCATGGCGGGGGGACGGGTGCCCGGGTCGATGGCGGCCTGGCGCACAGCCCGCCGCTGAGCCACTGAGGAGGAGGCGGCTCGGGCGAAGGTCGCCTCGGCAATGGCCGGGACGGCCACCCCCAACTCCAGGGCATTCTGGGTGGTCCACGCCCCGGTCCCCTTTTGGGCGGCCTCATCGACGACAACGTCGACAAAGGGCCGGCCCGTGACGGGGTCGGTGTGTGAGAGGACGTCGGCGGTGATGTCGATCAGGTAGGAGTTGAGCTCGGAGTCCTTCCAGGTGCCGAAGACCTCGGCGATCTCGGCCACGCCCATCCCGGCGACATGGCGCAGTAGGTCGTAGGCCTCGGCAATGAGCTGCATGTCGGCGTACTCAATGCCGTTGTGCACCATCTTGACGAAGTGGCCGGCGCCGTCGGGCCCCACATGGGTGCAGCAGGGGACGGAGTCGACGTGGGCGGAGATGGACTCCAGCATGGGGCCGAGGCGCTTGTAGGACTCTTCGGTGCCGCCGGGCATAATCGCGGGCCCCAGCAGCGCCCCCTCCTCGCCCCCGGAGACACCCATGCCCACGAAGTGCAAGCCGGCTTTGCGCAGGGCGGCCTCACGGCGGCGGGTGTCGGTGTAGAGAGTGTTGCCCGCGTCGACGACAATATCCCCCGCCTCCATGAGTGGGGTGAGCTCATCGATCACGGCCTGGGTGGCGTCCCCCGCCTTGACCATCACTATGGCCACGCGCGGGCGGCGCAGTGAGGCCACGAAATCGGTCAGCTGTGCGGCGGGCAGGAAGCGGCCCTCAGAGGCATGGCGGTCCATGAGGCGCTCGGTGCGGGCCAGAGTGCGGTTGAACACGGCCACGGCGTGGCCGTGGCGGGCCAGGTTGCGGGCGAGGTTCGCCCCCATCACCCCCAGCCCAACGACACCGATATCGGCTGAGGAGGGGGTGGGGACGAAGTCGCTCATGAGCTGCCTTTCCTGCCCGTTGGGTCGCGCCGTACGCGTCCGTGCGCCTGCCACGAGCCTACCGCGCCCATTGGGGCGGCAGGCGGCAGTGCGCAGATGGCGTGGGCGCATTCGGGCCCCTATGAGGCTCTGGGCGCATAGGCTTGGGTACAGGCGCTCCGGGCCCGGGGCGCCGGATCGCATCCTGAAAGGTTGACGTGCCCACCTCCGCCTCTTTGGACAGTGCCGGAGCGAACCCGCTGCTCGACGCCCGCGACCTGCGCCTGCCGCGCATTGCCGACCCCTGCGTGCTGGTCATGTTTGGAATCACCGGCGACCTGGCCCAGCACAAACTCCTGCCGGCTATCTACGACCTGGCCAACCGCGGCCTGCTCTCCCCCGCTTTCAGTCTTGTAGGGGTGGGCAGGCGCCAATGGGATGACGACGCCCTACGCGACTACGTGGCCAAGGCCGCGCGCGCCGGCGCCCGCACCCCCTGGCGGCCGGCCATCTGGGAACAGCTCGCCGCCGGGATGCGTTTCGTCCCCTTCGCCTCATTCGAGGACGACGGCGCCTACGCCCGCCTGACCCGGGTGGTCGAGAAGCTTGATCACGAGTGCGGCACCGCCGGCAACCGCGCCTTCTACCTGTCCATTCCTCCAGGCTGGTTCCCCGCCGTCACCGAGAGAATCGCCCGCTCCGGCCTGGTCCAGGAGGCCCCGGGGGCCTGGAGGCGCGTGGTGATTGAGAAGCCGTTCGGGCACGACCGTGCCTCGGCGCAAGAACTCGATGCCCTGGTGGCGCGGATCGTTCGGCCCAATGACGTCTTCCGCGTCGACCACTACCTGGGCAAGGAGACGGTGCAGAACATTTTGGCGCTGCGCTTCGCCAACACCATGTTCGAGCCGCTGTGGAACCAGCGCTACGTCGACCACGTCCAGATCACTATGGCTGAGGCCATAGGCATTGGTACCCGGGCCGGCTACTACGACACCATTGGCTCGGCGCGCGACGTCATCCAAAACCACCTTCTTCAGCTCCTGGCGCTGACCGCCATGGAGGAGCCGGCCTCCATGAGTGCCGCCTCCGTGCGCGCCGAGAAGGAGAAGGTTCTCGACTGCGTGCGCCTGGAGCGCGCCGGCGTCCTGGACCTGGACGCCTCCACCGCCCGGGGCCGCTACGAAGCCGGCTTTCAAGGCGGGGTGCCGGTGCGCGGCTACCTCCAGGAGCAGGGGGTGGCCGCCGACTCGCGCACCGAAACCTACGCCGCCGTGCGCCTGGAGATCGCCAACCGCCGCTGGGCGGGGGTGCCCTTCTATTTGCGCACCGGCAAACGCCTGGCACGCCGGGTCACCGAGGTCGCCGTGGTCTTCAAGCGGCCGCCCTTCCTGCCTTTCGAGACCGCCGCCACCGCCGGGATCGGGGCCAACACCATTGTGCTGCGCATCCAGCCCGAGGAGGGCATCACCCTGCGCCTGGCCTCCAAGGTTCCCGGCACCCAGATGGAGTTGCGTGACGTGTCCATGGACTTCGGCTACGGCGCCTCTTTCAACGAGGAGTCCCCCGAGGCTTACGAGCGCCTCATCCTCGACGCCCTCCTAGGCGACGCCCCACTCTTCCCTCACCAGCGCGAGGTGGATCTGTCCTGGCGGATCCTCGACCCGATCATTGAGCACTGGGCCGGTGCCGGCGCCCCCGAGGGCTACCGGCCCGGATCCTGGGGGCCGCCCAGTGCCCGCGCCCTGCTCGCCCGCGACCAGCGCACCTGGAGGCGCTCATGATCACCGAACTGACCGCCACCACCACCGAGCGCATTGTCTCCGAACTGCTCGCCGCCGAAGGCGCCGCCGGCGCCTCCAGGGTACTGACCCTGGTGATCTCCACCGACGCCGAGGGCCTGGAGGAGGCCCTGGCGGCCGCTCATGAGGCCAGCCGCGACCACCCCTGCCGCATTATCGCCGTCGTCGCCCCACCAGCCGACCAGGCCCACCACGCCGACGGGCACACCAGGGCCACCACCAGTGGGCACCTTGACGCCGAGCTCCGGGTCGGCCACGACGCCGGCGCCGGGGAAACCCTGGTGCTGCGCCCCTGGGGGGAGGCCGCCGAGCACACCGACACCCTGGTCGTGCCCTTCCTCCTGCCCGACGTCCCCGTGGTCACCTGGTGGCCGTGCCGCTGCCCGACTGTCCCCTCCGAGGACCCCCTGGGCCGCCTGGCTACCACGCGCATCACCAACACCCCGGCCCAGGCGGACCCGGCGGCGGCCCTGCGCGCCCTAGCACCGGTCCACGCCAGCGGTGACATTGACCTGGCCTGGACCCGCATCACCCTGTGGCGCGCCATGGTCGCCGCCACCCTTGGCCCGCTGTCGCGCGAGGGCGACCTCACCGGGATTGTTGTGGCCGGGGAGCCGCGCAACGCCTCGGTGTCCCTCATGGTCGCCTGGCTGCGCCTGCGCCTGGGCATCGACGTCAGCCGCGTCGACGACGTCGGCGCCCAGGGCATCTCCTCCATCACTGCGGCCACACGAGACGGCGAGCTCGTTATCGCCCGCAAGGACCAGGACAGGGTGACTATTACCCGCCCGGGCGCCAGCGATCCGCAGGTGGTCACCATGGCCCGGCGGGAGCCGATATCCACCATGAACGAGGAGCTGCGGCGCCTGACACCCGACCTGGTCTATGTGGAGGTCCTGGCCCACCTCGGCTCGGCGACCTCCGCCGCGGCACCGGCCCCCGATAAGGCGGCGGCCCTGCTGGAGGCCCAGGCCGCCGCCCATCCCGCCGCCGAGGTCGTCGTCGCCGGTACCCTCGCCCAGGCCGCCGCCCAAGCCGCGGCGCGCACCGCCGAGCTGCTGGCCCAGGCCGTGCAGGCCCGGGGGGCCGGACACCTGGCTCTGACCGGCGGCTCGGCCGGCGTAGTCCTAGCAGAGGAGCTGCCGACCGCACTGGAGCAGGCGGGTATGGACCGCACCGCCCGCGAGGCGATCCACGTGTGGTTCGGCGATGAGCGCTTCGTGCCCGCCGGGCACCCCGAGCGCAACGACCTGGCCCTTGACGCCCTGGTGGAAGCCGGCGTGCTCGAGGACAATATTCACCGCGTTGCCGGACCCGAGCGCGTCGAGAACCTTGAGGCTGCCGCCGAGGAACTGGCCGAGGAGCTGACCCGTTTCGGTCCATCCCAGGGCCGCTTCGACGTCATCCACCTGGGGCTGGGTCCCGACGCCCACGTATGCTCCCTCTTCCCCGGCCACAGCGCCGCTGTATCCCTGGGGGCGACGGCGGTCGCGGTGCGCCAGTCCCCCAAGCCGCCACCCGAGCGCGTCTCGTTGACCATGGGGCTGGTTCAGCGGGCCCGCACCGTCATGGTGGTGGCCGGCGGGCAGGGCAAGGTGCAGGCGGTGGCCGCCGGCTTATCGGCCCCGAATATGCTCGCCGCCCCGGCCTCCTGCGCTCGCGGTGCGCAGACCGTCTGGTACCTCGACGCCGCCGCCGCGGCAGGCGTGCCCTGAGGTAGGAAGCCGGCCATGCGAGACTCTGCGGCGCGGGCCAGTGGCCGCCGATGGCGGCAGTGGGTCATTGGCGGCGCTCTGGGCGGCGGGCTACTCGCCCTCCTCACCGCGCGCTCCTTCGATGCCTCAGGTGTGGCCACAGTGCTCGACACGGCCCTGGGGGCCGGCGGCCTGGGCCTGGCGGCGGGCGCTGTGGCGCTCCACCGGGAGCGGCGCAGCAGACCGGAACTGGAGGGCACCGCCTGGGCGGACTATGAGGCCGCCTTGGCGTCCCTGCGCGGGCAGGTCGCCCGCTCAAGCGGCGTTTTGCCCGCCGCTCAGGGCTTGCGCTGGCAGGAGGTCCTTGACGACCTGACCACTGTTGGCCTGATGTGGGAGGCGCCCGGCACCGATGAGCAGATGCGCTGCGACGCCATGGCCTTGGTGCGCGTCTACGCCCCGCGCGTCCTGCTCGGACAGGTAGAGGCCGCCCGGGGGGACCTGGGTGAGGGCGAGGGCCCAACTCACCCTCAGCACAAGGTGGTGGCGCGAGCCGCAGCCGAACTGCGCAGCTGCGCCCAGGCCGCCCGGCGCCGAGCCTTGGATGCTGATGGTGCAGCCCTGGAAGCCCGCTTCTCCCACTTGACCGCCCTGGAGGAGCTCCGCGTCCTCCAGACGCGGCTTGAGCTTCCAGACGGCAGTAGTGAGGCCGGTGGTGCCACGGGCCCGCAGGGTCAGAGGAACCCGGCCTGAGCGGCGTCGCCGCCCCTGTGATTGCCGGGAGGCGTTTGCGGCGCGGCCACCGTAGGAGGCACGAGTCCAGAAGGTCGTCGCCCGCATCCGGCACTGCGCTGCCCGGCATCGCGGTGAGCCCCGGGCCTGGGCCGGGAAGTCCTCAACCCGGGCCGCCGGCCCCGGCAGGGGGCTTGCGGGGAGGGCCGGTCACTCATGGAGTGACCGGCCCTCCCCTTGAACCTGGAACTACGAGAGTTGGCTTCGCACCGCCCTCAGGCGCCCGGAGACGCCTGGCCGGAACCGGAGGTGCTGGCAGTGGCCCCCTCCGAGGCGTTGTGGAACAACCCGGCCAAGTCCAGCCCAGTTAGGCCCTTGACGAGCTCAGTGGTCTGACCAATGCCCGAGGCCACATTGCGCACCAATGGGGTGGCACCATCGGTGGAGACCACGGACATTTGGTCAATAGACGACAGCGGTGCCGCCATTTCACGCACAATGTTGGGCAGCTGCTCGACCACCATCTGCAGAACAGCGGCCTCTCCGTAGGCGCGCATGGCCTCGGCCTTGGCGCTGGTGGCCTCCGCCTCGGCCTTACCCACGCCCAGGGTCCGCTCGGCCTCAGCGTGTGCCATGGCGGAGGTCTTGTCCGCCTCGGCCTGACCGGCCAGGCGCACGGCCTCCGCCTCGGCGGCCGCCTCCTGGCGGCGGGCTTCAGCACGAGCCTGGGCCTCAATCTTCTGCGCCTCGGCACGGGCCCCGGCCTCAATGGTGGCGGCGCGCGCACGGGCCTCGGCCTGGGCGATCGCCTCCGCCTTGGCGGCCTCGGCCTCGACCACAGTCTTGTAACGGGCGGCGTCCGCTGGACGCTCGACCTCGGCCACCAGCTCGGTGGCGCGCAGTTCGGCGCGCTGCTTGGCGGCGTCGTTCTGACTCGTGGCGATCTCGCGGTCCATCTGCGCGGCCTGGATGGGGCCGGCCGCCGAGGCCTCGGCATCGGCCCGGTCGGTCTCAGCCTTAATCGCGGCCCGCTGGAGGGCGAGCTCCTTGTTCTTGAGCACCACCTGGCGCTCGGCCTCAATGCGAGCCTCCTCCGACTTCTGGTGCGCAGCAGCATTGGCAATGTTGGCCTCGCGGCGAACCTCGGCGACCTTCGGGGCACTCATGGAGTCCAGGTAGCCGTTGCGGTCGGAGATGTCCTGCACCTGGAGGGTGTCGAGGGCGAGTCCCTGCTCGGTGAGGGACTCCTGGGCGGCCTGGAGCACCTTGGTGGACAGGGCCTCACGGTCGGTAATGATCTCCTTGACACTCATCGAGCCAATGACCGAGCGCAAGGAGCCGGCCATGAGTTCCTGAACCGTGTCCGCCATCTGGTTCTGCTGGTTGAGGAAGCGCTGGGCCGCCGAGCGGATCGCCGTCTCAGTGCCACCGATCTTGACCACGGCCACGGCCTTAACGTCGATGGGGATCGAGTTAATGTCAATGGCCTCGATGCCCATGACGATCTTCCGACTGGCCAGGGAGAGGCGGTACATCTTCTGCACGAAGGGAATAACGAAGACGCCACCGCCGACAATGACCCGCTGGTTAGTCAGATCAGCGATCTCCCGGCCGTAGGCGTCCAGGCGGGATCTGGTTTTGCGGCCGGTGACAATGAGGGCCTCATCAGGCGAGGCAACTTTGTATCGCGAGGCGACAAGAAAGCCAGCACAGACCACCGCCGCGATCGCGATGACAATACCGATAACGAGTGTCACGAGAGGAACTCCTTTGCGGATGATGTGACAGGTGTGACGACGGCGCTGGTGGGCGTGGCCAGGGAGACCACGCGCACGGACTGCCCCGTGGACAGGGGCGTGCCATCCTCAGTGCGAACAGCGAGGCGCAGGTAGGCGCCGTTGTAGAGCACCAGGATGGACGGGCCCGCCTCGACCAGGGCCTGCGCGCCGACCACCGAGGCGGTCAGCTCCGGCTGCTCGGACTCAGAGGCCCGCATAACGCGGACCAGGGCCACCGTGAGGGCGTAGCCGACCACACCGGTTACTGTCGCCACCGGAATCGCCCAGCGCGCATCCGCGCCAATACCGGTGGAGATAATGCCGGCCGCACCGAAAAGGGTCAGAGCAGCCGCCGCAGCGGTAGTGGAGAACAGGCCCCCGGAGTCAATGTCCAGGACCCCGTCGAGGACGTCATCGGCCAAGAAGGACACGAGCATGAGCGCGAGCCCGACGACGGCCAAAACGAAGTAGACGGCCACAGACTGCACCTCCTATGCGGCGCTGGGCCGCAGACGGACCGGGACGCGGGATGGGCGCCCCGTCGGGGCGGCCGTGGTCGGCCCACCTCCGACAAGCCAAAGGATGTCACGAAATCGCCTCCGTGCGCCTCCTGCCGCATCGCACATGCACATGGGGAGCGCTATCCTCACCGGGCCGGCGCCTGCGCGCGTCATCCCACCTCCCACCTCCCAGGGTCCGGCCGGAGACCCGGAGTCCGAGACCCGGAGCATGCCGCGTCCTTGTCAGAGGCACTGGGTAGCCTCGTGACCATGAGCATCCTCTCGGTGGCGACCCGGCGCTCCGGCGTGCAGGCGCGAATGTCCCGGTCAATGGCGGCGGTACCGGTCCTTGCCCTGGCATTGGCGGGGGTGCTGGCCGCCCCGAACGGAGCCGGCGCCCAGGCGGCCCCGCCCGCCCTCGACGCGGCAACCGCCTCCCCGGTGCCTTGGGATGAGCGCGGGACACTGGTGCTCAGCCCGGCCGAGGCGCTCAGCGCCCTGGAGAACCTCCCGCCGGACTCCCCCGCAGCCGTGTCCTGGGGCGAGGGCGGCTCGCGCACAGGCTGGTTCGGCCGGGCTTGGGAGGACGTCGACGGCGACGGCTGCGACACCCGCAACGAGATCCTGGCCCGTGACCTCACGGAGACGGACTACTCGCGTGCCGAGGGCCTTCAGGGCCGGGAAGAGGGCGTCGGCCAGGGGGCCGCCGTCTGCCCGGACGCCACCGTGTGGTCCGGGGTGCTCCACGATCCCTACACGGGCTCCACCATCGCCTTCACCCGCGGCCAGGACACCTCCGCGGCGGTCCAGATCGACCATGTGGTGCCACTGAACTACCTTTACGCCCACGGGGCCTGGGCCTGGGACGCCCGCACTCGCCTATTGGTCGCCAATGACCCGCTCAACTTACTGGCCGTCGACGGACAGGCCAATGAGAGCAAAGGAGCCTGCGGCCCAGCCACCTGCCCGGTCGGCTCCACTGAGACGGGCACCTGGGACACCGCCGCGGGGACCGGCTGGTGGCCGCCCCAGGAGGCCGAGCACTGCCAATACGCCCAGCGCTTCGTTTCCGTGGCCGCAGCCTACGGGCTGGGCCTGCCCGATGCCGACCGCAGTGCCCTGCACGCCACGTTGAGCCAGTGCATGGCCGGTGATAGCAGCGCGCCCCTGCTCCAACGCGGCGGCGACCTGGCCGCCCGTACCGCGAGCGCCGTGGTGCACCACCCCGGCCGGGCCGTGCTTGCCTGCGTGGGGACGATTTTGTTCGGGATTGGGCTCATGGGCCGGGCACGGCGGGCACTGAGGCGGGGCCGCAGGCGCCGCCGTCGTTAGGATCAAGCCATGAACAACGGGCGGCACCCGAGCCGGGCTTCGCAGGTGGGCGGTCCCCCTCGTGGACCCAGTTCGGTGCGCGTGGATGTGTGGCTGTGGAGTGTGCGGCAGATTAAGTCCCGCTCGGCGGCCACCGCCGCCTGCAAGGCCGGTCATGTGCGTGTCAATGGCGAGACCGCCAAGCCCGCGCAGCATGTGCGCGTCGGCGATGAGGTGCGCTACCGCGTCGACGGCTTCGATCGTTTTCTCACCGTGGAGCGCATCCTCACCAAGCGGGTCGGGGCCCCTGTCGCCCGCACCGCCTACACCGACTTCTCACCGCCGCGCCCCTCCCCCATGGACGCTCCCGCCGCGATCATTCGGGCGCGGGGAGCCGGCCGGCCCACGAAGAAGGAGCGCCGCCAACTCGACGCCCTCATGGGTGGGGGGCGGCACCGGGCCCGGTGAGACTGCGGTACTCTCGCGACGACTGGGGCACAGCGCCGTCCTCGGTCCTTACCGCCACGTTCAGGAGCTGCAATGCCGCCGCCAACACACCGCCCCCGCTCATTGGGGGCCTTGGCGCTGGCCGGGTTGGCCGCGGTCGGTGCTGCCGTCGTCGTCGAGGCTCGGCGTCGTGATCTGGGACCGGCTTTCCACCAGGTGGCCCCCGAGTTGCGGGCGCCGCTGCTGGTCCTGCCTCACGGCACCAGCTCTGCTGGGCGTCCTGCTGACAGGCAGCGCCACAGGCTCTCGGCCGCCGCCCTCCCCCGGGTCTTTCCCCGCGGACTGGGACGGGAGAGGACGGCTCTCGGCGGTGGCCTGAAGGTTCCGGTGTGGTGCTATCGCGCTGAGGCGGCCGGCCCCCAGGGGGCTCCCACCGGGGCGCTGCTCTGGTTCCACGGAGGTGGTTTCGTCTCCGGGAGCCCCGCCCAGGATCATCTGCTGTGCTCGCGTATTGCGCGCCAACTCGGCATCTTGGTGGTTTCTGTCGACTACCGGCTCGCCCCCGGGCACCCGTTCCCCGCGGCCCTGGATGACGGATTCGCGGTCCTGACGTGGGTCCGGGAGCGGGCCGAGGAGCTCGGGGTGGATCCTGCGCGTCTTGCCGTGGGCGGTGCCGGGGCAGGTGGTGGGATTGCGGCGGCGCTGGCCCAGCGCGCCCATGATGCGGGCATTGGCCTGGTTTTCCAGTTGCTCAACTCCCCCATGCTCGATAGCGCCACTGGTGCCGGTGGAGCGGAAATACCTGGGCGCGGGGACTTCGTGTGGACGGCGCGGGCCAATGCTGAGGCGTGGCGGGCCTACCTGGGGTGCGCCCCGGGGCAGTTCGATGGGCGCGATTGGGCGGTCCCGGCGCACCGAGTCAACTTGGCCGGGCTGGCGGCGGCGTGGATTGGGGTCGGTGACCTCGACCTGTTCTACGACGAGGGTCTGGCCTACGCTCGGCGTCTGCGCGCTGCCGGCGTGAGTGCACGAGTGCGCACGGAGAAGGGCATGTACCACGCGGCGGACAACTGCCAGTGGGCGTCGTCCATGCGTGATTTCAGGGCTGAGTCCATTGAGGCGCTGGGGCTGGCCCTGGTGTCCGCTGCGCCCTCGCGTTGAGGGGGCGGCAGCCGGCGCGGTTACTGGTTGAAGACGGCCAAATGATGCGCATGGGATCTTGCGCATGAGTTCCTGCCGGCTCGCCCGGGGCGTCGTGGACTTGGCGCATGTGCCCGGTGGCTAGTGGCGGTGTCAGCCCTGGCGGGTCAGGAGTTCGGCAATGGTGCGCAGCACGCCGTCCTCGGTGTTCGCCGGCGCCCGGTAGCGGGCGGTGGCGGTGATCCTGGGGTGGGCGTTGGCCACGGCGAAGGACAGCTCGGCGTGGTCGTAGAGGTCGAGGTCGTTGAGGTAATCGCCGAATACGGCGGTCTGGGCCGGGGCGATGCCGAAGCGCGCCTGGATTGCCGCCAGGGCGCGGCCCTTGGAGACGGCCTTGGGCATAATGTCCGTCCAGTGCTTGCCCGAGACCACGGTCTGGAGCCCGGGCGCCGCTGGGCCGAGGGCCGCGGCGCTGCCCTCCTCGGCGTCGCCGAAGTCGTAGACGGCCACTTTGAGGACCTCCGCGCGGTTCAGGGCCAGGAGGTCGTCAACGACGGCCAGGGCGGTGTAGTACGTGTCGCACATGGTGATAAAGCGGGCGTCGGCGCGCTCAATGTAGGCGCTCTGCTTGCAGGCCATGACCGCGCCGCCATCGTACCCCTGTTCCCTTAGTGAGCGGACGGTGGTAACGACGGTGGCGACGTCGGCTGCGCTCATCGTGTCGGAATGGATCTCAGTAGCGCCCTGCTTGACCAGGGCGCCGTTCTCGGCGATCACCGGGGCGTCGTCAATGGCGTCGCCTAACACATGGTGCAAGTTGGCGAGCTGGCGGCCCGAGGCGGGGACGAAGAGAATCCCCCTAGAGCGCATGCGCGCCGCCATGTCAGTGAACCCGGCGGGGACTCGTCTTGTGCCGTCCATAAGGGTGCCGTCCATGTCGCTGACCACCAGCCTCAGGTCGATGCGGGAGGGCAGCGGGTCGGTGAGCTCATTGGGCAGCGGCGCGTAATTCACGGAGCCATTCTTTCAGTGGCTCCGGTGGACTGCCGCGGGAGAGGGGCTTGCAGGTCCATTCCGCTCCAGGAGCACCAGTCCTCAAGGGCGGAGTTGACCGCGGTGTCAATACGGGCCAGGGCGCTGTCGCGCCGTTCTGCGATCGCCGCAAGCAGCGCCTGGGGTGCCGTGAGCCCAGCGTTGCCGGGGCTGTCAAGCCACTGACGAACAACGACCATGTCCTGGAGATCGCCGAGAAGAGTGGCCGCCTTGCGCAGGGATGCGACCACGGCGGGCGCCTCAGCGTCCGCCGCGCGGATGGTCTCGGCTCCGTAGCGGGCGTCTTTGACACGTCGGCGCAGGCGGTGGAGCTCGACGTCGGTGGCCCTATGCGCGGATTCGGCCCGGCCGCGCGCGGTGAGCATTCGAGCCCCAACCCGGGTCAGGCGCTCGATCATGATCTGGTCGTCGGGTGCCCGGTGAGGGTGCCGCCACAGCGAAGGGGCCAAAGGTGTGGGGAGGGAGGTCAGGGCGGTGTAGCGGGGGTCGTTGTAGAGGGCGTCGACTTGGCGCGCCTCGGCCTCGGCGTGGACGGTGGCGCGTTCGAGCAGGTGCCGGCCGGCTCCCGGATCGTCGAGGCCGTGCAACAGCAGGGCCAGGTGATCGCGCACCACTTCGGCGTCGCGGGCTGAGCCCATGCGTGAATTGAACCAGTCGAGCTCGGTGATCAGCGCCGTGCGGCGGGATGGGCGCAAGGCTGGTCCCAGGGTCCGCAGAACCGAACGCAGTCGGCGCCCCGCCGCGCGCTGATCATGGATGGCGTCGGCCTCCCGGCGTCTGACGGCGGCGGCGCCTGCGACGAGCAGACCAACCTGCTCGTCGAGGTAGCGTTCGACGGCCGCCGCCAATGGCATGGTGTGATGGGCGTCGCGCAGAGCCATGGCCCCATGGTAGGGACCCGGGGGCTCTCCCGTTCACACTGGCTGCGCGAGCAATCTGAACACTTAACTGCATTGTGCGGTTCAGGGCGCACACGTCAGGTCAGTGCTGTGAGTGCAGTGCCCCGGAACAGGGTTTGGGTGGCGCCGCCAACCCACACGGCGCCCTCGGCGTCCACGGTGACGGTGATGTCCCCGGCCCTGCCCAGCCTGCGCCCCTGGGAGACCCGATAGCCGGTCCCGGCCTCGCCGGTGCGAGCCAGCCACTGGCCGACCGAGGCGTTCATGGACCCGCAGACCGGGTCCTCATCGACTCCGACGGCGGGGGCGAAGGTGCGCAGTTCATAGGCGTACTCGGAGCCCCCGGGGTGCGGCGCGAGGGCTCCGACCATGGCGTCGGGGATCAAGGAGAGGTCGGGGTCAAGATCAAGAACCTCTTGGGCGGTGGCCAGGCGCACCACGGCCCAACCGGGGCCATTGTCGACCCATTGGTGGGCGAGCACCTGGGAGCGGTTGATACCGAATGCCGCAACGATCCTGGTCAGGTAGTCCTCGTCGAGGCCGCCAGAACGGATGGTGGGCGGTGCGGCGAAGGAGAGCAGGCCGCCGTCACGGCGCACGTCCACCAGGCCGGCGCCGCACTCCTGGACGATGACGGCGGGGTCGCGGGGCGCACCCCCGTGCTCGGTCCAGGCATGTGCTGAGCCGAGGGTGGGGTGGCCGGCGAAGGGCAGCTCCCCACCGGGGGTGAAGATTCGCACCCGGTAGTCCGCCCCGGGGGCGGTGGGGGCCAGGAGGAACACTGTCTCAGACAGGTTCGTCCAGCGGGCGATGCGCTGCATCTGCTCGACGGTCAGGTCATCGGCGTCGTGGATCACGGCCAGGGGGTTGCCGAGGTAGGGCTCGGAGGAGAATACGTTGACCTGGGCGAAGGGGTAGCTGCGGGTCATGGGTTGAGGCCCCTTTCGTGTCCGTGCCCTGCGTTGGGGATTAACCGAGTCAGGGCGCCCGCCCATTGTCCCGATTAACCCCGTGTCAGCGCGACCGGTGGGCGCACCTGTTCCGTGACGCTTGCGGGCCGCGCATCGTCGTGAGTGGTGCAAAATGGCGCGATGACCGCTTCGCTTCACGAGCAGTTCGCCCATATGGCCACCGGCGCAATGTATGACGACCTGACCCCTGAGCTCATCGCCGCTCGCACCCGCGCCGTCCTGGCCACGAACGCCTACAACGCCTCCTACGGCCGGCCTCGGCAGGAGCGCGAGGCCCTGCTGCGGGAGGTTGTGGGCAGTGCCGGGACGGGGGCGAGTCTCGAACCGACCTTCCGCTGCGAGTTCGGTTCCAATATCCGACTGGGTGAGCGGTTCTTCGCGAACTTCGACTGCGTGATGCTCGACTGCGCACCCATCACGATCGGCGACGACGTGCTGCTCGCCCCGAAGGTCGGCCTCTACACCGCCGGACACGCCCTCGACGCCGCCGAGCGCATAGCCGGGGGCTGTTTCGCCCGCCCGATCACGATTGGGAACGCCGTGTGGATCGGTGCGGGCGCCTCCGTGCTGCCGGGGGTGACCATCGGCGATGGGGCGGTCATCGGCGCGGGGAGCGTCGTGACCCACGACGTGCCCCCGCGCACTGTGGCCGCCGGCAATCCCGCGCGGGTGCTGAGGAGGATTACCGAGGCCGATCGCACCGGGTACACGCCCTCCCACTGAGCCCCACTGGGCCGGGAGGGCGCAACGGCCAGCCGGGCCGCCTCCGATGAGCAGCCGGTAGTCTCACCGTATGTCGTTCGAGGTGTTCGCGTTCGGGTTCGAGGACGGTCAGCGCCGCCATCTACCGCCTGAGCTCCTGGACGGCGCGCAGGTGGTGACGACGGGGCAGGACGTCCTCGACGTCATCAAAGCCGCCTGACCCCTGACGGCGGCCCGCGACCGAAACGCCTCGGCGAGGTCCCGGATGCCGCTCCAACCAGGGACGGGCGGCCTGGGGCGGGTTACCGCAAACACGGTTAGACCTCCGCGCATGACCCCCTGACTCCACAGCGCTCCGACTGCACTCCACGGGATATCCCGGGTGCTCGTGTCGCATCTGTGATGCGCCTCGGCGTGCACCACAGATGCTAGCCTGGTTCCATGAGAACTACCGTGAGGCTGGACCCGGAGGTCGCCGCGGCCGCGGAGCAGCTGCGGCGTGAGCGACAGGTGGGGCTCGGCGAGGCCGTCAACGAGCTCGCCAGGGCGGGTCTGGCCCGTAAGCCTGCACCCACCCGCTTTCGCCAGCGGACGGCGCACGTCGGACTCAAGGTGGACGTGACCGACGTCGCCGACGTTCTCGACCTGCTGGACCAGGACGGCACCCGGGCCACTCATGATCGTTGACGCCAATGTCCTGCTCTACGCCGTTGACGACCGCTCCTCCTTCCACGACGCGGCACGAGCGTGGCTGACCGATGCACTGAACGGCGCGGAACGCGTCGGACTGCCCTGGGCCTCGCTCCTGGCGTTCCAACGCATCATCACCCACCCCCGCGTGACGACCAGTCCCCTGACGCCGGCAGAGGCCTGGAGCTTCATCAGTGACTGGCTTCAGGCCGAGCAGGCCTGGGTCCCCGTTCCCGGAGCCCGTCACGCACAGGTCCTCGCTCGTCTCCTGGTCGACGGCGACCTGCGCGGCAACCTCGTGACCGACGCGCATCTGGCAGCGCTGGCCATCGAGTACGGCACCTCCCTGTGCTCCTTCGACAGCGACTTCGCCCGGTTCCCCGACCTGCGCTGGGTCAGTCCAGCCGTCTCGTCCCCGCGGTAGCGGGCCGGGCAACGCCTGGGCGGACCTGAGGGCCCCGCGATCCCGGCCGACCACCGGCACCTGCACGTGCCATCAGACCCCATGTAGCTCCCCACGCAGCGTGGAAGTGCTTGCTGACACCCTGGCGAGTCATATCAAGCACATCACCGCAAGCCATCCCCCAGGCCAACAACCTTGCCGAGCCCCTGGTCGACGGGCCCGCTTGAGAGTGAGAAGACCGCGATCGGCGTCACGGATCGTCAGCGGATGATTGTCATGATCCTTCCCGTAAAGGGACTTGACCGCTTCTGGGTCGCGCGCTGGCCTTTACCGGGCAGCCGATGCTGGCGACTTCACCCGTATCGCGCGCGGAATCTACCTCCCCAGAGACGCGCCGGCCACGGACTGGAGCCTGGTCGAGGCCGCGACCCGCCGACCCGACGCGACGGTCTGCCTCACCTCTGCGCTCGCTCACCATGACTTGATCGACACGATCCCCGACAGGTCAAGGAGTGGCTGCGCCGCGGCGGAAAGCCCAACAGTCTTGCGCACACGACTGCGTCGACATTGTCCAACTGTGCCGCCAAGGCCACTCTTACTGCCCCGCGTATAGACCTCGTCGTTCCACCTATTGTTGTTGGACTGGAACAGCAGGGAGTCCTCATTGCCCTTCTCATTGCCTCTCAGCTCGGCGTAGATGTCGTAGCCGAGGGCCTCGTTGTCGTAGACGATGAGCCTGTTCTTCTCAATCTTCCACTTCGCCGAACCACGCTTATCCGGCTCGTACTTCGCGGTGCGACTCTCTGAGTAGAAGGCACTTCCATCCTTGTTGAGCAGGAGTGTCGTTCTGCCCGACGAGCCAGTGTACGTCCCGGCGTACTGGTCCATCGGGCTGCTGCTGCCGCACGCGCTCAGGGCGAGCACGGCAGGGAGGGCTGCCATCACGATGACGGCTGTTCTGCGTGGGAACTTCGTGGGCATGGGGCTGCCTCTCGTTTCTGTTGGAGTCCGAGCCGATCTTAGTAGAAGTCATCGGTTCCTGTGGAACTGATGAGTACCTGGAAGCAGTGGCTTCCGGCACTGACGATGGGGGTGTGTCAGAGCCCCTGAGGAAGCGCCTGGGCGCCAACCTGCGCGCCGAGCGGCACCGCCGCGCCCTGACGCAGGAGGCCCTCGCCGAGCATCTGGGGGTGACGGCCCGCTACCTGGCGGGCATCGAGCGCGGCGAGCGCAACCTGACCCTGGACTCCGTCGACCTCCTGGCCAGCCGCCTCGACCTGGACGCCCTCGGCCTGCTCACAGGAGGGCCTCAGCACCCCTAACGGCCCCGGGCCGCGCCCGGCATCAGCCTCAGCGCCGAGGCCACCACGTGCTCACGCGTACCCATCCCCGTCCCCCTCGGCACCGCTGGCCGGCTCCGCCTCGGCCTCCGCGTCGGGCTCGGGTTCCAGCTCGCACTCGGGTTCGGGCTCGGTGCGAATGTACCGGCGCAGCATGAGCGTCACGGGGTCGATCCTGAGCATCTTGAACCCGTCCCATATGAACAAGAGGACGAGAAGGTTGAGCCAGCCGGGGCCATCGCGGCTCAGCAGCACCGTGCAGATCGCGGCAGCGTAGAAGCAGAGTGCCGCGAGGCCACCAGCAAGCGTGATCCAGCCGATCCCACGACGACCGTGGGTGCGGATCAGGATGATGTTCGTCGGCGCGTACCGGCCCCGTCCGGTCTGCGGCTCGATCAAGAAGGCGGTCTTCGGCCGCGAGCGGAGCTTCGGATGAGAACAGGACCGAGGCGTGCGGCCGGAAGCGCGAGGTGCCATTGGCGCGTCGGAACTGCAACGGGCTCGACGCCGCCTCCGGTGGCGTCAGCCGCAGCGATACACGCTCGGCTGTGTCCGCGATGAGCCCGGTGATCGCTTCACGATCTTGGAGGCTGACGAACCGCCAGCCCATCAACTGCCGGCTGGCTTCGGAGTGCAGATTCCAGCGAGTCCAGGTCGTGCGCTTCTCCGCAACCGTCTCCATCACGGCCTGCCCGACTTCGTGCACCACGTCCAGCGGCACGTCGTCGGCGCGCAGCATCCGTCGCGGTGCCTCGCCGCGGAGCAAGGCGCGCGCCCAGCCGGTCGCATCCGTGCCGAGCAGCCGGGTTGCGCGCTCGCGCCAGTCGCGGGTGAGGTCCGCCAGCGACTTGATCTGCTTCTCCGGTCGAGGGGCGAGCGTCTCTTGGGCGCGCAGTTTCAGCACCATTCGCGCCGAGGGCTGCCGGCCATGCCTGGCGACGTACTCGGCGATCAGTCGTTCCTTCTCGACCTCGATATGCTGCGAGCGAGTGGAGAACTCGGTCACCAGCTCGTCGGGTACGCCTTCGATTTCCCACGCTGGGTTGCGGTCGCGGCCCCGCTCCCGTGCTTCCCATCCGACGCCCAAGGTGCCGGTCAGTCGATCGGCCAGAGCCGCGTTGTATAGCTCGGATATGGCGACGACCGCGGCGTGCATCGGGCGCCCTGCGAGGGTGCGCCAGCGCCCGTCTTGCGCGGTCAGAACCTTGTTGCTTATCACTACATGGGTGTGCAACTGCGGGTCGCCTGAGCGTGAGTCGTAGTGGTCGAACGCTGCCGCTGAGACGCCGGTGACATCGACGTGCGCAACCGCGCCGTCCGGGCCGGTTGCGCCCACGCGGGTTGCTGCAACCTCCCGTTCGAGGAACGCAACCAGCTCTGCAACCACTGCGTGATGCGCGTCAGCGATCAGCGATTGCGTGCCCGCGTCTGCAACCACCCAGATTGCGGAGACGGACTTGGGGACGCTGAACGTGAAGTCGTAGTCGGCCACCGCGCGGCGGGTGCCGCGCTCGGCTTCCTCAGCCTCGATCGTAGCGACCTCTCGCGCTCGCGCCGCCGGCCCCAGCTCCGGGTCGAGCGCGTTCACGCGCTGCTCAATCCGCTCGACGACACTGGCGAACTGCTGATAGGGACGCCCCAGAGCCTCCCCGGTGATGGGGTCATGCCCCATGCCGATCAAGAGCTGTAGCTGCGCCTCGGACACCTGCGAGCCACCGGCCAGCTCGCCGTGCCCCAGCGACGCGAGGCCCTGTCCAAGCCAGAAGCCTGGCGGGTTCCCCGCCTCGGCGTAGTACCTCGTAAGCGGGGTCGAAAGGGAGCGGTCACCGTCGCCGGCTGCGATGGATTTCAGAAGGTACTTGTAGCCATCGCCCGCACTCATCACGCGCATCGAAACCGTCACGACCGGGCCTCCCTCCTGGCTGGGAGGTGAGCGCCAGAACCCGCCTACGGCGCCGCCCGCCGGGCGGCGCGGACCTCGTCTGAAAGACGTGCGATGGTACAGTTCTAGACGCTGACTGAATAAACAGTTAGTCTCATCGCATGAGCATCAACGCACCCGGGGCAGAGCGGATCATCGAAGCCGCGATCGCATGTTTTGGTGAGCGCGGGGTCGCGGGCACGAGCATGCAGGTGATCGCGCGCGAAGCAGGCACGAGCCAGGCATTGATCGTCCATCACTTCGGCTCGAAACAGGCGCTCGCGGATCGCTGCACGACGGTGGTGCTCGAACGCGCCGACGAACTCGCCCGCACGGATCCCTCCGGGGCGGTCGAGGCGCTGGCGAAGCGATCCGCAGACATCCGCTACCTGGGCCGCGTCCTGACGGACGACCCCGAGCCGTCGCGTGCGCTGTTCCGCGCGGCAGTCGAACGAGCTGCTTCGCTCAGGCCGGATGTAGACCCGGATGCCGCCGTTGTGCTTGCCGTGCTGAATCTCGCGCCTCTCTTGCTGCTCGACCGTATCTCCGAGGCGCTGCCCGAGGACACCTGGGGCCGATTCACTCGGGCTGTCGCACGAGTGCTCGCACCGAGCACGGAGACAGAACAATGACTCGGGGGCGCGCAGGCACCATGCTCGATCGCGCACTCCCCGCCTGGGAGTGGAGCGAGTACCACAGCATCAAGACCTACGCCGCTGCGGATCAAGTGATCGACGCGGTGGACGCACTGACCTGGAACGATGTGCCTCTGTTCCGCCGGATCATGACCATCGCTTCACTTGGAAAAGTGCCCGAAGAACGAGGCGGGCGGGTGCTCGACTTCTTCGACCACGGCCCCTATGTGCTCGCGCACCGCGACAGCGACGAACTGGTCTACGTCGGTTTCCTCCGCGCTCGGCATGATCCCAGCGTCCTGGACTTCGAGAGCGATCCCATCACGGGATTCAGGGATACCTCCCCGCCGGACACGGTGAAGGTGGCGATGAACTTCCTCTACCGCGACGGCTTGCTGTCTACGGAGACGCGATGTTACGCCACCAGCGGGCTCTCTGCTCGCGCCTTCGGTGTGTACTGGCTTCTCATCCGAGCCGGTAGCGGCATGATCCGTCGATCCTGGCTCAAAGGGATCGCGGGCGTCCTCCGCAACAGCCACGGAGGAACTGGAAGATGAGACGAAACTCCGTGCGCGTCGCTCTGATCGTGGCTGCTGCCATCCTTGCTGTCCTCTATGCTGCCGCGAAAGCGCAGTACGCCGTCGAGGGTCGCCTTGGCATCCACGGTGGGCCGGAAGTCAGCGACGCAGAACGCGCTCTGTATGCGAACGCCAGACAAATCTCACTGGCTCAATGGGGCAACGCCGCCGTTGGCATCCTGATCCTGACGATCACACTCCTGCCCTTGATACCGAGTGTGCGCCGCTGGAACCGATGGATTCTTGCCGTACCGCTGCTCCTGATCGGCATCGGACTGATCGGCATCGGCGTCTTCATGATCGCCAACGGTGTAGCCACGGGCACCGGCGGCCTCCTCTTCGGCAGCTACTCGACTGCGTGGGGGCTGTTGGAGGTCGCTTTAGCGACCGTCCACCTTTCCGGCTATGACACCGCTTGAACACACCGCGCGCGACACTGCATTGGCCGAGATCGTGCGCACCACCGATGTGCCGATCATGCCGCAGGTAGTCGATCGTCTCCTGACGCCCTCCGCCGATGCGTGCGGGCAGGTGCACCAGTCCTACTCGGACTTCGTGATGCTCGCCGCACTCCTGGCCGCTCGCAGCTCGGAGGTGTCCGGGCTGCAAGTGAGGGACGTGCAGTTCGACAAGAACCTTGTCGTGATCCGCTGGCAGATATTCCCCGGAAAGGGCGGGCTCATCACCAAGCCCACCAAGAACCGCAAGGAGCGCCGAGTGCCGATCCTGAACCCGCTGCGTCCCGTGCTAGAACATCTCACCGAAGGCAAGCAGCCGGAGGACCAACTGCTGACCGGGCCGAGAGGCGGCGTGCTGACCACCGCGACCGTTCGGGATGCGACGAACTGGGATCAGCTCGTGATCGACCTCGGGCTTCCCAACCTGACTCGGCACGGCCTCCGGCACACGGGCGCGACCTGGCTCGCCGATGCGGGCGTTCCCCTGCATGTGCTCCAAGAAATCCTCGGGCACGCCTCGATCGAGACGACGCGCGGCTACCTGCACCCCGACGACCGGCACCTGGCGTCGGCCGCAGAACAGGCCAACGCCTTCCTGAGCGGAGCCGCGTTCGGAGCAGCCAAGTCCAAAGCGCCTCGGCAGCGGCAGGGGCGCGGGCTGTGACCACCCTGGCGTGCCGCGGATCGTGCCCGGCCTTCGGCGCTGAACCCGCTCGGAACGGGGTTCTGGTCCCCTTATCCACAGGCCAGCCGCGGCGTGGTGCAGCGGCGCCTTGCGTTCGGCCAGCTCGCCTCGCTGGGGGGACCAGAGGGGGACCACCCTCGGACACGAGAAAACCCTGGTGAGAAATACCTTCTCACCAGGGCTTTTACTGTCGGCCCAGCCCTATCCCACTCAAACCTCTGGGACGAGTGTTGGCGCTACGTGATGCAGCATGCGTCGGAGGAGGTCCGGCAGCTCCAGCAGGCGGAACAGCGGATGACTGGCAACGAAGGAGCGCCACCCGAGGAAGACCCCACTGTCGGGCCTACCCGCCGGTCGGCACCCGGTGACGCCGAAGCGGCAGGTCGGGCCAAGCCCAGTGCCGCCAGGTCATCAGGTGCCACCACACCCTCAGACAGCGCCGTCAAGCCCACTGGCTCCGCCCCTTGGCGTATCAACCGCCGTCTGACGTGACTCGTGCCACTTTTCGGGTTCTCGGTGATCGGTGCGGGGTTTTCGTTGGAACGGCGCGAGTGGCGGGGTGGTGCCCCTATGTGGTGTGTCAAGCGGCGGTGGCTAGTGGTTGGGCTGGTTGTGGGTTGTAGAGGGTGCCGTTTCGGATCATGGCGTGCAGGGTGAGGATGCGTCTGTGGGCCAGGGCGAGGATGGCTTGGCCCGGGCGTTTGCCCTGGGCTCTCTTGCGTTCGTAGTAGGTCCTTGAGGCGGGGTCGGTGCGCAGGGCGGCGAAGGCTGAGAGGAACATGGCCCGTTTGAGTCTCTTGTTGCCGCCATGGCTGGCATGCTCACCGCGGATGGAGGATCCCGAGCGTCTCGTGACGGGTGCCAGGCCGGATGTGGGAGGCCAGGTGCGCGCCCGTGGCGAAGGTCTTGCCCAGGGTCTCGGCCAGAAAGACAGCGGCGGCCGGGACCCCGATGCCGGGCATGGGTGGTCAGGACCGGGCAAGAGAGGGTGGGCCACCCGCCAGGGCCTCCACCTGGGCGGCGATGTCGGCCCTCTGGGTGTGCAGGGCGATGAGCTGGCGCGCCAGGTGCGGCAGGACGACGCCAGCGGCGTCGGTGCCGGCGACAACAACCGTCTGCCTGGCGAGCGCGTCGATGATGGCCTGGGCCCAGGCTGCGTGGCGGCGGGCGCCGTGGGCCTTGAGCTTGGCATCGATGCGCGCCCGCCCAGCCTTGCGCAGGGCGGCGGGCGTAGGCCAGGCGGCGATCACCTCAAGCACACTGTCGTGTTCCAGCCGTGGACCTAGGACGGTCTTGAGGGCGGGGTGGACCTGGGTGTACAGGCCCCGGATGCGGTTGGAGGCCTGGTTGACCTGGCGGGCCAGATCCAAGTCGAAGCCGGTCAGCATGCTCAGCGCGGCCGAGTCCTGGTCGCTGGTGGTGACCGACCGCAGTGTGTGCGGCATGGTGCGGGCGGCCTGGGCGATCACCGCCGCGTCGCGTCGGTCTGTCTTGGCATTGCCGGGCGCCAGATCGGCGATGCGCCTCATCGACAGGCCCGGCAGGTAGCCCACGGTGATCCCCATGTCCTGGGCTACAGCGACCGCTAGGGCTCCGATGGTGGCTGGCTGGTCAACCACGACCAGCACGAGCCCGTGGCGGGAGAGCTTGTCGTATAGCTCACGCAGTCACTTCTCATCGTTGGGCAATGGCCTGTCGTACAGGCGCTTGCCCGCCGTGGTCAGGGCAGTGGCCCAGTGATCGCTCTTTCCAACGTCGATACCGATGAAGACGTCGATGTCGTCTACCTGCATGACACGCTCCCTCGCTTCGCGCGTGTGGGGCCAGCCCTTGGCGACTGGCCCCGCACCCACGCCTGCGAAAGACCTCACGCGGTGGTGGGTCGTTCCCCTTATCAGCGATCACCAGTTCGCCCCACGGCGGCCAGTGACTTTCGCCCCCCGGATCATTCGATAGACAGGGGCAAGACATCATGCCGGCAGCCGCTGGCCCAGCCGCAAGGCTCTTCCCTGCGACCACTAACAAGGTAACGGGCTCTGGGGCACTAAGGCGGTGGGTAGTGTGGGGTGGGTGAGGCCCTACCTGCGCAAAGTGCGTACTGCCTCGGGCGCCACCGCCGTGCAGCTCGTGGACAAGAAGGACGACAGGCGCACGATCCTGGAGCACCTGGGCTCAGCCGACGACGAGGCCGAGCTCGCCGCCCTGATGGAGGTCGGCCTTGGACCTGGACAGGCTGGTGGCAGGGCCCGCTAGCGCCCCTGTGGCTGTGGTTGGCGCCAGGCGCTGCGACCTGCTGTGGGACGTGTTGACCCACGCCTGGACCACCCTGGGCCTTGACGACGCCGTGGGCGGGGACGAGGCGTTCAAGCAGATGGCGCTGGCGCGTCTGGTGGAGCCCACCAGCAAGGCCGACACCGTCAGGGTCATCGCCTCCCTGGGCATCCCTCCCGTCGCCCTGAGGACCTTGTTCCGGTCCCTGGCCCGCTGCGCGCAGCGCGACTGGTGCACCAGCATCCAGGCGGCCCTGCACGCCCGGGTGGCCGCCCACGGCGACCTCAGCCTCCTCATGTGCGACGTCACGACCCTGTACTTCGAGGCCGAGAAGGAGGACGACCTCAGGAGGGTCGGCTTCTCCAAAGAACGCCGCGTCGACCCCCAGATCACGGTCGGGATGCTCGTGGACCGCACCGGCTTCCCCCTCCAGGTGGGGTGCTGGGAAGGCAACCACGCCGAGACCAAGACGATCGTCCCCATGGTCAAACAGTTCCTCGACGCCCACGGCGTCAGTGCGGGCGACCTGGTGGTGGTGGCCGACGCCGGCATACTCTCCTACACCAACCTCACCGCCCTGGATGAGGCCGGCTGCTCCTTCGTCGTAGGCTCCAAGACCACCAAGGCGCCCTACGACCTGGCCGAGCACACCCACTTCCACGGCAACGCCTATTCGGACGGTGATCTGATCGAGACCACCACCCCCAGGAAAGGCGTCAAGCACGCCAAGGACGGGGCCCCCAAGGTCAAGAACCGTCCCGCCTGGGACCCCGAGGCCGACCCCACCTCGTGGCGGGTCGTATGGCACTACAGCGCGAAGTGGTTCGCCCGCGACAACGCCACCTTGACGGCGCAGGAGAACAAGGCCAGGGCCGTCATCGACGGGGACGCCTCCTCCCGCCGCCCCAGGTTCGTCACCGGCTCGCGCGGCGACCTGGCCCTGGACGAGGCCGCCCTGGCCAGGGCTCGCGCCGGGGCTGGCCTCAAGGGGTACGTGACCAACATGACCGCCCCCCGGATGGGAGCGGGCGAGGTGGTGGCCTCCTACCGCTCCCTGTGGCACGTCGAGCAGTCGTGGCGCATGCCCAAGCACGACCTGCGGGCCCGCCCGGTCTTCCACCACCAGCGTGACTCCATCGAGGCCCACCTGACCACGGTCATGGCCGCCCTGGCCGTCGCCCGCCACCTGCAGGACACCACCGGCATGTCCATCAAGCGCATCATCCACGCGCTCCAGCCGCTGCAGAGCGTGGAGGTCACCATCGCCGGGCACACCATCACCGCCCAACCCCAGATCACCGCCGAAGCCGCCGACATCATCACAGCCGTCCAGCTCCCAGGGCACTAAAGTGGCACGAGTCAGGTATGTGGGTGGGCTTGACGAGCGTCACAAATATGCGTATAGTTATGATCATGCCCAGTAGAAACGTGTATGTCGCGGAAGACGACGTGAGCCTGTTCACCGAAGCTAGCGAGATCGCTGGTGGGCTGTCGGCGGCTGTCGCGGAGGCGCTCCGCGACTACGTGAAGAAGCACCAACGAGCGGGCGCGGGCTACGAGGAGATCGAACTCGCGCTGCGCACTGACGGCGTAGACCACAGGGTCACCTTCATGGGGCGACGCCTGGTCCGCGTCAGTCAACCAGCCCCCGAGGGGACCCGCATCGACACCGTCTACCAGACCGCCAAGAACCAGCTGGCTGTCGCCACCAAGATCCAGCGGAAGTTGCCCGACTGGGCCGCAGGTCAGGAGAACCTCTGGTCCCACCCCGAGACGTGGGATCGCGACTTCTGGGTCGCGGGCGACAAGACGATGGTCGTGTACCCCGACATTGAGCACTTGGGCCAGGTCGATGGCGCCTTGGCTGAACGCGTCGAGTCAGCCCTCGCCATTCCCCCCTTCGAAGTCCTGGACATCTGACATGCCATCGGCCATCCCATCCGCCGCATGCTCAACCAGCTCTTCTTCGAACATGTGTACCTAGTGCCAGACCAAGACACAGGCCAGGTCACCACCACAGCCACCTGTATGCCGCCCTTCGACAACATCCTGGGATGGGATATGAGTTCTACCACAGGGGCTGCAGTGGGTCCGGGTGGGACAGAGAACGCGGCAGGTGCAGGCAGCCCAGGAGGGGTAGGGGATGCAGGGGACAGTAAGAGCACTGAGGGCGCGACAAGACCAAAGACTCCGGGCGACCGGGACAGGAGCGACGACAAGGCCGAGGGTGACGACCGGGCCGGGGGTGACGACGAAGTCGGGAGTGGCGACGAAGTCGGAAACCCCAGCCCCGCCACCGCAGCACATGCCCGCCTCCACGGCTCCGAACCGACCGAAACCACCCAAAACCAGCCGTTTTTCAACCAAAAACCCACGCCAGAGGTCTCTCATGACGTGGGTTTGAGTGCTATGCAATTGGTCGGGCTGGCGGGATTTGAACCCACGACCCCTTGACCCCCAGTCAAGTGCGCTACCAAGCTGCGCCACAGCCCGTCTCCTCGCGGCGCAATGCCGCTCGGAACGAGTAGAACCCTAGCCCATGGGGTGCCCGCTCTCGAAATCGATGGGTCGTGACCCCGGTCACCGTTGTCTCCAGGGCGCTCCGGTCGGGCATCTTCCCTCATGGCGATGAGAAGACGACGGGCGGTGTCTTTCAGGTGGTCTCCAACCAGGCGCGCACACCGCCGGCGAGGTTTATGAGTGCCCCGGTGTATCCGGCCGCCGTGAGTGCCTCAATCGCCTTGGCCGAGCGCACCCCGGCGGCACAGACCACCACCGTCTCGCGGGTGGCGTCCAGCTCTCCCATGCGCTCGACAACCTCTCCCAGCGGGATATGAAGCGCCCCGGGCATGGGGCGTTCGGCGATTTCGTCGGCCTGGCGCACATCGAGCAGGGTGAACTCTTCGCCGGGCCGCTCGCCCGCTGCCAGGCGCTCCCGCAACTGGACGGCGCTGATCTCCCTCATCTGATCCTCCTCATTGGTCGGCCGCGGGCCGGCGCCGCAGGCCTCCTCCTCATTGGTCGGCCGCGGGCCGGCGCCGCAGGCCCGCCCATTGTCTTCAAGGTCGGTCATGGTCGGCGCGCTCCCGCACACGGCGCATTCCGGATTGCGTTGCACGGGCAGCTCGCGCACACGAGCACCCCAGGCATCAATGAGGAGTAGGCGTCCCACTAGCGGCTCCGCTCCGCCGACGATCAGCTTGAGTGCCTCTGCGGCCTGCATGGTCCCCACCAGGCCCGGCAGCACCCCGAGGACGCCGCCGTGGGCGCAGGAGACCACCGAGCCGGCCGGTGGCGGCTCGGGGTGCAGGCAGCGGTAGCAGGGGCCCTGGCGCGCATCGAAGACCCCCACCTGCCCGTCGAAGCGGAGCACGGCCCCATGCACAAGGGGCACCCCGGTCATGACGCAGGCGTCATTGACCAGGTAACGGGTCGGGAAGTTATCGCTCCCGTCCAGGACGACGTCGTAGCCGGCCAGCACCTGTAAGGCATTGGCCGCTGTGAGCCGCCTGCGGTGGGTGACCACATTGACATCCGGGTTGAGCGCCCGGATTGCCTGGTGCGCCGAGTCCACCTTGGCCGTCCCAACCCTCCCGGTGGTGTGAATGACCTGCCGCTGCAGGTTGGATACGTCAACGGCGTCATTGTCAATGACCCCCAGTGTCCCCACCCCGGCGGCAGCCAGGTAGAGGAGCGCGGCCGAACCGAGTCCACCGGCCCCGACCACCAGCACCCTGGCGGCGCGAATGCGCTGCTGCCCGCGCACCCCGATTCCGGGCACGAGCATATTGCGGCTGTACCTGACTCGCTCGGCCTCAGTGAGCGGCACCAGGCGCTCTGGGGCAACCACGCTCTGCGAGCCGCGGATCGTCGACGCTCCTCGGCCCGCAGGCGCCCGTAAATTCACCGGCTTGAGCACGCCCGCTCCTGCTCACACGTGCACCCGGTGGGCCAGGCCATCCAGCCCCGCCCACCGGGCACAATCCCGCGTGAGGACGGGACCCTACTTGCGCAGGCCCCGGTAGCGGGTGATGAGCTGACGCGTCGAGGAGTCCTGGGCCTCCAGCGCGGCGTCGTCGCCCTGGACGGCGGGCGCGATCTGAAGGGCGAGCTTCTTACCCAACTCCACCCCCCACTGGTCGAAGGAGTCAATGCCCCACACAATGCCCTGGGTGAAGGTGATGTGCTCGTACAGGGCGATGAGCTGCCCCACCACCGAGGGGGTCAGGGCGGGGGCGAGAATCGACGTCGTCGGCTTGTTGCCGGCGAAGACGCGGGCCGGGACGATCTCCTCCGGTGTGCCCTCAGCGCGCACCTCCGCAACGGTCTTGCCGAAGGCCAGGGCGGCGGTCTGCGCCAGGTAGTTGGACAGGAATAGTTCGTGGACGTCCACTCCCCCGTCCTTGATGGGGTGGGCGGGGTTGGCTACGGCAATGAAGTCCGCGGGGATGAGCTGGGTGCCCTGGTGGATGAGCTGGTAGAAGGCGTGCTGACCGTTGGTGCCCGGCTCGCCCCAGAAGACCTCCCCAGTCTCCGTGGTCACGGGCGTGCCGTCCCAGCGCACGGACTTGCCATTGGACTCCATGGTCAGCTGTTGGAGGTAGGCGGCGAATCGATGCAGGTACTGGGCGTAGGGCAGGATGGCGTGGGAGCCGGCCTTGAAGAAGTTGACATACCAGACGTTGAGCAGGCCCATGAGCATGGGGACGTTCTCGGCCGGCGCCTTAGTGGCGAAGTGCTCGTCGACGGCGTGGAAGCCGGCCAGGAACTCCGCGAAGTTCTCCGGGCCAATGGCCACAGCCAGCACGGTGCCCACGGCGGAGTCCACCGAGTAGCGTCCGCCCACCCAGTTCCAGAACCCGAAGGCGTTGTCCGGGTCGATACCGAAGGCGGCGACCTTGTCCAGGGCCGTGGACACGGCCACGAAATGCTTGGCGATGGCGCCCTCGGTGGAAACGCCCTGCGCCTTCAACGCTCCCAAGAACCAGTCGCGGGCCATGCGGGCATTGGTGAGAGTCTCCAGAGTGGTGAAAGTCTTGGAGGCGATAATGAACAAAGTGGTCTCGGGGTTGAGGTCCTTGACCTTCTCGGCGCAGTCGGTGGGATCAATATTGGAGATGAAACGGCAGGCCAACCCCTCCTGAACGTAGGGCTTGAGCGCCTCATAGACCATGACCGGTCCCAGGTCGGAGCCGCCAATACCAATGTTGACCACTGTCTCAATGCGCTTGCCGGTGATACCGGTCCACTCCCCCGAGCGGACGCGGTTGGCGAAGGCGTAGATCTTCTCCAGGACCTCGTGGACGTCGGCGATGACGTCCTGGCCGTCGACCTTCAGGGTGTCGGTGGCGGGGCGCCGCAGGGCGGTGTGCAGGACGGCCCGGTCCTCGGTGATATTAATGTGCTCCCCGGCGTACATGGCGTCGCGCCGTCCGGGCACATCAACCTCCTCGGCCAACTGGGCGAGGGCGTCGCGGACCTCGTCGGTCAGAAGGTTCTTGGACAGGTCGACGAAGAGGTCACCTATCTCATAGGAGAAGCGATCGGCGCGCTCGGGGTCGTCGGCGAACCAGGCGCGCAGGTCAGGGGTGAAGGTGTCATGAAGATCGGTGAGGCGCTTCCAGGCAGGTGTGGTGGTGGGGTCAACCGGGTTCAGCATGCCTACAGTCTATGGGCCTCCGGTCCGCTCGCCCAGCCTCTGCCGGCGAGCTCCTTGCGCCCGGGCACCCCGGGTACCAGTCGACGGGAGGGACTCCCGGGCGCACGGCTGCGCCCACGAGGGCGAGCAGGGCGACAAGGCGGTCACTAGGTCACTGAGGGCGGGACGGCCGGCCCGGCCCTTATAGACCGGCTGCTGGGGAACCGTTGTGTCGTGAGACGATGGGGTTCAGGCGCCTACGGCGAGGCGCGTGAGCTCATCGTGCTGGGGCACGCCCGCACTGCGGGGCGCGAGGGTCTCCCAGGTGCCCTCCCCCACTACGACGGCCGCGAGGAGGCCGAGGAGGACCAGGCCGCTGAGATGGGGGCCGAGGGGGACGATCGCGAGGCAGAGCAGGCAGGCCACGGCGCGGGAGTGGTAGAACCTGCGCGCATTGCGCAGCCGGACGACCGCGAACATGGACATGAAGACCAGGGTGCCGCCGCATAGGAGCATGGAGGTCTCCAGGTCCACATAGTGGTGCGGCTCGGCCATAATGTGGTGGAGCCCGACGGCGGTGGTAATCAACCCGGCGACAAGGGCCAGGTGCCCGTAGACCAGGAGACTGCGCACCGCATAGAAGGGTGTGGTCGCACGCGAGATGTAGTGCTCCATAAGGTTGAGGTTGTGGTGGAAGTAGGTCCACCACAGACCACCCACCAGGGTGAAGGCCGTGACGAGGCTGGCCAGGTCGGTCCAGTCCAGGTGGGCGAGCTCGGCCTGCGGGGTGGCGATGGACACGACCGTCTCGCCCAGGGCCACGATAATGAGGAGGCTGAAGCGTTCGACGACGTTGCCGACATCGTAGCGCTGGGTGCTCATGGCACCGGCGTGGAGGAACGGTCCGGCGATCTCCCACAGGGCCGCCACGGCCCACATGACCATCTGGACGGTACCGCCCAGGGCCGCGCCCCCGAGCAGGAGCGGGCCCTGGATGAGTGTGGTCGTGAGGTCCATGCGGAAGGCGCGGCTGTTCTCGCCTCGGGCCAGCATGACGGTAATGAGGAGGCGCGCCCCCCAGCAGGAGACGGCGAAGACCATGGCCCGCTCGCCGAAGGCCTGGGGCACCGCGGCGGCTGTGCCCATGGCAATGAGCATGAGGAGCATGACCGTGAAGCGGTGCCTAGTGGTGGAGGCATCGCGGATGGAGGATTGGATGGTGACAAGGCACCACTGCCAGTACAGGAGGGCCAGGAGGACTACCGCGTGAACGAGTCCGGTCCAGCCCGGCTCGCCCCGGATGACGCCGCTGAGCTCGGTGATGAGAAAGACGTAGACGAGGTCGAAGAAGAGCATGACCGGGTCGACGGCCCGGTGCGGGAGCACAGGGCGGGACGCGGCGGGATTCTGGGCAGTCATCGCGGGTCACCCTAGCGGCTCGTGGGGCGGGTACGGATCCTGAACCGGGCGGTACAGGCATCCTCTCTCCCTGCGCGGCCTGGGCCTGAGGCGGGCCGACGGCGCAGGAGAGGCCCGGCGTTGGCCCACCACGGGCTCACCAAGAGCCCACTAAGCACTTAGGGGCTCAGTCCTCCAGGTCCAGGACCGTCCGGATCGCGTTGAGGGCCAAGGGGAAGCCTATGTATGGGAAGATCTGGACCAGGACCGCCAGGATCTTCTCACGGCTGTTGCCGGCCGCAATGGCCCCCCGCACGTGGAGCGGCACTTGGCGCTCCAGGCCCAGGGCCGTCAGGGCGCACAGGCCCACGATCTCCCGGGTCGCCACATCCAGGCCCTCACGTGTCCAGAGGTCACCGAAGAGGAAGTCGGTGAGGAAGCCGGGGACGGCCTGCCCGTAGGGCTCGGGCAGGGGCGCGAAGGTGTCCACGATCTCCGTTCCGTAAAGAGGCTCCTGGATGGCGCGCCCGCGCTCGTGGCGGTCCTCGTCCGTGACCGTGGCCGCATCCGGCAGCGGGAGGCTGACGCCGTGGTCCTGGAGGACCTCGTCCAGGATCCCCAGGGCGTTGAGCGTACGCGGGAAGCCGATGAAGGGCGCCAGGGAGTAGATGGTCTCGCGCAGGGTCAGGGGCTCGTTGCCCACGCGCAGGGCGGCCCCCAGGTGCGCACGCAACTGGGGAAGAGCCTGAAGGGTGGCCAGGACGGTTACTGTGGCGAGCTCGCGCTCGGCGTCAGACAGTTCCCCGGTGGAGAAGACGTCGCTGAAGATGACGGTCTGGAGTATCCGGCCGAGCTCGGGGTCCTTCTCGAAGGGTGCGGTGGCTCCTGCCCCGAAGAGGCGGTGGTAGACCTGGGCTGCCTGCTCGTCACGGCTCGTCATGGTGTGCTCCTTGCCAGTACCGGTAACAGGGGTGAGCATTGCACCGGGGCCGGCCCGGCGCCAGGTACTCCCGGTGCCCCCCACGGCCCGGGGCGGGGACGGACCGCCCTGTCACGGGCAGGGGGGTCAGCGACGCTGCCGCTTCTCCCGCACGCGCACCCCGATCTGGATGGGGGTGCCCACGAAGCCGAACTCCTCGCGCAGGCGGCGCTCAATGAAGCGACGGTAGCCGGCGTCCAGGAAGCCGGTGGTGAAGATGACAATGCGCGGAGGGGCCACCTGCACCTGGGTGGCGAAGAGGATCCTGGGCTGCTTACCACCGCGCACCGGGTGCGGGGCGGCGGCCTGAAGCTCACCGAGGAAGCCGTTGAGGCGCCCAGTGGGCACGCGCGTGGTCCACCCCTCCAGGGCGGCGTCCAGGGCGCGCACAAGCCGGTTGGTGTGCCAGCCGGTGCGGGCCGCCAGATTAATGTGCGGGGCCCAGGACACGTGGGCCAGGTCCTGCTCGACCTCCCGGCGCAGCATTGCCTGGCGCTCCTCATCCACCAGGTCCCACTTATTGTTGACCAGCACCAGGGCGCGTCCAGCGTCGAGTACCTGCTCAATGACGCGCACATCCTGTTCCGTCACCGGCTCGGAGGCGTCCAAAAGGACGACGGCGACCTCCGCCTTCTCAATGGCCCCCTGGGTCCGCAGCACCGCGTAGTAGTCGGCTCCCCGCGCCTGACGCACGCGGCGGCGGATGCCGGCGGTGTCGACGAACACCCACTGGCGCCCATTGAGCTCAATGACCTCGTCGACCGGGTCGCGGGTGGTTCCGGCGACCTCATTGACGACAACGCGCTGGGCGCCGGCAATGGAGTTCAGCAGAGAGGACTTGCCGACATTGGGGCGCCCCACCAGGACAATACGGTGCAGGCCCGCCTCGGGGGCGGGGCCCGCGACAGCCGAGACCTCGGGCAGGACCTCCATGACGGCGTCCAAGACGTCGCCACTGCCACGTCCGTGCAGGGCCGACACGGAGTGGGGCTCGCCCAAACCGAGGCCCCACAGGGCGGCGGCGTCGCCCTCCTGAGCCGGGGAGTCAACCTTGTTGGCGGCCACAACCACCGGTTTGCCGCTGCGGCGCAGCATCCGCACAATCTGGGCGTCGGATTCGGTGACGCCGACCTGGGCGTCCACGACGAGCAGCACTGCGTCGGCCATCTCCATGGCAGCCTCGGCCTGGGCGGCCACCGAGGCGTGCAGCCCCTTAACATCAACCTCCCAGCCGCCGGTGTCCACAATGGTGAACCGGCGCCCCGCCCACTCGGCCGGGTAGGAAACGCGGTCGCGAGTAACCCCCGGGACGTCCTGGACAACGGCGGCGCGACGGCCCAGGACGCGGTTGACGAGCGTGGACTTGCCGACATTGGGGCGGCCGAGGACGGCCAGCACCGGCAGGCCCGGCTCGACGGCGTCGGCGCGGGGCAGCTCCCCGTCCTGACCCAGCAGGACGAGATCCTCCTCGTCGAGCTCGTAGCCCTCCAGGTCCGCGCGCAGGGCCCGGGTGCGCAGCAGATCCTGCGCATCGCGCTCGGCGTCCTCGTTCACCCGGGCCTCAATAAGGCCCAGGACGTGCTCGACGGTCTCCTCCAGGCTCATCTGCGAGGTGTCAACCAGGGTGACGCCCTCGGGTGCGGTGAGGAACTGGGAGACGGTGGCGTCATCGCGGTCGCGGCGCACCACCTGATCGCGCAGGGCGGTGGCGTTCACGCTCTTGCCCGCGGCCTGAAGATCCCCGGCCCGGCGCGCCAGGCGCGCCTCCTCCGAGGCCGTGATCAGCAGGCGCACAGTGGCATCGGGGGCGATGACCGTGGTGACGTCGCGGCCCTCGGCCACGATCCCGGCGCCACCGGAGAAGCAGCGCTCCAGCCCTTGGGCCTCGGTGCGGATAATCTCGCGTTGAAGACGGGCGAGCTCTGCGCGCACATCCAAATTCGTGGCCACCTGGGAGACGACGGCCGCCACATGCGGCTCACGGATGGCCCGAGTAATGTCCACCCCGTCGCACACCACGTCCGGGGCCTGCGGGTCCACCCCCATGTCCAGGGGCATGGCCGCCACGGCGCGGGCGACGGCGGCGGCGTCGGCCAGGTTAATACCCTCATGCTCGCACCACCAGGCGGCCGCCCGATACATGGCCCCAGTGTCCAGGTAGGCCAGGCCCAACTCGGTGGCCACCCGTTTGGAGACGGTGGACTTGCCCGAGCCGCTCGGCCCGTCAATGGCCACGACAATACCCATATGCGCCTCCTCAAGGCCTTGTGGACACAATCCGGGCCAAGCGTCGCACACGCAGCTCGCTGCGCACTCGCCGGACCCCGATGACCCCGCCCACACCCGCACCGCTATCGCCCATGAACTCACCGGTGCCTTCAGGAGCGCACCACGCGCCAGCCCTTGGCGTCCAGGGCCTTCTCCAGGCGCTGGGCGGCGCCGGGCAGTACCGACAGCAGGGCCAGGCCGGCGCGCTGCCCCGGGGAGTGCTCCAGGGCGAAGTCCTCAATATTGACCCGCGCATCCCCGACATCAACGAAAAGCCTGCCAAGCTCGCCGGAGGAGTCGGGCACGAGCACCTGGACCTGCGCGTAGCGGCTGGGCGCCCCGCCGTGCTTGCCGGGGATGCGCGCCCGGCCGGCATTGCCCCGGGTCATGATCGCCGTGACCGCGCCGACGGCACCAGGGGCAATGGTCGCCGCCCGCCCGGGAGCGGTGTAGTCGGGGCCGGCGGGGTCGACGGCGGCCGGCTCAATCCCGGCGATGAGGGTGTCCAGATCCTGGCGGATCTGGCGCAAAAGGCCGGTAACTGGGCCGGCGTTGCCCACCACGATCGCCGACCACAGGCGCGGGTCGGAGGCGGCAATGCGAGTGACGTCGCGCACCCCCTGACCGGCTAACGCCAGGGCCGTCTCAGGCATCCCCTCCAGGCGGGCGGCCACCAGGGAGGAGACCAGCTGGGGCACGTGGCTGACGGCGGCCACGGCCGTGTCGTGCTCGGCGGCCCGCATGCGCACGGGCGTGGCGCCCACGTCAACGGCGAGATTGCGCACCACCAGTTCGGCGGCGGGTGTGGCGCCATCGCCCACCACCACCCAGGGGCGCCCGGCGAAGAGGTCGGAGTCGGCCGCCGCCGCCCCTGAGCGCTCCCGACCGGCCATGGGATGGGAGCCCACGTAGCGGCCGGCGTCCTGGCCGGCGCGGGCGCGCACCTGGGCGGCCACACGCTCCTTGACGGAGGCCACGTCAGTGACCACCGCGTGAGGGTGGGCGGCCAGGGCGTCAAGGACCACCTGGGCGGCCACATCGGGGGGCGTGGACACAACCACAATCTGGGGCTCGGCGTCGTCGTGACTGCGCGGATGCCCGGCACCCATATCCCGGGCCAGGGCCAGGGAAGTCGGTGAGGTATCGGCTAACTGGACCTCGATGCCCGCCCCCGACAGGGCCAGGGCCAGGGAGGTTCCCAACAGGCCCGTGCCAATGACCAGGACCGGGCCGGTGGTCGACATTATGGGCGCCGCCCGGGGCGCATCGGCGTCGGGAGCCGGCATCACAGCCCGACCTCCTGCTGCAGGGCCGTGATCTCCTCGCCGCTGAGGGCCCGCACCGCCCCGGGCTTGAGGGAGCCAATGCGCAGGGGCCCGAGCCTGGTGCGTGACAGACGGATGACCGGGTGGCCCACGGCGTCGAACATGCGCCGCACGATCCGGTTCTTCCCCGAATGCAGGGTGATCTCCACAATGGAGCCGCGTGGCCCGGTGTCCTTGACCACGACCCGGTCGGCCCGTACCGGGCCGTCCTCCAGCTCGATGCCGCGCTTGAGCTTGCGCGGCACCCACGGCTCCACCCGTCCCTGGACGATGGCCACATAAGTTTTGGCGACCTCGAAGCTGGGGTGCATGAGGCGGTGGGAAAGCTCGCCGTCGTTGGACAGCAGCAACAGCCCTTCCGTTTCAGTGTCCAGGCGCCCCACGTGGACCAGGCGGACGCCCCCGGGCGCCCCAAGCTCCTGGGCGTGCTCGGCCACCCACCGCTGGGCGTACTGGGCGACCGTGGGCCGCCCCTGGGGGTCCTCCATGGTGACGACCACTCCAGCGGGCTTGTGCACCATGAGGGTAATGATCTCCGGGTTGGTGAGCAGCCGGGAGCCATCGACACGGATCTCCTGGGATACGGGGTCCACGCGCAGGCCCGGCTCAGTGACCACGACTCCGTCCACACTCACCCGCCCGGCGGCAATCATCTGCTCGCAGGCGCGCCGAGAGGCCAGGCCGGCGTGGGCCAGGACCTTCTGGAGGCGCTGGCCACCGGCCACGTGCGGGTCCTCGACCCCTCCGCGCCCGGCCCGCCGGCGGGAGGCGACCAGTTCGGCCTCCTCATCCTCCCCCAGGGCTTCAGCGTCAAAGGAGGCCAAGAGCCTCGGGTCGGCGTCCTCGTCAAGCTCCTCGACGTCGTCGGGGTCGTAGAACTCCTCAGTTCCGAAGTCGCCCTGGTGGGGCAGGTCGCGTGCGCTCACGTCAGACTCCTCGCTGTCATCTCGGTCTCGATTTCGCCCAGTGTCGAGGCGTCGGGCAGATAGGGCGCCAGTGGCGCCAACTCCTCCAGGGTGTCAATGCCCAGGAACTCCAAGAACTCGGTGGTGGTGCGGTACAGCAGCGCCCCAGTGGGCTCAGCGCCAACCTCCTCGATTAAACCCCGGGCCTGGAGGGTGCGCACCACCGAGTCGACATTGACCCCACGGATGGCGGCAATGCGCGCGCGGGTCACCGGCTGGCGGTAGGCGATGACGGCCAGGGTCTCCAGAGCGGCCTGACTCAAGCGGGCGGTGGCCCCGCCCACCACGAAGCGCTCGACCAGCCCGGAGTGCTCAGGGGCCGAGGCCAGGCGCCAGCCCCCGGCGGCGCGGCGCAAGACGAACCCATGGACGCGGGCCCCGGGGGCCCGCCCCCGGTACTCGGCGGCAAGGTCCTTCATGAGCCCCGTGGCCGCCGGCTCGTCCAACCCGAGGGCCTCGGCCAGGGCGCTGGTGGGCACGGGCTCATCGGCGACGACGAGGATGGCCTCGGCGGCGGCGCGCAATTGATCGCGGGGCACCACCGGGGCGTCCTGATGCCGGCTCATGCGAACTCCTCCTCCACGTCGGGTCCTATCATGCCGCTCAGGTCGTTGTCGGGGCCGCACCAGGTCACTCGGATCTCCCCCATGGGCGTCTCCTGGTCCAACTCGACACTGCCCTGGCGGTGCAAAATGAGCAGGGCCAGGAACCGGGCCACAACCACGGCAGTGCTGGTGGCCCCCTCAATGAGCTCGGTGAAGGTCGTCGCACCCCACTGGCGCAGCCGCAGGGCCATGAGGTTCATCTGCTCCCCCACGGGCACGCGCTCATGGAGGTGGACGGTCTGGACGCCCGGGTCGGCGGGGCGGGTGAGGGCGGCGGCCGCCATGCGGGCAAGCCCCTGCGGGGTGATAGTGGACACGAGCCGGGGCAGGAGGGCCGCCAGGTGGGGTTCCAGCCCCACGACACGGGGATGGCAGCGGGCGGCGTCCTCGGCGCGGTCGCGCAGGTCCGCCGCCGCCTGCTTGTAGGCCCGGTACTGCAGCAGGCGGGCGAAGAGCAGGTCCCGGGCCTCCAGGAGCTCCAGGTCCTCGTCGGGCTCCCCGGGTTCGTGGGGCAGGAGCTGGTGGGCTTTAAGCGCCAGGAGCGTGGCGGCCACGACCAGGAATTCGCTGGCGCGCCCCAGGTCCCAGTCGGCGCGCATGTGGGCGATGAAGTCGTCGGTGACCTCTGCCAGGGCCAGTTCGGTGACATCGAGCCGGCGGCGGGCGATCAGGGCCAGGAGCAGGTCGAAAGGACCCTCGAACTGGGGCAGGTTCACCGAGAAACCGGGCAGCCGGACCGCAGCGGTATGGGACTGCGGGGGCGGCCCAGGGGGTGCCGGGGGGCCGACCGCCGGGTTAAGCGACATTGCCGCGGTCAATGAGCTCCCGGGCCAGGCGGCGGTAAGCCTCAGCACCGGGGTGGGAAGGGGCGTAGCTGGTGATCGGTTCACTGGCCACGGAGGCGTCCGGGAACTTAATGGTGCGCCGGATGCGGGTATCGAAAAGCTTGTCGCTGAAGGCTTGGGCCAAACGCTCCAGGACCTCCCGGGAGTGCAGAGTGCGCGGATCAACCATGGTGGCCAGGATGCCGTCAATCTGTAACCGGGGGTTGAGCCGGTCCCGCACCCGGTCCACGGTCTCCACTAGCAGGGCCACGCCGCGCAAGGCGAAGAACTCGGTCTCCAAGGGGATAATAACGCCGTGGGAAGCGGTCAGGGCGTTGATAGTCAGCAGCCCCAGAGAAGGCTGACAATCCACTAAAATGGCGTCGTAGTCGTCCAGGATGGGGCGCAGCACGCGAACCAGGGCCTGCTCGCGGGCCACCTCATTGACGAGTTGGACTTCAGCGGCGGACAGGTCGATATTGGCCGGCACAATGTCCAGGCCCGGTGTGGTGGTGGGCTGGATGATGGGGCGCACATCAGGGCGGGCGGCCACCAGCACGTCATAGACGGTGGAGTCCAACTCGTGGGCGTTGATCCCCAGCCCCGCGCTGGCGGCCCCTTGGGGGTCGAAGTCGACGATGAGGATCTTGCGGCCATACTCGGCCAGAGCGGCGCCCAGGTTGATTGTGGTGGTGGTTTTGCCGACGCCGCCTTTCTGGTTGCACATCGAAATGACGCGGGCCGGCCCGTGCGACTCCAGTGGCGCAGGGTCGGGAAAGACTCTCCCCTCCTCTTTCTTCTCCTCGGAAGAGGGCCTATCAAGCAGTCCAGGGTGATCGGAGTCGTTCACAAACGTCAGCCTAGTCGACACTGGCCCGGTAACGGCTTCGACCCGCGCGCGGGCCGTTGTACCTCATGTCGGAACGCCGGTGAAACCGGCTTGCACCCGCCGGTGCCGAGGGCGGGAAAACCGGATAAGCAGTGCGGTTCGGACTCAACCCAGGGCACGGGGATGGCTGGTGGCGTAGACCTCGCGCAGCTGGTTGACGGTGACTTTCGTATAGATCTGGGTGGTGGTGACTGAGGCGTGCCCGAGCATCTCCTGGACTACGCGCACGTCCGCGCCGCCGGCCAGCAGGTGCGTGGCGAAGGAGTGGCGCAGGGTGTGCGGGGAGATGCTGCGCTCCTGGGGGGCGTCCGGCCCGCTCAACTGAGCGCGCTGGGCGGCCTGCTGAAGTACTCCCCAGGCGCTCTGGCGTGAGAGCGGACGGCCCAGGGTGTTGAGGAAGACCTCGGGCACTCCCCTGCCCTTGGAGGCCAGCTCGGGGCGTCCCCGGACCAGATAGGCCTCCAGGGCCCGCCAGGCGCAGGCCCCCATGGGCACAATGCGCTCCTTGCGCCCCTTGCCCAGCAGGCGCAGGCAGCCGGTGGAGGCATCCAGGTCGTCCACGACCAGGCCCACGGCCTCAGAGATGCGCGCACCGGTGGCGTAGAGCAGTTCCAGCAGGGCCCGGTCGCGCAGGCCGGCCGGGGAGTCGTCGCCACCAGCGGACTCCAGCAGGCGCTGGACCTCTGAAACGGTCAGGGCCTTGGGCAGGCGCCGGCCCACCTGCGGGGGGTGCACGGCCGCAGACGGATCATCATCCGTCAGGCCTTCTTCGTGGAGGAAACGATGCCAGCCGCGCACCGCCGTCACCGTCCGGGAGGCCGAGGAGGAGGCCAGCGCCCTGCCGCCGTCCCGGCCGGTGCGCAGGGCCTGAAGGAAGTCGGTGACGTCCTCCTCAGTGGCCTGGCCGGGGTCCATGGTGCCGTGAGCCCGCAGGAAATCGGCGTAACGGCTCAAATCCCGTTCGTAGGCGCTCAGAGTATTAGGGCTCAACCCGCGTTCAACGCGCAGGTGCGCCAAGTACCCGCGCAGGGTGCGCTCGAGTGCGTCCCTGGGCGGGGTCAGTGGGTTCTGGGCGGTGTCCGTGGCCGGTTCTCAACTGGGGAGAAGACCAGAGGCCAGGCCCAGGCCCACGACAATCGAGTCGGCGGTATCCCCGCCGCCGTCGGGGAAGAACTTGGTGAGGAGCCCCAGCCCCACAATGGTGGCGACCCACACCAGGGCCACGCCAACCGTAATGCGGTCCAGGTTCCGCTCGGCGACACCAGAGGTGCCCGCCGAAGAGGAAACACCGCCCCCGAACATGTCCGACAGGCCGCCGCCCTTCCCCTTGTGCAGGAGGATCGACATAATGAGGAAGAAGCTCGAGAGCACGAGCAGCACCTGAAGAGCAATGCGCAGGATGTTCATGTCGTGGTCCCTTCGTCGGTGTCGCGCGAGGCCCGGCGCGCAGCCGCGGCCCGGCCCGACTCTACCCGAGATGCCCGCCGGGGTCCGAGCACCTGGCTGTGAGGTGTCCGGACCCCGGCGGGGTACGTCTGGTGCGCCGGCGCGCGATCAGGCGTAGAAGCGGGCCATGGCCCCGAAGGAATCGGCCTTCAGTGAGGCGCCGCCAACAAGGGCGCCATCAATGTCGGCCTGAGCCATGAGCTCCTTAATGTTGCCCGGCTTGGCGCTGCCGCCGTAGAGAATGCGGGTGGCCTCGGCGGTGTCCTCGCCGTAGTCGGCGCGCAGGGCCTCGCGAATGGCCCCGCAGACCTCCTGGGCGTCCTCGGCGGTGGCCGTCTCACCGGTGCCAATGGCCCAGATGGGCTCATAGGCGATGACGATCTTGGCGACGTCCTCAGCTTGCCAACCAGCCAGGGCGGCGCGGATCTGGGCCAGAACGAACTCGACGTGGGTGCCGGCCTTGCGAATCTCCAGGGCCTCGCCGCAGCACAGGATCGGGGTCATGCCCGCGTCCAGGACCTTGCGGGCCTTGGCGCCGACCAGCTCGTCGGACTCGCCATGGTACTCGCGGCGCTCGGAGTGGCCCATGACCACGTAGGTGCAGCCGAGCTTGGTGAGCATGGCGGTAGAGATCTCACCGGTGTAGGCGCCCTTGTCGTGGGTGGACACGTCCTGAGCGCCGTACTTAATGCCCAGGGAGTCCGCCTCGACGCTGGTCTGAACCGAACGGATGTCCGTGAAGGGCGGGATGACCAGGACCTCGCACTTGGCGTAGTCGTGGTCGTTGTCCTTCAGGTCCATGGCCAGGGCCTGGACGAGGTGGGTGGCCTCGAGGTGGTCGAGGTTCATCTTCCAGTTGCCCGCCATTAGCGGGGTGCGGTTACTCATTGCGGTGTTCCTTCAGTCGTCCAGGACAGCGATTCCGGGCAGCGTCTTGCCCTCGAGAAGCTCAAGGGAGGCGCCACCACCGGTGGAGATGTGGGAGAACGTGGACTCGTCGAAGCCCAAGGTGCGCACGGCGGCGGCGGAGTCACCGCCACCGATGACGGAGAAGGCGTCCGACTCGGAGATCGCCTTGGCCACTGCCTTGGTGCCGGCGGCGAAGGCCTCGAACTCGAAGACGCCCATGGGGCCGTTCCACACCACGGTCTTAGAGGTGGCAATGGCGTCGGCGAAGAGCTCACGGGTCTTGGGACCAATGTCCAAGCCCATCTGGTCGGCGGGGATCTCGTTAGAGGGAACCACGGTGGCAGGGGCGTCGGCGGCGAAGACCGGGGCGACGACCGTGTCCACGGGCAGGAGCAGCTCGACGCCGTTGGCCTTGGCGGTCTCCATGTAGCCCTTGACGGTCTCGATCTGCTCCTTCTCCAGCAGGGAGGAGCCGACCTCGTAGCCCTTGGCGGCCAGGAAGGTGTAGGCCATGCCGCCACCGATGAGGAGGCGGTCGGCCTTGCCCAGGAGGTTGGAGATGACACCGAGTTTGTCGGAGACCTTGGAGCCGCCGAGAACCACCGTGTAGGGGCGCTCGGGGTTGTTGACGGCACGGCCCAGGGACTCGATCTCCTTGAGCACCAGGAGCCCGGAGGCGGCCGGGAGGACCTTGGCGACGTCGTAGACCGAGGCCTGCTTGCGGTGCACGACGCCGAATCCGTCGGAGACGAAGACGTCGGCCAGGGCGGCCAGCTCAGCGGCGAAGGCCTCGCGCTCGGCATCCACCTTGGACGTCTCGGCGGCGTTGAAGCGCACGTTCTCCAGCAGGACGATCTCGCCGTCCTTCATGGCGGCCACCGCGGCCTTGGCGGACTCCCCGACCGTGTCCTCGGCCAGGGTGACCTTGGCGCCGGTGACCTCGGCCAGGCGCTTGGCCACGGGGGCCAGCGAGTAGTCGGGGTTGACCTTGCCCTTGGGGCGGCCCAGGTGGGCGACAATGACGACCTTGGCGCCCGCGTCCAGCAGGGCGCGCAGGGTTGGCAGGGCGGCCTGGATGCGGCCGTCGTCGGTAATGTTCTTGTCGGCGTCCAGGGGGACGTTGAAGTCGGAGCGGACCAGGACGCGCTTGCCCTTGAGCTCGCCCAGGGACTCGATGGTCTTCATGCGAAACCTCATTATCGGTCGGGGTGGTGTGTAAGGGGTGCCCGGGCCGACGACGGAGTCGGGCCGGGCGAGGAGGCGCCTGCCGCCGGGCGGCGCCCCTCCACGGACTGCGCCCGCGCACGCAGTGTGCGTGCGCGGGCGCGATCCCTTAAAGAGACATGTTCTCAGCGTGGTCTCAGGCGAGCTTGGAGCCGACCAGGGCGGTCAGGCGGACCAGGGCGTTGGAGTAGCCCCACTCGTTGTCGTACCAGGAGAGGACCTTGACGAGGTTGCCAATGACCTTGGTCTCAGAGGCGTCGAAGATCGAGGTGTGCGAGTCGCCCACAATGTCGGTGGAGACGATCGGGTCCTCGGTGTACTCCAGGACGCCCTCGAGCTCGCCCTCGGCGGCCTTCTTCACCGCGGCCTTGACGGCCTCGACGGAGACCTCCTTCTCAGCCACGAAGGTGAGGTCGGTCAGCGAGCCGGTCGGGGTGGGGACGCGCACGGCCAGACCGTCGAACTTGCCCTTGAGCTCGGGGAGGACCAGGGCCACGGCCTGGGCGGCACCGGTCTTGGTCGGGATCATGTTGAGGGCGGCGGCGCGGGCGCGACGCAGGTCCTTGTGGGGGGCGTCGAGGACGCGCTGGTCGCCGGTGTAGGAGTGGATGGTGGTCATAATGCCGCGCTCGATGCCGAAGTTCTCGTGGAGAACCTTGGCCAGGGGGGCGAGGCAGTTGGTGGTGCACGAGGCGTTGGACACGATGTTCATCGTGGCGTTGTCGTAGTCGCCCTCGTTGACGCCCATGACGAAGGTGCCGTCGACGTTCTTGGCGGGAGCCGAGATGACGACCTTCTTGGCGCCGGCGTCGATGTGGGCCTTGGCCTTCTCTCCGTCGGTGAAGAAGCCGGTGGACTCCACGACCACCTCGACGCCCAGGTCGCCCCAGGGCAGGTCGGCGGGGTTGCGCTGGGCGAGCACCTTAATGTGCTTGCCGTTGACGATAATGCCTTCCTCGTCGTAGGAGACCTCACCGTCGAAGCGTCCCGTGATGGAGTCGTACTTGAGGAGGTGAGCAAGGGTCTTGTTGTCGGTCAGGTCATTGACGGCAACAACCTCAATGTCCGCGCCCTGCTCAAGGGCGGCGCGGAAGAAGTTGCGGCCAATACGGCCAAAGCCGTTGATACCAACGCGGGTGGTCACTTTGTGTCCTCCTAGTGCGCCGGCTGTGGCGCACGGTCGATGGTGGGGTGTGCACTGTGCTGTGCCCCGGACCGTCAGGATCAACGACCACCTCGGGTCCGGCACACGCGAGTGTAGCGTGCGGGCGGTCACAAGGTGGCTGTCTGCACACGCCAAGGGCGAAAAGTTCAGCCGAGCCCGCAACGGCCACTGCAAGTGCGCGTGGTTTCGCCCCGGGCGCAGGACCCAGGTCCCACATCTGCATTCCTGTGCTCATTCTGCGAGACGGCGCGACCCGGCCCGCCGCCGCGGCCGGCCTGGCGGAGAAGCGGTGGTGCCATGCGCCGGGGGCGGTGATTCTGGGTGATTCTGGTGGTCGCGTTCGGCCCGCCCTCGGCGGGGCGGCGCAGGCCCGAGGCGGTGGGCTCAGCGGCTCACAGGTCGAGCATTTCCTGGGTGAGCACGGACTCGGTGTCGGGCACGCCCAACTCGTGGGCGCGCTTGTCGGCCATGGCCAGAAGACGACGGATCCGTCCGGCCACCGCGTCCTTGGTCAACTGGGGCTCGGAGAGCTGTCCCAACTCCTCCAGGCTGGCCTGCTTGTGCTGGACCCGCAACCGCCCGGCCTCCTGCAGGTGGGAGGGGATGTCGTCTCCCAGGATCTCGAAGGCCCGCTCCACGCGCGCCCCGGAGGCGACGGCGGCGCGCGCCGAACGGCGCAGATTGGCGTCGTCAAAGTTCGCCAGACGGTTGGCGGTGCCCCGGGACTCGCGGCGACTGCGGCGCTCACCCCAGGTCTTGAAGGCGGCGACCGCGCCCATGCGCTCCAGCAGAACGCCAATGGCCTCGCCGTCGCGCACCACCACCCGGTCGGCGCCGCGCACCTCTCGGGCCTTGGCCGCCACATCGAAGCGGCGCGCGGCCCCCACCAGGGCCAGCGCCGCCTCAGAGCCCGGACAGGTGACCTCCAGGGCGGAGGACCGCCCAGGCTCGGTCAGTGACCCCCGGGCCAGGAAGGCGCCCCGCCAGGCCGCGGCGGCGGCATTGCGTCCGCCCTGTACCACGGCCACCGGCATGCCGCGCACGGGCCGGCCGTGCCCGTCGACCAGGCCGGTCAGGCGGGCCAGATCCTTGCCCCGCTCGGTGACGCGCAGGATGTAGCGCGAGCCCCGGTGAAGAGAGCCGGCCTGAACGACCATCACCTCGGGATCCATGCCGAATAGGTCTTTGAGCTCGTGATGGAGGCGGCGCGCGGCCGCGCCGTGGTCGAGTTCGGCCTCCACGACAATGCGCCCCTGGACAATGTGCAGGCCCCCGCCGAAGCGGAGCATGGAGGCGACCTCTGCCCGGCGTTGGGCGGCGTTGTCCACTCTTGTTCGCGCCAGCTCGTCCTTGACGGTCACGGTCAGTGACATGGGCGGTACTCCTCCACTAGTCTTCATCCTCCCCGGCTCGTGTGCGAGATCGACTGCCGCTCAGTCCCCTGGATCATCGCCAGAGGCGACGTCCCCGACAACACCATCGAAGGCGTCCCGGAAGGCGGCCGCCAGCCGTAGGGGGTCATGTTGGCATACAGATGAGTCAATGCGCACCTGACGGAGCACCAGGGAGGCCCCCATGGAGGCGGACACCCTGGCGAGGTCGCCGAGGTCTTCTACTGCGGAAGGGTCGGCCAGAATCACGTCCAGGCGCAGGTCTGGAGCGTACTCCGATAAAACCCGCAGGTGGTCCGCGGCGGTCATGCCGTCGGTCTCCCCGCGCTGCTCGGAAAGATTGAGCACCACGACCTTACGGGCCTTGGTGCTCACCAGGGCTCGGCGCATGGCGGGCAGAATGAGATGCGGCAGAACGGAGGTGTACCAGGATCCCGGTCCCAGTACCACCCACTCGGCCTCCTCAATGGCGCGTACCGCCTCAGGGTGGGCGTCGGCGTCTTCGGGAACCACTCTGACGTTCTCCATGCGCCCCCGGGCGGTGGCCACGGCCACCTGGCCCGAGACACGGCGGCGCCGCCCGTCGTTAACGATGTCGGCTTCGATCACCAGTGGGGCGGCGCTCATGGGGACCACGCGGCCGTGGATCGACAAGAGACGACCCACCCAGGCCAGGCCCTCGACCTCGTCGCCCAGGAGCTGCCACAGGGCCAGGATGAGAAGGTTGCCCAGGGCGTGGTTATCCAGCTCTCCCTCGCCCTCGAAGCGGTGCTGGAGGACATCCCTCCAGGTCAGGCCCCACTCCGATTCGTCGCACAGGGCCGCCAGTGCCATGCGCAGGTCCCCTGGCGGAAGGCAGTCGAACTCGCGGCGCAGGCGCCCCGAGGACCCGCCGTCGTCGGCGACTGTGACGACGGCCGTGGGGCGGTGCGTGACGTGACTCAGGGCCCGCAACGTTGCTGACAGGCCGTGCCCTCCTCCCAGGGCCACGACGGCGGGGCCCTCCTCCCCTCGCCGGGGCCAGCCTTCAGCATCAATGGTGGTACCCATGTCCTTGCTCCTGTCCTACTCCCGTCCCAGGTCCCGATGCTGGGCCACCACCGCGAATCCCTTGGAGCGCAGGCGCGTCGCAATGCGCTCGGCGGAGGCCACAGAACGGTGCTTGCCCCCGGTGCAGCCCACGGCGATGGTCACGAAGGGCTTGAGCTCGTCGATGTAGCGCGGTAGGGCCGGCGCGAGCAGGTCGGCATAGCCATCGACGAAGGCCGCCGCCCCCTCCTGTCTGAAGACGTATTCGGCCACGGGATCGTCGCGGCCCGTCAAGTGCCGCAGCTCGGCCACCCAGAAGGGGTTGGGAATGAACCGCACATCCAGGACGTGGTCGGCGTCCATGGGCAGCCCGTATTTGAAACCGAAGCTCATGACATTAATGCGCAGGGCCAGCTCGGAGTCCTTGGCGACGAGTTCGCGGACGCGGCGCGCCAAATCGTGCACGGAGTAGTCAGAGGTGTCGATCACCATGTCCGCCATGGCCCTGAGGCCGCCCAGCAGGGTGCGCTCGTACTCAATACCGCCCAGGATCGAGCCCGTGCCCTGTAGGGGGTGGGGGCGGCGGGAGGATTCGAAGCGCCGCACCAGGGAGGCGTCGGAGGCGTCCAGGAAGATGAGCCGCACATCAATGCCCGAGCTGCGCAATTCTTTGAGGTAGTCCATGAAGGACGCGAAGAACTCACGGGTGCGCACGTCGACGACGGCTGCCAGACGGTGCACCCCGGCGCCGACCGTTGTCATCATGCCCGCCAGCGCGGGCAGGAGCTGGGGCGGGAGGTTGTCGACGACGTACCAGTCGAGGTCCTCCAGGGCCATGGCCGCGCGCGAGCGCCCGGCCCCGGACATGCCGGTCACAATGATCATCTCGGGGCGCTGGGCGCGGGGCACGGGCGGTGCGGCGTCGTCAATCGCCGGGATCTCGGTCGGCACGGTGTCCCTGAGGGGATCACGGCCCGAGGCCGTGTTGGGGTGCGGTGCGCGCCCGGAGGTCGGGGGTCGGTCGTCGGCGTCCATGAGCCAAGCATGGCATGGGCCACAGCCCGGCCGGGGTGAACCGGGCCCGGGGCGTGGTGGATGCGGTCCTGGGCGCTCGCCCGCCTCCCCCTATTCCTGGCTATGGGCGCGGCGCCTGGTGGGCGCGGCGCGCCGCACTGACGCGGTGGGGCTGCGTGCGCCGTCCTTGGGTAGCGTGGGGCTGTCCGGCGTGCGTCGGGCACAATGCCGCCGCCCCGGCCCCGAGGAGCACAATATGACTACGACCGCCCCCGGCGTCATTGGTACGCCCTGGTCCTCCAGCGCCACCCAGGCCGTCCTTCTTGGGGGCGGTGAGATCGGCAAGGAGGTCGCTATCGCCCTGACGCGGCTGGGCGTGGAGGTTACCGCCATTGACCGCTATGACGGTGCCCCGGCTCAGCATGTTGCCCACAACGCGCTGACGGTGGACATGTCCGACCCGCAGGCGTTAACCGCCGCGATCCGCTCCACGGGCGCGAGGATCGTTATCCCGGAGATCGAGGCGCTGGCTACCGGGGCGCTGGTGGCTCTGGAGGAGGCCGGTGAAGTGCGTGTGGTCCCCACCGCGCGCGCCGCGCGCCTGACCATGGATCGCGAGGGGATCCGCCGCCTGGCCGCCGAGGAGCTCGGCCTGCCCACGAGCCCTTATGTTTTCGCCTCCAGCCCGGCCGAGCTCGCCGCCGGCGCCGCCCGGGTCGGCTACCCCTGCGTGGTCAAACCGGTCATGTCCTCCTCGGGGCACGGCCAGTCGGTGCTGCGCGGCCCGGGGGACTTGGAGGCGGCATGGCGCTACGCGGCCACCGACTCCCGGGTGGACCGGGGGCGGGTCATCGTTGAGGGCTTCGTGGAGTTCGACACCGAGATCACCCTGCTGACGGTCCGCTCCCGGGACGCCGCCAGCGGCGAGACGGTAACGAGCTTTTGCCAGCCCATTGGGCACCGCCAGGTCGACGGCGACTACGTCGAGTCCTGGCAGCCGCAGGCGCTGCCCGCCGGGGCCCAGGAGCGCGCCCAGGAGATGGCCCGCGCGGTGACGACGGCCCTGGGCGGTTGGGGCCTGTTCGGCGTCGAGCTGTTCGTCTGCGGTGAGGAGGTTCTTTTCTCCGAGGTCTCGCCCCGCCCGCACGACACCGGCCTGGTGACCATGGCCAGCCAGAGGCTCAGCGAGTTCGAGCTCCACGCGCGCGCTCTGCTGGGTCTGCCGGTCGATACGTCGCTGCGCTCGCCGGGCGCCTCCGCCGTGGTCAAGGCCACCGGGGAGTCCAGGCCCGGTCAGGGCGTGCTCTTCACTGGTGTGGATGCCGCCTTGGCGGTGCCCGGCGTGGATCTGCGGCTCTTCGGCAAGCCGGTGGCGCACCCGGGGCGTCGCATGGGCGTAGCGGTGGCGACTGGTCCCACTGTGGCTGTCGCGCGCCAGCGCGCCCGGGCGGCTGCGCAGGCGGTTCGTGTTGCCCACTGACGCCGCCACCGTCCGGCCAATACCGCCACTACCCGGCCCGAACTGACATTAACTGACATTACTGACATTGTGGGGTGAGACAGACACCAACGTCGTCTGTCTCACCCCACAATGTCAGTTCGGCTGGTGGGGCCGGAGAATGGGTTCAGACCTCCGCGTCGGTCACGAGGCTGGCGCCGTTGGAGGCGATGACCTCCTTGTACCAGTCGAAGGACTGCTTGCGGTAGCGCTCCAGGGTGCCGGTGCCGTCGTCATTGCGGTCGACGTAGATGAAGCCGTAGCGCTTGGACATTTGGGCCGTGGATGCCGACACGCAGTCAATGCAGCCCCAGGTGGTGTAGCCCAGCACGGTCACGCCGTCGGCGATGGCCTCGCCGACCTGGATGAGGTGGTCGCGCAGGTAGTTGATGCGGTAGTCGTCGACGACGGTGGGCTCGCCGTCGGCTCCGGTGACCAGTTCGTCGCGCGCCCCCAGGCCGTTCTCGACAATGAACAGCGGCTTGTTCCAGCGGTCCCAGAACTGGTTGAGCACCACGCGCAGTCCCACCGGGTCGATCTGCCAGCCCCACTGGGAGGCCTCCAGGGTGGGGTTGGGCACCCCGCCCAGGATGTTGCCCTCCCCGGCCTCGACGTTCTGGGTGACGGTCTCGCAGACCGACATGTAGTAGCTGAAGGACACGAAGTCCACGGTGTGCTCGCGCAGCAGGGCCAGATCCTCCTCGGTGACACCCAGGTCGGACAGCTCCAGGCCCTCCTCGCGCAGGGTGCGCAGGAAGTAACCCGGGTAGACCCCGCGAACGTGGACGTCGGAGAAGGCCAGGTTGGCGTGGTCCGCTTTCATGGCGGCCAGGACGTCCCGGGGGTCGGGCGTCAGCGGGTAGACCGGCGTGGCAATGACCATGCAGCCGATGAGGGCGTCGGGGGCGACCTCGCGGGCGATCTTCGTGGCCGCGGCGCTGGCCACCAGTTCGTGGTGGATGGCGGTGTACAGGTCCTTGCGGCTGAGCTCGTCCTTGGGGGTGTTAATGCCGCCGGACAGCAGCGGCTCGTGGAGCACCGAGTTGATCTCATTGAAGGTCAGCCAGTACTTGACCCGCGAGCCGTAGCGCTCGAAGAGCGTGCGGGCGTAGCGCTCGTAGAAGCCAATGAGGCGCCGGTCGGACCAGCCGTCGTAGGTCTCGGCCAGGTGCAGCGGGGTCTCGTAGTGGCTGATGGTCACCAGCGGCTCAATGCCGTGTTTCTCGCACTCATCGAGGACCCGGTCGTAGAAGGCCAGCCCCTCCTCATTGGGCTCGGTCTCATCGCCCGCCGGGAAGATCCGGGACCAGGCGATGGAGAAGCGGAAGACCTTGAATCCCATCTCCGCCAGCAGGGCAATGTCCTCGGCGTAGTGATGGTAGAAGTCGATGGCCTTGAGCTTGAGGTTGTCGGGCGTCGGCGCTGCAGTGCGCGGGGCCGTAATGCCGCGGGGCATGACGTCCTGGATGGACAGGCCCTTGCCGCCTTCGTTATAGGCGCCTTCCACCTGGTTGGCGGCCACGGCGCCGCCCCACAGGAAGCCCTCGGGGAAGGTCGGTGATGCGGTGGTCATCGGTGATGTCTCCTTGTGATGTCGTGATCTCGGCTTTTGGTACGTGTTATATGCGGCGGGTGGCGAGGGGCCGGTTGGGGCCGATTGCGGCCCCAACCGGGAGCCCTCAGTGATCGATCTCGACGACGGTGTCACCGGCGTCGACATTGCCGGAGATGACCGGGACGACGCCGGCCAGTGAGGCGGTGTTGGTCACCACCAGAATGGTGGTGGGGTCCTTCTGCGCCTCGCGCAGGGTTGCCAGGTCGACCTCAGTGAGGAGGTCTCCGCGTTCAACGCGCTGGCCGAGCGCGACCGCGGGGCTGAAGCCCTCCCCCTTGAGTTCGACGGTGTCCAGGCCCACGTGAATGAGCAGTTCGACGCCGTCGTCGGTCTTAATGCCGTAGGCGTGGCCGGAGTCCATGACGGTGACCAGGGTCCCGGCGGCGGGCGCCACCACGCGGATGCGCTTGTCGCCCTCAGGCGTAATGCCGACGCCGTTGCCCAGGGCGCCGGAGGAGAAGACCGGATCGGTGACCTGCTCCAAGGGCACGGCCCGGCCGGCCAGGGGCGAGCCCAGCGCGATGGTCGGCTCGGCGTCGCCGGCGTCCTGCGCTGCGGGCTCGGCGTCGGCCTCCTCGACCGGGTCCTTGAAGCCCACGACCAGGGTGAGCGTTAGGGAGATGACCACGGCCACACCCATACCGGCGAAGCTCAGCACGAGGTTTCCGTAGTTGAGCAGGGCGGGGATGCCAATGAGGGAGGGGAAGACGAAGGTGTCTGTGGCAGCGCCGCCCATGGACATGATGGCACCACCAACGGCGCCGCCAATGCAGCCGTAGATGAAGGGGCGCTTGAGCGGCAGGTTGACACCGTAGATGCCGGGCTCGGTAATGCCGGCCAGGAATCCGGACAGGGCGGCCGGTCCGGCCAGTTCCCGCATCTTGGCGCTGCGGGTGCGGATCATCACGCCGAGCACGGCCGCCGCCTGCGCCAGGACTGCGGCGAAGAGGGGCGCGCCGATGAAGGAGTATCCCGGGGAGTCGAGGTTGGCCATCATGATCGGGACGAAGCCCCAGTGGACGCCGAACATGACGAAGACCTGCCAGAAGGCCCCCATGACGGCCCCTGCCAGCCACGGTGCGAGGACGAAGAGCTGAGAGACTCCCGAGGACAGCCCGTTGGAGATGAGTGTGGTGACCGGGCCGATCGTCATGAGGGTCAGGGGGACCATGACGGCCAGAACGATCATGGGCACGGTGAAATTGCGGATCGCGCCGGGCAGAGTCTTCTTCAAGAAGCGCTCCAAATAGCCTTGGACCCACACGGCCACAATAATCGGCAGCAGCGATGAGGTGTAGCTCGCCATGACCACTGGAATCCCGAAGAAGGTGACGCCCTTGGCGCTCGCCAGTTCCACAATGTTGGGGTAGACGAGGGCCCCGGCCAGCGCGACGGCGGTGATCTCATTGGCCTTGAAGCGGCGCGCCGAGGTCAGGGCCAGGACGATGGGCAGGAAGTAGAAGACGGAGTCGGAGGCGGCGTTGAGAATCGTGTAGGTCGTGGACTGGTCCGACCAGCCCGCCGTCGTCGCCAGGGCAAGCGCCGCCTTAATAAGACCCGCACCGGCCAGGGTCCAAATGATGGGGTTGAGCAGGGCGCTAATGAGCTTAATGGCGCGGTCGAAGAGGCTGCCCTCGTCGGCGGCCTCGTCCTGGGAGCCGCTGTCGCCGAGTTTGGTAATCTTGCCGAGCTCCTCGTAGAGCAGCGGCACATCGTTGCCGATGACCACCTGGTACTGGCCGCCGGCCTGCACCACGGTGACCACTCCCGGCATGGCCTTAATCTGGTCCGTAGCGGCCTTGGACTCGTCGGTCAGGACCAGGCGCAGCCGGGTGGCGCAGTGGGACATCGCGGAGATATTGGCCTCGCCCCCGATCTTCTCTAAAAGCTGCGGCGCCATCGCCGCGTAGTCGACTTTTGCCATCAAGATCCTCCTCGATCCAGGATCCGCGAGGAACAAAAAAGACCCGAAATGCCTCTTGTGCTGTTTGCACAGAAAACATCTCAGGTCTTGCCCCTTGCGGGTCACAATCCTATAAACCCCCAAGGGGCTCAAGAGAAGCGTAGGGAGCCGCTAACGGAGAAACAAGTACGGAGTGATGTGTCATAAGTCACATCACTGTCAGTGGGGGCATTCCCGTCTGAAGGCGGGCGACGTGAAGAGTGAGGTAAGCGGTTTCATCGGCCTCAATGCGGGTGCCCAGACGCAACTCAAGAAGCTCCTTGATCCGCAGTGCCACCCGGTGCGCCTCAGGGTGCGTGGCGCGTAGCACGTCGGCTATGGCCGACGCCGTCCCGTCGGCGATCTGCTCGCCAGTGCGAGAGCGCACCAGCAGGTAGCGCAGGTGGACGGCGAAGCGTGCAGTGCCGATCGAGTGCTCGTCGAAGGCCTCGCCGAAGGCGCCCTTGAGCAGGTCCATGACCTGGGCAATGAGCCGGGACTGGCGTGATGCCTCCTGGGTTGAGGGAGCCCCGACGGCGGCCGTGAACAAGTGGAGGGCCAGGGCAATGGCCTCCCCGGAAGGGAGCTGGACCTCCTGAGAGGCATTGATATTGGCCACCATCTTCTCGGCCAGCCGCAGCTCCTCGGGATGGAGGTGGGCCACCTCGGCGCGCAGCGGGTAATCCATGACCAGTCCGGTGCGAACCCGCTCCATGGCCTGGTTGACGTGGTCGACGACCGCCAGCACGGTTGAGGAGGGCACCGCCGTCTTCAGCTCGTGCGCGGCTTGGATGAAGGTGCGCTCGATCAGCGAGATCCGCTCCAGGGGGATGCCGGCAATGACCTCGGCCACGGACTCGGCGTTCTGGGCGGGCACATAGCGGCGGGCAATGAGCCCGGGATCGACGGTGTCCCCGCGCCGGCGTTGGAAGCCCAGGCCGCGACCGGTCAAGATGGCCTCGCGCCCAAGCTCGTCACGCGCCAGCACGACGTTGTTGTTGAACACCCGCAGGATCTCCATACGGTGAGTGTGCCATTGTCAGGCGCCTTGTGAGCACTGTCTGGTGACTCTCCGGGAGGGTCCGCGGGGGTGCCGGCGGCCATCCGGTGCCAGGCGCCTCAGGAGCCCTGTCCACCACCCAGGTGGTTGAGGACGGCGGCCGCCAGGGCCGGGCCAATGCCCTTGACGGAGGCGATTTGCTCGGCGCTGGCCCGGCGCAGCCGCTTAACGCTTCCGAACTCCTTGAGCAAAGCGGCCTGCCGGGCCGGCCCCAGGCCGGGAATATCGTCGAGTACGGAGCGGGTCATGCCCGTCGAGCGCTTCTTGCGGTGGTGGGTGATGGCGAAGCGGTGCGACTCATCGCGCAGGTGCTGGAGCAGGTAGAGGGCCGGTGAGGTGCGCGGTAGGACCACGGGGAACTCCTCTCCGGGTACCCACACTTCCTCCAGGCGCTTGGCCAAACCCACCAGGGGCACGTCCACCCCCAACTCGTCAAGGACGGCCCTGGCGGCATTAACCTGGGGCAGCCCGCCGTCGACGACCACAAGGCTGGGCGCGTAGGAAAAGCGCCGAGCCCGTCCGGTACTCGGGTCGATGGGCCCCGAGGCGATGGGGACGCCGTCGGTGTCCACGGCGGTGGCCCGCCCGTCGAAGACGTCAGGGACGAGGTCCGGCAGCCCCTCCCCCGCCGCGCCATCGCCGGCGGGGTTGTCGCCGGTGAGTTCGCCCTGCTCGGCCAGCAGCCGCTTAAAGCGGCGAGTGAGGACTTCCGCCATGGCGGCGGTGTCATCGCCGGCCCCGCCGCCCTCGGGCCCGCGCAGGGTAAAACGACGGTAGTCGGATTTGCGGGGCGCGCCATCCTCGAAGACCACCATGGAGCCGACCTGGTAGGTGCCCTGGGTATGGGAGATGTCATAGCACTCCACCCGCAGGGGCGCCTCGGGCAGGTCCAGGGCCGCGGCGAGCTCTTCCAGGGCTTGGGAGCGCTGGGTGAGGTCGCCGGCGCGGCGGGTCTTGTGCAGGCGCAGCGCCTCCTGCGCGTTCTTGCGCACCGTGTCCATGAGCGCCGCCTTGTCCCCGCGCAATGGCACGCGCAGGTCGACTTTCGCGCCGCGCAGGGAGCACAGCCATTGGCGCACCGCAGTGGCATCGTCGGGCAGGACCGGGACCAGGACCTCCCGGGGGACGGCGGTGGTAGCGGTGTGCGCGACGTCGTCGACGCTGGTGGCGGCCGCTTCGCCGGCGCGCGGGGCGGGTGCGTGGGCCGTCCCGGCGCGCGGCTGGGGGGCGGCCGGGGCACGAGGGCCCACACCCAGGCTGGTGGTAGGCCCCGAAATGGCCGGGGCGGCCCGGCCACCAGTAGCATCCCGGCCGTCGCGCACCGTGGCATCGGTTGCCGCCTCCGGGTCGGCGGGGTTGAGGAGCTCGGCGTAAACCTGCTGCAGAAGGCGTTCAATGAGCTCAGCGTCATTGGCCTGCTCAACCAGGTCAATGACCCAGCCGCGCTGCCCGCGCACCCGCCCCCCGCGCACATGGAAGACCTGGACGGCGGCCTCCAACTCATCGCGGACCAGGGCGAAGACGTCGGCGTCAGTGGCGTCGGGCAGGACCACGGCGTTGCGCTCAAGCACCTTGGTCAGGGCCGCGGCGTCATCGCGCAGGCGGGCGGCCTTCTCAAAGTCCAGGGCCGCGGCGGCCGCCCGCATTTGGCTCTCAATCTCACGCAGGTAGGGGCCGGTGCGTCCGGCCATGAAGGAGCAGAAGTCCTCAGCCAGGGCGCGGTGGTCCTCGGGGCTAATGCGGCCCACGCAGGGGGCCGAGCACTTGTCAATGTAGCCCAGCAGGCAGGGGCGGCCCGAGGCGTGGGCGCGCTTGAAGACCCCCGCCGAGCAGGAGCGCACGGGGAAGACGCGCAGAAGCTGGTCGACGGTGTCCCGGATCGACCCGGCCGCCACAAAGGGGCCGAAGTACCGGGTGCCGCTCCTGCGAGCGCCGCGCACCACCTGCACGCGCGGGTAGGACTCGGACATGGTGACCGCCAGGTACGGGTAGGACTTGTCGTCCTTGTACATGACGTTGAAACGGGGGTTGAACTCCTTAATCCAGGAGTACTCCAGGGCCAGGGACTCCACCTCGGTGGACACCACCGTCCACTCCACGGCGGCCGCGGTGGTCACCATGGTCTGCGTGCGCGGGTGCAGGGCGGTGATGTCGTGGAAGTAGCTGGACAGGCGCGAGCGCAGGTTCTTGGCCTTGCCGACATAGATGACGCGTCCTTCACTGTCCAGGAAGCGGTAGACCCCGGGCGAGGTGGGGATCTCCCCCGGCGCAGGGCGGTACGTGGAGGGGTCGGCCATGGCGGCAGCGTACGGGGTTCACCCCCCGTCAGGGCACGCCCAGGCGACCCGTCGTGGCGGCGCGCCCCGCAGTGGGCCGTACCATCTGGGCATGAGTCCGCCGTCCCTGGGCATGAGTCCACCGTCCGCGCCCATTGCAGCCCTCCCCCAGGTCCCCAACGCGCCCAGGCCACCGGTGCGCGTTGTTGCCGTCGATATGGACGGCACCTTCCTGCGCACCGGGTCCACCTACGACCGGCCACGCTTCGAACGCGTCCACGCCGCTATGGAGGCCGCCGGCTGCCGCCTGGTGGTGGCCAGCGGCAACCAGTACGAGCAGTTGCGCTCCTTCTTCGGTCCCGAGGGCGAGCGGATGGCCTTCGTATCGGAGAACGGTGCCATGGTGCGCGCCGGCGACGAGACGCTTTTCACCGCCTGGCTGTCCCGCGCAAACTCCCTCGCCGTCCTGGACGTGCTTGAGGACGAGCCGGAGGTGGAGTTCATCGCCTCGGGCCCCGGCGGTGGGTTCGCCGAGGAGTCCTTGAGCCGGCAGACCTTTGAGGAACTGTCCTTCTACTACCCGCGCATGGTGCGCGTGCCGGACCTGCGGGAGGTGGCCGGGGAGCTGTTCAAGTTCTCCCTGCTGGTGCCCCGCGGGCGCGCCGACGCCTTCTCCGCCCGCCTGAGCGAGCGTCTGGGCGGCATTGTCAAACCGGTGACCAGTGGGAACGTGAGTGTCGACCTCATTGTGCCCGGCTGCCACAAGGCCTCCGGCCTGACCCGCCTCTTGGAGCGCTGGGCCGTGCCCGCCTCCCAGGCCGCCGCCTTCGGCGACTCCCTCAACGACCGGGAGATGCTGGCCATGTGCGGATACGGTGTGGCCATGGGCAACGCCCACCCGGCGCTGGCCCAAGACGCCCGCTTCCGGGCGCCCAGCAACAACGACGACGGGGTCCTCCAGACCCTGGAAAGGTGGTTTCTGCAATGAGGCACGGGCCCCGGATGATCTTTCTGGACGTGGATGGGACCCTCGTCGACTATGAGAACCGGTTGCCGCGTTCGGCGGCACAGGCGGTGGGCCGGGCACGCGCAGCCGGCCACCGCGTCTACGCCTGCACCGGTCGCTCCAAGGCGGAGATGCCCGCCCATATCTGGGCCATTGGCCTGGACGGCATGATTGGCGGCAATGGCGCCTATGTGGAGGACGACGGCACAGTCCTCCTCCACCAGCACCTCAGCGGCGCGCAGTGCGCCCAGATCGTCTCCTGGCTGACCCGGCGCGGCCTGGTCTTCTACTTGGAGGCCAACTCCGGCCTCTACGCCCCGCCGGCCTTCGCCCACCAGGCGCTCGCCGCCCTGCGCGCCTACGCCGCGGGCAAGGGCACCACCGACACCGACACCCTTGACGTGAGCGACATTTTTCCCGAGATGATTCTGACCAAGGAGCTCGTGCGCGACGACGTGAACAAGATCAGCTTCGTCTTGTCCTCCTACGCCGACCTCGAGGCGGCCCGCGAGCAGTTCTCCGACCTGCTCGTGGGCTCGTGGGGCGGGCGCGGGCATGACGCCCTGTTCGGGGATGTGGCCCGCGATGAGGCCAACAAGGTCCAGGCCATTGACCTGCTCCTGGAACACCGGGGGATTGATCTCCAGGACTCAATCGCGTTCGGAGACGCCACCGTGGACATTGGGATGCTCCAGCACTGCGGGGTGGGCGTGGCCATGGGCAATGGCTCGGAGCAGGTCAAGGCCGCCGCGGATCTGGTCACCGACGACGTCGAGGACGACGGGCTGCTCAAGGCCTTCGAGCGCCTGGGGCTAATGAGCGGGCCACCGGCGCCCGTGTCCTGACCCGGCCGGGCGCGGGCCCGATCCGGCCGGGCGCGGACCCGATCGGAACCCGATCGACCGGGTCGGCTCGTGTCGGTACCGGCGCGCGGTGGACGGCCCGGGCCCTACCCCTCCTCGCCTTCAATGTCGTCACGATCTTCAATGTCCTCGGCGTCCTCAATGGCGTCCCGCTGAGGGACTTTTGCGGCGGGAAGAGTCAGCGGCTCGCCGTCCCTGGTCTGCGCCACGAGATTGACCGCATAGGTGTAGCGGGTGAAGGGAGTGCTTGGCGCGGCGGTCTCGCGGGCCTCGGCGGCCGCGCGGCGCAGCTCCCGGGAGATCTCCGACAAGCGGCGGGTGAAGGCCGCGGCCACGTCCTGGGGCAGCCACACGAAGCCGTCGACATGGAGCAGCGGCCCAATCTGCTTCTCCTGGGCGGTGATCACCTGCTCGGCGATCTGGGTGTGGACGGTGCGCATGACGGCACCGAAGGCGGCCGCAGTCTCGGGGCTGTCCTCACTGCCCTCAGCGCCCTGGATACCGCGCACCGGGGCCTCGTACCAGCGGTCACGTGCGGTAGAGCCCTCTGGCGGCTCCGCGTCTTGGACGTACCCGGCGTCGCGCAGGCGCCGCACGTGGTAGCTCACCGAGTTCGCCGGTTCCCCCAGGGCCTCGGCGAGGTCCTTGGCCCTCAGTGGTGCGTCAGCGTCCCACAACTCAATGAGGATTCTCATGCGCAACGGGTGGGCGACGGCGCGCATGGTGGCCGGGTTGGGGACGGTGCGGGGCATGAGTGAAGGCTACGCGGCGGAGGCTGCCGTGGCCGCCACCCGGCGCGGACTTGCACTGCGCCCAGGGGCACGGCGGGCATGAGCGTGTTCTACTGGGCGACGACAAGGTCCGTGGCCCCGCAATGGCGGCCACGGACCCAGGTGGTGGGCGATACTGGGATCGAACCAGTGACCTCTTCCGTGTCAGGGAAGCGCGCTACCGCTGCGCCAATCGCCCGAGGTGGGTACCGGATTCGAACCGGTGTAAACGGCTTTGCAGGCCGGTGCCTAGCCTCTCGGCCAACCCACCAATGAGATGCAGGGGACTGGGCTGCTCCCGGCTCCTCGGAGCGGATGACGGGACTCGAACCCGCGACCCTCACCTTGGCAAGGTGATGCTCTACCAACTGAGCCACATCCGCACACCCAAGCAACTACTGCGAACCACCTGGTGCTGGAGAACCATAACACCCACCCGCCGAGCAAATGCAAACAACGTGGCGGTGATCCACCTCACCGGGGGCTGATTTGCCCTCGACTGCGCCGGCTGGCTAACGTACTGCCCGCGTAGGGCGATTGGCTCAGGGGTTAGAGCGCCTCGTTCACACCGAGGAGGTCACTGGTTCGATTCCAGTATCGCCCACTCCCCTACCTTCAGGGCATGCTGGGGAATAAGGGCTGGGACCACGTGGTCCCAGCCTCTTTTTTGTTCGTCCTTTGCCTGTTTGCCCGTTCCTGCGGATCCTGGGACCGGCTCGGGGCGCCCTCACCGATCCCCGCCCCGTCCTCCTGCGTCTCCTACGTCCGTCGTCCACCGAGCTGCTCAGCGACCCCGGCGAGCAGCTCGGCGTGCGTCCGGGCGTCCGCGGCGCAGACCAGGCCGTCGTGGGCCAGGTGGAGCGGCTCGCCGCGGAGCCCGGTCAGGACGCAGCCTGCGGCGCGGCAGATCCCGATCCCGCTGGAGAAGTGGACGCTGGGCCCGCGCCGCCCTGGCAGGACGAAGCCCGCACGGAGCCCGCACGCCACCCAGGCCAGGGTGATCCCGGTGCCGACGAACCGGGGGCTCAGGGTCGCGAAGGCCGAGGACCGCCAGAACCGTGCCGAGGAGAAGCCCTGTTCGTCCGGGTCGACGGTCTCCATGAGGATCTCCACCAGCCGCGAGGACGCGCTCGGGACGGCGGGCCCCTCGTGACCGGCGACACGCGTCCGGGCCTCGGTCCCGTCCGTCCAGGTCAGCCGATGCGGCTCCGCGACCGCGGCGGCCAGGACGTCGTCACCGCGCGTCAGGGCGACCGAGGCGCCGTAGGGCCCCTCACCGGCGGCGTAGTTGAGGGTGCCGCACAGCGGGTCGACGAGCCACACCCGCTGAGCGTCCCGGGGGCCGCTGTGCCCGGACTCCTCGGCAACCACCGCGTCATCGGGGCGCTGCTCGCGCAGGAGGGCGAGAACCGCCTCCTCGGCCGCGACGTCCACGTCCGTGGCGAAGTCGGCGCCGGACTTCCACTGCCGCTCAAGGCCCCCGCCGGTCCGCGAACGGTGGACCGAGGCGGCGGCCTCGGCGGCGAGGACAGCAACGTCGGAGTCGGTCAGGCTCATACGGCCAGCGTAGCGCGAGGCGCCGGGGCCCCGGGCGGGTCCGGGCGCCGGGGCCGCCCACGGCCTGTAGCGCGCGGCCCGTGGGCGGAGCCGGCCTCCCGGAGTCTCCCCGAATCGCCCCGCCCATGGGCCTGCGGGCGGCTCAGATCCGGGCGCCGTCGGCGATGACGCCGGGGGCGCCGTCGTCCTTGATGACGGCCTCGCCGGTTACCACTACCCCGGCCCCGAAAGTCCAGTCGCCGCGAACCGTGAGCGAGCGGGCGCCGCGCAGCGATGGCGCACCGTTGGGGAAACGGGCGTCGAAGTCCTGGATGGTTTTGAAGTAGGCCGGATCCAGATCAATGGTGCAGGCCTCCTGCGGCACCTGGACCAGCAGCCCCTCCTCATCCACCTCATAGACGTCGGAACGCACCAGCAGCAGATCATTGGTGGTCTTGACCGGCTGAAAGCGGCTGCGGGGGACCTCAATGGCGGTAGCGCCCTCGAAGGCCTCGATAGCGGCCCCCATGGCGCACTCCAACTGAATGACGGGGGTGGAGGAGCGGTCCGCGGGATCGACGGTCTTGGCGTTCTTAATGAGCGGCAGGCCCAGCACGCCGTCGCGCTCCCTCAGGGTGTCGCGCAGGACCTCCAGGTCGAACCAGAGGTTGTTGGTGTGGAAGAAGGGGTGACGGAACTGGTCGGTGAAATAGTGCATCTCCTCCGGCGGCGTCTGGGCGGTGTCGCGCAGAATGATGCGGCCGTCGTCCTTGCGCACCGCCAAGTGCCCGCCCTTGACATCGGCGGGAGTGCGTCGACACAGCTCGGCCGCGTAAGGGGCTCCCGAGGCGGCGAACCAGCCGGCGATACGCGCCGAAGGGGCGGCCCCAAGGTTGTCGGAGTTGGAGGTCATGGCGTAACGGAAACCGCGCTCCAGGAGGGCGTCGAGCACCCCGGAGGCCAGCAGCGCGGTGTAGATGTCGCCATGTCCCGGCGGGCACCACTCCAACTCGGGGTTCGCCGGCCACTGCACGGGAGTGAGGTCATCGGCCCGCAGTTTAGGCTCCCGGTTCTGAATGAAGTCCAGGGGCAGGCCGTCAACCTCAATGCCCGGGTGCGCCGCCAGAGCGGCCAGGGTGTCTTCGCTGGTGCGGAAAGAGTCCATGAACACCAGGGGCAGGCTCACGCCGTAGCGCGCACGGGCGGCCATGACCTGGTCGACCAGAAGGTCCAGGAAGCTCTTGCCTCCGCGCACCGGCAGGAGCGACTTGGCCTTGGGCATGCCCATGGAGGTGCCCAGGCCGCCGTTGAGCTTAATGAGGACGGTCTGAGACAGGGCCCGGCGGGCGTCCTCCTCACTGACCTCGACATCTTCAATGGAGTCGATCCGGGTCAGGGGCTCAATGGTGTCCTCGGGGATGAGGCCGGTGGCCCCCTCTTCAAGGGCCCTGTAGTAGTGGGTGAAAACGTCAATGGCCTGTTGGGCGACGCCGGCGTCGCGCATCTTGCGTTGGGCAGCTTGGAGTCCTTGCTCGCTCATGCCTCCAAGACTACCTCGTGTTGGTGGTTTAAGTCCTATGTTGTTCGTCTCTGTTCGATTCTGAGTGTCTCGTGGCGACTGTCGTCGCCAGTTATCCACAGGGTTGTTGTTCTGCTCGCGCAAGGCTAGTCACGCCCATAATCTGTTCGTGTTATCTGCCATCCCTCGCCCGAGGAGCCGTCATGGTCTCTGCTCCCCGCTCAGGAGCCCCTGTATCTCCCGAGATCATCCCGGTGATGAGACGACTCGACCTGCTTGAAGCCAAGATCGACTGGATCGCCCGGCAACTGCTCGTTGAAACCGCGCCGGGCCACTCCCCCACAGGTACGGAACAGCCGACGAGTCCCGAGAACGCGCTCGCGCACGAGGCCCCGCCCTCGCCCCAGCCACCGTCGGATTCCCGGTTCCAGCCCCCGGGAGCCCGCGTTGCGGCCTCCCAATGGACTCCACCGGGGCGGGATGGCGCCGGCACAACCCCGGGCAACGGGCCGGCGCCCAACCGCAATATCTCCGCCAAGCCGGTCACCCGGGCCCCAGCAGGCCCGGTGCCCGCGGCAATCCCGGCGCCCGCAGCCATGAGGCCCGGGGACCCCCAATACCCGGTTCCGCAGCGCCCGGCGGCCCAGGCGGCCGCCCAGGGCCCGGCTGCTTACGGACAGGTGACCCCGAAGCCGCAGGTGACCCCGAAGCCGCAGGTGACCCCGAAGCCGCAAACGGCCCCCGGCGCCGGCCCTTACCGCCCCGCACGTCAGCCCATTGGTGAGAATGAGATCGGTAAGTACGCCCTCTCCATAGCCGCTGCGATCCTCGTACTCCTGGCCGGGGCCAGCCTTCTTGCACTGGTCTGGGACTCCATCCCGGACCTGGTCAAGATCATTGTCCTGGCAACAATCGCCCTGGTTATGACGGTCACCGGCATCGGACTCAGCCAGGCCCGCCCCCACCAGCGCGTGGCAGCAGCCACCCTGACCGGCACCGGAGGCGGCCTGGGGTTCGTGTCAATCATTGGCGCCGTCCTTCTTGACGGCATGCTGCCTGCTCCGCTCGCCTTTAGCCTCATGGCGCTATGGGGGCTGCTGCTCTTGGCCGTGTCCCACCTGACCCGTGTCGTCTTCACCGCGGTCATCTCCATGGTCGGCGGGCTGGTGACGATGGGCTTCGCGATCAGCTACGCCCATGCGCGCCCCGAGGTGTCCATTACGCTCTGGTGGCTGATCCTCGCTGACGCAGTGGCCCTGAGCGTCACCACGACGGTGCTCACGCGCCGCAGCACCTCCGAGCACGCCGCGTGGTACCCGTTGACCTCTATTGTCGTGGTAGCCGCCTGCCTGCTCGCCGCGCCCATGCCCCCAATGCTCCTCACCTCGTTCCTCGGTGCCCTGCTGGTTGTCACCGTGGCCATGGTCCTCCTCATGGCGAATGTCCACGTGGTCACCGCCCTGCTGTGGCACACCCGTCTGCGCAGCGCCGTAACCGTACTGTGGTGCGGCCTGCCCGTCGTCGTGTGGCTCACCCTGTTCCAGCTCTTCTCCGCTCTTAACAGGCCGGGGCCGACGCGCCTATCGCCCGGCCCCCAGGCCGAGACCATCCTCACCTTGACGCTGCTGGCCGTGTGCTCCTTGTTCTGCCTGCTCCTGCTGGCGCGCCTGCTGCCGGCCCAGGCAGGGACAATAACGGAAGCCAGTTCGCTGTGCTGCACCGCGGTCGTGGTCGTGTTCGGGCTGATCAGTACCGACGGCGCCGGGCTGTGGCTCGTGTTCATGGTGGCGCTGGCCGCATCCGCCCTGCCGGCGCTACAAGCCGACCGCTCTTACCCCCTGCTCCTCCTCGCCCTCCTGGGGCTGCCCGCGGCGCTCCTGCCCACCGAGAGCACGGGCGTGCTGGTGAGCCTTCTCCTGGCAGTCCTGCTCTGCCCACTCCCCGTGATCGCGGCGGACAGCTGGCTGCACCGCGATTCCGCCGCCTCCATGCCCGTCAAGCCCTACTTCTCCGTGCTGGCGTGGGGCCTGGGCGCAGAGCTCGTGGTGATACTGCCCGTGTCCTGCTATCGGCTCCTGCGCTCAACGCAGTACCTGACTGCGGACTGGGCGATGGCACTGGCCATAACGCTGGCAACGGCACTGACTACCGCCCTGGTATTTCTGGGGCTAGGGGCCCCCGGGCTGCGGCCCGCCACCCTGCTGACAGGCCGCTGCATCAAGCGGCGCCTGGGGGTGAGCGCCAGCGGCGAGCCACTGCTCGCCAGGATCCCGAACCGCATCTGGGCGACGGCCGGTTTCGCCTGGGCCGTCTCCCTAGTGTGTCTCAGCCCAGGGGGGCTCATGGACGCGCCCCTGCAACAGTCGGTCCTTGTGGTCGGCTCCCTGGCCGCGGCCACCGCGGGCACCTGGCTGGTGTGGCCGTGGAGGCGTCGCAGTGAGATTGCGATCGTCGCCGCCATTGTGATGACGATCCTCGTCTCCGGCTCGGTCCTAATCTTCACCGGGACCAGTCTGACCTCAGTGCTCATGAGCGCCACTATCCTGCTCATTGGAGCCGCCTTCATTGTCCTGGGCTTTCGGATGGGGGCGACAGCCCTGCGGCACTACGGGCTCGTGCTCGTCCTGGTGACTGTTCTTAAGCTCGCCCTGGTCGACATTGGCGACCAGACCTCCCTGGTCAGGGTGCTGTCCCTGGCCGCCGCTGGAGTCGTCTGTTTTCTGCTGTCCCTGGCCTACACGCACTACGCCAATCAGGAGCAACGCAGACCTCCCCGCGGGTAGGGGCCCGTCTGTTCACGAGTGTTCACGGGGCTCAGCGGCGCTCCAGGAGCGGAGCCAGAAAGCGGCCGGTGAAGGAGGCCTCGTTGCGGGCCATCTCTTCCGGGGTGCCGGTGGCCACCACCGTTCCGCCGCCCTTGCCGCCCTCAGGGCCCATGTCAATGACCCAGTCGGCGTTGGCAATAACGTCGAGGTTGTGCTCAATGACGATCACCGAGTTGCCCTTGTCCACCAGCCCTTGAAGCACGGCCAGGAGCTTGCGGATGTCCTCGAAGTGCAGGCCCGTCGTCGGCTCATCCAGGACGTAGATGGTGCGGCCCGTGGAGCGGCGCTGGAGCTCGGTGGCGAGTTTGACTCGCTGCGCCTCACCGCCGGAGAGCGTCGTGGCCGACTGCCCCAGACGCACGTAGCCCAACCCCACCTCCACCAAGGTGTTGAGATGACGGGCGATGACCGGGGTGGCGGCGAAGAAGTCTGCGGCCTGGTGGATGGTCATCTCCAGGACGTCGGCCACCGTCTTGCCCTTGTAACGGATCTCCAGAGTTTCCCGGTTGTAGCGTGAACCGTGGCAGACCTCGCACGGAACGTAGACGTCGGGCAGGAAGTTCATCTCGATCTTGAGCGTGCCGTCCCCCTTGCAGGCCTCGCAGCGACCGCCCTTGACATTGAAGGAGAAGCGCCCCGGTGCGTAGCCGCGCACCTTGGACTCGGGCACGGAGGCGAAAATCTTGCGCACGTGGTCCCACACGCCGGTGTAGGTGGCGGGGTTGGAGCGCGGTGTACGGCCGATCGGCGACTGATCGACATGGACCACCTTGTCCAGGTTCTCCAGGCCCTTGACGGTTCGGTGGCGGCCCGGCACACCCCGGGCGCGGTTGAGGCGGTTAGCCAGCACCCGGTACAGGATCGCGTTAACCAGCGAGGACTTCCCCGAGCCCGACACCCCGGTGACCGCGGTCAACACTCCCAGGGGGAAGCTCACCGTGATGTTCTTGAGGTTGTTCTCTTTGGCGCCGACGACGGTGACTTCGCGCCCCTTGCCCCGCGGGCGCCGCTGAGGGGGGACCTCAATGCGGCGACGTCGCGCCAAGTAGTCCCCGGTGACCGAGCCGGAGGCTTCCAACAGGCCCGCGAAGGTGCCGGAGTGGACAATCCGCCCCCCCAGTTCCCCGGCGCCCGGCCCAATGTCCACCACCCAGTCGGCGGAGCGGATCGTGTCCTCGTCGTGCTCCACGACGATCAGTGTGTTGCCCAGGTCCCGCAGGCGCTCCAGGGTCTCAATGAGGCGCTGATTGTCGCGCTGGTGCAGGCCAATGCTCGGTTCGTCCAGGACGTAGAGCACGCCCACCAGGCCCGAGCCGATCTGCGTGGCCAAGCGGATGCGCTGGGCCTCACCGCCCGAGAGGGTCGCCGCCCCGCGCGACAGGCTCAGGTAGTCCAGGCCGACGTCCACCAGGAACCCGAGGCGGGCATTGATCTCGGCCAGGACAGAGCCGGCGATCCGCTGGGCCTGGCCGGTCAGACCCAGGTCGCGCAGGGCGTCACGGGCCTCCACAATCGACAGGTCGCACAGCTCGGCGATGGACATGCCGCCCACGCGCACCGCCAGCACCTCGGGCTTGAGACGGGTGCCCTGGCAGGTGGGGCAGGGCACCTCGCGCATGTAGCCCTCGTACCGCTCGCGCGACCACTCCGAGTCGGTCTCGGAATGCTTGCGCATGACATAGTCCAGGACGCCCTCGAAACCTGAGGAGTAGATGCGCTCCCTGCCCCAGCGATTGCGGTACCTGACCTTGACCTCGTAATTCTGCCCGCGCAGAATCGCCTCCTTGGCGCGCTCGGGCAGGGTCCGCCAGGGGGTGTCGACATCGAAGGCGAGCTCCTCACCCAGGGCCGCCAGCTGGCGAATGAAGTACTTCTGGTGCCCCGACCACGGGGCGATGGCGCCCTCGGCGAGGGTGAGATCCTCATCGGGGACCACCAGCTCGGGGTCGACTTCCAGGCGCGTACCGATCCCCGTGCACACCGGGCAGGCGCCGTAAGGGGCGTTGAAGGAGAAGGTGCGGGGCTCCATCTCGTCGAGTTGAAGAGGGTGCTCGTTGGGGCAGGCGCGCTTCTCCGAGTAGCGCCGCTCCCGGGCCGGGTCATCGGCGGGCAGGTCCACCTGCTCAATGATGACCAGCCCGTCGGCAAGCCCCAGGGCGGTCTCGACGGAGTCAGTGAGGCGCTGGCGCATGCCCTCACGCACCACGAGGCGGTCAATAACAACCTCAATGTCATGCTTGAGCTTCTTACTCAGGGCGGGGACCGCATCAAGGCGCGAGACCTCGCCGTCAACGCGCACCCGGTTAAAGCCCCGGCCGCGCAGCTCCTCGAAGAGTTCGGAGTACTCGCCCTTGCGGCCCCGGACCACGGGGGCGAGCACCTGGAAACGGGTCCCCTCGGGCAGGGCCCCGACCTGGTCGACGATCTGCTGAGGGGTCTGAGAGGAGATCACCTCGTTGCACACGGGACAGTGCTGCACGCCGGCGCGGGCGTAGAGGAGGCGGAGGTAGTCGTAAACCTCAGTGACGGTACCCACGGTGGAGCGCGGATTGTGGGAGGTGGACTTCTGGTCAATGGACACCGCCGGGCTCAGCCCCTCAATGAGCTCGACGTTGGGCTTGTCCATCTGGCCCAGGAACTGGCGGGCGTAGGAGGACAGGGACTCCACATAGCGGCGCTGCCCCTCGGCGAAAATGGTGTCGAAGGCCAACGAGGATTTGCCCGAGCCGGACAGTCCGGTGAAGACGATCATCTTCTCGCGTGGCAGGTCGAGGTCAATGCCCTGAAGGTTGTGCTCCCGGGCGCCGCGAATGATGAGGGAATCGCTCACGGGGCACGAGTCTAGGTGGGGGCGCGGGACAGTCAAACACCTGTTCGACTGTCGTTGGCGAGTGATTGACCACTCGCCCCGCTTCTCCGCAGGGCGGGTCCGGCCGACTGCTTCCGGGCGCCGTCCGGGGCCCTGGGCGCCAAGACGACGGCGCGCAAGACCGCCGCTTCCGTGCGCCCCCGGGGGCGCCGCCCGGCCCGGATGCGGTCCGTCGGCGGATAGGGTGGGTCCATGAGCATGATCTATGCCGTGGAGTACCACTACGTCACCGACAAGGACGAGGAGATGGCACAGGTTCGCCCCTCCCACCGCGCTTTCAATGGGGCCCTGGCCGACAAGGGCCTTCTCCTGGCCGCTGGCCCCTACGTGGGTACGCACAACGCGCTGATTGTGGTGCGTGCTGAGGACGAGGCCGGGGCGCTGGCCCTGCTGGAGGAGGATCCTTTCAACCAGGCGGGCTTCATTGCCGAGCGCGTCGTGCGCCAGTGGAACCCGGTGATCGGCCGCCTGGCCTGAGACCTGACTCAGGGGCGCCGGTGTGAGGGCACCAGACGCGAACGCCCGTGGTGCACCGCCTCGATCCCCGCCACCGCGGCCCCGGCCACCACCGCGACCACGAGCCAGGTGCTCGGCGCGGGCCAGGCCAGCCAGAAGAAGGCCCGCACCGGCGGCAGAAGAACAACCAGTACGGCCGCACCGGCCATGACCCCGACCAGGCCCAGGCGCCACCCCAGGAGTGGCCGGGAGGTGAGCGTGAGCAGCCACAGGCCGGAGACCACCAGCACCAGGGTGGCACCAGTGGTCACCTGGGCTGCGCTAGCCCCGCTGAGCGCCAGCCAGGTGCGGGCCGCCAGAGTGGAGAACCCCGCCACCAGGCCCGCGGGCACGGCGAGACTGAGAACCCGCGGCAGGAAACCGGCCCGGTAGCGCTGGGCGCTGGGCGCCAGCGCCAGGATGAAGGCGGGGACGCCAATGGTCAGGGAGGAGACGATTGTCAACTGGCGCGGCAGGAAGGGGTAGGCGATCGCGGTCATGGCCACGACCACTGCGATGAGGGAGGCGTAGATGGTCTTGGCCAGGAACAGGGAGGCAATGCGCTCGGTGTTCGCCATGACGCGCCGACCCTGGGCCACCACCCCCGGCAGTGCTGAGAACTCCCCGGTCAGGAGCACGATCCGGGCCACGGCCTTAGTCGCGGGCGCCCCATTGCCCATGGCGATGCCCAGGTCGGCCTCCTTGAGAGCCAGGGCGTCATTGACGCCGTCGCCGGTCATGGCCACGGTGCGCCCGCGCCGCTGAAGCGCCTTGACAATGGCGCGTTTCTGCTCCGGAGTGACTCGACCCAACACCTGGACGCCCTCAAGCACCTCCCCCAGCGCCTCCTGCTCGGCCACGGTAGTGACCTCCGTGGGCAGTTCCCGCGCGTCCAGGGCGACCGGCTCGCCGCCGTCCGGTGAACGCAACCCCACCGACCTGGCCACGGCGCCGACGGTGACGGGGTTGTCCCCACTAATGACCTTGACGTCCACCCCCTGGTCGCGGAAATAGTCAAGGGTCCGGGCCGCATCGGGCCTGACCCTCTCACTGAGGACGACGACGCCGCGGGCGGTGAGCCCTTGGGGAAGAACCGGCTCCCCGGTCTCATCAGTGGTGGGCGGCTGCTCGCTGCTGGCCACCGCAACGACCCGGGCCCCCAGTGAGGCAAGTTGGTCGGAGCGCTCCAGGGCGAGGCCACCGCCCCGGCACTGCTCCGAAAGAATCTCGGGGGCGCCCATAACCCAGGTGATGGCGCCCAGGCGGGCCCCGGACCACTTACGGCGCGAGGAGAACGGGATGACGTTCTCCGGCGGCGTGGGCGGGGCACCGCTGCCGGTGTCCAGGCCGGCACGGATCGCCTTGGCGGTGGCGTTGGCGTCCGCGCCTGCGCACAGCGCCCGCAGGGCGGCGCGCAGCTCCTCATCGGGCTCGGCGCCACTGGCCGAGCGCAGCTCCCGCAAGGTGATGCCGCCGGTGGTAATGGTGCCGGTCTTGTCCAGGCAGAGGGTGTCGACGCGGGCCAGGACCTCCACGGCCGGCAGCTCCTGGACCAGCACCCGCCGGCGCGCCAGGGCCATGGCGGCCGTGGCGAAATTGACGCTGGTGAGCAGGACCAGGCCCTGGGGCACCATGCCCACGACGCCGGCAATGCCGGCCACCAGCGCTGCTTTCCAGCTCCCGTTGCTCAGCGCCTCGGCCGGGCCGCCGGCCAGCCGCATCTGGGACCAGACGAGCAGGAGGGCCACCGGGACGATGACCCAGGAGATCCACCGCAGGACCCGGTTGGTGCCGGACTGGAGCTCGGAGACGACCACCGAGTACTGGCGCGCCTCGCGGGCCAGGCGGTGGGCGTAGGCGTCCCCCCCGACGGCGGTGGCGCGCATGAGGGCCGTGCCCGCGGTGACCGTGGTCCCTGAAAGCACCCGGTCCCCCTTCGCGGGGCGCACGGTGCGGGTTTCGCCGGTGAGGATGGACTCGTCGAGTTCCAAGCCGTCGCTGGCCAGCACCTCCCCGTCGGCGGGGACTTGTTCGCCGCTGCGCAGGCGCACGACGTCGTCGAGCACGACCTCGGCAATGTCGATACGGGTCTCCTCACCGTCGCGGATGACGTGGGCGAAGGGCTCCTCCAGGACGGCGAGGCGGTCCAAGGCGCGTTTGGCGCGGATCTCCGCAATGGTCCCCGTGGTGGTGTTGATCAGCAGCACGAAGCCGAAAAGGGCGTCGGGCCAGTGCCCGAGAACGAGGATGAGCACCAGGGCGGTACCGAGAATGCCGTTGAAAATCGTCAGAACATTGGCCCTCAGGATTTCGGTCGCGGAGCGGGAGGTCTTCTCCTCGTAGGCGTTGGTCTGCCCCCTGCGCACGCGCTCAGCTACTTCGGCGCGGGTCAGGCCGGGGTGGGCGGGGGTGTGTGCGGGGACGGTACTCATGCCTGGGCCGCCTCCAGGGCAGCCGTCTTCTCCTTCTTGACCCGCTTGCGGGATCCCATTATGGAGGCGGCCACCGTTATGAGGATGACCGTCACAATGAAGCCCAGGGAGGTGACGATGCTCGGCTCGGGGATGACGTCCCAGTGTTCACCGCCGTTAATGAAGAAAACCTCGTTCTCGTGCAGGGCGTGGTTAATGAGCTTAAAACCAATGAAGCCCAGGATGGCGGCCAGGCCGTAGTGCAGGTAGATGAGGCGGTCGAGCAGGCCGTCAATGAGGAAGTAGAGCTGGCGCAGGCCCAGCAGGGAGAAGGCGTTGGCCGCGAAGACCAGGTAGGGCTCCTTGGTCAGGGAGTAGATCGCCGGAATGGAGTCGACGGCGAACATGACGTCGGCGGTGCCAATGGCGATAATGACCAGGAGCAGCGGGGTGATCATGGTGCGCCCACGTGCGCGGTGAATGATCTTGCCGCCGACGAATCCGTCGGTCATGGGGACCACTCTGGCCACCAGCTTGACGAAACCGGTGGGTTTGTACTCCTCCGGGGAGTGCTCCTCGGGCTCCTCGACCCCCTCACGGGCCTGGGAGATGGCGGTCCACAGTAGCCAGGCGCCGAAGATGTAGAAGATCCAGGAGAAGTTCTGGATGAAGACCGCGCCGACGAGGATGAACACCAGGCGCAGCACCAGGGCGATGACAATGCCCGCCAGCAAAACCTCCTGCTGATACTTCCGGGGCACCCGGAAGGCCGAGATCATAATGACGAAGACGAAGAGATTGTCGACGCTTAAGGCCTTCTCAGTGATGTAGCCGCCAAAGTATTCTGCACCGTACACGTGCCCCCAGACGGCCCAGACAATGCCGCCGAAGACCACCGCCATGGCGATGTAGGCCACCGACCACCCGGCTGCCTCTTTCACACTGGGCTCGTGAGGGGTCCTGACATGGCCGACGATGTCGACGGTAATCATTGTCAGGATAATGGCGGCCAGGGCCAGCCAGCCGAGAGCGTGGACCTCCACGTGTGCTCCTCCGGTACGGATCGAGTACCGGAGGTCTCTTCCCGCCATCCCCGTCGAGCTGGTCGCCGTGGCGTGATGGCCTGCGACGCCGGGGGGCCGCGGGCCTGCGGGCCAGTCGGTCCGCCGTGATGACGACGTCGCCGTTGGTGGGAGTACTCCCCTCCGTTAGACGATTATGAGTTTAACGTCCCGACCCTGTGGCGACGATGGGTCGGGCCCGCCGGCGGCTGTGGCATCGGCAACGGCGGGTCCGAGACGGCTCCCGTCCCCCGGCTCATGGTGGGGTGCGCTGCGGGCCGGCGGAGTCGCCGGCCCGTTGCCTTCGCCCCCCCCTGGCTCATGGCCGGGCGGCTCCGGGTCACGTGCGCGGATGGACTGTGCGCCCCCTGTCCCTCGCCGGCCCGCGGCGGGTGCCGAATGCGCTCAGCCGGCGGCGCGCATGGCGCGCAGTTCCTTCTTCAGATCCTGGATCTCGTCGCGCAGGCGGGCGGCGAGCTCGAAGTGGAGGTCCTCGGCGGCGGCATGCATTTGCTCGGTGAGTTCGGAGATGAGCTCGACCAAGTCCCCCTGGGCCGCGCCGGCAAGCCTCTCGCGCACGGTCGCCTCGGCCGCCTTCTTGCGGCCGGCGCGCACACGCCTCTCCTCGTGTCCGCGGTAGCCGCCGGCCAGCAGCTCGGCGGTGTCGACGTCCTCACGGGCGAGCATGTCGGTGACATCGGCGATCTTCTTGCGCAGCGGCTGCGGGTCGATGCCATTGGCTTCGTTGTAGGCGATCTGCTTGGTGCGCCGCCGCTCAGTCTCTTCAATGGCCTCAGCCATGGCGGCGGTGACCGTGTCCGCATACATGTGAACCTCGCCCGACACATTGCGGGCGGCGCGGCCAATGGTCTGGATCAGGGAGCGGGTGGAGCGCAGGAACCCCTCCTTGTCCGCGTCCAGGATGGACACCAGGGACACCTCGGGCAGGTCCAGGCCCTCGCGCAGCAGGTTAATGCCCACGAGCACATCGAACTGGCCCAGGCGCAGCTCGCGCAGGAGCTCGACGCGGCGCAGAGTGTCCACATCGGAGTGCAGGTACTCCACGCGCACCCCCCGGTCCGCCAAATAGGTGGTCAGGTCCTCGGCCATGCGCTTGGTCAAGGTGGTCACCAAGATGCGCTCATCGGCCTCCACGCGGGTGCGCACCTCCTCCAGAAGGTCGTCGATCTGCCCCCGGGTGGGCTTGACCACCACCTTGGGGTCGACCAGGCCGGTGGGGCGGATGATCTGCTCGACGACGCCGTCGGACAGGCCCATCTCGTAGTCCCCGGGCGTGGCGGACAGGTAGATGGTCTGCCCAATGCGGTCCTCGAACTCGGTGAATGTCAGGGGCCGGTTGTCCAAGGCGGAGGGCAGGCGGAAACCGTGATCGACCAGGGTCCGCTTGCGCGAGGCGTCCCCCTCGTGCATGGCGCCGATCTGCGGGACCGTCACATGGGACTCGTCAATGACCAGGAGGAAGTCCTCGGGGAAATAGTCCAGGAGCGTGTTGGGGGGCGTGCCCGGAGAGCGGCCGTCAATGTGCAGGGAGTAGTTCTCAATGCCAGAGCACGAGCCGATTTGGCGCATCATCTCCAGGTCGTAGGTGGTGCGCATGCGCAGGCGTTGCGCCTCCAGGAGCTTGCCGGCGCGCTCAAGCTCGGCCAGGCGCGCGGCCAACTCGTCCTCAATGCCGTTTATGGCGCGCTCCATGCGCTCGGGGCCGGCCACATAGTGGGAGGCGGGGAAGACGAACACCTGGTCGGCGGCGTCAATGGCCTCCCCGGTCACCGGGTGAAGGGTGGACAGGGCCTCGATCTCGTCCCCGAAGAACTCAATGCGGATGGCGAGCTCCTCGTACATGGGGATGATCTCGACGGTGTCGCCGCGCACGCGAAAAGTGCCGCGGGTGAAGTCGATGTCATTGCGGGTGTACTGCATGGACACGAACCGGCGCAGGAGGTCGTCGCGGTCAATGCGCTGGCCCACCTGCAAAGGGGTCATGCGGTCCACGTACTCCTGGGGCGTGCCCAGGCCGTAGATGCAGGACACCGAGGAGACCACCACCACGTCTCGGCGAGTCAGCAGCGAGTTGGTGGCGCTGTGGCGCAGGCGCTCGACCTCATCATTGATGGAGGAATCCTTCTCAATAAAGGTGTCCGTCTGGGGGACATAGGCCTCGGGCTGGTAGTAGTCGTAGTAGGAGACGAAGTACTCCACCGCGTTGCCCGGCAGCAGCTCGCGAAACTCTGCGGCCATCTGCGCGGCCAGCGTCTTGTTCGGCTCCAGGATGAGGGTGGGGCGCTGCACCTGCTCGACCAGCCAGGCGGCGGTGGCGGACTTGCCGGTCCCGGTCGCCCCCAAGAGGACAATGTCCTTCTCCCCGGCGCTCAGCCGCTTGGTGAGCTCGGCAATGGCGGTGGGCTGATCGCCGCTGGGCCGGTAAGGGCTGACGACCTCGAAGGGCTTGGCTGCACGCTGGAGCTCGGTAACAGGACGCATGACCCCAGGCTACGCGGCCACGGCGACGTCATCGGGCATCGGGGCGCAGCACCTCCCCCAGTCCCGCCATGGCGCCCGGCTCGAGGAAGAAGGCGGGGGCCAACCGGGCGTAGGCCTCGGCGGCGGGCATTCCGCAGATTTCTTCGTGGACCGCCATCAACTCGATCCGCCCGAAGAGGAACACCTCTCCCCCGTCGAAGCCGACTGTGCGGATGAGGGAGCACTCGCAGTACGCCGGGCACTCCAGCAGATGCGGCGCGGCGCCGTCGAGGGGTGTACTCAGCGTCAAGCCGGACACAGTGAGCCTGGCGGCGTGAGGGGCCGACGCTACCGCCTGCGCCGCGCGCGCCTGCTCGACGGTGGGGAAGCAGAGCGTGAAGCGGCCGGTCTCCGTCGCGTTCCGGCAGGTGCGATGGTGCTGTTGACAGCCGAAGCCGATGACTGGTCCGGTGAACGCCGCCATGGATACCCAGCTCTTGGGCGCCAGGCTCGCCGAGCCGTCCCGGTCGGTGGTGACCGCGTAGACGACCTGTCCGGCCACCGGTGAGGGATGCCACTGCCACTTGTCGAGGGGCAGAGTGTGGAACGCTCCATCGCTCATGCGGCCACGATATCCACAATATCCCCGATATCCACGATATCGGTGCCCCTGCCCCCGGTTCGCATTGCCGTCCTCATACGTGAGCCCATACTCTTGTATTCTTGAGCCCGCATTGGGCCGGCCGGCTGTGAGAGTACCGGTTCGCCGCCGACCCGTCGTGAGCCCGGGTAGCACTTCCCATAGTTGCGGATGAATGTGGAGGCTACCGTTCAACCGTCTCTCCTCAATGGCGTCGACCGAGAGGATTCCCACCCATGCCAACCCTGGGGAAGATTCCAACCCATATGACAAGCAGGCGCGGTGCACTCGCCCTGATCGGACAGGCCACGGTTCTCCTGGCCGCCTCCGCCTGCGGCACGAGAAGAGAACCGGAGAAGTCGTACAAGCCGGTGCTGTACCTGTATCCCGAGACGATGACCGATGTCACCGTGGAACTCGACTATGACGGCCGGCTCACCTACACCTATCCGCAGCCCGAGCAGATGCCCGACGGCACCGTGTCATGGGCGGTGACGGCCCATCCAGATGGGGACTTGACCGACGCCAGTGGCCGCCACTACCCCTCACTGTTCTGGGAGGGTGAGAGCAGCACCGCCTTTGCGCAGGACACCGGCTTTGTTGTTAAGGCCGGCGACGCCACCGGTTTCCTGGAGGACAAGCTCGCCGTTCTGGGTCTCAACGACCGCGAGGCCGCCGAGTGCATCACCTTCTGGGGGCCGCGGATCGCCGAGCGGGGCGAGGCCCTGGTGACCTTCCTAGGCGACCAGTACACCAATACTGCTCGCTACCGCTTCGCCTCCGCCGGTGAGGAGATCACCCCGACCACCTTCATCCGCGTCTACATCCTTGTCTCTGACGCCCCGGCCGCTCCTGTGCCCGAGCAGGTCCTGACCCCCGCACCCGCCCGTACCGGCTTCACCGCAGTTGAATGGGGAGGCAGCGACCTGTAGCGCAGCGGCCACCATGGCGTGGCCTTGACTCATGTCGGGCCGGCGGCGAGCCGGTGCTCCCACAGCCAGTCGACCCGGCCGGCGAGGTCCTGCCGGCTGCCATTGTTGGGGAGCAGAATATCGGCTGCTCGACGGCGCTCCTGGTCACTGGCCTGGCCGGCCATACGGCCCTCCGCCTCATTCCGCGACAGGCCCCGTTCCCGCAGCCGCGCCAGCCTCATGGCGCGGGGCGCTTCAACCACCAGGACGCAATCGAAAAGATCCTCCATCCCCCCCTCGACGAGGAGAGGAACATCGTAGACGGCCACACCCCCCGCCCTCGCCGCCTCCATGCGCCAGGCCGCCGTCTGGGCGATACGCGGCAGCAGTATTGCCTCCAGGACGCTGCGAGCCGCCGGGTCATGGAAGACGCGTTCGGCCAGCGCCCTGCGGTCCAGGGCGCCGTCGGCGGCCAGGATCGCGGTCCCGAACACGGCGACGATCTCGGTGAGCCCGGGTTGGCCGGGCTCGACCACCTCACGGGCGATAACGTCCGCATCCACGACGTGCGCCCCGCGCACCGCGAGCAGGTGCGCCACCGTCGACTTGCCCGAGCCAATGCCGCCGGTGAGTCCGACGCGCAGTGCTCGGTCACCGCGTGGTACCCGAAGCCTGCCAATGCCCGCGGCCGCGGCGCGACGACGGCGAACCAGGTCGGCGAGTTCGATCACGAGCGCGCGCAGCACCCGCACCGCCTCCGACTGGGACACGGACCCACTGGCCGGCACGCGCACGAGGCCGACGACGGGCCGGTTCGCCTCCGGCACGCCCGCGGCGGCGTCGAGCGCCGCATAGAGCGCGGCATTGCAGATGTGCCTTCCGGCGTCGTCCGAACGGGCCACCGGCAGGCCCGCTGCGCCGAGCCGGCCCACTAGCGCCGCTACCGGCCATGCGACCCGGCGCTGGGGCGGGCCGCCGGGGACGAGCGCCTCACCGTTGGGCTGAAACCCGGTGGTGTCGGGGTGGTGCGCCGTCGCCTCATTGTGGGCGGTGGTCTCCAACGTCACCGCCCCTCCCCCCGCCCGGAGGCCGACATGCACGACGACGTCGGGGCGCAGGTACTCAATGGCGCTGCGGCTGGCCGCCGCCGCTCCCGCGAAGGCCGTTGGCAGGAGCTCTCGGGTCACCATGGCCCGCCCCCCCGCCAACTCAATGCTCTCGGGCAGAAGCCGCACGACGTCCAGCGAAGCGTTGGGCGCGGCGGCGTCAACAGGCTCGAAACCGGTGACATGGACCCGCACTGGCGCATTGACCGCCTTTGAGGCCGTCGGGGCGGGGCCCTGAGAGCCGAGGGCGTCCTGCGTCTGCATCATGCGGTGAGGCTAGCGGCGCGGGCGCTCGCCGGCCACCCGCATGCACCTGCACGGCGTGCGCGAGGGCGGGGTCACCGCCCCGCACGTGAAGCGGTTCTCTCACTCGCGCTTCTCCGGCCGGCTCGCCCTGTCAGGCGTTGCCGCCGTCCTTTCGCCGCCGGCGCGGCGCCGGCCGGATCGACCTCGTCCGTAGGGGGCAATAGTTTGCTCAACAGCGGCAAGTCGTTGGGAGACATCGTCGGGAACCGACCGGCACCGCTCGAGCTCGGCGCGCGCCCGCCTGCACACCTCCCGCGCAGCGGAGGCGCGGGCGGGTGTTGTTTCAACGCCCTCGGCGGTGATCTCGGCCAGGTCGGTCAGGAGCCGCACCGAGCCGCAGGGGTCGCCGATGGCATTAATGACAGCCCCCAGGCGCTCCCCCATGCGGATGGTTCCCCAGTCGGTGAGGAGCTCATGGATGCGCTGCCAGTGGACAGTGGCGCCGGCATGGTCGCCCCGGCTGGCGGCGCTCTGGGCGGCAATGACCATAGAGGCGCAGCCCAACTCCAACCACCCCTGGGACAGGCACAACTCGGTGGTGTCCAGGGCCTCGGCTTCGGCGCGCTCGTGGGCGCCCAGGGCCGTGAGCAATCGGGAGAAGGCGATGCGCAGGTCCACGATTATCTCGAGCTGGGAGTCGTCGGTGAGCTCGGCCAGCGACTGGCTGACCGTCTCGGCAGTGGAGATGGCCCGCTCCCGCACCGAGTCCAGGCCGTAGCCGCGTGCCAGGACCAACAGGTCATTGACCTCCTCCAGCAGGGCCCCCCGGTTCAGCAGGCGAGCGGAGGGGATTGCGGCGCCTCCGGTGACAGTGCCGTAGGAGCGGGTGGCCAGGCTCGCGATCTCGGAGGCCATGCGGGTCTCAATGCGCAGGGACACGCCATTGTTGTCGTTGCGCCGGTCGAAACGGACGGCCAGGGTGCGGGCGAAGGCGGTGACGGCGTCATAGGCGTGGGCGACAGTGTCCCAACCAGTGACTTGCAGGGCCGGCCCCCAGGGCGTGGTCCAGGAGATGGTCGACCCCAGGGCGTTGGCGCCGTACCCGGCCCGCACCGACTCTCTGAGAACGACGGCGGTCCCCGCGGCACCATTCATTAGCGACCAGGCGCTGGAGGATGAGGCGTCGGTCAGGTCGGTGTGGCGCAGAATGGCGAAGGCCCGCTCCCACTGCCCGGACAGACCCAGGTACTCCATCTGGTCGCCCAGGACCCGGATGCGCATGAAATCGGGGATTTCTATCAGACCGAGGGACATCATGGCGTCCTCGGCCTCGACCTTGCGGTTCTGGGCCAGGTAGGGCAGGAGGCTGGCGGCCAGGTTGCGGGCGGTGCCTGCGGGGTCGGCGTCGGGGCGGGTGACTACTGCCGTCGTGGTGCGGATGACACCGGAGAAGTCGTCGTGCATTTTGGCGGCCGCCAAGGTGGCGCTGGCATCGACCTCCCCGAAGGAGAACAGGCGTGCCACACGCAGCTGCTCTATGGCGTCGGCCCGCTGCCCGAGGGTAGGGCATAACTCGACGCGGGCGTAGCGCAGCGGCAGGGCGGAGTGCCCGTTGTCAGTACGGAGCTTTTCGCAGGCCGCCACAGCACGATCAATGTCGGCTCGGCTGCGGTCGGGGTCCTCCCCCAGAGTCGCCAGCCAGGGCCGGTCGATCTGGGTGAGGCTGTGGATAATGCTGGCCGTCATGTCGCCGGGCAGGTCCTCCTGGGGCGGCTGGTCCACCAACGCGGTGTACAGGTTTCCCGTGCGCGCCGGGCTGCGGGGGTCACCCATATCCGTCAGCAGCGTGGACACCTCGGCCCAGCTCGTCATCGGTCCTCCCTATCAACTCAGATCCAGGCGCTCCGGCACCCGCGAGTCAGCCTGGCACAGGCACTTAGCGGGTGCGATGGGGAGCGCAGTCCACCACGGATGATGCTAGCGGCCCTCAGGCGCCCGGACCTGGGAGAGGCCGCTGCTGTTCCGGCCCGCAGTCGGATCTGGGCAACAGCGGTTGTGGGGCCCCACCCGAACGGGTGGGGCCCCACAACCGTGGGCTCAGTGGCCCGTCAGTTGCCGGTCAGCTTCTCGCGCAGCGCTGCCAGCGCCTCGTCAGAGGCGAGGGTGCCCGAGGCCTCCGAAGGGGCCGAGGAGTAGGAGGTGGAGCCGGCTGGGGCGGTGTCGGGCTCAGTGTCATTCTCCATGGCCCTGGCCACCTGGGCCTTGTGGGCCTCCCAGCGGGCGTGAGCCGCCGCGTACTCGGCCTCCCAGGCCTCGCGCTGGGCGTCGTAGCCTTCAAGCCACTCGTTGGTCTCCGGGTCGAAGCCCTCGGGGTACTTGTAGTTGCCGTTCTCGTCGTACTCGGCGGCCATGCCGTACAGGGAGGGATCGAAGTCCTCCGAAGCGGGATCCACGCCCTCATTGGCCTGCTTGAGGGACAAGGAGATACGGCGGCGCTCCAAATCAATGTCAATAACCTTGACGAAGACCTCGTCACCGACCTTGGCGACCTGCTCAGGCACCTCAACATGACGCTGAGCCAGCTCGGAGATGTGTACCAGGCCCTCAATGCCGTCCTCAACGCGGACGAAGGCGCCGAAGGGGACGAGCTTGGTGACCTTACCGGGCACCACCTGACCAATGGCGTGGGTGCGGGCGAAGGCCTGCCACGGGTCCTCCTGGGTGGCCTTCAGCGACAAGGAGACGCGTTCACGGTCGAAGTCAACATCCAAGACCTCAACGGTGACTTCCTGGCCCACTTCGACGACCTCGGAGGGGTGGTCGATGTGCTTCCAGGACAGCTCGGAGACATGCACCAGGCCGTCCACGCCGCCCAGGTCCACGAAGGCGCCGAAGTTGACAATGGAGGAGACCACACCGGGACGTACCTGGCCCTTCTGGAGGGTCTGGAGGAAGTTGGTGCGGACCTCGGACTGGGTCTGCTCCAACCAGGCCCGGCGGGAGAGAACCACGTTATTGCGGTTCTTGTCCAGCTCGATGATCTTGGCCTCGAGCTCGCGGCCCACATAGGGCTGGAGGTCGCGCACACGGCGCATTTCGACCAGGGAGGCGGGGAGGAACCCGCGCAGGCCGATGTCGAGGATGAGACCACCCTTGACGACCTCAATGACGGTGCCGGTGACGACGCCGTCCTCTTCCTTAACGCGCTCGATGGTGCCCCAGGCGCGCTCGTACTGGGCACGCTTCTTGCTCAGCAGCAAACGGCCCTCCTTGTCCTCCTTCTGGAGAACCAGGGCCTCGATCTCATCGCCGACCGAGACGATCTCATCGGGGTCGACGTCATGCTTAATGGACAGCTCGCGAGCGAGGATAACGCCCTCGGTCTTGTAGCCGATGTCCAGGAGGACCTCATCACGGTCGACCTTGACAACAGTGCCCTCGACGATGTCACCGTCGTCGAAGTACTTGATGGTCTCGTCGACGGCGGCGAGGATCTCCTCGGTCGAACCGATGTCGTTGACGGCGACCGGGGCGGGGGTGGGCGTGGTGGTGGTCATTGAGTGGTTGCTCCGAATACGGAAAGGGGGTCGGGACGATAGTTACCATGCATCCCCCCGAACCGGGAGCCAGCCCGGACTGGTTCCGCGGCGCAGTCGGGTGCCCGAGAGTCCCGCCAAGGACAGGGACAGCCGCAGGCGCCCAGGGGCGCACACATCGGACTCTACCAGGGGTAGTCCAGTCTGTGACTGTTCACCGCCATCAATGTCAGCCATCGACGGCAGTGGGATGTCTCACGTCAACGTCCGCCCCGCCCGGCAGGACGCCAGTCGGCCTGCGGTGCCGGGCGCCTCAATGGGCGGCCTCCCGCCAGTTCGCACCCCGCCCCACCGACACGTCTAAAGGCACCGACAGCTCCGCCGCCGCCCCCATGCGCTCATGCAGGAGCTCTTCAACGGCGTCGGCCTGACCGGGGGCGACCTCGACCAGGAGCTCGTCATGGATTTGCAGCAGGAGGCGGCTGGTCAACCCCGCCTCCCCCAGGGCCTGCTCGACGTCGATCATGGCCTTTTTGACAATGTCTGCGGCGCTGCCCTGGATGGGGGCGTTGAGGGCGGCGCGCTCCGCCATCTCGCGGCGCTGGCGGTTGGTGCTCGCCAGATCCGGTAGGTAGCGGCGGCGGCCGAACATGGTCTGGGTGTAGCCGTCGCGGCGGGCCTCCTCGACCACGGACTCCAGGTAGTCGCGCACCCGCCCGAAGCGGGCGAAGTAGCGGTCGCGCAGGGAGGCGGCCTCGCCGTTCTCAATGCCGAGCTGGCGGGCCAGCCCGAAGGTGGACAGTCCATAGGCCAGGCCGTAGCTCATGGCCTTGACGTGGCTGCGCTGCTCGGCGGTGACGGCCTCGACGTCAATATCGTGGACGAGGGCGGCGACGTAGCGGTGCAGGTCTTCTCCGCTGCGGAAGGCCTCAATAAGGGCCTCGTCACCGGATAGGTGCGCCATAATGCGCATTTCGATTTGGGAGTAGTCGGCCGTCATGAGGCACTCGTAGCCCTCGCCCACGGTGAAGGCCTCCCGGATGCGCATACCCTCAATAGTGCGGGCGGGAATGTTCTGCAGGTTGGGGTCGGTGGAGGACAGGCGGCCGGTGGCGGCGACCGTCTGCTGGAAGGTGGTGTGGATGCGCCCGTCGGGCAGGATCGCCTTGCGCAGCCCCTCAACGGTCTGTCGCAGCTTAATGGCGTCGCGGTGCTCCAGAAGGTTCTCCAGGAAGGGGTGGCCGGTGCGGGCGAAGAGGTTGGCCAGCGCCCCGGCGTCAGTGGTGTATCCGGTCTTGGTGCGACGCGTCTTGGGCATGCCGAGCTCGTCGAACAGCACTGCTTGGAGCTGTTTGGGGCTGGAGAGGTTGAGCTCGTGGCCGGCGGCCTCATAGGCGCGGGCCGCCGCCGCCGTGACGCGCGCGTCGAGCTCGACCTGCCGTTGGGCGAGGACCTTGTCGTCCACGGCGATGCCGGCGTCCTCCATCGCCGCCAGGCACGCCGCCACGGGCATTTCCAGGGCGGTGAAGAGCTCGCGCACACCCCGGCGGCCCATCTGGGTGTCGAGTTCGGCCTGGAGGGGCAGGAGCACGGCGGCGCGGCGCGCAGCCTCCAGGGCGGCGGTCGGCGGGGCCTGCTGGGTCAGGGCCTCCAAATCGAAGGCGCTCTGGGCGTCCTCGGCCGGGGCATTGGCGCTAACGGATCCCATTTCAATTCCGAGCCAGCGCTGGGCCAAGGAGTCGACGTCGTAGCTGCGCTGCTCGGGGCGGCACAGGTAGCCGGCCAGGGAGGGGTCGGCGCTCACGCCGTCAAGGGCGAGTCCCCGGGCGCGCAGGGCGTGCCACGCGCCTTTGGCGTCGGCGACGACCTTGGTGCGGGCGGGGTCGGAGAGCAGCGCCGCCAGGGTCGCCTCGTCCTCCGGTGAGATGAGGGCCAGGTCAATGGCCGCGGCGGTGACGCCGTCGGAGAGCGCCACGAGCACGGCGTCCCCCTCACCGGGGCGCATGGTGCCGGTGACCGACAGCCCCAGTGGGGTGTCACCAGTCAGGTGCTCGGCCAACCACTGCCCCAGGGCGCCGGGGGCCAGGTCCGTTCCGGGCACGGTGGTGGGCAGGTGAGCCAGGCGGGAGGCCAGGTCGTCCTCGGAGCCGTCGGCGGGGGGCGCCTGGTCGGCGGTGTCGGTGAAGGGCAGGGTGCGCAGGGCCCGGGCATGGAGGGTGCGGAACTCCAGGGACTCCATGACGCGGGCGAGAGCGGCGCGGTCGGCGCCGCGCAATCGCAGGTCGACGTCCGGGTCGAGGCCCAGATCCAGGTCGGTGACCAACCGGTTGAGGCGGCGGTTGCGCAGGACGTTGTCGAGGTGGTCGCGCAAGGATTGGCCGACCTTGCCCTTGATCTCATCAGCGCGGGCAATAATGCTGTCCAGGCCGTCGTACTGCTTAATCCACTTCGCGGCGGTCTTGGGCCCGACCCCGGGTACGCCGGGAAGGTTGTCGCTGGTCTCCCCCACGAGAGCAGCCAGGTGAGGGTAGCGCTGCGGGGGCACGCCGTAGCGCTCCTCCACCTCCGCCGGCGTCATGCGGCGCATGGTGGATACGCCTTTGACGGGGTAGAGCACGGTGCAGTGCTCGGTCACGGTCTGGAAGGTGTCGCGGTCCCCGGAGCACAAGAGCACCTCCATGTGCTCACGCTGGCCGGCGGCGGCCAGGGTGGCCAGGATGTCATCGGCCTCATAGCCGGGGGCGGTAATGGCGGGTATCCCCATGGCGGCCAGGACCTCCTCTATGAGCTCGACCTGCCCGACGAAGGGCTGCGGGGTCTCATCGCGGGTGGCCTTGTACTCGGGGTACTCCTGTGTGCGGAAGGTTCCGCCGGCCAGGTCGAAGGCGACCGCCACATGGGTGGGGGTCTCCTGCTCCAGCAGTGACAGGAACATGGAGGTGAAACCGTGGACGGCATTGGTGGGCTGGCCGGTGGAGGTGGCGAAGGAGTCCACGGGCAGCGCATAGTAGGCGCGGAAGGCCATGGAGTGGCCGTCAATGAGGAGGAGCGTGTTATGTGACGCGCTCGGCGGGCTGGTCGTCGTGGTGCTCACCGTGCCAGCCTACGGGTATGAGTAATCAGAAGCCCGATGCTGCCCGCCCCTCCTCCCCCGACTCCGTCGCCGCCCCGGGGGCCGACGGTGGGCGGCGCACCGGCCGTTCAGCGGAGATGGCAGTCGCCTTCCCCCCACCGGGGGTGCGCCCCTACCCCGATCCGCGGCCGGCCGGCTCGGCGGTGTCGGCGGCCAGCGCTATGCGCCTGGGGTTGGAGAGCGCCGAGGCCGGCACGCTCATGGCGACTTTGGGCATGGAGGTTCTCGAGCGGGGGGCGGAGCGCACCGTGGTGCGCATGCCGGTGGAGGGTGCTCTCCAGGTGGCCGGGACTCTTCACGGCGGGGCCACCGCGGCCCTGGTGGAGACGGCCGCCTCGGTGGCCTCACGGCAGGCGGCCCCTGAGGGCCTGGTGCCGGTGGGTGCGGAGTTGCAGGTCAGCCACCTGCGCCCTGTGTATCGCGGCTGGGTTACGGCAGTCGCGGTTCCTGTGCATCGCGGCGGCCGCACCGCGGTCTACGAGGTCTCGATCAGCGACGAGGACGGACGGCTGGTGGGGCGCGGCACCCTGCGGAGTCTGTTCACCTGAGATCCTGCCCCGGTCACGGGCACGCCGCCATTGGGGTGGGCGGACAGGGGCGGAAGCGTGGGCTCAGGATCGCTTGGGGGAATCGCCGACCTGCTCAATGACGGCGTCGGCGACCTCCCGCATGGTCAGGCGGCGGTTCATGGAGGTCTTTTGGAGCCAGCGGAAAGCGTCCGGCTCCGATAGGCCCATCTTCTCCATGAGCAGGCCCTTGGCCCGGTCCACGCGCTTGCGAGTTTCAAAGCGCTCGGTGAGGTCACTGATCTCGGCCTCTAAGGACTGGATCTCCTCGTGCCGGGACATGGCGATCTCAAGTGCGGGGATGAGATCGGCGGGAGTGAAGGGCTTGACCACGTAGGCCATGGCTCCGGCCGCCCCGGCCCGCTCGACCAGGTCGGTCTGGGAGAAAGCGGTGAGCATGACCACAGCACAATCGTGTTGGTCAATGATCCGCTCGGCGGCAGTAATGCCGTCCATGACCGGCATCTTAATATCCATAACGCACAGGTCGGGCTCGTGCTCCGCGGCCAGGCGGACGGCCTCCTCACCATTGGCGGCCTCGGCGACGACCCTGTATCCTGCGTCTACCAGGGTCTCGACGATGTCGAGACGGATGAGGGTCTCGTCCTCTGCGACGAGGACCCTACGGGGACTTGGTGCGGTGGACTCGTTACTCACGCACCGATCCTAGTATGCTCATTAGCGTGACGCCGCCGATCCACACGGCGGCGCGCCTCCGTAGCCCAATTGGCAGAGGCATCCGACTCAAAATCGGACCAGTGTGGGTTCGAGTCCCACCGGAGGCACCAGCGCCCCGCGGGCCCGCATAGCTGTATATGCCCGTATATACGGCCATATACAGCTATGCGGCGGCTACACAACGGCTATGCGGCGGCCCGCAGGCCCCTGGGCGCCCCTGTCTTCGTGTCTGGACGCCCCGTTTCCGCGTCACAACGCCGGTGGGCCCCGCTCATAAAGAGCGGGGCCCACCGGCGTCACCGGTCTCAGTGCTCGAAAATGGCCTTCTCGCCGACGGTGTGAATGCGCAGGGAGTTGGTTGAGCCCGGCGTGCCGGGCGGTAGCCCCGCCACAATCACCACTGTGTCCCCCTCATTGGCCAGGTGCTTGGCCCGCAGAAGCTCATCGACTTGGGCGACCATTTCATCGGTGTGCTTGACCTCGGGCACCTCGTAGGTGGACACCCCCCAGGACACGGCCAGTTGGGCGCGAGTGGAGTGCAGAGGAGTGAAAGCCAGCAAGGGGATGGTGGTGCGCAAACGGGACAGGCGGCGGGCGGTGTCACCGGACTGGGTGAAGGTCACCAGGTAGGCGGCGTCGAGCTGCTCGCCCATCTCGGCGGCGGCGCGGGTCAGTGCGCCGGCGCGGGTCTGCGGGTAGGAGCCCAGCTCGGCAATGCGCTCGCCGCCGTTCTCCTCCACGTTCTCAATAATGCGGGCCATGGTGCGGACGGCCTCAATCGGGTAGGCGCCCACGGAGGTCTCGCCGGAGAGCATGACGGCGTCGGCGCCGTCGAGGATGGCATTGGCGCAGTCGGAGGCCTCGGCACGCGTGGGGCGCGGGTTCTGGATCATGGACTCCAGCACCTGAGTGGCCACAATGACGGGCTTGGCCTGACGGCGGGCGAGCTCAATGGCGCGCTTTTGGGCCAGTGGCACCGACTCCAGCGGCATCTCCACGCCCAGGTCGCCGCGGGCCACCATAATGCCGTCGAAGGCGGAGACAATGTCGAAGAGATTATCGACTGCCTGCGGCTTCTCGATCTTAGCAATGACCGGGATGCGCACACCGGCCTCGTCCATGATCTGGTGGACATCGTTAATGTCGTCGGCATTGCGCACAAAGGACAGGGCGATGAGGTCGGCGCCGATCTTAATGGCCCAACGCAGATCCTCACGGTCCTTCTCGCTCAGGGCGGGCACGGAGACCGCCACGCCGGGCAGGTTGAGCCCCTTGTGGTTGGACACGTAACCGGCCACTTCAACCTTGGTGACCACGTCGGTGTCAGTGACGGCCACCACGCGCACGGCGACATTGCCGTCGTCAATGAGAAGGCGATCACCGGGGCGGCAGTCCCCGGGCAGGCCCTTGAAAGTAGTTGAGCAGCGCTTGACGGTGCCCAGAACGTCGTCGGTGGTGATGGTGAACTCGTCGCCCTTGTGGAGCATGACCTTCTGGTCGTTGACGAACTTCCCCAGGCGGATCTTGGGTCCCTGGAGGTCCACGAGGATGGCGATGGCGCGCCCGGAGGCCTCGGCCGCCTCGCGTACGCGGGCGATGACCTCCTCCTGGTCCTCTGCACGTCCGTGGGAGCGGTTGATCCTGGCCACGTTCATGCCGGCGTCTACGAGCGCCTGCACCTGTTCGGGAGAATCAGTGGCGGGGCCCAGGGTGCATACGATCTTCGCTCTGCGCATGGCCCCATGCTAGTTGACGCCCGCCCTCGTGAGGAGGGGCGGGCGTCAATCGTCTCAGGTTGGGAGCGTTGTCACCGGGTTCTCCCCGCTGTCGGCGGTCTCGTGGGAGGTGTCTTTCGCCCCGGGGGCCGGAGCGGTGGGGTCCCCCGCCCCAGGGGCCGGGGCATCCTGGGCGGTGCGGTGGATCTGGTCGCTGGGGCCGCGGCGTGAGGTGACCAGGAAGCCGATGACGCCGACCACCATGACCAAAATGGAGGTCCACACATTGAGGCGCACTCCCAGCACAATCTGGGCCTCATCGACCCGCAGGCCCTCGATCCACACCCGACCCAGGGTGTAGACCACCAGGTAGGCCCACAGCACCCGTCCGCCACTGGCTCCGCCCCGGGCGCGCAGGCGCCGGTCCAAGGCCACCAGTGCCGCGGCGCCGGCCAGGTTCCACAGGGCCTCGTAAAGGAAGGTCGGGTGGAACAGGGTGCCGGGCGCGTAGCCCTTCGGCCGGTGGGCGGCGTCGATCTGCAGGCCCCAGGGCAGGGTGGTGGGGCCGCCGAAGAGTTCCTGGTTGAACCAGTTGCCCACCCTCCCAATGGCTTGGGCCACCAGTAGGGCTGGGGCGGCGGCGTCGAAGAGCGGGGCGGGGCGCAGACGCCGACGGTGCAGCAGCCAGGCAGCGGCCGCCAGCCCCGCTGCGACGCCTCCCCAGATGCCCAGGCCCCCGTTCCAAATCTGCACAATGCGCACGGGGTCGCCGTCGGGCCCGAAGTAGGCGTCCGGGGAGGTGATGACGTGGTAGGCGCGCGCCCCCAGAATGCCAATGGGAACGGAGAGGAGAGCGACGTCGAGAACCTGCTCGGCCCCTCCCCCGCGGGCCCGGTAGCGCTTGTCGGTCCACCATACGGCTACGGCCACCCCGGCCAGGATGCACAGGGCGTAGGCGCGCAGTGGGATGGGACCCAGGTACCACACCCCCTGCGAGGGGCTGGGCAGGGAGGTCGGCCGCGGGCCGGCGATTGCCGTGGCCAGGGCGGCGGTGAGATCGGCGGTGAGAATGGTGGGCACTCAAAGAACCTCTCGGTGGGCGGGGGGCAGGAGGGCCGGGTGGCTGCCCGCGGCGACGAGCTCGGCGACGAAGCGCTGGGGGTCGGCCGAGCGGATCACGGCCTCACCCACGAGGACCACGTCGGCCCCGGAGCGGGCGTAGCGCATGACGTCGTGAGGGCCGCGCACGCCGCCCGCGGCGATACGGATAATGGACCGGGGCAGGACCTCGGCAACCTGTTCGAAGCGGCAGCGGTCCACTCGCAGGGTCCGGGGGTCGCGGGCGTCCACGGCGATGGCCCGTCCCCCCGACTCCGCTGCCGTAATCGCCTCCCGGCGGGAGTGGGCCTCGACCACGGCGAGCATCCCCAGGGAGTGGGTGCGCTCAATCAGGGACTCCAGCACAATGGGCTCCAGGCGGGCGTCGAGCGTGAGCAGGTCCGCACCATGGGCGCGCGCCTCGTGGACTTGGTAGGGGGTGACAATAACGTCGTTAACCAGGACCGGGGCCTCGACGGCGGCGCGCACGGCATTGAGGTCCGCCAGGCTGCCGTGGGCCCGTGAGGGCTCGGTGACCACGGAAACGCAGGCGGCGCCCCCGGCCTCGTAGAAACGGGCGAGGACGCCGGGGTCTCCGACTCCTGAGAGGTCTGCGAAGGTGGCGGTGGCCCGCTTGACCTCTGCGATCACGGAGACTGCGCGGCCGGAGGTGCGCAGAATGGCGGCGGCGTCTTGTGCGGTGGGGCAACTGTGCACCAGGCGGCGCAACTCGCTCAGGGGGACGAGTTGCTCGCGGACGGCGACGGCCGCGCGCGCTGCGAGGGTCAGGTCCTCGAAACCGATCATGCGTGCACCTTCCGCGTTAGCGCCAATGACGCCATCGTCGTCGGCGGGCGGGCCGTGAGGCAAATCCGCGGTCCGGGCTCTCAGGACGTGGCCGGCCGCTCCCCGACAGTGGCGCCCAGGTCCCCGCCGGCCAGGAAGCAGGTGCGCGCACCGGTATGGCAGGCAGCCCCCACCTGGTCCACCTCGACCAGCAGGGCGTCGCCGTCGCAGTCCATGTGGACTGCCTTGACGTACTGGTAGTGGCCGGAGGTGTCCCCCTTGCGCCAGTACTCGCCCCGGGAACGGGACCAGAAGGTGACGCGCCCCTGGGTCAGGGTGCGCCGCAGGGCCTCGTCGTCCATCCACCCGACCATGAGCACCTCACGGGTGTCATGCTGCTGAATGACGGCGCAAACCAGCCCTTGGGGGTCGCGTTTGAGACGCTCGGTGAGCTCAACGGGCAGGGGGCCTTCCCCGGGGAGGGTGTCCGTGGGGGCGCTGGCAGGAGTCATGCGGGCATTGTGACACGACGACGTCGCCTGTTCCGGCGCCGGAGTGCGGCGCCGGAACAGGCGACGTCGGCCTGCGCGGCCTGGTCGGGGACGGTGTTTCAACCGGCGGGGCCGAGCAGGGGGCCAAGATAGACCCACATGCCCGGCAGGTTGCGCACGACCGCGAAAGTGGACGCCAGGACGCAGTAGGCGATGAGCTCGCGCTGTGAAACCAGTGCCCGGCTCCCGCCCCTGCGCCATGCGAGCAGCCAGCGCAAGAGCACCAGCGCGAGGATCACATCAGTGACCAGGGCGAAGGCGTTGTAGCCCAGTGCTTCAGTCAGATCGCCGCGCAGCAGCGCACCAGTGGCACGGGTGCCGCCGCACAGGGGGCACCACATGCCGGTCACCCGGTGCAGGATGCACAGGTCCGGGCGCGCCCCCGTGGCGGGCAGCAGGCCCGGCACAATGAGGGCGGCACTTGGCACTAGCGATAGACCGATGAGCGCCTTGGTGAGGGCCCGGCCCGGGGGCCGGTGGCTCATGACCGTGGCATCGGGGAGTGCGCCATTGCGCATGCAGGGCCGAACCCGTCAGGAACCGCTGTTGAGGATGCCGGTGAGTAGACCCGAAGAGATCGCAATAATGGTCCACACAATGGAAAGTCCGCCCAGAACCATGCCGGCGATGGCCATGCCCTTGTTCGTGGCGCGCCCCTCATTGGCGGCCTGCATGCCCATGAATCCGCAGATGAGGGCCGGGATGCCGGTGAAGAGGCCGCAGCACACGATACTGGCAATGCCCAGCCCCAGGGCCCATCCGCCCAGGCTGTTCTTCTCGGTGGACTGGGTGAAGGGGCTCACGCCGGGGGCGTACATGCCGCCGGCGCCCTGAGGGTAGGCGTTCGGGTCTCCGCCCTGGCCGCCATAGGGATTCTGGTTCGGGTCATAGCTTGTCATAGTCGTGCTTCCTGTCAGTTGGTTGAGGGAGCCGGGTGGAACACCGGACATACGGCGACACGCCACCTGCGGTGAGGGTACCGTCTCATGGTGTTCCCTTGCACATGGCCAGACACACCCTACACACCAGTCTCCTGCCCCTAGTGCACGAGGCCGCACAGAAGATGGGGAGTACTCCCCGTATCTTTCCGCAAAACGCGGCAGGACGTTACCCGCCTAGCGCACCGGGTGTCCGGCATCACGTAGGGCCTTCTTCGCCTGGCTGATGGTCATGGTGCCGTAGTGGAAGACACTGGCGGCCAGCACCGCGTCCGCGCCATGGTCGGCGGCGGCGGCGAAGTCCTCGGGTCGTCCCGCGCCCCCGGAGGCGATAAGGGGCACATGTACCTCGCGGCGCACATCGTCAAGCATCTGCAGATCGAAGCCGCCGGTGACGCCGTCAGCATCCATGGAGTTCAGCAGGATCTCCCCGACGCCCAGCTCGGCGGCCCGTGCCGCCCAGGCCACGGCGTCAAGGCCCGTGGAGCGGGTCCCGCCATGGGTGGTGACTTCATAGCCGGAAGGTGTCGTCACCCCCTCCGGGCAGCGGCGCGCGTCCACGGAGAGAACCACGACCTGACTGCCGAAACGCCCGGCGACCTCAGCCAGGAGCTCAGGGCGGGCGAGTGCCGCAGTGTTGATACCCACCTTGTCCGCTCCGGCGCGCAGGAGCCGGTCGACGTCCTCGACGCTGCGCACTCCCCCGCCCACGGTCAGCGGCACGAAGACCTGCTCCGCAGTAGCCGAGACGACGTCCATCATGGTGGCGCGCCCCTCGGAGGAGGCGGAAACATCGAGGAAGGTGATTTCGTCGGCGCCCTGGGCGTCGTAGCGTCGGGCGAGCTCGACGGGGTCCCCCGCGTCGCGCAGGCCCTTGAAGTTGACGCCCTTGACCACGCGTCCGTCCTTGACGTCGAGGCAGGGGATGACGCGGATGGCGACGCTCATGTGGGGGCTCCTGGGTTCGGGCGTGCGCCCGCCGGAAGCGGGCGAGAACTCCGCCAGACTAGCGCGGGGCGGGCCCCGAACGCCTCGGCCGTGCGATGCCGAACGCTTCGGCGCGCCCGGAGCCGGCAGCGCGCCACGCCCACGCCCTCTAGCCTGGGGCCATGACTCCAGCACAGAGGATCTCTGCCGGGGACGCGGCGGCGGTCCTGGGGCGGGCAGTGCGCACCGCCCTGCGCGCCCCTGAGCCGCAGGTGCTTCCGGCCCGCGGGCTGGTCGTGGCTGTGGACGGCATGACCGGCTCGGGCAAGTCGTGGCTGGCGCACCAGCTGGTCGAGGCGCTGGCCGACCTGCGGACGGAGCTCCTGGAGGTCGAGGCGCTGGTCCCCGGCTGGGACCGACTCGCCGACGGCGTCCAAGAGTGTCGCCAGGCCCTGGCGGCCATGGACCGCGGTGAGGTTGCGCGGCTGCGGACGTGGGATTGGAGGGCCATGCGGCCGGGCCCCGTGCACTGCATGGCGCTGCCCGCCGGGGGCGTCCTTATTGTCGAGGGTTGCGGGGCATTGGCCGCGGCGGCCCAGGATCTGGGGCATCTCATAGTGCTGCGGGTGCTCGTGTGCGCGCCGGCGCCCCTGCGTCACGCCCGGGTAGTGGAGCGCGACGGCTACGACTGGGACGTTTCTTCCTGGGAGCGTCAGGAGGCGGGGGTTGCACGATCCTGGCAGGGCGTTTCTGCCTACACGCCGGGCGCTGTCATCGTCCCCGACTGAGCCGGCGCCCCATTGACGGCGGGGCGCCGAGCCGCGCCGTCTATCTGTACCGGGGCCGCCTATGCCGGGCCTATGCCGGGGCCCGGCGATGGTCGGAATAGGGTCAGGATGCGGCGTTGGGCGTGACCGCTACACGCGGGTCCCCGCTGGCAGGGGCCAGGTCGGAGGCGTCAGCGATGGCGAGCACATCAATGACCACCGCCATGGCCTCGTCGCCGCGGGCCTGGTCCGCGGGCAGGGCGAGGACGACACGGCTGCCCACTGGGACGTCTACAAGGTGCTCGGCGATGCCGGACATGGTGTCGGCCATATTGATGGTGGTGGGAACGGTTGTGGCCCCGTAGGTGCTCGCACGCACGGTGCCATCCGCCCAGCTCACCGTGGCGTAGCGGGCGATGACGGTGGAGTCGGCGGTGACCTGGGCCCCGTTGCCCTGAATGAGGAAGGCGGCGCTGGAACGCGTGGGCACCGGCAGGCCCGCCACCGAGATCGCGACCTGCTCATCCTCCCCCATGGAGACCGCGGGCATAGCAGGGTCGGCGGTCACCTCCTGGCCCTGGGCAATGGTGGGCAGTACATCAACAACCGTGATCTCAGTGGCGTGCTGCCCATTGTTCATGGTCACCGGCGCACGCAGGACCACGCGGGTCCCCTCCGTTGCACCGGTGACCGCATTCGCCAGGGTGTCCCCCAGGTTCTCCGCACTGAGGCTGCCCCGGTAGATCCGTGTGCCGGAGGCCGTGCCCGTCAGGTTTGCACCGTCCGTCCCCGAGAAGACCGCGACGGACAGCAGCACGGCGTCCCCGGTGGCCAACTCGCGGCCCCCGCCCTCAACGAGGACGTCAACGGTGACTGTGGAGGCGGGGGCGAGTCGCCCCTTGAGGGAGACGACCGGGGTCGCCCCAACTCGCCCGGCCACCTCCATGACCGAACTCAATGGTGCGTCCGCTGCCAGGACTGCGACATTCGCCGACTGCCCGATCATGCGCACAATAATCACCGGCACCAGGACAATAGCCAGGGCCACCATAATGGACAGCACCAGGGCTGCATGGCCTCGAGGTCGTGGCCGGCCCAGGGTGGCGCCAATAGCGCGCTGAGCGCCGGTGGTCGCCGGTGGTTCACGCGGCTCGCGGGGTGCCGCCGGTGGCTCGGAGGCCGCCGGGGAAGGTGCGGAGGCGGCTCGCCTGGGCGAGGGGGCGGAGGTGGCCCGCCTGGGCGAGGATGCTGAAGCGGCCCGCCTGGGCGGGGGGGCGGAGTCCGGTGCCTCGGGGGGCGCGGGCGCTGACAGGCTGCGCCTGGGGGGCGACGGCGCGGGCCCGGAGGGGGCTTGCGGATCTGCGAACGCGTGCAGGGGCGGGAAGGCGGGCCGCTCACCGGAGAAGGGCCCCGGTGGCGCCGCCGGCCCCGAAGACGACGCCGGGTTGTCCGGCGCCTCCGCTTCAACGGCGGGGATCTGCTTGGAGCGCTCAAGCTCGCGGCGCTGACGGCGCGTAAGGGATCGCCCCTGTGACGCACCGGTGGACGCGGTGTGCTCACCCATGCTCATACCTCCTGCGATCCCCTCAGATCCCTGCCGGCATTTGCGTGGCGGCGTGCGCCGCCCCGGTCTCCATGGCCTCAAGGATCTCATTGACGCGCGGATCGAGTGCGGCGAAGGGGTCGCGCAGGGCCACGGGGGAGCTCTTCCCGTCGTCGAGCTTCAGATTGACCCAGTCGACGGTCAGGTCGCGGCGCAGGTCTTGGGCGCGTCCGACCACGGTGCCGCGCAGGTGGGCCCGGGTCGTGGCCGGTGGCGTTGTTCGTGCTGCTGTGGCGGCCTTCTCGTCCACAAAGCGGCGCAGCAGCCCGGTAGCCTCCAGACGGGTGCGCAGCCCCTGGTCGGCAGAGACGTCGTGGTAGGCCAGGGCCAGGCGGGTGACCCGCGGGTCGTCGAGTTCGCAGCCGGAGCGTTCGGCGTAGCGAGTGAGGATGCGGTGCTTGGCCGCCCAGTCGAGTTCGGTGGACACCAGTGCCGGATCACCGGACCGCACTGCCTCCAGGCCCCGTTCCCACAGGTCCAGGGCGGCGGCCTGTAGCTCAGTGAGATCCAGGTTCGCCTCGGCGTGGGCGCGCACCCGCTCCAAGTGCTCGGCTTGGAGCTCAATGGGGGTGATGGTGCGCCCATCGGCGCGCTCCAGGGCGACGGTACCGCTCAGGTCGTGACAAGTGTCGCGGATGGCCCGCATGGGATCGGCCAGGGCGAGGTCGGTCAGGCTCCCGCCGGCCTCCACGTAGTCCAGGAGCAGGTCCATGGCGGCGGTCTTGAGCAGGGTCGACCCCTGGGCGATATTGGAATCGCCGACAATGACGTGCATGCGCCGGTAGAGCTCGGCATCGGCGTGCGGCTCATCGCGGGTATTAATCAGGGGTCGGGCGCGTGTGGTGGCCGAGGAGACGGCGTCCCACATGTCGTTGGCGCGTTGGGAGAAGACGTAGCGGGCCGGGGCCTGACGATTGCCGGTCAGAATATGCCCGGCGCCGACGAGGATTTGCCGGGTCACCAAGTGCGGGACGAGGGTGCGGGCGTCGTTCCAGAAGTTGCCGCGACGAGGCACAAGGTAGTTCTCGTGACAGCCGAAGCCGGCACCGACCGCATCAAGGTTGTTCTTGAGCAGGTGGATGCGCCCACGGATCCCGGCCTGCTCCAAGTAGGTGTTGGCTGTAGCCGCCAGGTCCGCCATGGTGAGCTCCCCGGCCCGGTCCTGGGCCAGAAGGTCCTCGAGCCGGTCGCACTCGGCGGTGGCGAACTCGGGGTGACTCCCCACATCAAGGTAGAGGCGCGCACCCGCCCGGGTGAAAACGTTAGAGGAGCGCCCCATCTGGACAATGGGCTCGAAGAGCAGGCGGGCGGCGTGGTCAGCGTCCAGGGGCGGCGGGCCTCCGGTGGTGGAGGCGCAGGTAATGCCGTACTCGGTTTCAATACCAATAATGCGCCGGGTTGTGGGCCGCCGACCGGGTCTGCTCATTGGCCACCCTTCTGGACAAAACCCTGGACGAAAGCGGCGGCATTGGTCTCCAGGACGGCGTCGATCTCATCGAGGATGTCATCGACGCCGCTGACCTGGACCTGGCCGCCGGCGGCCTGCGCGTCCTCCTCAGACCCGCCGTCGGAGTGGACCTGCTGGGAGCTCTGCGGTGTCATGTGCTGTCCTCGTCTTGTCGCCTCAGGCACTCAGCCTCGGATTAGGGGCTCGTCTTCTGCGCCGGGAGGTGGGAGATGGTCTTACCAGTGTCTCTCACAAGGGCGCGCCCAGACCAATCGCCTCCAGAATGGCGGCTATCTCACTAGTGGAGGCCACAACGCCGTCGGGCAAGCTCAGACGCACTAGATCCGGATTCCCGGGTGAGTCGAGCACCAGGCTGCTCCACGAGGCGCCCACCACCGCCGGGCAGCCGGCCACTGCCGCCCCCCGGATGGCCGCGCGGGTCCCGGTGGGCGGGATGTCGGCGGCGGCCTCCACCTCGGCGTCGGTGCACAGGCGCCGGATCCTGCCGGCGGCGTCGAGACGCTCGACAATGCTCGCTCCCGAACGCAGGTCGGCCCACTGGATATCCAGGGCGGCCAGGCGGGCGTCCTCCCAGCTCGAGCCCGTCCGGGCGCGCAGACCCTCGCACAGTTGGCGCTTGGCGACCCACTCCACCAGGGCGGCGGCCCGCGTCGTGGCGGCCGGGTCATCGGGCGCGTCGGCCAGCGCCTCCAAGGCGGTGATCACCTCCTCCCACAGGGTCAGGGCGGCGGCGACCCGCTCACCGGCGCTGCCCGCGTCAGTGCCACCGAAGTCGGCGGCAACCGCCCCGGTGATCGCCTCCAGGTGGGCGCGCTGTATGGCCAGTGCAGTCATAGGGCCGCCGGCGGTGGGCAGCTCGTAGGTCAAAGTGGTGTCCCGGGAAAACGCCCAGTGCTCCTCGACGGGGTCGCGGGTCAGTTCCAGGTCCGCCAGGGCGCCACGGCCCTCACCGCGGTCGTGGGCGCGCTCCAGATACCACAGGAGCAGGTCGGTGGCGGCGACCTTGAGGTAGATGGGAACGTCAAAGCGGTTGGCGTCCCCATTAATGACATGGAGGCGACGAAAGCGGGCGGCGTCGGCATGGGGCTCGTCGCGGGTGTTGACGATGGGCCGGTTGAACGTGGTTTGCAGGCCTATGTCGCACCCCACGTAGTCGGCTCGTTGGCTGATCTGGAAGCCGGGGATTTCGGAGCGCCGGCCAATACCCACCCGCCCGGCGCCGGCGTAGACGGGGCGGGTGGCCAGAAAGGGGATGAGGGCCGCGGCCAGGCATTCGAAGGGGAGATCACGGCGCACCAGGTAGTTCTCGTGAGAACCATAGGCGGCGCCCTTGCCGTCGACATTGTTTTTGTAGAGGACGACATCGCAGGGCGGCGCCCCGGACGCGTCGCGGTGGGCGGCGTGCATGGCGCGCCGGGCCACCACCTCCCCGGCACGGTCCCACACCAGGGCGTCGCGTGGGGTGAGGGTCTCCGGCGAGGAGTATTCGGGGTGGGCGTGATCGACATAGAACCGCGCCCCATTGGTGAGTACCGCGGTGGTGGCGCGCGGCAGGGCGGCCTCGGCGGCGCTGGGGCGGGGGCGGACGCCCCAGGGCGCGGGCGGGGGGCCCTCCCGGGCGGGCCAGGGCTCCTGCCCGGAGGGGGCGGGCAGGGCCGGGTTATCAGTGAGAAGACTGGGGTGAGCGCTGGCGCGCTCCAGGTGCCCACCGCGCAGGTCCGCCAGAGGGTCCTCCCCCTCGTAATCCCAGCGCACTGCCGGCGCCCCGGGCAGGCCGGGGCGTGAGATCTCGCCGTAGGCGTCAACCACGCGGCTGGCCATGGCCACGGCGTTGGCGTAGGGGTTTCCCGGTTCCAGGATTCCGAACTCGGTCTCCAGGCCGACGGGTCGGGTCACCGGGCCCAGGGGCAGGTACGCGCTCATGCTCTCCCCCGTCCTGGCGGGCCCGACCGGCCATTGGCACCAGGAGGGGAGGAGGCCGTAGGGCCATGGAGGTTTCGGCCCCCCGGGGCGAGCGCGGGGGTCAGCCGCCGCACGGTGCGCACGGGCTCGCTGTGGTGGCCGGTGACGCGCGCCCAGCCTTCAGGTGTGGTCGCTCCCGCGATCTCCTCGTTCGCCTGCGCCTCAGCGGCCACCGCGGCCAGAATCCGGGGGGTGGACAGTCCGCCGGGCCCGCCGGCGAGCTCGTCCTTGATGGCGGCGGTCTTGGCGCGGGCCACCACCGCCGCGAGCATGGCCCCGGAGGCGAGGTCGGCCAGGTGGAGGGTTTCGCATAGCCCGGAGGCGTAGGTGATCTCCAGGACCCCCGTGGTCGGGGTGCGGGCGTAGAGGGCGTCGACGGCAGCGCGGCGCACGGCCTGCGCGGTGGCCTCACGGTCACCGCCGTGAGCGGCGAGCTCATCAGGATCCAGGGGCAGCTCGGCGGTCAGGTGGCGGGAGAGGATGTCCAGGGCGCCGTCGGCGTCGGGGCGGCCCACCCGGATCTTCACGTCCAGGCGGCCGGGGCGCAGAATCGCCGGGTCGATCATGTCCTCACGGTTGGAGGCGCCAATAATGACAACATTGCGCAGGGACTCCACGCCGTCGATCTCGGCCAGGACCTGGGGCACGATCATGGTCTCGACGTCACTGGACACCCCGGTGCCGCGGGTGCGGAACAGGGCCTCCATCTCATCGAAGAAGACCACCACTGGCCGGTCCTCGGCGGCGACCTTGCGGGCCTGCTCGAAGATGGCGCGGATCTGCCGCTCAGTCTCGCCAACGAACTTGCTGAGCAGTTCGGGGCCCTTGATATTGAGGAAGGCGGCGCTGCGCCCCTGCCCGGGGCCGCGGCCGGCCGAGGCCAGGGAGGTGGCTACGGCTTTAGCGATCAGGGTCTTGCCGCATCCCGGCGGACCGTACAGGAGCAGCCCCTTGGGGGCGCGCAGGCTGTAGGAGCGGTAAAGGTCGGGGTGGGCGAAAGGCAGTTCCAGGGCGTCGCGGATGGCCTCGATCTGCTCGGCCAGGCCGCCAATGTCCTCCCAGGAGACGTCGGGGGTCTCCGCCACGACGAGTTGCTCGACGCTGGTGCGCTCAATAATGGCGGTGGCGACATTGGCGCGCAGGTCCGCGGCCAAAGTGGTGCCCGGCTGAAGAGATTCGGGATCCAGGGCGTCGGCGAGCGACAAGACCCGGGTGGCCCCTGAGCCGGTGGTGGCCAGGACCCGGTGGCCGTCGAGGACCTCGTCGAGGGTGATGGCCTCCCCGGTGACGGGCTCGGGCAGCGCGTCAACGACGAGCATCTGGTCGTTGACGGCCACGAGTTGCCCCACGCGCAGCGCGGCGGCCTCCAGAGCCGGGTGAAGGCCCAGGCGCATGGGGCGCCCGCCCAGGAACACGTCGACCTCCTGGGGCCGCGCCGGCGGCTCGAGGGCCCCGGCGGCTTGTTGGGAGGCGTTAGGGGCCTGCGGGGCGCCATCGGCCCCGGGGGTTGAGCCGCGGCCCTGGCCGGCCCCGGGGCCAGGACTGGCGCCGGCGGCCTCGCCCTGCCCTGGGGCGCCAGGGCCGCGCCCCTCTGGGATCCCGGTGAGAAGGCCGAAGGTGGCCGGTGGGAGGGTGACAGTGTCGAGTTGGGCGCCGAGCTCGGCAATACGTTCGCGCGCTGCGGTCAGGGCCGCCACCAGCCGCTCGTTCTTGGCCGCCAGCGAGATGGCCTCGGCGCGGGCTTCGCGCAGCTGGTGGCTGGTGAAGCTGGGGGCGGGCATACCCAGGGAGTGAGAGTCACTCATGGCACCTCCTGATCTGCCTGATCCGCCCGGTCGGCGTCATCGGCGCCTCCCCGGATCACGGTGGCATCCGCGGGTTGCTTGGCACGGCAGTCGCGCAGAACCCGGCGGACCTTTCTGTCGGTACTGGTGCGCTCCCCCACGTCCTCGGGCAGCCAGTAGCCGCCCTCGTCATAGGCGCCGCGGGCCGGCGGGCGCTTGCGGGTCGGGGGCGCCGAGCCCGCCGCCAAGCGGCGAGCAGACAGCAGAAAACCAGTGTGGGCAACCATGCGGTGGTCGGGGCGAACGGCCAGGCCATCGACCTTCCAGGTGCGCACCATGGACTCCCAGGACTCGGGTTCAGTGAACAGTCCCGAGTGTCGCAGGGCCTCCACGGTGCGGGAGAGCTGGGTGACGGTGGCCACGTAGGCGATGAAGACGCCTCCGGGGACCAGGGCCCGTGCGGAGGCCCCAATGTTCTCCCACGGGGCGAGCATGTCCAGGACCACCCGGTCGATAGACGCAGCCCCCACGTGCGCGGCCACGACATGAGCGAAGTCGCCGGTGCGCAGTTCCCAGGCAGGATGGTGCCCGCCGAACCAGGAGTCGACATTAGAGGCGGCGATCTGGGCGAAGTCCTCGCGCCGCTCAATAGACAGCAGGTGGCCGCCCTCACCAATGGCCGACAGCAGGCTCATGGTCAGGGCCCCGGAACCGACCCCGGCCTCCAGGACGCGGGCACCGGGGAAAATATCACCCAGGGCGATAACCTGACCGGAATCCTTGGCGTAGACCACCTGGGCGCCGCGCGGCATGGACAGCACATAGTCGGCCAGTAGAGGGCGCAGCAGAAGGAGTTCGTGACCGGTCTCGGTGGTGATGACCGTCCCCTCCTGAAGGCCCACCACCTCGCGGTGATGGAAGGAGCCGCGCACCGACTGGAAGTAGCCGCGCTCATCTAGGACGAAGGTGTGCTTGCGGCCCTTGGAGTCGGTGACCTGGACGCGCTCGCCGTAGCGCAGCGGGCCCCGGCGGCCCGCCTGGCCCAGCGTCTCCTGGGTGAGGTGGCGGGGCGGGGGCGCCGGGGCGTCATTGTTCATGGGGGTGGCGCCAGCGGAGGTGGAGTGGGTCATCGCGCGCGAGTCTATGGCCTCCAGGGGCCTCCGGTCCTCGCCGAGACTCGCGGCCCCGGTGGTGCGCCCCCCGCCATGGGCGCCGGGCCCATAGGCCCCGCTGACGCTCTGTGACGACGGATAGGCGACGGATAGATGACGGATGAGTGACCGATGGGTGATCGATGGCGGGCCGGGTGAGGTTCAGCGCGCCCCTGTGGGCACGGCGCCGGTGAGGCGCCCGGCCTCCAGGAGCACCAGCCAGCGGGACACCCCCCGGGCCCGTTTGAGCGCGGCGGCGGCTCCCTGGCCGGTGAGCTGGGTGGAGAAAGCCGCGGCCGGCACGACCGTGCACACCTGCCCCGCGGTAGCGGCGGTCTCATCGGCCAGACCCAGGGTGTCGAGGTCGATGGCGTCAATGGCCCCGAGCACCTGCCCCGCCTGGGAGACCAGCACCAGGGCGGTTCCGGACTCCAGTAGTTCGCGCACCCGCGCCACCGGCATCGCCGTATCGACGGCGGCCACAGGCCGGGCCAGATCGCGCAGATCCAGGGCGGCGGCGGCACGGGCCCCCCGGCCAAGCCCCAGCACGCCCCAGCAGGTGGAACCAATGGACCAGTCAACCATTACGACCAGAATGAGGTTGAAGGTGCTGGGCTGCTGGCCGTCGAGCACCAGTGGGCGCAGCACCCACAGCCAGGCCATGCCGGCGACCACCAGCAACCCGCCCCAGGCGGCGACCTGCTCGCCGAGGCGCCGTCGTCCGGTGACTTGGGTGATGAGGGAGGCCAGGGCGTGGCCACCGTCCAGGGGCAGTCCGGGCAGGGCGTTGAAGATGGCCAGGGCCAGGTTGACCCAGCTGATCGCCCACACGGCCACCCACATCGGGACCGGTAGGACGACGGAGTCCAGGAGCCGGTTGGTGCCGGCCCAAATCAGGGCGTTGGTGGCGGGCCCGGCCAGTGAGGTGACGACGTCTCTCCAGGGCGCCCACGCATTGGTCGGCCCGAAGGAGGTGCGCCCACCAAGCAGGTGGAGCTCATAGCGCACCGGCCTGCGACCCAGAAGTGTGCCGCTCAGGCCGTGGGCGAGTTCGTGGGCCAGGATCGAGGCGGCCACCCCCAGCACCGTGCCCACAACCGTGCCCAGGACGATAAAGGTTCCAGACGGCGATAGGACGGAGGAGACCACCGGGTACCAGGAGGCGGCAATGAGTAGGCCCAGGAGCAGCGAGGTCGGGGCGACAACGACGGGTGCTCCGCCAACGCGACCCAGCACCCACTCGCCGCTGCGAGCCGGGGAGGCAGTAGACATGGGCGTGAGCCTAGCGGGCCGGACTGAACCACGGCTGCCATCAGGCCCGCAACGGTACTGTGGCAGGGGCGCCGCGGGGCGCCAGCGGCCACGAAGGCTACAAGGCACGTTTGAGAGGAAAGACCATGAGTGCTCTTTCGGATGAGAACCACAACCAGGACCTCACGCGCCGCGCCCGCGCCGAGGCCACCTATGAGCGTCTTTTTGGGCGCCGTGACCCCGGCGCCCCGGAGGAGGATCCCGAACTCATGGAGATTCTACGGGGCTTCATCTTCGGCGACGTTTTCCACGTCGGCACCCTGGACGACCAGGCCCGTGAACTCATCACGGTGACGGTCTTGGCCTGTATGCAAACCCTCCCCCAGCTGGGCGCCCACACGAGGGCGGCGCTCAATGTGGGCGTGACCCCGGTACAGATCCGGGAGGCGATCTACCAGCTCGCCCCATTCATCGGATTCCCCCGCACCCTGAACGCCGTGGGCGCCGTGAACAAGGTCTTCCGTGACTACGGCATCACCCTGCCGCTGCCCGACCAGGGCGGTGTCAGGGACGCCGAGCGCTACGAGCGGGGTCTGGCGGGGCAGGCGCCGTTGTACGGCGAGGAGATTAAAGACAATCTCGCCGACCTGCCTGAACCCTTCAACGAGGCGCTGCCCCGATTCCTCACCGAGTTCTGCTTCGGTGACTTCTACACCCGCGGCGGCCTGACCCTGGCTCAGCGTGAGCTGCTGGCCCTGTGCGCCCTGGCGACCATTGGGGACACCTCAGCCCAGCTCGGCCCCCATGCACGCGCCTGCATGCAGGTGGGCAACTCCAAGGAGGAGGTTGTGGCCGCCCTCATCCACTGCTTCCCCTACATCGGCTTCCCCCGTGCGGTGGCCGCCATTCGCGCGGTCAAGGCCCTGCCCTGAGCCGGCCGATGACACCGCCCGCCCGGCATGATTGCGCCTCATTGGCGCGGGGCGGGGACGGGCTCCGGCGCCCGCCCGACGGGGCAGTGACGGGGCAGTGAAGGAACAGTGGAGAGACAAGTGAGGGGACGGCGGTGGCGCCGGTTAGTCACTGGACCTGGCCGTGGACAAGGTCTGGTGGCGCCTGCCGGCCCTGGACCCGGCGGGCGTGCTCCAGGTTGGAGCGCACAGTGTCGGCGATGGGGTGGCCCGGGCTCAGGTGGCGCTCACAGTCCCTGAGGGTCCGCTCATACAGGGGCACCGCCTGACCCAGGTCACCGGCCGACTCGTAGGCGCCCGCGAGGTTATTGCGCGTCATGAGCGTGTTGGGGTGGCCGGGGCCGAGGATGCGTTCGATATCAGCCAAGGCCCGTTGGTACAAGGGGATGGCCCGGTCCAGTTGGCCGGCGCTCTGGTAGGCGTAAGCCAGGTTGTTGCGCGACATGAGGGTGTCAGGGTGGTCCGGGCCCAGCACCCGTTTGCGGTCCGTCAGGGTCCGCTCATACAGGGGGATGGCCCGCTTCAAGTCGCCGACCGCCCGGTAGGCGTGGGCGAGGCTATTGCGCGTGGTCAGGGTGTGGGGGTGGTCCGGGCCCAGCACCCGTTCGCGGTCGACCAGGTTGCGCTCGTGCAGGGGGATCGTCTTGCCCAGGTCACCACTTGCCCGGTAGGCGCGGGCAAGATTGTTGCGCAAGGTTACGGTGTGGGGGTGGTCCGGACCGAGGATCTTCTCGGCGTCCAACAGGGTCCGCTCGAACAGGGCGGTGGCCTGGGCCACGTTGCCGGCCGACTCGTAGGCACCCGCAAGGTTATTGCGCAAGGTCAGGGTGTGGGGGTGGTCCGGACCGAGGATCTTCTCGGCGTCCAACAGGGTCCGCTCGAACAGGGTGGTGGCCTGGGCCACGTTGCCGGCCGACTCGTAGGCACCCGCAAGATTGTTGCGCAACATGAGGGTGTCGGGGTGGTCGGGGCCCAGTACCCGCTCGCAGTCGGCCGAAGTCCGCTCCAGCAGGGGAATGGCCTGAGCCAGGTCGCCCGCCAGCTTGTAGGCGGAGGCGAGGTTGTTGCGCGACATGAGGGTGTCGGGGTGGTCGGGGCCCAGCGACTGCTCGAGCCTGGCGGTGGTCTCCTGGAGGTGAGGGATTGATTGCTCCACTGGTATCAGCCTCCTGTCCGGTGCTGCATGCGGTGAGGTGTCAGGACAGCGTGCGCTGATGGGCGGCTCGCCGTCAGGACGCGACTGGAACCACCTGGCGCCTGGAGGCGACCAGGCACCGCGTAACGACCGTAGCACCGCCCTCCGGTCAGGACGTCAACCGCTGCGCCCGGCTCATGGGGACTGCTCCCCGCGGCGCGCCACGGCGGCGCTCCCACCGCGAGGGCGTCGTGCGCCTGTGCCTCCTGCTCCGCTCCACAGGACCGCTCTGAGCACCCCCGGTGGCGCCCTTCTGTGGATTGGCTTCACCCGGTGCCGGGGGTGGGCGGTAGCGTCGTGTCCATGAGCCACACGCCCGCCCTCCCTGACCTGGACGCTGCGACCTCCGCTGGGGGGACCGGCCGGGGCGGCTCCTCCCCGGTCGCCGCCGGCGCGCCCCGCGCCACTGGCCCGGGAGGTGGGCGACAAGGAGGCCAAGGAAGTCGAGGAACTCGAGCGGGGCGACGTCGGGCGGCCCTGTCCCCCTCACGGGCCAAGGACTTTATGCAGTGCCCGCTCCTGTTCCGCCTGCGCGCCGTGGACGCGCTGCCTGAGCCGGGGTCGCTGGCCACCCACAAGGGCACCGTGGTCCACGGCGTCCTAGAGCGCCTTTACGACCTGCCCGCCGCCCAACGAACCTGCGAGGCCGCCCTGAGCATGCTGCCCGACCAGTGGCAGGCCCACCAGGAGAAGAACCCGCAGGTCATGGACCTGTTCACCGATGCCGACCAGGAGCGCACGTGGCTCGCCGAAGCCCGCGATCTGGTGACCACCTACTTCCGCATGGAGAACCCCACCCGCCTGGAGCCTGCCGAGCGTGAGTTATTCGTCCAGGTGGAAACGGCCGATGGTCTCCTGCTGCGCGGATTCGTTGACCGTCTCGACGTGGCTCCCGACGGCGCCATGCGCGTAGTTGACTATAAGACCGGCCGCTCCCCCAGCCCCCGCTTTATGGAGGAAGCCCTTTTCCAGATGCGTTTTTACGGGCTGGTTCTGTGGCGCCTGCGCGGCCGCGCCCCGGCGCGCCTCCAACTGGTCTACCTCAAGGATGGTCGCATCCTGACCCACGACCCGTGCCTGGGCGAGCTCCAGTCCACCGAGGCCAAGGTGACTCGCATCTGGGAGGAGATCGAGGAATGCGCCACCAGCGGGACGTTCCGCCCCCGCCGCTCCCGCCTGTGCGACTGGTGCTCTTTCCAGGCCTACTGCCCCCTCTTCGGTGGAAACACCCCGCCCCTGCCCGCCGACGGCGTCGCCCATCTCATGACAGTCCGGAATACCCCGGTTCCCGCCGCGGTTGCCCGGGCATGAGCACCTCATCAGACCAGAGCCGTATTGACCAGGAATCTATGGCGGCCCTTTTCGCCGCCGCCCGCACCGCTCGGGCGTTCCGCGACGAGCCCGCTCCCGTCGAGGAGGTCGCCCGCGCCTACAACAACGCCCGGTGGGCCCCCACCGCCTTTAACTCCCAACCCCTGCGCCTGGACCTCATTGCCACCCCGGAGGCCCGTGACCGACTCCTCCCCCTTGTGGCCGAGGCGAACCGACCGGCCGTGGCCGGCGCCCCCTTGACCCTTGTGGCCAGCGCGGACATGGACGTCCACCAGTCCATGCGGGACCTGGACGCAGCGGACTGGGTCCTGGATTTCCTCGCGGACTCCCCACAGACCCGCTACGCAATGGCCCATGACTCAGCCCTCCTCCAGCTCGGGTACTTGATTGTCACCCTGCGGGCCGAAGGACTCGATGTCGGCGTTATGACCGGCGCTGACCTGCCCGGCATTGACGCGCAGTTCCACGCCGACCGCCCCTGGCGGAGCATCGCTATTGTCAACGTCGGCCATGGAACCGAGGACGCCTACCGGCCCCGTGGTAAGCGGCATTCCTTTGACACCGTCGCCCGTGTGCTCTGAGCACCTACTGGCACGGTGGCTTTGAGGCACGGCGCGCCGGACGAGCGCCGCCTGAGCCGCCCCGCCCTCTGATCGCTCTACGGTTGGCTCATGGAGCACAGGAGACTGGGACGTACCGGCCTGCGCGTGTCTAGCGTCGGCCTGGGCACCATGACCTGGGGCCGTGACACCGATGAGCTCGAGGCTCGCGAGCAGCTCGACGTCTTCCTCGACGCCGGCGGTACCCTGCTGGACACTGCCGCCTCCTACTGTGAAGGTGTCAGCGAAGAGGTTATTGGCGGGCTGCTGCACGACCACATTGACAGGCAGGACATTGTTCTCATATCCAAGGCCGGCGTCCGCACCTGGCGCACCGGCACTCGGCCCACCGTCGCCGACGCCTCACGCGGCACCCTCCTGGACGCCCTGGACTCCTCCCTGGCCCGCCTGCGCACCGACCACCTCGACCTGTGGCTGGTCCAGGTCCCCGACCCCACCACGCCCTTGGAGGAGACGGCCCACGCCCTGCGCCTGGCCGTGGCCAGTGGACGCACCCGCTACGTGGGCCTGTCCAACCATCCGGCCTGGGCCACTGTTCACACCGCCAACCTCCTGCACGTGGACGCCCAGGGGCCCGGAATGGCGGCCGTCGAGGTTGAGCACTCCCTGTTGACCCGCGGCATTGAGCGCGAGCTCGTCCCCGCCGCCGAAGCCCTCGGTTTCGGCGTCATCGGCTACGCCCCCCTGGGGCGCGGCATCCTCACCGGCAAATACCGGGCCTCCACGCCCCCCGACTCGCGGGCGGCCTCCCCCCACCTGCGCTCCTACGTCGCCCCCTACCTGGGCACCGCCCACCGGGGGGTGGTCGAGGCTGTGGCCACCGCCGCCGTGGGCCTTGACCGCAAGCCCGTCGAGGTGGCGCTGGCCTGGGCGCGCGACGCCGCCGGCATCTCCTCCACCATTGTGGGTGCGCGCACCCCCTCCCAGTTGCGAGGCGCCCTGGCCGCCGAGGACCTCGCCCTGCCACCCCAGATCCGTCACGCCCTGGATGAGATCACCGCCCCCGGATGGGGCTATCCAGAGCGTTTTTGACCCGGGACTCTACGGCGGCTCTACGTCGCAGCCTCGGGCAGCAGGCAGGTTGCCCCGCACCCACCCGGGTGCGGGGCAACCTGCTGGCCGGTGCGGCGCCGGCGGGGCCGAGCTCCTCAGGCGGGGGAGGGCTCAGTCCTCCTCACGGTCGTCGTCATCCTCTTCATCCTCGTAGTCGTCGTCCTCGTATTCGTCATCGTCATCGTCGTCAATGTCATCCTCGTAGTCCTCGTCATCCTCGCCGTCGAAGGTGTCGAAGGGGAGCTCGATGCCGTAGGCGGTGAACAGGGCGTCGTCATAGGTGAAGAAGGCGTCCTGGAGGGTGCTCTCGGCCGCGACCACAGCCGGGGAGAGCTCATCCCCGGTGGCGGCAGCGTCCAAGTGCGCCTCGAAGGCGGCAATGAGCCGGTTGAGCGCGGACCGCGGATCGTTCGTCATGTAAGACAGACTACCGGCTCACGCCCTCCCCCGCGCGCCCGGTCCCGGTGCCCGCGGGCGCCGTTTCCCCCTCCAGTCCGAGCTGGGAGGCCACCAGTCCCAGGTACAGGTCCTCACCCTTGAGGCGACTGGTCTCCTCGGGCCCCACCACCACGCGGATGCCATGGCGCAGGATCTGGGAGGCGCCTCCTTCCGGCCCCAGCGGCAGCAGGACGAGCTCGGGCTTGGGCGTATAAGTGGCCGAGGGCTCGCGGCCGGCGATTACGTCCTTGATATTGGTGGCCACCACCTGGGCGTGGGCGCGGGCGGCGTCAGCCCTCTTGGACTCGCGCACGTCCGTAATGTCGCCAATCGCCCACACCCCGGGGTGGTCCACCACCCGCAGCTGCCCGTCCACGCGGATCGTGCCGTCGTAGTGGCGGATCGCGTCATAGTCCTCACCGAGGTAGCCGGTGGCAGCCGTTGAACCGTAGGCGCGGAACCACATGTCGGCCTCAATGCGGCGCCCGCCCTTGGTGGTGACCCTGAAGGGTGAGAGCACGCCGACGTCGACCGGCGGCAGGAAACTGAGCCTGTCCCCCGTGATCATCTCTACGCCCCGCTCCAGAAGCTGGGAGGCGATAGCGCGGCGCAGCTCGGGCTTGTAGTCGCCGTGCGGCAAGATCTGGTCGGCGGCCTCCAGCATGGTCACCGCGACGCCCGGGAAGGCTGAGGTGATCTCTCCGGCCAGTTCCACGCCCACCGCCCCGGCGCCCACAATGAGGACGCGGCCGGCCTGCTCTAAGTTGGAGCGGGCGCGCTCTATGCGAGCCTCGGCGATCACCTGGGAGGACTCCAGGTGCTTGGCCGGGAAGGGGTAGGCGGTGCCGGTCGCCAAGACCAGGTGGTCGGCCTGGATGTCGCCCACGCCCGAGACCTTGACGGTCGTGCCGTGCACGGCCAACGCCGTACCGTGTATCACACGGCCCCGCGTGAGCAGATGATCGTAGGGCATGAAGATCTTCTTGGCCCAGTCGCGGTCCACGGTGGCGCGCAGGGCGGCGGCGTGATTGACGAAGGTGTCCTTCTGCTCAATGAGTGTGACCTCGGCAATGTTGTCGAGGTCCTTGGCGACCGTAATCCCGCCATAACCGCCGCCAACAATAGTGACGCGAGTCATTTGTGATCCTTCCGGGTTGTGTGTGGGACTGTGGTGCTTGGTGCGGTTCAGGCCAATCCGCGGCGCTCCAGGAGTGGCTCAATCCGGGGGTCATTGCCGGTGAATGCGCGGTAGGACTCCCCCGCGTCGCGCGAGTCGCCCCGGGAAAGGAACTCTCGGCGGAAGGCGTCGCCGGCCGCCCGGTTCAGGCCCAGGTCGCCATCGCGCGCGCCCTGCCCGTCGGTGCGGAACCAGGCGGCGGCATCGGCGGCCATGACCTCGCTCCAAATGTAGGCGTAGTAGGCGGCCGAGTAGCCTCCCGCGAAACTGTGGGAGAAGTAGGTCGAGCGGTAGCGCGGGGGCACCAGGGCGTCGTCAATGCCGGCGCCGGCGAGCGCCGTGTGCTCGAAGTCCTCCACGTCCTGGACCTGGGTGGGCACGTGCTCGGCGCTAAGGGTGTGCCAGGCCTGGTCCAGCAGGGCGGCCCCCAGATACTCAGTGGTGGCATAGCCCTGGCCGAAGGCCCCCTGGCCGCGCAGCCGTTCACTGAGGTGGGCGGGCATGGGCTCACCGGTTTCAACGTGGCGGGCGTAGGAGGCCAGGACCATGGGGTGCAGCGCCCAGGTTTCGTTGACCTGGCTGGGGAACTCTACGACGTCGGGGGGCACGTTGGCCCCCGACGCCGAGGGGTAGCGGGAGTCGGCCAGCAGGCCGTGGAGGGCGTGGCCGAACTCGTGGAAGCAGGTGATGACCTCGTCCCAGGTCAGCAGTGTGGGCCCGGAGTCGGGCCGCTCAATATTGGCGCAGTTAATGACCACGGGCCGGCGCCCCAGCAGCTGGGACTGCTCGACCAGGTTGGACATCCAAGCGCCCCCGGACTTGCCCTCGCGTGCGTAGTAGTCGCCCACGAACAGCCCCAGGAGCGGCGCGTCGCGGTGGCGGCCATCGCGCACCTCCCACACGCGCACGGTGGGGTCATACATGTGGGCGGCCAGGTCCTGGCGCTCGTGGAAGCCAATGCCGTACAGGGCGGTGGCGGCGTAGAAGACGCCCTGCTCGACGACGCTCCACAACTCCAGGTAGGGGGCCAGGGTTGCGTCGTCGACACCGAACCTCTCCTTGCGCTCAGCGGCCTGGTACAGGGGCCAGTCCGCCGGGCCGAAGGACTCCCCCGGCTGGGTCTGGGGGTCGGCGGCCATGCGGGCGGCCAGGCCGCGTGCCTCGACGCGGGCGTTGGCCATGGCCGGTCCGGCCAGGCGCGCGAGCATGCCGCCAACCGCCCGGGTGGTCCCGGCGGCGGACTGTGCGGCAATAATGGCCGCGTGGTGCGGGTAACCCAGGAGGGCGGCCCGCTCGGCACGCAGCTGTGCCAGTTCCAGGACCAGGGGGCGGGTGTCGTGCTCCCCGCCCAGGCCCCGCGTCATGGCGCGCTCCAGGAGCGCCTGGCGGGCGGCGTGGGGGCGGGTGGTGGCCAGTGCGGGCGTGGCCGTGTAGTTGGCGACGCCGGCTGCGTGCATGGCCTCGGTGGCCAGGGTGGAGAAGCGCGTCTCCAGGGCCGTCATGCGGGCATTGATCTCGCGCAGTCGCTGGGCCTGCTCACCATCCAGGTCGACTCCGTCGCGCTCGAAGGCCTCCACGGCCAGGCCGATGAGACGGGCGGTCTCGGGGTCAATGGGGCGCCCGTCGGCGTCGTGGGCCCGGCCATCCGGGCTGGCGGCGACCAGGTCGTTAAGGGCCTGAAAGCGATGATAGAGGCGCGCATCCAGGTTGTAGGCGTCCTTGTGAGCGGCCAACTCGGGGGCCAGCTTCTCCTCCAGGGCGTCTAAGTCAAGGCAGTCGGTGGCGCTGGTCAGGGCGTACAGAACGGTCAGGGCCCGCTCCAGCAGGTCGCCGGAGCGCTCCAGGGCCTCAACGGTGTTGGCAATAGTGGCAGGCGCCGGGTTGGTGGCCACCGCCTCCCACTCCCGGCGTTGGATGTTCATGCCGGCGCGCACGGCCGGCTCAATGTCGGCGTGCGCGACTGAGGCGAAGTCCGGCAGGCCCAGCTCCAGGGTCCAGGGGCGGGCGAAGCAGTTGGTCTCGGGCAGGGCGGCACCGGCGCCACCGTCATTGATCGGCTCGGTCATGGGACCATCGTGCCATGAGCTGGGAGCCGGCCGTCCCTACCGCCCCCTCAGGGGTGGGCCAATAGTCCCGTCCTTCATCTTGGGTCTCCCGCTGCCAGGGCGATAATGAGTTCCCGGGTGGCCTCGTCCTGAGGATTGTGACTTCCGGCGCCGCTCGCCTGATTGGCCCACCATCCGTCCATGGCCAAGATGGCCACTCGCTGCATGGGGGTCAGATCAGCGGGATCGCCCACCCACTCCAGGCACAGGGCATCCCAGGCCTGCGCCAGGGCGGTGGCCTCGGGGGCGCCCGAGAGCATGAAGGACAACTCCCCGGGGAGGATCTCCCCGGAGATGACACTGCGGACCAGGGCGCGTATCCGCTCGGTGCGGTCCGCCTCCTCCAGCGGCCCGCCCAGGGCCTGCTCGGCCTCGTGGCGCCAGCGTTCCAGGAGGGCGGCGGCAATCCCCTCCAGAAGGGCCTGCTTGGTGGCGAAATGATAGACGAGTCCCCCGCGAGTCAGCCCCACGTGCTCGGCCAGGGCCTCGAAGGTGAGGTGATCGAAGCCGCCGTGCTGCGCCAGTTCCAGGGCGCCTTCAATAATGCGCTCCCGCTTGGAGGCTCTCATCCGCTCGTCCTCTCTCAGCCTCGTCCACTCTCGTCCACCGGGGCCGGGAGGGCGTTCAAGGGGTCGGCGATCCGGCCGGAGTCCCGCTCGGCGGAGGGCCCGGTCCTATCTGGGGAGGCCGCCGCCTCAGGATTGGTCCCACCGGTCCCCTGGGGCCGGGTGCGGGATTCGCCGTCGACCGCTCCCGCGGCGGGGACTCGGCGCGCTGCCATAATCCCCGCGTAGATGAGGATGGCGGCGGCTATGACGGCGGTGGTCTGCATGGCGTGGGTGAAGGCGGTCTGGGCCCGGGCGAAGAGCGCCGCCTGGAGGGCATCGCTCGGCTCATAGGCGCCGGCCAGGGTGGCCAGGGACTGGTGGGCGGCCTCAGAGACGCCCTGGGGCACCTGCTCGTGGATGTCGCCCAGCCTCAAGCGGTAGCCGAGATCCTGGACGGTGCCCAGTACGGCAATGCCCAGGGCGACGCCGAGTTCTAAGCCGGTTTCGGAGATTGCAGAAGCGGCCCCCGCCCGGTTAGCGGGCACGGAGCCCAGAATCGCCCCGGTGGAAACGGTGAAGGCCAGGCCGGTGCCGGTGCCAATAATGAGCAGGCCCACGCAGATAAGCGCGATCCCGCCCCAGCTCTCGGCCACGGCCACCACGAGCAGCCCGACGGCGCTCAAGATGAGGCCCCCGCCCAGGGCCCGCCCGTGGCCGATCCGGCGCACGAGGCGCGCCACAATCACCACCACCGCAATCGAGGCCGCAGAAATCGGCAGCTCGGTGAGCCCTGCCCGGAGCGTGGAGAAGCCCCGCACCAGCTGAAGGTACTGGGAGAAGAAGTAGAGCAGGCCGGCCAGGGCGAAGACCGCCATAACGGTGGCCAGGACCGCCCAGGTGAAGGCGGGGCGCCGGAACAACCCGACGTCGATCAGCGGGGCGACCAGGGTGCGCTGGCGGCGCAGGAAGATGCGGCCGGCCATGAGCCCCGCCAGAAGGGCGGCCATCGCGGTGAGTGTCGGCCCATCGTGCGCGAAGGACTTCACGGCGTAGACCATTGGGACGATCGCCCCCACGGACAGTGCCGCCGAGAGCAGGTCAATGGGGGCTCCCCGCTCATTGCGCGACTCGGGGAGCAGCCACAGCCCCGCGCCAATGACGAGGACCATGACCGGGACGTTAATGAGGAAGACGCTGCCCCACCAGAAGTGTTCCAGGAGGATTCCGCCCACCAGTGGCCCTAGGGCGGTGCCGCCCGAGGTGCCGGCCGACCAGATGGCGATGGCGGTGGTCCGATGGCGGGAGCCGGGGAAGATATTGCGGATAAGGGAGAGCGTCGAGGGCATAATGGTGGCCCCGCTGACCCCCAGCAGGGCCCGAGCGGCGATGAGCGCTGCGGCGCTGGGGGCGAAGGCGGCCAGCATGCTGGATGCTCCGAACCCCACCGTCCCCATGAGCAGAAGGCGGCGGCGCCCGATCCTGTCCGCAACATTGCCCATGGTGACCAGCAACCCGGCCAGAGTGAAGGAGTAGACGTCCCCGATCCACAGCAGCTGGCTGGCCGAGGGCGCCAGGTCCACGCTCAGGGAGGGGATGGCCAGCGCCAGGACCGTGGAGTCAATGGACAGCAGGGTCACAGCGAGGGTTAGGACGGCCAGCGCCGCCCAGTCGCGGGTGCGCGGGGCGGGGGCTTCTTGCGCGGCGGGTGCCGCCGCGCTCGGCGAAGGGGTCTGGTTCACGCCCGAAACTGTACTTTACGTGTAGTTCAGTTTGATGTCGGTGCGGGTGCGGTTCCGGACACAGCTTCTGTGAGTTCTCCGACCCAGACGCGGAGCTCTCTTCAGCGCAGCCGGTGGCGCTTGAGCACTCCGGCCACGTCGGGGCTGAAGTAGCCCGGCCCCTTGAGAACCTTGCCGTCCTCCCGGTAAATCGGGCGGCCGTCGGGACCGAGCTTGGAGAGGTTGGAGCGCTGGACCTCGGCTAAGACCGCCGGCAGGTCAATACCGGTCTCCAGGGCCATGCCGTAGATGACGTAGACCAGGTCGGCCAGGGCGTCGGCCGCCTCCACAGTGTCGCGCCGACCATCGTCAGCGGCCACCGCCCGCTTGTAGGCCTCCTCGATTTCGGTGCGGGCCGCCGGCCCGTAGACGGCTGCCGTGAGTTCGGCGAACTCCTCAGCGATTAAGCCCATGCGCATGTGCAGGCTGGGCCGATCCAGGCTGGGCTCATCAGTCTGGACGGGCAACCCGTAGACGCGGTGAAAGCGGCGCACCAGCGCCTCAGGGTCATCGCCCTCGCGCTCACCGACGCCGTCATGCGCCACCAGCGGCTGGGCCGCCCCGGCGGCGTGGGAGGAGGCCATGCCCTGAGTGCCGCGCAGCCGTGCGGGCAGCGGTCCGTCCCAGGGGGCGGCCGGGCGCAAGGGGTCCCCCGGCAGCAGAGTGCCGATCCAACCGTCGCGCAGGACCCCGCCGTTGGCCAGGAATGCGCGCACATGCCCCTCACGGCGGAAGCCCAGCGACCAGGCCACCCGCCAGGACGCCCAATTGGGGACGCCATCGTGAATGTCGCAGCGCCACTGCAGGGCCTGAGCCTTCACGGGCCCCTCCGGGTTGAAGGCGACGGTGATCAGTGCTTTGGCGGCGCGCACCATAATGCCGTGGCCGCGGGATTCCGGGGCCAGCCAGTAGCCGATCTCCCAGGCTCCGCCCGGGGCGCCGATCATGCCGATCATGCCCACGAGGCGCCAGCCGTCGGGATGTGAGGAGTCGGGTTCGCGCACCGCCCAGTTCAGGTCGTTGCCCTTCTCCCAGCCGGGGGCCACAATGCCGGTGACGAAGTGGTGGGCGTCGTTCCAGGTGTAGCCGGCAGGGACGGTCGTCCACTCCTGGATGTCGGGGTCCTGGCAGATGGCGTGGATGCGCTCAATGTCCGCTTCGGTGGGCATGGACAGACGGAGCTCGGGCAAGGAGTCTTGGGCTGGAACCGTCATCTCAAAGGGCCGCATAGGACGATTCTAGTCGGGTGCGGCCACGTGCACCGCACTGGCGCTCATAGCCGAGGCGGGCCGGGCGGCTCGCCGGCGCCGCCGGCCGGGCGGCCATGAGCCCCGGGATCGCGTGATCCCGGGGCCCTTCCCGCGGTGTCCGAGGGGGGACTTGAACCCCCACGCCCGTTTAATAAGGCACTAGCACCTCAAGCTAGCGCGTCTACCTATTCCGCCACTCGGACTCGCCTTGCAGTCGCCACACCGGCCGCGCCGGCCACGGCGACGCAGAGAAACCTAGCATGCGGCTGCCGAAAACACCCAAATCTGCGTGACGTGCTTCGTGTCACAGCCGGCTGCTGTCCTGGTCCGCCGTGCCCGGCGTCTCAGTCCAGGGGCTCCACCGAGATGCGGGTCCCCAGCGACCAGGACTCCCCGGGGCCCAATGTCACGGCGTGCGCCCCCACCGAGGCGGACTCCACGCAGAGCATGGAGGCGAACTCGGCGTCGCCCATGTCTGCGAAGGCCTTGGCCCCCTCGCTCCAGGGGTTCCACACCACGACATTGGGCGCGTCGGCCCCCGCGATGGTCAGGCGGCGCCCCAGCGCCGGATCGGTGACCATCACCGGACCCTGGTGCTCATAGACGCGATCCACTGGTCCAGATACGCGCAGGGCGCCGGTCTGGACCTCATGAGTGGCCGTGAGCTTGTCCAAGTACTGGCCGCCCTCCAGGCCGGTGACCTCCACGGCGGTGACGTCCCCGACCGCCAGGTAGGTGTGCAAGGCGGCCTCGACGCGCTGCCCGGACGCGGCAGTGGAGCGCAGGGATAGGAGCAGGTCCAACTCCTCGCCCACATTCACCTCGTAGAGCGCTGACAGGTCGTGGCGCTCAATCCCCAGCAGAACCCTGACGCCGCCCTCGGGCGTGGTCGAGGCGCTGCGCAACTCCCAGGTGGAGGTGCGCCCCCAACCGTGGGCGGGCTTCTGGTCCCCATCAGGGCCGGCGCCGAACCAGGGCAGGCACAACGGGATGCCGCCGCGGATGGCCTTGGCGCCGTCGAAGACCGCCTGGGCGGAGGTGAAGATGACCTCGGTGCCGCCCCGGGGCACCCACGAGGTCAGGTGAGCGCCGTGGAGGTAGATCTCGGCGCTGGCGGCGGGGGCGTCGACAAGCAGGCGGGGCTGGCCGCCGCGCCCAGGTGTCAGGGCCGCGTACCGTGGTAGTCGTGGGGTCCGGGCGGGGGCCTGGGAGTCAGGGGCGGGGGCGTCATTGCTCATGGGACCAGGGTAACGGAGCCGGGGCCGGCGCCTAGTAGTCTGTGGCTGTCCCATTCCGCGAATGCGAATCCGAGGCCCACCGGCATGCCCGCCCCATTAGCGACGCCCAGCACCTGCGCCTACAGCGCTGTCCTACTCGACCTGGACGGGACGATCACCGACTCGGCCCCTGTCATCCTCAGGGCGCTTCGTGCCACGCTTAACGACTTCGGGATTGAGCCGCCTCCACTGGAGGCCCTCATGACTTTTGTCGGTCCCCCGCTGCCCGAGGGGTTGCGCGCCCTGGGGGGATTCGAGGGCGAGGCCAACGCCGAGGCAGTGGCCTGTTACCGGCGCCACTACCGCGACCACATGCTGGAGGCCCCCGTCTACGACGGCGTACCTGAGCTCATTGGCGCCCTTTACGACGCCGGCACCCCCCTGGCGGTGGCCACCTCCAAGCGTGAGAGTCTGGCGGCCCTCATTTTGGAGCACCTGGGCCTGGCCCACTACTTGGTGACCTGCTCGGGCGCCGATGACCTGGACCGGCGCAGCGCCAAGGCCGACGTCATCCGCGCCGCCCTCTCCCGGCTGGAGGGGGCGGGAGTGGACACGACTCGGGTGGTCCATGTCGGTGACCGGCGCCATGACGTCGAAGGCGCTCGTGAGGCCGCAGTGGCGTGCATTGGTGTGCTGTGGGGGTACGGCGGCGCCGAGGAGCTGGCGGGCGCCCAGCACCTGGCGGCCACCCCCGCTGAGCTGGCCGTCCTGCTGGGCACCTCGCTGGGGCCCTCTCCGGCCCGGGGGGCGTACAGGAGTGAGGGCGCCGAGAACGGCGTCGAGAGCGCTGAGAGCGCTGAGAGCGCCGGGAACACTGAGGATCCTGAGAACACCGAGAACACCGAGAATAGGGACTGCGGCCAGGACAATCACTATGACAATCACCAGGACGATCAGGAGGACGCGTGAGCGAGACCAGCGGCCAGTCGCCCGCCCCCGAGCCGAACACCCCGGAGAATGAGGGCGCGCGCACTGAGCCGGCCGGTACCGCCCCGGCCGGGGAGAGGGCCGGGGCGCGGGAGGCGGAGGGCGAACCGGATCAGGGGCCGGCGCCCGCCCCTGAGTCTGACTCCGAGCACTCCGAGCCCAGGCGCCCGGCGCCGGCACTGTCCCGGGTGAGGCGCGTGCGCGCCGCCTTCAGGCGGGCCGTCGACCAGGCGGACCGGGCCCGTACCCAGGCCCGCGACCGCGACCTGCGCTACGAAGACTCCGGCAGGTCCTCCCCCGCCGAACGGGGCAAGCGCCGCGCCGCGGCCGCTCGCACGCCTCCCGCAGCCGCGGCGCCCACGGTCCGGGTCTCCACGCCCTCGGTGATGACTACGCGCTCGGCCGCCCTGGACTCCCTGCCCTCCTGGCTAGTGCGCGGCGGTTTGGCCTCCTGGCTGCTGCTGGGCCTGATCATTGTGGTGGGCCTGGTGTTCTTCGCCACCTCCCAGGTGGTGGAGGTCTTTATCGGCGTGTTCATGGCGCTCGTGCTCACCTCTATCCTTCAGCCGCTGGTCAACCTTTTCGCCCGGGTCATGCCGCGCTACCCGGCGACCTTCCTGGGGATGCTCTCGGCCCTGGCGGTGGTGGCCGGACTCATCACCTACGTGGTGACCTCGGTGACGAGCCAGTGGAGCAACCTGGCGCTCCAGTTCTCCGACGGCGTCAACACCATTGTCGACTTCCTGGAGCACGGGCCCCTGCCGTTGCACCTGACCCAAAAGGAACTCCAGGAGCAGATCCACAGGTTGCTCCAGGAGGGGCAGGAGTATGTCCAGTCCAACGCCCCCTCCCTGGCCAGTGAGGTGGTGGCCAATGCGGGCACGGTGGTGGACGTGTTTGCAGTGCTGGCGTTGGCGATCTTCTCCACCATCTTCTTCCTGGCCTCCGGGGGGCGCATGTGGAGATGGTTCCTTAACGAGCTTCCCGCCACCATGCGCGAATCCGTGCACCGGGCCGCTGGCGCGGGCTGGTACACCTTCGCCGGTTATGCGCGCGGCACCATGATCGTGGCCTTCACCGACGCCCTCATGGCGGGCATCTTCCTGCAGGTCGTGGGCGTGCCGCTGGCGGCACCGCTGGCGGTGCTGGTGTTCATCGGGGCCTTCATTCCAATCATTGGGGCTCCGGCGGCCATGCTTATCGCCATGATGGTGGCACTGGCCTCCAAGGGCGTGATCACCATGATCGTGGTGTGCCTGGGCGTGGCCGGGATTGGCCAGATCGAGGGCCATATCCTTCAGCCCCTCATTATGGGCCGGCAGGTCTCCCTGCACCCGGTGGTGGTCATTATTGGGGTGGCGATCGGCACTTACGCCGCGGGGCTACTGGGTGCGATTGTGGCAGTGCCCCTGATCAGCGTGGCATGGTCGATGTACTCCGAGTTGCACGTCAGGGACACCCCGGTGGTCGGGGAACTCCCCACCTACTCGGGCAGCCGGGGCTGATCAGCACCAGTCCCGGCTGCCCGCGCTGATCACGCCCGTCAGCATCTCCAGGTGCTCGGCCAAGATGGAGGTGACGCCGTCGGCGTTTTCGACCGTGCCGCGCACTATTAGGGCGGGGGCCCTCCTGCCGGTGCTGCGGTAGCGCCGCCACATGCCTGCGGGGCACATGACGTTGAGCAGGCCGGTCTCATCTTCGAGGTTGAGGAAAATGATGCCGGTGGCGGTATGAGGGCGCTGGCGGTGGGTGACAACGCCGGCGACTCTCACCCGTTGCCCGTTGTGGTGGCGCGCGACCCGGGCGATGGGGACGACCCCGGCCCGGGTGAGCCCGGGCCGCAGGAAGACGGTCGGGTAGTGCTCAGTAGACACCCCTGTCAGGCGCAGGTCCGCCTCCTGGCGCTCCTGGTCGCTCATGGGGGCCAGTGCGGGGGCGCGGGCGCCAATGGCGGTGCCCGGCAGGGGCGGCTGATACCAGGTCCGCCTGGAGTGGATGTGGCGCTGCCCGTACTCCTCCGCCAGGACTGCGGCCCCCCACAGAGCCTCGCGCCGCCCGACCCCCAGGCTGCGCAGGGCTCCGCAGGCGGCCAGGGCTTCCAGTCGGGAGCGGCTTAGGCGCACGCGGCGGGCCAGGTCGGCGACGCTGGTGTAAGGGCCTTGGGCGTCGCGTTCCCCAACAATCTGCTCGGCGACCTCCTGCCCCAGGCCCTTGACCCGGGCCAGCCCGAGTCGGACAGCCAGGTCGGGGTGGGTGTCCAGGGCGGTGAGGGCCTCTGCGGCGGGGGTGATCCCGGCCCACTCCGCCCCTCCCCCGCCGGCGGGCCTGGTCTGGACCGTGGCCTGGGGGGTGGAGGCATTCACATCCGCGGCCAACACCCGTACGCCGTGACGGCGGGCGTCGGCCACCAGCGACTGGGAGGACCAGAACCCTGTGGGCTGGGCGGCCAGGACCCCCGCGTAGAAATCCTCAGGTTTGCGGGTCTTGAGCCAGGCCGAGGCGTAGACGAGGTAGGCGAAGGAGAAGGCGTGGGACTCGGGGAAGCCGAAGTCGGCGAAGGCGCGCAGCTTGTCGAAGACGGCCTCAGCGGTGGGGGTGTCGATCCCATGGCCCTTCATGCCGGTCACGAAGCGGGCGTGGAGCGCCTCCATGCGCTCGGCCGAGCGTTTGGCGCCCATGGCCTGGCGCAGGGCGTCGGCCTCGGCGGGGCTGAATCCCGCGGCGTCAATGGCGATCTGCATGAGCTGCTCCTGGAAAAGCGGCACGCCGAGAGTCTTTGCCAGGGCGGGCTTGAGGGCCGGGTGCAGGTAGGTGACTGGTTCACGGCCCAGACGACGGCGGATATAGGGGTTGACGGCATCGCCCTGGATCGGTCCGGGACGGATGAGAGCGACCTCGACAACAATGTCGTAGAAGTTCTGGGGGCGCAGGCGGGGCAGGGTGGCCATCTGGGCGCGGGACTCGACCTGAAAGACCCCCACCGTGTCCGCAGCCGAGAGCAGCCGGTAGACGGCCGGGTCGTCCTCGGGCAGGGTGTGCAGGCCCCAGGGGCGATCGGTCTGGGCCGTGCGCAAAGTGCCCTCCTGGACGGGCACGGTCTGGCCGCGCCGGGTCAAGGTGGTGAAGGCCAGGCGCAGGGCGGTGAGCATGCCCAGTCCCAGGAGGTCGAACTTGACCAGACCCGCATCCGCGCAGTCGTCCTTATCCCACTGCAGGACGCTGCGCCCCTCCATGGCGGCCCAGCGCACGGGGCAGACCTCGGTGACGGGGCGGTCGCACAGAACCATCCCACCGGAGTGGATGCCCAGGTGGCGGGGCAGCCGCAGAAGTTGCTCGGCAATGTCGAGGACCTGCTCGGGAACCTGCTCGCCCGGGCGGGGGCCGGGGCCAATGGCCCCCGGTGCGTCCGAAACGCTTCCCAGGCCGTCGGTGCGCACCGTGGACCAGCGGTCCATCTGCTTGGCCCAGGCATCCTGGAGGCCGGCGGGGTGCCCGAGGGCCCGGGCGGCGTCGCGCACGGCGGAGCGGGGCCGGTAGGAGATGACATTGGCGACTTGGGCCGCCTGCTCGCGCCCGTAGTGGGAGTAGACGTGCTGGATGACCTCCTCGCGGCGGCAAGCCTCAATATCCAGGTCAATATCAGGGTAGCCGCGGCGCCCTGGGGATAAGAAGCGCTCGAAGAGCATCTGATGGCGCACGGCGTCCACGGCGGTGATCCCCAAGGCGTAGCACACCGCGGAGTTGGCGGCGCTGCCGCGCCCCTGGCACAAGATGCCCGCGCTCTGACAGAAGTCAACAATGGAGCGCACAATGAGGAAATAACCGGGGAAGCCCAGATTCTCAATGACCTCAAGTTCGTGCGCGAGGATCTTCCAGGCCCTCGGGTCCTCCTGAGGGGTGCCGTAGCGGGCCAGGGCCCCGCGGTGAGTGAGCTCGCGCAGCCAGGTGGCGGGGGTGTGGCCGGCGGGAACCTGCGGGGCGGGCAGGTCGGGTACCACCAGGGACAGGTCGAAGGCGAGTTCGGCGGCCATGTCCGCGGCGGCCTCGACGGCTCCGGGACGACGGCGGTGCAGGCGGGCCATGTCCGCGGCTCCGCGCAGCCAGCGGCCGGTGGGCGGCAGGTAACCCTGGGCGGCTTCCAGATCGAGGTTCAGACCGGTGGCGGTCAGAACGTCGGCTAGGCGGGAGTCGGCCGGGCGGGCGCAGCGCACGGCACCGGTGGCTACCAGCGGCAGGTGGTGCGCGGTGGCCAGGGCGCCCAGAGCCCCGGTGAGGGCGGCATCGACGGGGCCGCCCTCCAGGGTGATCTCAACGGCCAGGGAGCCGGCCCCGAAGTGGTCGACCATCTCCCCGAGGGCGGCGTCGGCCTTGGCGGGGTCCCAGGACTCCGGGCGGCGGGGGTCTCCCAGAGCGCGGCGCAGGGGCCCATTGGCGGTCCCGGTCAGGATGAGGCAGGTGGCGGCCTCGTCCCCGGCCCGCAGCGCCTGGGCCAGGACCGGCAGGCGGTGGGCGGGGTCAGTGCGCCGGCCCGCCTGGAGATTGTGTTGGGAGATGGCCGCGCACAGGCGCCGGTAGCCCAGGGGGCTGCGGGCCAGGACCGGCAGGCGGGCGCCGCCCTCCAAGGTGAGTTCAGAGCCGTGGACGGTGGGCAGGCCGAGCGACCGGCAGGCCTTGGCGTGCTTGACAATGCCGGGCATGCCATTGAAGTCGGTCAAGGCCAGGGCCTCCAGGCCGAGTTCGACGGCAGCTGCTGCAAGCGCCTCGGGCTCGTTGGCGCCGTCGAGGAAGGAGTAGGCGGAGTGGGCGTGCAGCTCGGCGTAGCGGTGGGCGGTCATGGTGCGCCCCTGCCAGAGCCGCACCCGCAGCATTCGAACACGTATACACAATAGCGTGGGTCACCGACGCGAATCCCCGCCCCCTGGCGGCAGCACTGATTCTCAGGATCAGGCGCCCAGGGCCGGAGGGCCTCCGCCGGCCGAGAAGGCCGCGCCGAGGAGGCAACGGGCGCCCGGGATCGCCCGGGATGGAGGAGCCGCCGCATTGGCGCCGCGCCGTGGCCCTGGGCGGGGAGGGGCCCGGTCAGGCGCTGGCCAGGGAGCCTCCCGCTTCGAGGTAGCACTTGCCGCACAGGGACTCGTAGGTGACATTGATGCCGTCAATGGCCACCTGGTCGCCGTCGAAGATGAAGTCCTGCCCTATCTTGCGGGCGTTGAAAATGGCCTTGCACCCGCAACGGCAAATGGTCTTGAGCTCCTCCAGGGAGTGGGCGATCTCCAGCAGGCGGCGCGAGCCGGGGAAGGAGGTGGTGCGGAAGTCGGTGCGGATGCCGTAGGCCAGGACGGGGACATCGTCAAGGAGGACGATCTCCATGAGTTGGTTGACCTGACTGGGGGTGAGGAACTGCGCCTCGTCGACGAGTACGCAGTCCAGGACCTCACGCAGCCGGGCACTGGCCTGGGGGGCTGCGCCCGGGCGCCCCTGCCCCATGAGGAGGCGGCGGCGGACCAGGAGCCGCACATTGTCCTGGGCCCCGACAACGAGGTCGACGCGTCGGCGAACCCCCAGGCGCGACAGAATGGTGTCGTCGCCCTTGGTGTCCACGCCGGCCTTCATGAGCAGGACTTTCTGACCGCGCTCCTCGTAGTTGTGAGCGGTCTGGAGCAGGCTAGTGGTCTTGCCCGAGTTCATGGCGCCGTAGCGGAAGTAGAGCTTGGCCAAGGGGAATCCCTCGCATTCCTGGGGGTCTGGCCCCGCCCGGCCCCCAATGACGTGTCACGGGCTGTCAATCATCTGATGGTAGCGGCAGCCGTGAGCGGGTACCCGGGACGGGGCCGTGACAAGAACCTCCCTTGGCGGGAGCGGCGTGTTCACAGGCTCCACCCAGTGCGGGCGGGGGCGCGCCCGCTACCGTTTCGACCATGCCCCTTAATCTTGCGGACTCGCCCGCGCGGCGCGCGCACCCCGCCCTCCTCGTCCTGGCTGCGGGCCTGGCCGCGCTGTCCTGCTTCACCTGGCTGGCCGTTTGCGCCTTGAGCGGCTCAGGGGTGGCGGTCTATGACGCCGCTGTTACGCAGTGGGCGGTGCAGGCTCGCAGCACCGTGCTCACCCCCCTGGCGTGGCTCGCCACGGGGGCGGGTGGGACTCTGGGCCTGAGCGCGCTCACAGCCGTGATGGTCGCTGTCCTGGTGGTGCGGTGCCGGCCTCGTCATGCCTTAATACTCGTGGCCGCAATGGCCGGCTCCTCGCTGCTCACAATGCTGCTCAAAGAGGTCTTCGCTCGCGCTCGCCCCTCGGAGGCCCTGCTGCTGGGCGCGCCCCAGACCACCTACTCCTTCCCCTCGGGCCACTCCCTGAATACCGCGGTGTTCGCCGGGACTCTGGCCGGCTTTGCGCTCCTGTCCGCGGCCCCGCCCGCCCGCAAGGCCCTGGCGGTGCTCGCCGCCGCGGCGGGGACGGCGCTGGTGGGCCTGTCACGGATCTACCTGGCCTATCACTGGCTCACTGACGTGCTGGCCGGCTGGGCGCTGGGGGCCGCCTGGACCTGTCTGGTGGCATTGCTGTTCCTGATGGTCCGGCGGCGCCGCAGTGGTCGCGCTCGCCGCGGTGGTGCTCTCACGGGAACCTCAGCTGTAGACGGCGTCGAGCCACCAGCGTCCAGAGCGCACCAGCAGCAGGGGCGGCCCCTGGTCGGGGACGACCTGGAGGTAGGCGCGTCGTGAGGCGCCCCCGGGCCTCCACCAGCCCTCGTCCACCGGCCAGGGGCCGGCCCAGGAGACAATGCCGCACTCCCCTTCCCACGGCCTTTCCGGCGCCCCCGGCCCCACGGTCGAGGCCGCTGAGGGAACCTGCTCCGCCGTGAGGGGCGGGGGGTCCTCGCCCGCTGCGACAGTGCCGCGACTGCGGGCCCGCTCCGCCGCGGCAGCCGGGCGCTCTTGCGCGCCACCGATCCTCAGGCGCGCGGGAGTCCCCTCAAGGTGGCCATCCGCCCTGACCGTGAGCTCGTGCCCGGAGGCGTCCCAGAGCATGGCGGGCACTGGATCGGCCAGGACCACGGAGGGCGAGGGGGCGGGCACTCCCCCGCTCCACGGCGCCCTCCCCTCCCCCCGGTCCTCATTGGCGTGGGTGCCCCAGGGCAGCAACCGCACCCGCGACCGGGGGTCGCGCCCGGGCACGAGCAGGGGGACCTGGACTCTGCCGACACCCAGAAGTGACTCGACGCGCTCGGCGGCCCGAGTGGAGCGGGCCTGACCGCGCCGCCCGGGGACGTCCCACAACCCGGCCGGGGCGCCCCCGGCGGGGACGGGCTCCAGGGCGCTCAAGCGCAGGTGGGTCAGGGGGCCGGCCGACGGACGGCCGGAGCAGCCCGAGAGCCATCCCTCGAGCTGCCAACGCACGCGGTCGGTGATCTCCTCCGGGGTAGGGGCGGCATCCAGCATCCATGAGCGGGCGATCTCGGCGCCGTCAGCGCAGCGGGCCTCCACTAGGAGACGGCCAACGCCCAAACCCGCGGCGGTGAGTTTGGCGGCCAGGGACTCGGCCAGGAAGCGGGCGATAAAGGCAGCGGTGTCGGCGCGCTCCACCGGTGGGTCCAGGGCGCTCTCAACAGCGAGGTCGGTTGCGGGCCGGGCACTGCGGGGCACCTCATGGCCCTCCCCCGAGGCCAGGCGATGCAGGCAGTGCCCCACCGGCCCGAAGCGTGCGCTCACATCGCGCCCCGGCAGGGCGGCGAGATCCCCCAAGGTGCGCAGCCCGAGCCGGTTGAGGGTCTGGATGACCTCGGCGCCCTGGGTGCGCAGGCGCTGGGTGGGCAGGCAGGTTAGGGCGGCGTCGAGTTCCCAGGGCGCCAGGAAGCCGGGGGTGGCACCGGAGGGCACAATGACGCCGCACCGGGCGGCCAGGACAGCGCCGAGCAGGGAATCGGCGATCCCGACCTGACACTCGACCCCGGGCCCCTGGGCGACGACCTCAACAAGGGCGGCGGCGAGCTCCTCCTCTCCCCCGGCCCAACGGGACGGGCCGCGGGCCGCTGAGAGGGCCAGCCCGGGACGGGCTACGAGGGGGTCCGCCAGCAGAGTGGACAGGGCCTCCATCACGGTCTCGAAGGCGCGCGCCTCCCGCTCGGGCTGGGGGGACAGGACGACGAGGCCGGGGCACAGGGAGCGGGCCACGCGCGAGCGCATGCCCACCCCTACTCCGGCAGCGCGGGCGGGGGCGGAGGCGGCCCGCACGCCGCGCCCGCCAATGACGGCCACAGGGGTGAGCGCGGGGTTGGGAGGGCGCTGCGGGCCGGTGGGCGCCCTGCAGTCGCGCTGCTGGGAGCGGGACTCCAGGGTCAGGGCGACGACGGGCCAGTCCGGGACCCAGACAGACACGAGCCGGGGTGGAGCAGGCGCACTCACCCGGCGCCCCGCTGGGCCTCAAGGGCGGGTGCGCGCGCCGGCGCCCCGAAGCGGGACCCTTCGCGCTCCCTATGACCGCTATTGCAGTTGCTGCAGTCGCCATCCGCTGACGCCTGGATCCGCACCCCCCGGGCGTCGAGGAGGAGCTCGGAGGCGGGGCGCGCCTCCTCCCCCAGGGACCAACTCAGGGCGCGCAGATAGCCGGCGGGCATCTCCACAGCCGCCTGCTCCGGGGGGTGAGCGGGCGGCCGGCGGGGGGCCGAGTGATTCGAGTGGTGCAGTGGGATCACGACCCCTCCAGCGGGCCCCCGCGCCCCCCGGCCCTTAGAGTCTGCAGCGGTGCCGGCGGCACTGAGGGGCGCGACGGGGTCGGGGGCTCGTCCGTCGTCGAGTCCTCGGGGCTCGACGTGCAGGACGCGGGCCCCCTCCCAGGGGGCGGTGGTGACAATGAGGGCACCGCGCCCCCGTGCTCGGGCCAGGAGGGCGCGTCGATCCCGGGGACGCAGGCAGGCGGCCGCCGGCCGCCCAATGAGCAGGACGTCAACGCCGTCGAGGAGGGTGGCGATGACGGCCCGAATAGTGCCGGCATCAAGGTCCTGGACGGAGACGGCCAGGACGCGGGACAGGTCCAGGCCGGCCTCGGACGCGGCGCACCAGCCAAGATCATCGTGCCCCACGACGCCGCACCAGCTGCGCGCCCCCTGCCGGCGGGCGGCGAGAGCCACAAGGACCGTGACCGCGGCGGAGCCGTCCAGGCTCAGTGCACCGCTGGTCCCCGCATCCACCCCGAGCCAGGGATCCGACGGTGAGGAGAGCGGCAGTGCGCCCCTCGGTCCGGTCTTCTCCAGGGCGCCGGCCAAGGACTGCTGGACTTGACGGTCCGGGGCGCCGCGCACCCCGGTGCGCTCCTCGGCGCGGTGCAGGGCGAGGCGGGCGGCCATCAGTCTCTTTGCTCGGTCCACCACTCCTCCTTCGAACGGGTGTTCGAATCATGTAGGAGAAGCGTAGCGTCAGGCACCGACATGCGGGAACAGTGCGCGGTCTGCCCGCAGTTCTCCACGATTCCCTGCAATTCCCTGTAATTCCCTGTAATTCCCCGCAATCCCCGGTAACGCCGCCGCAATGCTGCCTCCTCCGGGTCGCGCTGCGCGGGGGTGCGCTACAAGCCGCCCCCTCCGGGCCGCGGGCGGTGCGGGAGCGCAGTGCAAACGACCCCGCCGCAGCCAGGACGGTGCCGGCGTCGGCGTCTACAGTGAGGTTACGCACCACCTCACGACCGGAGGAACTATGGCACCTGACCTGACCCGAACGCGTTCCCCTTTTCCTTACGACCACATGCCCCGGGTTCCCGCCTTCGTGCTCGCCTCTGAGGACATTGCCGAGGGCGAGCGGATCGCGGACCGCTTCACTGCGATCCACGACAATGTCTCCCCCGAACTGCACTGGTCCGGTTTCCCCGAGGAGACCCGCTCCTTCGTCCTGTTCTGCTTCGACCCCGACGCCCCCACCCTGGCGGGCTGGTGGCACTGGGCCATTGCGGATCTGGACGCCTCAGTGTCCGGCCTTCCCCAAGGCGCCGGGGAGTCCGACCTCCAACTCAACGGTGCCGCCTTCCACCTGCGCGGAGACGCCGGCACCCACGCCTGGTTCGGCCCCTACCCGCCCGCCGGGGACGGGGACCACCGCTATGTCTTCTCCGTGTGGGCCCTGGACGTGGAGACCCTCGGCCTGGATGAGGAGGCCACCCCCACCATGCTCGCCTTCCAGGCCTCCATGCACTGCATTGCGCGCGCCGTCCTGACAGCCACCTACTCCGTGCCCGGTGAGGGCGCCCTCTTCCTTCAGGAGCCGGTGTGACCGCGGGCCAGGACACTGCACGACCCGCCCCTCGGGGACGCCGCGTCCTGCCGCCGCAACCCGCCTCAGGAGACAGTCAGCGCCGGCCCCTGGCGGTGGTCACCGGGGCGACCTCCGGCATTGGTCTGGCCGTGGCTCAGGATCTCGCCCAGGACCACGACCTCGTCCTGCTGGCCCGAACCGCCTCCCACCTTGACGGGCTCGCCGCCGCCCTGGGGGAGCAGAGCGGGGCGCAGGTGCGCACCTGCGCCGTCGACTTGACCGATGACACGGCCCTGGCCGACGCGATCGCCTCCCTGGACCTGTCTCACGTCGATGTCCTCGTCAACTCCGCAGGGGTGGAGGCCGCCGGGAGAATCGAGGAGCTCACACCCCAACGCTGGCGGTCGGTGCTGGACCTGGACTTGGTGGCGGTGGCCCACCTGACCAGCCTGCTCCTGCCCGCCCTGCGGCTGGCCCACGGCCTGGTGATTATGGTCAACTCCGGTGCCGGCCAGCGGACCTGGCCCGGGCAGGGCCTGTACTGCGCGGCCAAGCACGGCCTGCGGGCCCTGGCCGACGCACTGCGCGAGGAGGAGCGCGGGGCGCTGCGAGTCACCACCATCTACCCCGGGCGAGTCAACACCCCCATGCAGAAGCGCCTTCACAAGCAGGGGGCCACCGCAGGGTCGGGCCCCGGCGGCGCCTACCGGGCCAAGGACCACATGCGTCCGCAGTCGGTGGCTGCCGCGGTACGGCTGGCGGTGAGCGCCTCCAGGGACGCCTGCGTGGAGGACCTGACTATCCGCCCCACCACCGTGCTCTGACCCCGAGGCGCTCAGGCCCCGCCCGCCCGGCTGCCCGCGGCGGGCGGGGCCCGTCCGCCCCCGTGGCCCCGGCTGCTAGCGCCCGCCGGGGAACCCCAGGGTGCGCCACGCCTCGTACAGGCCAATGGCTGCGCAGTTGGCCAGGTTCAAGGAGCGGTTGCCCGCCACCATGGGGATGCGCACCAGGTCGGTGACGCGCTCATGACCCAGGACCTGCTCGGGAAGACCAGTGGGTTCAGGACCGAAGAGCAGGGCGTCATCCCCCTGCCAGTGCACCTGCGTATAAAGGCGCTCGGCGCGGGCGGTGAAGGCGAAAATCCGGCCGGGCACCTGTTTCAGGCACTCCTGCCAGGTGGCGTGGACGCGGGTGCGGGCCAGGTCGTGGTAGTCCAGGCCGGCGCGGCGCAGCCGGGCGTCGTCCATATCGAACAGGGGGTCCACCAGGTGGAGCGCGGCCCCGGTGTTGGCGCTCAGGCGGATGGCGGCGCCGGAGTTGCCCGGGATGCGGGGCTCGAAGAAGATCACGTGCAGCACGCGCGCCATCCTGCCACCGGGCCGGTCCCGCTGCGCCGGCGCGGCCCTCTCAACCCGGCTCTCAACCCAGGGAGTCCAGGACGATATTGAGGCCCTCGCTCATGGTGGGGTGGGTGATGACGGCATCGCGCAGACGTCGCCACGTCAAGCCGCCGAGCATCGCCATCTGCACTGAGGTAATGACCTCGCTGGCCTCGGGGCCAACGATGGCGGCGCCCAGGATCTCCTCGGTGTCGGCGTCGACGATCACCTTGTAGAAGCCCTCGGTGCGCCCCAGGGTCTTGGCGCGCGGCACGGCGGCGGTGGGGGTCGTGGCCACGCGCACCGGTCGGCCCTGAGCGCGCGCCTGGGTCTCAGTCAGGCCCACGTGCCCCAACTCGGGGGTAGTGAACACCGCCCAAGGAATGAGGCGCCCCGCAGTGGTGGCCTCCTTGCCGTCGAGGATGTCGCGCAGCACCCGGAAATCATTCCAGGAGGCGTGGGTGAACTGGGGGGTGCCGGCAACATCCCCGGCCGCATAAACACCCTCGGCCCTGGTGCGCAGTTGGTCGTCGACCCGCACGAAGCCGCGCTCAGTGAGCTCGACGCCGGCCGCCTCCAGGCCCAGGTCCTCGGTGACCGGGGTGCGGCCCAGGGCCACCAGGAGGTGGGAGCCGGTAGCCTCCCGCCCATCGGCGGTGCGCACCACGACCGGCGCCACCCCGGGCCCCGGCGTCGTGACGCGGGTCGCGCGCGCCCCGGTGAGAACGCGCACCCCCAGGGCCTCCAGCCCCCGGGCGACCTCGGCGGCGACGTCGGGGTCCTCCCGGTCCAGGATGTGCTCCCCGGCGTGCAGGAGCGTGACGGGCACGCCCAACAGCCCCATAAGGGAGGCCATCTCCACACCGATGACGCCCCCGCCGAGCACCACCAGGTGACTGGGCAGCTCGGGCAGGGTGAGCAGATCCTCACTGGTCCAGTAGGCCGCCTGCCCCAGGCCCGCAATAGCGGGCACAGCTGGAACCGTGCCGGTGTTAATGAGTACTGTCTTCCCGCGCACGCGGCGGACGGCGGCGCCGGGCGAGGTGACCTCCACGGTGCGGGGCGCCACGAAGCGGGCGGTGCCGCGCACGAAGTCCATGCCGGAAGCGGGGAACATGTGCTCGTGCGCGGCCACCATCGCCCCGACCACGCCCTCTTTGCGCCTGCGCAGGGCCGCCAGGTCAATGCGGGCCCGGTGCAGCAGGGCGGAATCGTCCGTGGAGGAGGACTCGTCGGCGCCCATCTCGGGCAGGCTCACCCCGTAGGCGGGGGCGCCCTGGACCTCGTGGAGAACTCGGGCCGAGGAAATGAGGGTCTTGGTGGGGATGCAGGCGACGTTAATGCAGGTGCCCCCCACCTTGTCGCGCTCGATCATGACCACCGAGTCGCCCTTCTTGGCGCGGGTCATGGCCAAGGACTTGCCGGCCTTGCCACCGCCGACCACGAGCAGGTCCACTTCCTGGGTGCCGGGCCCTCCGACGGCAGGCGGGGGCGCCGGTGTGGCGGCGGTGTCGATGGGCTGGTTCATACCGGGTCTCCTGCGTAGGCGGCTGGGGTCGATCAGGCAGGCCAACGCCCTCTCCGCCCCGGCTATTCCCAGATGAGCCGTGTCAATTCGACCTCAGGTGAGTTCCGGCACCATCTCAATGGCCCCGCAGGGGCACTCCTCCACGCAGATGCCGCAGCCCTTGCAGTAATCGTAGTTGAAGGTGTAGCGCTGGCCGGGGGCGAGCTTAATGACGGCATTGTCCGGGCACACCCCGAAGCAGTTGTCGCACTCGAAGCAGTTGCCGCAACTCATGCACCGGCGCGCCTCGAACAGGGCGTTGTCCGCACTGAGCCCCTGGACCACCTCATCGAAGGTCTGGGCGCGGCGGGCCCCCTCCAGCCGCTCGCGCACCTGCTGGGGGGCGTCGGCGTAGTACCAGGAGTTAATGGCGCTGATCTGGGCCAAGGGGTGCTTGGGGGCGGGCTCGTAGACCCCGCCGCGCAGGTAGGCGTCAATGGCGCGGGCCGCCTTCTTGCCGTGGCCGATCCCGACGGTCACCGTGCGCTGGGAGGGCACCATGTCCCCGCCGGCGAACAGGCCCGGGTAACCGGTCATGAGCGTCGTGGGGTCGACCTGGACCACGCCGTCGTCAATGACCAGTCCGGGCACGCCCGTGACCAGGTCCAGGTCGGACTCCTGCCCCAGGGCCAGGACCAGGGAGTCGGCCTCCAAGTCCTCCATCTGACCGGTGGGCTGGGGGAAGCCGGTCTCATCCAACTCCATCTTCTCAATGCGCAGCCTGCCGGCCTCGGCGTGCTGGACGGTGGAGAGCCATCGCATCTGGATGCCCTCCTCCAGGGCCTCGGTGACCTCGGAGTCGTGGGCCGGCATGCGCTCGCGGGTGCGCCGGTAGACAATGATCGCCTCCTCGGCGCCCAGGCGCTTGACGGTGCGGGCGGCGTCCAGGGCCGTATTGCCGCCCCCGTAGACGACGACGCGCCGCCCCAGCATGAGTTGGTCGCCCTCGCCATCCTCGACGTCGCGCAGCAGGGCGACGGCGTCCAGAATGCGGGCCGCCTCACCGGCGGGGATGTAGGCGCGCCGTCCGAGTTGAGCGCCAATGGCCAGGAAGACCGCATCGAATTCCCCGCTGTCGAGCTCAGGCAGGACCCGCTCAACCTTGGAGCCCATGACGAAGGTGACGCCCATATCCGCAATGCGGGCGATCTCGGCGTCCAGAACCTCGCGGGGCAGACGGTAGGCGGGAATGCCGTAGCGCATCATGCCGCCGGGTTTGGGGGCGGCATCGCGCACGGTGACGGCATGGCCGGCCCGGCGCAACTGGTAGGCGGCGCTGAGCCCCGCGGGCCCGGCCCCCACCACCAGGACCCTCTTGCCGGTGTCCGGGGCGGGAGGGTCGGGCACCCAGCCCTGTTTGAGGGCCTCATCACCCAGGAAGCGCTCGACGGCGTTAATACCGACGGCCTCGTCGACCTGCGCACGGTTGCAGGCGTCCTGACAGGGGTGGTAGCACACGCGCCCCATGACGGCCGGCAGGGGATTGTCGACCATGAGGGTGCGCCAAGCCCGCTCATAAGAGCCGTCCTCGGCGTCATAGAGCCACTTCTGGATGTTCTCGCCGGCCGGGCAGGCCTCATTGCACGGGGGCAGGAAGTCCCGGTAGACCGGGCGCTCCACGCGCCAGGCCCCGGTCTTGTTCTCCAGGGAGGAGCCGGTGGCCAGGGTAATGGCGAACGGGCGGGTTCGGTGACTGGGCTCGGTGGGGGCGGTGGCGGTCATCTCAGTTCTCCTCGGGGGCGTCATTGAGATCAGCCCGGACGCCTAGGCTCGAGGCGGCGCCGGTGGCGCCGTCGGGCAGGACGGGAGCGAGGTCCTCCGCCCCCAGTAGGCCGTAGCGGCGGATATTGCGGTCGGCGATGGCCTGGATACGGGCAATGGTCGTCTCGTCCTTGCGCGGCCTGAACAGGTGGGTGTAGCGGCGCTGCAGGACGAGGTAGTCCTCTACGGGGACCTGGCGGCGGATGGGGGTGACCCCGGTGACTTCGCCGTCGACGGCTTCGAAGACCGGGAAGAGCCCGGACTGGGTGGCCAAACGGGCCAGGCGCACCGTGTGCGAGGACTTCGTGCCCCACCCCAGGGGGCAGGGGACGAAGACGTGGATGTAGCGGGCCCCATGCATGGTCATTGCGCGGCATACCTTGCGCTCCAGATCGTGCAGGTCCGCGACGGTGGCAGTGGCCACGTAGGGGATCTCGTGAGCCATGGCGATGCGGGGCACGTCCTTGCCCTGCCCGAAAACATTGCCGGGGTTCGGGCCGACGGCCTGGGTGGTGGCCGTGCGCGCCGCCGGCGGAGTCGCACCGGAGCGCTGCACGCCGGTGTTCATGTAGGCCTCGTTGTCGTAGCACACGTAGAGGACGTCGTCATTGCGCTCGAACATGCCGGACAGGCAGCCGAAGCCAATGTCCACAGTGCCGCCGTCACCCCCCTGGGCGACCACGCGCACCTCTGAGCGCCCCAGGGCCGCCAGCCCGGCGGCGGCGCCGGTGGCCACGGCCGGGGCGTTGCCGAATAGGGAGTGCAGCCAGGGCAGGCGCCAGGCGGACTCGGGGTAGGGGGAGGAGAAGACTTCCAGGCAGCCGGTGGCGTTGACGGTGACCACTGAGCCGCCGGCGTCCTCGGCGGCGGCCGCCGCCGCATCCAGGACGTAGCGGGCGCCCAGGGCCTCGCCGCAGCCCTGGCAGGCGCGGTGCCCGGATGTCAGGGTGTTGGCGCGCTCCCGCCGCGACTGGATGGACTGGGCCTCCGGTAGGAGACGGTTGCCCACGGCGAAAGAGCCAACCTGGTAGAACTTAATGCGCTGGTCACTCATGCGGGCTCTCCTTGGGTTACGGGCTCGGGGTGGCCCACCTGGGAGGTGTGCGCGGCCAGCGCCGCGTGGTCCAGGTCCATGAACTCCAGCTCGCCGGTCTCGCCATGGCAGGCCCGCTCCAGGACCGCGCGCAGGCCGGTCGAGGTGATATCGCGCCCGCCCAGACCGGCGACCACAGTGCTCAGAGTCACCGACCCGGCCCGCCGCCACAGGACGCGGCGCAGATCCTCCTCGACAATGCCGCCGCGCCCCGGACTGAAGGCGCGCTCCAGGCTCACCACCCGTCTGGCCCCCGCTAGGGCCTTCTCCATGGCCCGGAGCGGGAAAGGGCGGAAGGACACCAGCGAGACCAGGCCAATGGGGATGCCGCCTTCGCGCATGGTGTCAATGACGTCCTTGAGGGTGCCGGTCACCGACCCCAGGGCCACCACAATGGTCTCAGCGCCCTGGGTGCGGTAGGTGTGGAGCAGTCCGCCGCTGTCGCGCCCGAAGGCGGCCGCGAATTCTGCGCCGACCCGTTCAATGACCTCCAGGGCGTGGACCTGCTTGGTGTGGGCCAGGTAGCGGACCTCGGTGAAAGCCTCAGGCCCCACCATGGCGCCAATAGTGACCGGGTCGGCGGGGTCGAGGCGCTGGACCGGGGAGAAGGGGGGCAGGAAGGCGTCGACCTGCTCGCGCTCGGGGACGTCCACGCGCTCGACCGCGTGGGTGAGCACGAAACCGTCCATGCAGACCATGACCGGCAGGCTCAACTCCTCGGCGACGCGGAAGGCCTGAACATGGAGATCGGCGGCTTCCTGGTTGTCGCCGGCGAATAGCTGGAGCCAACCGCAGTCGCGTTGGCTCATGGTGTCGGACTGGTCGTTCCAGATATTAATGGGGGCGCCAATGGCGCGGTTGGCCACGGTCATCACAATGGGCAGGCCCAGGCCGGCGGCGTTGTAGACGGCCTCGACCATGAACAGCAGCCCTTGGGAGGCGGTGGCGGTGTAGGCCCGCGCCCCCACGGCCGAGGCGCCAATGGCCACGGACTGGGCGGCGAACTCGGATTCGACATTGACGTACTCGCACTCCAGCTCACCGACCTTCACCAGCCGGGACAGCTCCTCGACAATGTGCGTCTGCGGGGAGATGGGGTAGGCGCACACCACGCCCGGTCGGCAGGCGGCCACGGCTGCGGCGACAGCCTTGGAGCCTTCGATCTCACACAGCACTGGCGGCCTCCTTGAGGTTGCGGGCGAGCGTGTCCGCCACAATCCGGTGGGCGGCGCGGGCGGCGGCGATATTGCGCTGCCCGACGGCGCCGGGGAAGCGATCCGAGATAGCGCCGCACACGGCCTCCAGGCCCACAATGTCGGTGACGGCCGTGAAGGCGCCCAGGAGCACGGCGTTGGGCATGGGCCGCCCCAGATGCTCCATGGCCAGGTCGGTGGCCGGGACCGTCAGGCGGTGGGCGTCGGGCAGGTCGGCGACGGTGGCCGGGTCGATGTCGAAGGCGCTGAAGGGCTTCGCAGAGTTAATAATGGCGTAGCCCCCCGGCCTCAAGCCGGCGAAGACGTCAATGGCGCTCAGAAGGGTGGGGTCCTGGACAATGACCGCGTCAGGGGTGAGGACCGGCTCGTGGGAGCGGATGGGCTTGGTGTCAATACGGCAGTAGGAGACAACCGGTGCCCCGGTGCGCTCGGAGCCGAAGGAGGGGAACGCCTGGGCGTGACGGTCCTCCTTGAAGGCCGCGTAGGCCAAGAGGTCTGCGGCAGTGACGACTCCTTGCCCGCCGCGCCCGTGGATGCGGATCTGGAACACCTGGTGGCCTCCTCGTCCCGGCGCCCGCCGGCGCCTCACTGTGTTATGAACCACTGTAGGAGCCGACGGCGCCCAGCGGACCGATTTGCGACAAGACGTCTCAAAAACCATCGCTCGGCCGGGCGGCAGCGGTGAGCGCAAGAGGCGTTATGGGCCCGGGAGACCACCTGGGGGCTAGCCGCGGGCCAGGGATCGCAGCACGTACTGAAGAATGCCGCCGTTGCGGAAGTAATCGGCCTCCCCGGGAGTGTCAATGCGCACGACGGCGTCGAAGGCCACCACCGAGCCGCCCGTCTTGGTGGCCCTGACCTCCACCGTGGCGGGCGTGACGCCGTCGTTGAGCGCCGTCAGACCCCTAATGGTGAAGGTTTCGGTACCGTCCAGGCCCAGGGATGCGGCACTCTCACCGGCGGGGAACTGCAAGGGCACCACGCCCATGCCAATGAGGTTGGAGCGGTGGATGCGCTCAAAGGACTCGGTGATGACCGCCTTGACGCCCAGCAGGGCCGTGCCCTTGGCGGCCCAGTCGCGTGAGGAGCCGCTTCCGTACTCCTTGCCGCCCAGCACCACCAGGGGCACGTCGGCGGCCCGATAGGCCTGGGCGGCGTCGAAGATCGACTCCTGGGCGCCGGTGAGGAAGTTGCGCGTGTAGCCGCCCTCCACGCCGTCGAGCAGCTGGTTGCGGAGCCTAATGTTGGCGAAGGTGCCGCGGATCATGACCTCGTGGTTGCCCCGGCGCGAGCCGTAGGAGTTGAAGTCGCGCCGGGCCACCCCATGCTCGGCCAGGTAGCGGCCCGCCGGGGAATCGGGCTTAATGGCGCCGGCCGGGGAGATGTGGTCGGTGGTCACCGAGTCCCCCAGGAGCGCCAGCACCCGGGCGCCCTCAATGTCCCTCACCGGGGTCAGCTCCATGGTGAGCCCGGCGAAGAAGGGGGCCTTGCGCACATAGGTGGAGTCCTGGTCCCAGGCGAAGGTCTCGCCCTGCGGGGTGTCCAGGCCGCGCCAGCGCTCGTCGCCGGCGAAAACGTCGGCGTAGTCGCGGGTGTACATCTCCCGGTCAATGGTGGTGTCAATGGTGTCCTGCACTTCGACGGGGCTCGGCCAGATGTCGGCCAGGAAGACGTCGTTGCCGTCGGGATCCTGGCCCAGGGGCTGGGTGGCGAAGTCGAAATCCATGGTCCCGGCCAGGGCGTAGGCGATGACCAGGGGCGGGGAGGCCAAGTAGTTCATCTTGACGTCGGGGTTAATGCGCCCCTCGAAGTTGCGGTTGCCCGAGAGCACGGAGACCACGGCCAGGTCGGCGTCATTGACGGCGGCACTGACCTGCGCGGGCAGGGGCCCGGAGTTGCCGATGCAGGTGGCGCAGCCGTAGCCCACAACGTTGAAGCCCAATTCGTTGAGGGCCGGCCACAGGCCCGCCTTCTCGTAGTAGTCGGTGACCACCTGGCTGCCCGGCGCCGTGGAGGTCTTGACCCAGGGCTTGGAGCGCAGGCCCCGGGCCACGGCATTGCGGGCCAGCAGCCCGGCGGCCACCATGACGCTCGGATTGGACGTATTGGTGCATGAGGTGATCGAGGCGATGGCCACGTGCCCGTGGTCGAGCTCAACGGCGGTGCCGTCAGCCAGGGTCACCGGCGTGGGCTTGTGGGCCTCGGGCGCGTAGGCGGGCAGGGCCGCCTCGAAGGCCTCCTTGGCGCGGGACAGCTCGATACGGTCCTGGGGGCGTTTGGGCCCGGCGATGGAGGGCACCACGGTGGACAGATCCAACTCAAGGTACTCGGAGAACACCGGCTCGCGGTCCGGGTCATGCCACAGGCCCTGGGCCTTGGTGTAGGCCTCCACCAGGGCGATGGTCTCCTGGGAGCGGCCGGTCAGGCGCAAGTAGTCCAGGGTCTCCTCGTCAATGGGGAAGATGGCCGCCGTTGAGCCGAACTCGGGGCTCATGTTGCCGATGGTGGCCCGGTTGGCCAGGGGGACCTGGGCCACGCCCTGGCCGTAGAACTCCACGAACTTGCCCACCACCCCATGGGCTCTAAGCATCTGAGTGATGGTGAGGACCACGTCGGTGGCGGTGGCGCCGGCGGGGATGGACCCGGTGAGTTTGAAGCCGACCACGCGCGGAATGAGCATGGACACGCTCTGGCCCAGCATGGCCGCCTCGGCTTCAATGCCGCCCACGCCCCAGCCCAGCACGCCCAGGCCATTGACCATGGTGGTGTGAGAGTCGGTGCCCACACAGGTGTCCGGGTAGGCCTGGGTGACCTGCTGCTCGCCCTGCGCCGTTGTCCGCTGCACCTGCCGGGTGAAGACGGTGCGGGCGAGGAATTCGATATTGACCTGGTGGACAATGCCGGTGCCCGGGGGCACGACACGGAAATTCGACAGCGCCCCCTGCCCCCAGCGCAGGAACTGGTAGCGCTCCGCGTTGCGCTCGTACTCCAGCTCCTTATTGCGCTCCAGGGAGCTGGTCAGCCCGAAGGAGTCGATCTGCACCGAGTGGTCAATGACCATCTCGGCGGGGGCCAGCGGGTTAATGACCCCGGGGTCCGCGCCCAAGTCGGCGACGGCCTCGCGCATGGTGGCCAGGTCCACAATGCAGGGCACCCCCGTGAAGTCCTGCATGACCACGCGCGCCGGGGTGAACTGGATCTCGGTGTCCGGTTCGGCGGCAGGATCCCAGGCGGCCAGGGCGCGCACATGGTCGGCGGTGACATTGGCCCCGTCCTCGGTGCGCAGCAGGTTCTCGGCCAGGACCTTCAGGCAGTAGGGCAGGCGCTCCAGGCCGGGGACGGCGTCCAGGCGGAAGATCTCGTAGCCGGTGCCGCCCACGTCGAGGGTGGCGCGCGAGGAGAAGGTGTCGAGGCTCGTCAACGTCGTTGCTCCTGTTCTCTTCGGGCTCCTGCTTAGGCGCGGGTCGAGCGCAGGCAGGCCAGGTCAGCGTCAACTTAGCCGACGCCCTGTCACGCCGCGTCAACACGTATCCCGCTGCCCCCAATATCGTGAGGGCCGCTGCGCCGAACCCGGTGGGGGCCAATAATGGCCCCCACCGATCCCCACCGACCCCGACCACCGGGGCGGCCTGGGCTCCCGGCGGATTGCCGGGCTGGGCCCCGGTAGCGCCGCCCGGCCGCCGGATCAGCGGCGTTCCAGGACGGCCAGGGTCTCGAAGTGGTGGGTGTGGGGGAACATGTCCAGGGCGCTCATGGCCCCGAGGCGGTAGCCGCCGCGCAGCAGGGCCGCCAGGTCGCGCGCCAGGGCCGCCGGGTCGCAGGCCACGAGGACGACGCGGCGCGGCCCCAGGGCCGCCAGCGCCTCCATGACCTCACGTCCGGCCCCCTGCCGGGGCGGGTCGAGGACGACGACGTCAGCGCATTCGCCCCCGCCGGCGCCGAAGGAGGCCCCCAGGCTCTCCACGGCCCGAGCACTGACTCGCCCGGCCAGCAGGCGGGCATTGCGGTGGCGGTGCAGGACGCGGCGGGCGTCCCCCACGGAGGTCTCGTCCCCTTCCAGGGAGCACACCTCGCCGGCGTACAGCGCCAAGGGGAGGGTGAACAGACCCGCGCCCGAGTACAGCTCCAGGACCCGCAGGCCCGCACAGTCCCGTGCGTCTGGGGCCGGCACCCCGGGGGCGCTGCCGGCCGCCGTCGGCTCCTCCGCCAGGGCGGCGCGCACCACCCGGTCCACCAGCACCCTGGGCGCGTCGCAGTGGACCTGCCAGAAGCCGTTGATATGCACCGAGTAGCGCAGTTCATCGAGGCCCAGGCCGGAGGCGTCAACGACCTCTTCGACGCGGCGCCGCCCCGTGACCCGGCCCGCGCCGGTCAACGCCCGCCCGCCGATCGAGACCACCGGATCACCGCCGGAGGGCGCCACCGCCTCAATGCGCATGCCCGGCTCGTAGAGCTTGCGCCAACGCGAGCGCTCGGTCAGCCCCAGCTCGGCGATGGCGGGGACCGCCAAGGGGAGGCGGGTTACCGGCAGGACCGTCCGGGAGCGAAAGGCGTGCATGCCGGCGCGCCCGTCGTCGGTGACGGTCAGGGACAGGCGGGTGCGTGTGGCGGCCCCGGCGCGCCTGCGCCGCCATTTATCAGGGCTGGCCTCGGTGGCCGCGTCGGTGGGCAGGGCCTCAATGGGGACGGCGCCCTGACGCGCCTGCGGCAGGGCGGACACGGCCTCGGCGGTGGCCGGCCCGCCAATGCGGCGCAGGCAGTCGGCCAGGACCCAGCGCTTCCAAGTGCGCTGGGCGGGCAGCGCCACATGGGAGAGCTCGCCTCCCCCGACTCCCCCGGGCCCCGCCTCGGGCCACAGGGAGGGGACTCGGTCCGGTGAGGCGGAGAGCACCTCGATAGCGTCCGCCCGCCACATCTTGGAGGTCTTCTCGGTGACGCGGGCGCGCACGGTCTCTCCGGGCAGGGCGTGACGCACGAAGACGACCCGCCCGGAGGGCTCACCCACCGGGCGGGCCACACAGTGACCCCCGTGAGCGGGGGCGCCCACGGACAGTGTCATGCCCGTCATGTCAGTCATGTCCTCGGTCATCTTTTCGGTCATCCATCTTCTCGTGGGCCGCGCCCATCTTCTCGTGGGCGGCGCCCGGGCCGCCCCGGGCTTGCCTGCTCATGCCTTCTGCCGGGATTCGGAGGCGGGGGTCAGTCGGCCGGCCTCCACGCGGCGGGCGGCCACGTCGGCGTCGACAATGCCCTTGGCGGTGCGGGCGCGCACGCCGTGGTGAATGTGGGACTCCCCGGGCAGCCCCAGCTGCCAGGGCACGGAGGCGACCACCACACCGGGGGTGAACAGCAGCGCAGTCTTAAGTCGCAGGGCTGTTTGGTTATGGAGGATCTGCTCCCACCAGTGGCGCACCAGGTATTCGGGCAGGAAGACGACGACCAGGTCACGAGGGGATTCGCGGCGCACTGAGCGCACATAGTTGACAATGGGTCGCGTAATGTCGCGGAAGGGCGAATCCAGGATGGTCAGTGGCACAGGGAGCTCGGCGTCGTCCCAGTCCGCTAGAAGCCGTTCGGCCTTGTCGTGGCCGGTATCCACTGTGAGCGCCTCAATGGTGGTGGGGTGCGTGGACTGGGCGTAGGTCAGGGCCCGCAGGGTGGGCTGGTGGAGCCGGGAGGCCAGGACAATGGCGTGGACGTGCGCCGGCAGCACCCGGGAGTCGTGGAGGTCCTTAATGGCCACTTCTTCGCTCACCCGCCGGTAGTGGCTGCGAATGCGGTTCATCACTACGAAGAGGACCGCCATAATGGTCAGCGTAATCCAGGCGCCCCGGGTGAACTTGGTCAGCAGCACAATGACCAGGACCAGTCCCGTGCCGGCCACACCAATGGCGTTGATTATGCGTGCGCGGATCATGCGGGAACGGGCCCTGGGGTCGGTGGCGGTGGCCAGGACCCGGCTCCAGTGGCGGACCATGCCGACCTGGGAGAGCGTGAAGGAGATGAACACGCCCACAATGTAGAGCTGGATGAGGCGGTTGGTGCTGGCCTGAAAACCGACGATGAAGGCCACCGCCCCCAGCCACAGCACAATTATGCCGTTGGAGTAGGCCAGGCGGTCCCCCCGCTGAGAGAGCTGACGCGGCAGGAACTCGTCGCGGCCCAGCACCGAGGCCAGGACGGGAAAACCGTTGAAGGCCGTGTTGGCGGCCAGGACGAGGATGAGGCCGGTCACCGCGGTAACCAGGTAGAACATGGGTTTAAAGCCGTTGAAGACGGCGGCCGCGATCTGGCCGATGACCGGGTCCTGGTGGTAGCCCTCGCTCAGCGGCGCCCCGTTGCTCAGCAGCCCAGTAGCGGGATCCTCCACCATGCGCACCCCGGTGGCCCCCGCCAGGTGGATAATGCTGAGCAGCATGAGGGCCGCAATGGTTCCCAGCAGCAGCAGGGTGGTGGCCGCATTCTTGGACTTGGGGCGCTGGAAGCTGGGAACGCCGTTGGAGATGGCCTCCACCCCGGTCAGGGCCGCGCAGCCCGAGGAGAAGGCGCGCAGAACCAGGAAGGCGCCGGCCAGCCCGCTCAGCCCCTGCTCCCAGCCGGCCTGGGTGACCACGTCGAAACCGGCGCTGGGGGCCCGGTCCAGGTGCCCGGTGGCCTCCTGGATGAGGCCCGTTACCGCCATAATGCCAATGGCCGCCATATAGATGTAGGTGGGAATGGCGAAGGCGCTTCCCGACTCGCGGGCGCCCCGAAGATTGAGCAGGGCCAGGAGCGTGCAGACGCCGACGGCGATCTCCACCTTGTGGCCCGCGACGGCGGGCACGGCCGCCGCCAGGTAGGCGGTGCCCGAGGACACCGAGACGGCGACCGTGAGCACGTAGTCCACCAGCAGCGCGGAGGCGACGAGCAACCCGGCATGGGGGCCCAGATTGGTGGAGACCACCTCATAGTCCCCGCCGCCGGAGGGGTAGGCGTGGACGGTCTGGCGGTAGGAGGCCACGACTACCAGCAGGACCCCGACCACGGCCAGGGCGACCCACGGGGACAGGGCGGTCGCCGCCACGCCGGCGACCGCCAGCGTCATGAGCACCTCGTCCGGGGCGTAGCCTACGGAGGACAAGGCGTCCGAGGCGAAGACGGGCAGGGCGATCCGCTTGGGCAGAAGCGTCTCACCTAGCGCCCGGCTGGGCACTGGGCGGCCGATGAGGACCCGCTTGACACGGTCTGCGAAGTCACGCACAAAGTAAAATGCTACGTCTGCGTTCCCTCAGGTCCAAGGACAGGAGTACCGTTCCCTCGTGCATTTCGTCATCATGGGCTGTGGTCGCGTGGGCGCCTCCATGGCCACCCAGCTCGATCACACGGGCCACTCGGTGGCCATTATTGACATGTCCTCAGACGCCTTCCGCCGTCTACCGCCCGACTTCAACGGCCGCAAGGTCAAGGGAATCGGTTTCGACCGCGACGCCCTGGAGCAGGCCGGCATTGACGAGGCCTACGCCTTCGCGGCGGTCTCCAGCGGAGACAACTCCAACATTGTGGCGGCCCGGGTGGCGCGCGAGAGCTTTGGCGTCGAGCACGTCGTGGCCCGCATTTACGACGCCCGCCGGGCGGACGTCTATGAGCGGCTCGGCATTCCCACCGTGGCCACGGTGCGCCAGACCGCCGAGCAAATGATGCGCCGCATCCTGCCGGGGGGCGTGGCCCGCGAGATGGAGGATCCCTCGGGCACGCTCAGCCTGGTCCAGCCCGACGTCTCCACCGCCTGGGTGGGCATGAGCGTGGCGGCCCTGGAGGAGCGCCTGGGGGTGCGGGTCGCCTGGATCTCCAGGGGTCAGGAGGCCGTGGTGCCCACCGCCGTCACCAGTGTTCAGGAGCTCGACCGCCTGCACCTGGCGGTGCGCAATGAGAGGATCCGCGCGGTCCAGCGGGCCCTGTCCCGCCCACCGGCCCAGGAGGTCTGAAAGATGAGGATTGTCATTGCCGGAGCCGGGACCGTGGGGCGCTCGATCGCGGGCGAGCTCATTAGCCACGGCCATGAGGTCACCCTGGTGGACCGCTCCCCCGAAGCCATGCGCATCGCTTCGGTCCCCGAGGCCGACTGGCAGCTGGCCGACGCCTGCGAGGCCGACGCCCTGGCCAACGCCGGCGCCGGGGACTGTGATGTGGTGGTGGCCGCCACGGGGGATGACAAGGTCAATCTCGTGGTCTCCTTGCTGGCCAGGACCGAGTACGCGGTGCCCCGCACGGTGGCCCGGGTCAATAACCCGAAGAACGAGTGGCTTTTCGACGACACCTGGGGGGTGGATGTGGCCGTGTCCACCCCGCGCATTATGACCTCCCTGGTCGAGGAGGCGGTCTCCGTCGGCGCCCTGGTGCAGGTTTTCACCTTCCACCAGTCCGGTGCCTTTATGCACGCCCTGACCCTGCCCGAGGACTCCCCCGTCATTGGCCTCCTGGTGACGGATGTGGCGCTGCCCCCGCACACGGTGCTCGCGGCCATCCTGCGCGACTACCGGCCTATTAGCCCCGACCGCGACGAGCGTTTTGAGCGCGGCGACGAATTGGTCTTCCTCACCGCCCCTGAGGGCGAGTCGGCCCTGGCTGAGCTGCCCGTGATCTTCTCCGGCGCCGCTCAAGAGGCCGCCCCCGCGGCCGGTGGAGCGGTCAGTGCCGCGCCGCCGACCGCGGGCTGACCAGGAGCCACACGAACCACAGGGTCAAGGCGAATAAGGGCAGGCCCAGTACCAGGCGGGCGAATCCCAGGGGGCCAGTGGCCTGCGCCAGGTAGAGAGGGGCCTCGACCGCCAGTCGCAGGGCGAACATCCCCGCCAGCACGACGGTGGCCAGCTGGTAACGGCGGCGCACCGGGCGCTGGTCGGGGTCGCGGCGCCACGACCACGGCGAGTTCGTCGCAGTGCCCGGGGCGGGGTCAGGGCTGTCGGCGCGCTCAGGGCTCCGGGCCGGGGCGGCCCCGGCGGCGCGCCACAGGCCCATGAGCACCCCCACCAGGGGCCAGCCCACGAGTACCGACCCGGCGGTGGCGGTCAGCCAGAGGGCGTTAATGGCCAGTCCGGTGGCGTAGAAGTTGGCGGCCTCGCCGCTGCGCCACGCCCAGGCCGCTGAGACCACCACCAGCACCGCCCCTCCCAGGGCCTGTGTGGCGCCCTCGCGCTGAAGGAGCCGCAGCACCAGCGCCAGGGCGCTCATGGCCAGGGAGGCCACCAGAGCGGGAACCAGGGCCGTGGGGCGCAACGCCATAATCACCACGAAGACGACGGTCGGGGCGGCCGACTCCAGTACGCCCCGCCATCCGCCCACAGCCGCGGCGGCGTCGTAGTGCTCGGCGCCAATGGCTCCCAGCCCATTGGTCGATGTCGTTCGTCTCATGCGCCAGGTCCTAGAAGCTCGTAGGAGGGGTTGTAGATGGTGGGGCGGGAGCGCCCGGCGGCCACCATCCCTTCAGCCTTGAGGTGGGTGCCGGGGTGGATGCCGGCGATTGAACGGCGCCCGACCCACACCAGGTCCACCGAGCCAGTGCCATCGAAGAGCTGACCGACCAGCATGGGCTTGTCCGCGGCCGGCCGGTAGGTGATGGCGCGCAGCACGCCCGAGACCTGTGCGCGCCGGCGGGGCACCAGCGCGCTAATGGGCACGGTCCCGCGCTCAAGAGCCGAGCGGGCCTCGTCGTCAGCGTCAAGATCCTCGCGGCTGCGCCTCAGACTGCTCCACAGCTCGCGGAGGCGGGGGCCCAGGCTCATCGCACCTCGGCAATGGTGGGTCCGGGCGCCAGGGGGTCCAGGCCGGGAAGGTCCTCGACCTCGGGGCCGGCACTCTGGCCCGGGGCGTGAAGCGGCAGAATCTCACGCGGGGGGCGGGCCTGGGAGTCTCGCACGACCACAACGTCGTTGAAGACCTCCCGCAGTGCGGCGGCGGCCTTCTCATCGGTGGCGGCGCGCCCTTGGAGTACGCCGCGCAGGAACCAGCGGGGCCCGTCCACGCCGATAAAGCGGACATCGACCACGCCCGCCTGGCCGCCGGCCGCACGCACCGGGATCTGGGCGAGGATCTCAATGCCGTGGTCCCCGGTGATCTCCTGGGTGCGCGCCCGGCCGCGACTGAGCTCGTCGAGAATATCTGAACGCAACTCGTCCCAGATGCCGAAGGTGCGCGGGGCGGCGAAAGCGCGCAGCTCCAGGGAGGACCCGGCCAGGACGAGGACCACTGATCCGGCCACACCATTGGCCTTATCCGTCTCCAGGCGCACCTGCATGCCGTTGACGGCCGGAACCTGCAAGGACCCCAAGTCGAGGCGGGATCGTGACGCTGCGGCAGCAGGCAGATCGCCCGCATCCCAGGGGCCGGAGCGTTCGGGTGCGTCGTGGTCCGCCCCGGTGGTCCTGGCGGTATCCGAGTCGTCGGTGTTGGTCTTGCGGCGGGAGAACAATCCCATGAGGGGTCCCTAACTTTCAGTGGCGAAGCTCATGCGTCCGGCCCGGGCTTGGTGGGGCGCCATGGGGCGGGCGCCCCAGGCGCCGCGCCCCGGGGCGCATTAGCCGGCGCAGTCGGTGCACACCGGCAGGCCGGTGGCGTCGTCAACATAGGCGAGCTGACTGCGGTGGTGAACCAGGAAGCACTCCGAGCAGGTGAACTCATCCTCCAACTGGGGGACGACATGGACGCTCAGCTCCTCCCGGGACAAGTCCGCCCCGGGGAGCTCGAAGCCCTCGGCGACCTCGTTCTCATCCTCCTCAATGGCCTCGGAGGACTGGTCCTTCTGGCGAGCGGTGAGCTCCTCGATGGAATCGGCCTCAGGCTCGTCATCGTTCTTACGCGGGGCGTCGTAGTCAGTGGCCATAGACCTCGTCACTCTCTTCCGTCGACAGCTCTCATGGAGCGTGGTGGCGGCCGGCGAGCCGCAGAAGACCAGAGCTCGGCGTCGCGAATCATTCGCCCCTCCGAGCAGGGCACGCGCACAATAGCACCACCGCTCAGTAGCTTGAAGCCCGTGTCCGGGCGTGCCGTCGCCCGCCTGGCGCACCCCGGCGCTCGCCCCTCCCCCTCCCCTTATTGCGACGCCCGCCCGGCGCAATAAGGGGAGGCGGGTGTCGCAATACAATCGCAATACAGGGGAGGAGAATAGAGGAGGCGGGCACTGGCCGGGCGCGGTGGGGCCTCAAACACCGAATGCTGAAAGGCACACCGGCAAGCCTCCCCGCCTGGAGACGCGGCAATGGCAATCTGGGAGGGGTACGAGGATCACGAGGAGGCCGACCCCATGATCGAGCTTGAGCTGTTGGGAGCCAATGGCGATGTCGTCGTCATGACGGACGCTAGGGGGCAGCGCTACAGCATCGTCGTCGATGACGCCCTGCGCGCCGCTGTCCGCCGCGACCGCCCTGCGGCGCTACCGCAGCCGGCCGACTCCCCCGCCCCGAGCCCCCAGTTGCGCCCGCGCGACCTCCAGGCCCTCATGCGCGCCGGCGCCTCGGCCGCCGAGGTGGCGTCCTCCACCGGCCTGGACATCGCCCACGTGCGGCGTTTCGAGGGCCCCGTCCTGGCTGAGCGCCGCTGGGCGGTGGAGCAGGCGCAGGCTCACCGCGTGGGCTGGGAGAAGGACTCCCCGGTGCTCGGCGAGCTCGTCATTGATCGGCTGGCCACCCGCGGCGTGGACCCGGCCAGCTTGGAGTGGGACGCCTTGCGTGAGGGCCGTGAGCCCTGGCAGGTGACGCTGACCTTCGTCCAAGGCGCCGAGGAGAAGCAGGCCCGCTGGGTGCTTGACGTCCAGGCGCGCTCCATCACCGCCTTGGACGATGAGGCCCGCTGGCTGACCGAGGCCGCCGCCGGCGGGCGCAAGCCCGCCATCTTCGATCAGGACTCCCAGGCCACGGGCGCCTCCGCCCGCAACGCCGAGGACGCCGGGGACAAGGACCCCGAGCCCGCCCCCTCCGAGCCGGCGCTCCCCGACCCGGCCTCCCTGCCGGAGGCCCAGAACTCCACCGAGGCGCTGCTGGCGGACCTGGCCTCCAGCCGCGGGCAGCGTCAAGAGGTTGAGTCCCCCGAAGTCGAGGAGCTGAGCACCCCGGTTCTGGGAGAGGCCAAAGTCGTCTCCATGTCCGAGCGCCGTCGGGCCCTCGCCAACAGCCATCCCGCCGGGGCGCGCCTGGGGGCCTCCTCGCCGAGCGCCTCCTCACCGAGCGGCGCGGACGCCGCCAGCCAGGCCAGCGCCCACGAGGCCATTACCTCGCCGACGGCGCGAGTCGAGGACACCGGCATACAAAAGGCACTACCGCAGATGCCGCCGGTCGCGGCGCACCGGCCCAAGCGGCGCCCCCGCCGCTCGGTGCCCTCCTGGGACGAGATCGTCTTCGGCGCCAGGCCCGAGTAGCCCGGGCCCCGGCCAGCCGGGGCCGGGGCCCTGCGGCTCAGGTGCGGGTGATGAGCAGGGGGATGCGCATCTCCGCCGGCGTCAGGGACCCGTGGACACCGGGCATGGCGATGGCCGCCTCGGTGTGGACGCGCGGATCGACCACCACCCAGGTGTCGTTCATGGCCACCAGCACGTCACCGAGCACGCTCTGGGCGCGCTCCCCCAGTGGGCCCAGGTGCGCGTCCGCCTCCTGCTGCGTGCCGACCCACAGCGCTCGTGGCCCCAGGTGCTCGCGCCAGCGCCGGGCCACCTCGGCGGCCAGGTCCGCGTCCGACCCGGGCACATAGAGCTGGGTCAAACGCGGCTCCCCGGCCACGGCCACGACGTCCCGGGCCAGAACCGGGTCCGAGCTCACGTCAATGCGGTGGGAGCGATCAGTGTCCACCATGCCGTGGTCGGCGGTCAGGATAATGCGGGTGCCCCGCGGCACCCGGCGCATGAGTTCGGCCATGGCCGCGTCGAGGCGCTCGAGTTGGGTCAGCCACTGCGCGGAGCGCCAGCCGTGGGAATGCCCCGTGTGGTCGAGCTCGCCGACATAGAGGTAGACCAGGGGCACGCCCTGTCTCAGGGCGTGCGCCGCCAGGGCGGGGCGGCTCTCCATGGCATTGGCGCCCAGGTGCTTCGCCCCCCTGAGCCCGGCCTCGGTGAGCCCCGAGCCGGCGAAGCGGGCGGGGCCAATGCTCACGGCCAGGGGCACGGAGCCGCGAGAGGGGCCGCCGGGCCCCTCAGGGCGTTCAAGGCGCTCGAAGATGGTGGGCACGTCCTGCCAGGCCCGGGGGCTGGGGGCCTGCCCCTCCCAGGTGATGAGGCACAGGTTCTGCTCGTGGTGCGGGATGGTGCCCGCCGGCAGGTTCCGGTCCAGGCGCGGGTTGAGGACGGCGTAGCCGACCATGCCGGTGGCCCCCGGCAGGGCGCTGGTGCCCAGGGTCGTCAAGGCAGCGGCGGTGGTTGAGGGGCAGCAGGTGGTGGCCCGGGGACCTACCGGCCCGGATTGGGCCGCCGCGTACCAGGATCGCAAGGTGGGGGCGTGGCCGCACCGCTGCTGCAATTGCTCCAGGCCCAGGCCGTCGACGAGGACGACGACGGTGCCCCTCGCCCCGGAGCCGTCGGCCTCCAGCAGCCCCCAGGAGGTGGCCGCCCGGTGCGCCTCGGCGTCGGAGAGCACCCCGGGGGCCCGGACCGGGGCGAGAGTCAAGCCGGCACCACGGGCCGCCGCCCCCAGGACCTGACGCAGGTGCGGCAGGGGGGCGGGGGCGCCCGCGGCGGTCATCGGGCGGCCGCCTGGGAGGTGGCCGCCGACAGGGCGCGGGCGAAGTCCTCGGCGCGCGCCAGGGCCTCATCGCCCTCCACGCCGGCGGACACCCGCACCACGACGTCGTCGGGCACGGACAGGCCCGTCAGGCCGTGGTCGGCTTGACAGGCGGGGTCCGGGCAGCTGGCCGGCTCCAGCTCAATGCGGCGCACCGCCCCCCAGGACACCGCAATGGTCATCTCGGACAGGACTCCGCCGTCGGCGGCCGGCTCGCTGACGCCGCGCGTGAGGGCCACCGAGCGGATGGTGCTCATGGGCACGGCCTCACTGGTGGCCACGGCGCCGGGGCGGCCGTCCTCGCGGGCAACATCATCGACGTGGACAATAATGAAGCGGGTGTCCGTCAGGGCCAGCACCGTGAGGTGGCGGTGGACCGCCTCGTCAAAGGTGGTCTCGGCCTGGACCAGGTCGGTGCGAACCTCCTCGCCCCCCAGGGCCAGTTCCAGGGAGCTCAAGACGAGCTCCGGGTAGTAGCCGGCGCGGGTGACCGCCGTGGCGAGCGCGGCGGCGCTGCCCGACGCGGTGGTGTCCATCGGTGTCATGGCGGTCATTGTGCCACCGGGCGCCCTGTGGTCGCGCCCGGGCCCGGATGCGATGGCGTCGTGCGGCTCACGCCCGGGTGTCGCTGCCCACGGTCCGCTCCGGGGCGCGGACAATGCCCCCATGTCGACGTCCCTCACGCAGACACCTCCCCCCACCGACGGCGAGATCGTCGAGCTCGACTTGTCCACGGAGATGCGCACGAGCTTCCTGGAGTACGCCTACTCCGTCATCTACGCCCGGGCGCTGCCCGACGCCCGCGACGGGCTCAAGCCGGTCCAGCGCCGCATTCTGTTCCAGATGGACCGCATGGGGCTGCGCCCCGACCGCCCGCACGTGAAGTCCTCCCGCGTTGTGGGCGACGTCATGGGGCGTCTTCACCCGCACGGGGACGTGGCCATCTACGAGGCCCTGGTGCGCCTGGCCCAGCCCTTCACCATGCGCCTGCCACTGATCGACGGCCACGGCAACTTCGGCTCCCTGGACGACGGCCCCGCCGCACCCCGCTACACCGAGGCCCGCCTGGCCGCCCCGGCCCTGGCGCTGACCGCCGATATTGACGAGGACACCGTCGACTTCTCCCCCAACTACGACTACACCCTCACCGAGCCCGAGGTCCTGCCCGCGGCCCTGCCCAACCTTCTGGTCAACGGCGCCTCGGGCATTGCGGTGGGCATGGCCACGAATATGCCGCCGCACAACCTGGTGGAGGTGGTGGCCGCCGCCCGCCACCTCATCTCCCACCCCGAGGCCACCCTGGATGAGATCATGGCCCTCGTACCCGGACCGGACCTGCCGGCCGGCGGCATGATCGTGGGGCTCGACGGGGTGCGCGAGGCCTACCGCACTGGCCGCGGCAAGTTCCTCACCCGCGCCACCGCCCGCGTGGAGAACCTGACCGCCCGCAAGAAGGGCATTGTCGTCACCGAGTTGCCCTACCTGGTGGGCCCGGAGAAGGTCATTGCCCGCATTAAGGACGCCGTAGCCTCCAAAAAGCTCCAGGGCATCACCGATGTTGCGGACCTGACTGACCGCAAGCACGGCACCCGCCTGGTCATTGGGGTCAAGAACGGGTACAACCCTGAGGCGGTCCTCGCCCAACTCTACAAATACACCCCCCTGGAGGACTCCTTCGGCGTCAATAACGTCTGCCTCGTCGACGGCCAGCCCCGCACCCTGGGCCTGCGCGAACTCCTTGACGTCTTCGTGCGCCACCGCCTCACCGTGGTCGAGCGGCGTTGCCGTTTCCGCCTGGACCGCCGCCAACAGCGCCTCCACCTGGTCGAGGGCCTGCTCATTGCGATCCTCGATATTGACGAGGTCATTGCGGTCATCCGCTCCAGCGAGGACGCGGCCACCGCCCGCGCCCGCCTCATGCAGGTCTTCGACCTTTCCGAGGCCCAGGCCTCCTACATCCTGGAACTCCAGTTGCGTCGCCTCACCAAGTTCTCGGTCATTGAGCTCAATAAGGAGCGCGACGAGCTCGCCGAGGAGATTGAATCCCTGGAGGCGGTCCTGGCCGACGAGCGCCTGCTGCGCTCCATGGTCTCGCGCGAACTGGCCCAGGTGGCCGAGCAGTTCGGCACGCCCCGGCGCACCGTGCTCCTGGAGGCCTCCGGGGAGCCGGTCAGCGCCCGGGCCCAGGGCGCCGGCGACGCCGAGACGGGGCCGGCGGGGGTCCCGGGGGCCGGTGCCGCGCTGAGTCTTATGGCGGGTGCGGCCGATGTGCCACTGACCATCCCCGATGACCCCTGCCGGGTGCTGCTGTCGGCCACCGGGCTGGTGGCCCGCACCGCCGGGGCCGAGCCGGTGGGGCGCACCGGGGGGCGTCGCGCCCACGACGCCCTGCGCTCCCAGGTGGCGACGACGGCCCGCGGCCAGGTCGGTGCGATCACCACCGCCGGGCGCCTGGTGCGGTTGGACGTGGTGGCCGCCCCGGAGGTGGAACGCGCCCAGGAGGCGCCCTCCCTGGCCGCGGGAACACCGGTCGGGCTGCTGGTGGAGGTTGAGCCCGGGGAGCAGGTCGTGGGGCTGGTGCCCATCGGCCGGGTGGGCGCCGACCCCATTGTCCTGGTCACGCGCCGCGGCGTCGTTAAGCGCGTGAAGGTCGGCGACGAGCCCAAGGGCGCCGACGCCTGGGATGTGATCTCCCTTAGCGACGGCGACCAGGTGGTGCTGGCGGCGACCGCCGCGGACGGCGACAATGTGGTTGTGGTGACCTCGGACGCCCAGTTGCTGCGCTTCGACGCCGCGAAGGTGCGCCCCCAGGGTCGGGCCGCCGGCGGCATGGCGGGCATCTCCCTGCGTGACGGGGCCCGGGTCGTCGCGGCCGCCGCCGTGAGCGCCGAGCTGGTAGCCGAGGCGGTGGTTGTGACGGTCGCCGGTTCCCGGGGGGCCCTGCCCGGCACCGGCGGCTCAGTTAAGGTCACGCCCCTGGACCGCTACCCCGCCAAGGGGCGGGCCACCGGCGGAGTGCGCGCCCAGCGCTTCCTGCGCGGGGAGGACGAGCTGGTCCTGGCCTGGGTGGGGGTGGGCCCGGCGCGCGCCGTGGGGCCCGAGGGGCGCCACGTGGACCTGCCCGACGTCGATGAGCGCAGGGACGCCTCCGGCACCCCCTCCACGACGCCCATTGCGGCCATCGGTTAGGGCCACCGGGTGGGCCGCGGCACCGGCCGCCCATGGCGCCATCCGAGTTATCCACAGGCCCGAACCCCGCCCTGGCACCTGGTGGGCCGCCGGGTCCACCATGGGGCATGGCCGTCAGCCCCCACGTCAGTGCCCGCGCGGTCCTGGCGCATCTCGTTCCCCGTGAGGTCCGTCCCGTGCTCGGCGCCCTGCCCCCGGGGGACGCCGCTGTGCTGCGCTGCCCGCTGCTGGATAGACGGCTGCTGGTGGACGTGGTCGGGGCACCCGTGCCCCGCGACCTGCTGCGCACCGCCTCCCAGCGGGCCCGGGCGGTGGCCGCGGACCTGCCGCCGGAAGCCGTTCTTTACGGGCAGACCGCCCTGTGGGTGCACACCGGCCACCGGCCCCCGGAGCGGTTGGCCGTGATTGTGCCCGAGCGGATCGGGGCGTGGCGCAGCATTGAGCTTCACCGGGGGCGGATGCCCCCTTGGGACGTGGTGGTCCTCGATGGTGTGCGCTGCACCACGCTGGTGCGGGCCGCTGTTGACGTGGCCCGGGTGGCCCCGCCGGCCCGGGCGGTCGAGGCGCTGCTGGCCGCCCGCAGCGCCGGGTACACCCGGGCGAAGCTGCACATGGTCCTCAACCACTGCCTGGGCGGGGCGGCCGCCGGCAGGCCCAGGGCCAGGGACCTGATTGACGCGGTGTTCCAAGACGAGCAGGACCAGCCGGCTCAGGATTGAGCCGGCCGAGCACCTGGGGCGCGGCGCAGACCGGAGGTGGTGCGCCGCGCCTCGAAGACGCCGTCAATGCGCCGCAGCGCGGACAGGGTGTGGTCCAGGTGCCCGGCCTCGGCGAGCTCGACCACGAAACGGCCGGTGACGACCCGGTCCCGACTCGTACCCACGGTGGCGCTGATCATATTGACGTGGTTGTCCGCCAGGACGCGGGTGATGTCGGCCAGGAGCCCGCCGCGGTCAAGGGCCTCGACCTCCAACTGAACCATGTAGGCGGCGTGGGCGTTGTCCGCCCAGCTGACCTCGATCATGCGCTCGGGCTCGCGCTCGAGCTGTTCAACGTTCTGGCAGTCCCTGCGATGCACCGAAATACCTGAACCACGAGTAATAAAGCCAACGATCTCGTCCCCCGGCATGGGGGTGCAACAGCGGGCGAGTTTGACGTAGACGTCGCCCCCGGTCATGCCGGCGACCACCACCCCGCCGTCAGTGGCCCGCGAGCGTTGACGGATCCGCTGGGCGCGTGTGGGCAGGACGGCCTCTGCGAGAGTCTCCTCGGCGCCGGCCTCCCCGCCCATGGCGCTCACCAGGGTATTGACCACGTGCTGGGCGGAAATGTGCCCCTCCCCCACGGCGGCGTAGAGGCCATCAATATCGCCCTTATCGAGGGTTGTGGCCACGTTCATGAGGGACTCGTGGTTCATGAGGCGCTGGATCGGCAGATTCTGTTTGCGCATGGCCCTCGCAATGGCGCCCTTGCCCTCCTCAATGGCCTCCTCCCGGCGCTCCTTGGAGAACCAGCTGCGGATCTTGGAGCGGGCCCGGTTCGATCCCACGAAGCTGAGCCAGTCGCGTGAGGGGCCGGCGTTGACGGCCTTGGAGGTGAAGATCTCAACGGTGTCGCCGTTCTCGAGCTTGGTGTCCAAGGGCACCAGGCGGCCGTTGACGCGCGCCCCCACGGTGCGGTGCCCGACTTCGGTGTGTACCGCGTAGGCGAAGTCCACGGCGGTCGACGAGCCCGGCAGGGCCAGCACATCGCCCTTGGGGGTGAAGACGTAGACCTGGGTGCCGGCCATCTCGAAGCGCAGGGACTCCAGGAATTCGGCCGGGTCCTGCGTGTCCTTCTGCCAATCCACGAGTTGGCGCAGCCAGCCCATCTCCCCGCTCTCGGAGTCCCCCGGCAGGCCGCCCAGTGGTGAAGGGCCGGTGGCGTTGGGGTCCTCCTTGTACTTCCAGTGGGCCGCTACCCCGTACTCGGCCATTCGGTGCATTTCATGGGTGCGGATCTGGATCTCGACCGGCTTGCCGTCCGGGCCCACCACGGTGGTGTGGAGGGACTGGTAGAGGTTGAACTTGGGGACGGCTATGTAGTCCTTGAAGCGGCCGCTCATGGGCGTCCAGCGCGAGTGCAGCGCCCCCAGGACCGCGTAGCAGTCCTGGATGGTGTCCACAATGACGCGTACGGCGACCAGGTCGTAAATGTCGTCGAAGTCCTTGCCCCGCACAATCATTTTCTGGTAGATCGAGTAGTAGTGCTTCGGCCGTCCAGTGACGACGCCCTTGATCTTGTTGGAGCGCAGGTCCTCCTCAATGGTCAATCGCACCTGGCGCAGGTACTCCTCCCGGGCGGGGGCCCGCTCAGCGACCATGCGTTCAATCTCATCGTAGACGCCGGGGTAGAGGGCCTTGAAGGAGCGGTCCTCCAGCTCCCACTTAATGGTGTTCATGCCCAAGCGGTGGGCCAGGGGCGCGTAGATCTCAAGGGTCTCCTTGGCCTTGCGGGCCGCGGATTCCGCTGAGACGTGCTTCCAGGTGCGGGCGTTGTGGAGGCGGTCCCCGAGCTTAATGACCAGGACGCGAATGTCCTTGGACATGGCGATAATCATTTTGCGCACCGTCTCGGCCTGCGCGGCGTCCCCGTACTGGAGCTTGTCGAGTTTGGTGACGCCGTCGACCAGCAGGGCGATTTCGCCGCCGAAGTCCGCCCTCATCTTCTCCAGGGTGTAGGGGGTGTCCTCAACGGTGTCGTGCAGCAGCGCGGCGGCCAGGGTCTGGGGGGTCATGCCCAACTCGGCCAGGATCGTGGCCACCGCCACCGGGTGGGTGACGAATGGCTCCCCGGAGTGGCGCAGCTGGCCGGTGTGCTGAATACAAGCGACCTCATAGGCGCGCACGATCAAGCCCGTGTCGGCCTTGGGGTGGTTGGCGCGCAGGGCTCGCAGCAACGGTTCAATGGCCGGTGGCGTGGAATGCCCGCGTGAACCGAACCACGCCAGGCGACTGCGCACCCGCGAACCTGGGACGACGCTCTCGGTGGCGACCTCGTTGCTGCTGTTCGTTTCGGTCATTCTAAAATCATAGCCACCCCGGCAGGGTATGACATGTCGGCCCTGGGAGGCGGGGCGCCTGCTCCAGGACTCCAGACCGCCGGGGCCGGTGGGCCCGGGGCGCGGGTGTCAGAAGACGACGACGGAGTCGATGCTCCTCTCCCCCAGCCTGGCGCGCCCACCCAGCTCGGACAGCTCCAGCAGCATGCACACGGCCTCCACCTGAGCACCGGCCTGCTCGATGAGGGCGATGGAGGCGGCTGCGGTGCCCCCGGTGGCCAGAACATCGTCAATGACGAGGACCCGTGAGCCGGGGGTGACGGTGTGAGGCTGGAGTTCCATGCGGGCGCTGCCGTACTCCAGGTTGTAGTCCTTCCCGATCAGGGGGCCGGGCAGCTTACCGCTCTTGCGGACGGTGAGCATGCCAATACCCAGATGGGCGGCCAGGGGGGCGGCCAGAATGAAGCCGCGCGACTCCAGCCCGGCCACGGCGTCAATGCTCCCCCGGTAGTGGGCGGCCAAACCGTCGACAAGGTTGGCGAAGGCCTGCCCATTGGCCAGTAGCGGGGTGATGTCCCTGAAGAGCACGCCGGGTTCGGGGAAGTCCGGCACCTCGCGCAGATTGGTCACCACGAGCTCGGTGAGCTCGGGGGGCAGGGAGGGGGAGATTGTCATGAGCGCTTCTTCTTCCTCTTGGGCTGAGCGGAGATTCCCAGGTGGTGGCCCGGGATGAGGGGGGCGGCGACGGGGCCGGTCACGACCTCGACCAACACCTCGGCGTCCTCCTCCCCGGCGGCTTCACGACGCCCCTGGCGGGCCTGGGCGACTTTGGCGGCCTGCTGGCGGACGGCCTTCTCCCGGCTGCGCATGTCCACCAGGATGGGGGTGGCCAGGAAGACCGAGGAGATGGTTCCGGCGATCATGCCGATGAACAGCGTCAGGGCAATGTCGCGCAGGGTCCCGGCGCCCAGGATGAAGGCCCCGACCACCAGCAGGGAGGCGACGGGCAGCACGCCGACCACGGAGGTGTTAATGGAGCGGATGAAGGTCTGGTTGACGGCGAGGTTGGCCAGCTCGGCGTAAGTCGACCGCGTCTGGGACTGGTAGTGCGCAGTATTCTCACGAATCTTGTCGAAAACCACGACGGTGTCGTAGAGGGAATAGCCCAGAATGGTGAGCACGCCAATAATGGTGGCCGGGGTGACTTCGAACCCGGAGGCGGCGTAGATGCCGATGGTGATAATAATGTCGTGTGACAGGGCCAGCAGGGCGGCCACCGCCATCTTCCAGGTGCGGAAGTAGGCCCAGATCAGGCCCCCGACCAGGAGGAAGAAGAGCACCAGGCCGCGAACGGCCTTGGCGGTGACGTCTGCGGACCAGGTTGGGCCGATGGTGGTGGCTGAAACCTGGTCAGCACTGACCCCGTAGGCCTGAGCGAGTTCGGCGCGCAGGGTGTCCAGGGTGGCCTTGTCCAGCTCGCTGGTCTGGACCCGCACCGAGGACGAGCCCATGGTGGTCACCGATGACCCCGACGTGAGCGCATGATCGGCCAGGACGGTGCTGGCCGGGCCCTCTGCGGGGCTGCTCAGCCCGGTGACGGTCAGTTCGGAGCCGCCCTTGAAGTCAATGCCCGGGTTGAGGCCCACCGCGCCCACCAGCAGCGCGGAGACGGCAATGGCCGCAATGGCGATGGAGTACCACAGCCTGCGTTTGCCGACGAAGGGGATGGAGGTCTTCCCGGAGTAGAGCTCGTTGCCGAGCGTGGCGAGGGACTTCACTGGGCCTCACCGTCCTTTCCGCTCGTGGACTGGTCCTCCCCGGCGTCGTCGCTGTTCTTGGCGCGTCGCGCCGCCGCCTTGCGGCGGGCCAGGGAGCCGGCGGCGCCCTCAATGAGGGTCTGACGGCCCTTGCCGTAGGCGGCCCGGGAGCGGGCGCCCAGGTGCTCGGGGTCCAGGCCCGACAGCGGGTGGCCCTGGCCGAAGAAGCGGAAGCGGAGGATCCACACCATCATGGGGTGGGTGAACAAGACAATGACGGCCAGGTCCACGACCGTGGTCACGCCCAGGGTGAAGGCGAAGCCCTGGACACCGCCCACAGCCAGGAAGTAGAGGACGACCGCGGCCACGAGGTTGACGGCGTCGGAGACGACAATGGTCTGGCGCGCGTGCGTCCAGCCCTCGTCGACGGCGACCAGGAGCGTGCGGCCGTGACGAACTTCGTCGCGTATGCGCTCGAAGTAGATAATGAAGGAGTCCATGGTGATGCCAATGGCGATAATGAGCCCGGCCACGCCGGCGAGGGACAGGCGATAGCCCATGGCCCAGCTCAGCAGGGCGATGACCAGATAGGTGCCCACGGCGGCGATGACCAGGGATGTCACTGCGACCACGGACAGCCCGCGGTACTGCCAGGCCAGGAACACAATGATGAGCAGGAAGCCGACCAGCCCGGCGATCAGGCCGTTGCGCAGCTGCTCAGTGCCCAGGGTGGCCGAAATCTGCTGCTCGGACTGGACGGTGAAGCTCAGTGGCAGGGCGCCGAAGGAGAGCTGGTTGGCCAGGGTGCTGGCCTCGGCCTGGGTGAAGGAGGCGCCGCCCCCGCCGATCTGGACGCGCCCATCGGTAATGGGCGTCGTCACGGTGGGCTCGAAGCCGGAGGCCATAATGGTCAGCCCGTCCAGGACAATGGCGAAGCGGGACTTCTGGGCGTCGATGCTCAGCGCTCCCGCGTCGGGGCTGCTCAGGCTGGCCATGGCGGCGGCGTCGCGGTAGGCCAGAAGGCGCTCGGAGACCTTGGCGAAGGCGGTGGCGCCCTCCTCGTTGAACTCCAGGGAGACCACCCAGTTGTTGGTGGTGCCGCCCTGGCTGGTGGACTCCAGGCCGGAGGAGGCGTTGGCGATGGAGGTTCCGGCAATGTCGGCCGGACCCAGAATGTAGACGGTGCCCGACCCGTCCTTGGCGCAGGAGATCACGGCGGTGGCCGGGTCCTGGCTGGCGCCGGTGAGGTTCTCCGGGGCGGTGCAGTCGAGCATGTAGGCGTCGTAAATCATCTTCTCGGTGATCCACGAGTCTGAGGAGTTGTCCTGGCTGGTGGCCTCCAGGGGATCCTCGGAGATGGTGCCGTCCTGGTTGACGTCGGCGAAGTAGGTGGCGATCTCCTCAGGGGTCACGCTCGCGGTGGGCGCTGGAATCGGCTCCTCCTGAGCGGGGGCGGTGGTCTCGGTTGTCTCCCCCGGCTCCCCGGCGGCCTGCTCCTGGGGGGCCGCCGGATCCTCGGCCGCCTGCTCGTCAGCCGCCCCCTCTTCGGGGGCTTCAGCGGCCGGCTCCTCAGCAGCCCCGGTGGCCGGGTCGGCGGCCGGCTGCTCGGCGGCGGGGTCCTCCGTTGGGGCGGCCGACGGCGCCCCGCTCGGGGCGGCTCCCTCCTGGGCGGCGACCGCCTCGTTCTGCGCGGCCGCCATGGCCGTGGCATTGCCGTTAATAATGCGCAGCACCGGGCGGAAGTAGAGGACCGCGGAGGTACGCACCAGCTCCAGGGTTTCCTGACTGGGGGTTCCCGGCAGGGAGACGACAATATTCTGCCCGCCCTGGCGGGCGATCTGGGCCTCGGCTACGCCCGAGGCGTCCACGCGCTGGCGAATAACCTCAATGGCCTGCTCAATGTCGGTGTCGGAGATCGTTGAGCCGTCGGAGGTGGTGGGCGTCAGAATGATCTGCGTGCCGCCCTCCAAGTCCAGGGCCAGCCCGGGAGTCATCGAGGTGCGGTGCGTCAGTGCCCCGAAGGCCAGCACGCCGTACCCCACGGCGATAATGAGCAGCGTTGTGACGAGGCGGCGCCCCGGGTGCTTCGTCTGCTTGGTGGACACGCGGTCTCTTCCTCAAGGGTGGGTGGTGCGGTGAGCGCGGCCGGCGCTCCTAGGGATGCTAGGGGTGTTGGCGGGCTCAGGCGCCCGACTGCTCGTCGTCGGCGGCCTCGACTGGCTCGTCGGCGTCCTCGGCCCCCACATCTTTCACATCTTCGGCCTCATCCTCAACATCCTCAACAGCCTCAACATCCTCGACCTCCTGGTCCGGCTCCTCCTCATGGGTGGAGGCGAAGGGGGGCTCCTCGGCGCCGACGATGAAGCGCTTGCCCCACAGGGACTCCTCCCCCAGGGGGGTGGCCAGGGTGACAACGTCACCGTCGACCTCGACCACGGTGCCGTAGAAGCCGGCGGACGTGCGCACCCAGGTACCGGGTACCAGGGCCTCCTCGGTGCGGCGGGCCTGCTCGGCCAGCATCTTCTGCTGCTGCCGCCTGACCAGGGCGGACATGGCCCAGAAGGCGATCAGCATGAAGAGGATCATCCAGAGCATGTTCATGGAGGCGATTCCGTTTCTTCTCGTGCGCCCTCTCCGGCGAGAAGGCAACCCCGCCGAGTCTAGGCCACCACGGGGTCGGCATGACGCGAAGCTCGTCACTGGAGTGTGAGATGCGCCCCGGCCAGGGCCCGGCCGGGCTGTGGCGGGCCGTCGCCGGGCCCAGAGGAATTCAGAGGGATTCAGAAGAAATCAGAAAGAAATCAGAAGAAAAGGGCGGCGTCGTTGGGGGGCGTCAGCCCCAGGTGGGTGTAGGCGGTGGGGGTGGCGGCCCGCCCCCGGGGGGTGCGCACCACCAGGCCCTCGCGCACCAGGTAGGGCTCGGCGACGGTCTCAACCGTCTCGGGCTCCTCCCCCACGCTGACGGCCAGCGTGGTCAGGCCCACCGGGCCCCCGGCGAAACGGGTGCACAGGGCCTCGAGCACCTGCCGATCCAAGCGGTCCAGGCCCAGGGCGTCAACCTCGAAGATCTCCAGGGCCCCGCGGGCGGCGGCCAGGTCGAGGCGCCCGGGCGTGCCGTGGACCTCAGCCCAGTCCTGGACCCGGCGCAGAAGCCGGTTGGCAATGCGCGGAGTACCCCGTGAGCGGCCTGCCAGTTCGGCGGCGGCCGCCGCCTCCAGGCTCACACCCAGCAGGCGCGCCGACCGGTTGAGGATCCGGGCCAGTTCACCGGGCCTGTAGTAGTCCAGGTGGCCGGTGAACCCGAAGCGGTCGCGCAGTGGGGCGGGCAACAGCCCCGCGCGGGTGGTGGCCCCCACCACCGTGAAGGGGGGCAGGGACAGGGGGATGGAGGTGGCGCCCGGGCCCTTGCCGACGACAATATCGACCCGGTAGTCCTCCATGGCCAGGTAGAGCATCTCCTCGGCGGTCCGGGCCAGGCGGTGGATCTCGTCAATGAAGAGCACATCGCCCTCCTCCAGGGAGGACAGGATGGCCGCCAGGTCCCCGGCGTGCTGGATGGCCGGCCCCGAGGTCAGCCGCAGGGCGCCATCGACTTCGTTGGCAATGATCATTGCCAAGGTAGTCTTACCCAGCCCGGGCGGCCCCGAGAGCAGCACGTGATCGGGGGTGGCACCTCGGGCCAGGGCGGCGCGCAGCACAACGGAGAGCTGGCTGCGCACCACCTCCTGGCCGGTGAAGTCCTCCAAGCGCTTGGGCCGTAGGGCCGCCTCGGCGGCCCGCTCCACGTCGTCGGCGCCACCGCCCATGAGGCGCTGGTCCTCAGCCACGTCCGCCCCCTCCCAGGTGCCGCAGGGCGGCGCGCAGCAGTTCGGGCACGGTCAACTCCTCGTCTTGATCGGCCTCCACGGCGGCCACCGCCCGGGTAGCGGTGGCCTCGTTCCACCCAAGATGGACCAGGGCGGCGACCACGTCGGGGTTGGGGGCCGCCTCGCCGACCACGCCCCCGGCGCCATTGGCCGCCCGTGCCGGGGAGGCGGGCGGCCGATCCTCGCCACCGGCCGGCCCGAGCTTGTCGCCAATGTCGATAATGACTCGCTGCGCCCCCTTCGGCCCCAGGCCCGGCACGCGTGTCAGGGCCGCCACGTCCCCGGCCTCAATGGCCCGGCGCAGGGCATTAGGGGTGTGGACGGACAGCATGGCCAGGGCGAGCTTGGCGCCCACTCCTTTGGCCCCCAGCAGCGTGCGGAAGCAGTCGCGTTCGTCGGGGTCGGTGAAGCCGTAGAGGGTCAGGGAGTCCTCGCGCACAATGAGCTCGGTGTGCAGCAGCGCCTCCTGCCCCGGGCGCAGGGAGCCCAGGGCGGCGGGAGTGGCCAGGACCCGGTGGCCCACGCCCGCGCACTCAATAACGGCGTCGGTCAGACTGAGGGTCAGGACGGTCCCGCGCAGGGAGGCGATCATGCGGGGATTCTCCTTCAGTGAGGCGGCGCCCGGGGCGGTGCGCCCCGGAGGCCTTCGAACAGATGTTCAGACCCTAGCAGTTGCGGTGGCGCGCCCCGCGCGGGGCGCGCGGTCCTCAGCGGCGGCGCCGAGGGTCGACGGCGCCGGTGCGGCGGGCCGCGGCCTGGGCGGCGGCCCACTGGCGTTGGGCGGGGGTACGGGCGCTGGCCCGCACTGCTCCTGCAGCCGAAACCATCTCCGTACTGCCATCCACTCCGGTGCCGCCCCCGCGCCAGCCGTGGCAGATGGCCTGAGCCAGGGCGTCGGCGGCGTCGGCGGGCCGGGGCGGGCCCTCCAGACCCAGGATGCGGGCCACCATTGCCATCACCTGAGCCTTGTCCGCGGTGCCTGAACCGGTCACGGCGGCCTTGGCCTCGCTGGGAGTGTGCTGGGCGACCTCCAGGCCGGCGCGGGCGCCGGCGACCATGGCCACGCCCATGACCTGCGCCACAGAGATGACCGAACGCAGGTTGTCCTGGGCGAAGACCCTCTCAATGGAGACCGCCCCGGGACCCAGGCGGGCGATCCAGTCCTCCAGGGCTTCGGCGATGGCCAGCAGGCGCAGCTCGGGGCTGAGGTGGGGCGGGGTGCGCACCACCCCCACCTCGACCAGGCGCACCTGGCGGCGCGGGTCAATGTCCACGCAGCCCAGGCCGCAGCGGGTCAGCCCCGGGTCGACCCCCAGGACGCGCTGCTGGGCGATAAGGGCGCGCGGCGGGCGGTTCAGGGGCGGCTCACTCGTCGTCGGCGTCAAGGGTCGCTGCAACCTCGGCACTGATCTCGACGGAGGTGAAGACGTTCTGGACGTCGTCGGAGTCCTCCAGGGCATCGACCAGGCGCAGGACCTTGCGGGCGCCGTCGGCATCAACCTCCACCTTGGTGCCGGCCACGAACTGGACCTCGGCGGAGTCGTAGTCCATGCCGGCCTCGGTCAGGGCCGTGCGCACGGCCACAACATCCTTGGGATCGGAGTAGATCTCGAAGGACTCCGCCCCCTCCTCAACCTCCTCGGCGCCGGCGTCGAGCACGGCCATGACAATGGTGTCCTCGTCGACGCCCTCACCCTTGGCGACCTCGACGACGCCCTTGCGGGTGAAGTTGTAGGCCACGGAGCCCGGGTCGGCCAGATTGCCGCCGTTGCGGGAGAAGGCCACGCGCACGTCGGAGGCGGCGCGGTTGCGGTTGTCGGTGAGGCATTCGACCAGGAAGGCCACTCCCCCGGGGCCGTAGCCCTCGTACATAATGGTCTGCCAGTCCGCGCCCCCGGCCTCCTCGCCGCTGCCGCGCTTGACGGCGCGGGTGATGTTGTCGGCCGGCACGGAGTTCTTCTTAGCCTTCTGGATGGCGTCGAAGAGGGTCGGGTTGCCCGCCGGGTCGCCGCCGCCGGTGCGGGCGGCCACCTCAATGTTCTTAATGAGGCGGGCGAAGAGCTTGCCGCGCTTGGCGTCAATGGCGGCCTTCTTGTGCTTGGTGGTGGCCCACTTGGAGTGACCCGACATGTGTGCTCCTTGGGAGTTGACTTTCTTGGGAACCTGCTGACGCGACCAGGACGGCCGTGTCGCGCCTGGGCGCCCGGGTTAGCCCCGCTGCCTGACCGTGGCGACGAAGGCCTCATGGAGCCGGTGGTCGCCGCCCACCTCGGGATGGAAGGAGGTGGCGAGCAGGAATCCTTGACGAACCGCGACGATCCTACCGCCTGGCCCACCGGGGCCCTGCCCGGCGCGACCCGCCCGCGTGGTGGCAAGGGCCTCCACGCCCGGGCCCACGGACTCCACCCAGGGGGCGCGGATGAAGACGGCGTGGAAAGGGCGCTGCGGGCCAATGCCCAGACCGGGCGCCACCAGGTCCTCCTCGTAGGAATCCACCTGGCGGCCGAAGGCGTTGCGGCGCACGGTCACATCCATGCCGCCAATGGTTTGCTGGCCCTCTTCTAGGTCGAGGGCTCGGTCCGCGAGCAGAATCATTCCGGCGCAGGAGCCGTAGGCGGGCAGCCCCGCGTCCAGGAGGGCGCGCAGGGGCTCCAGCATGCCGAAGCCGGTCAGCAGCGTGCTCATGGTGGTGGACTCCCCGCCGGGCAGGACAATCCCATCGAGCCTGTCCCCCGGCCGCTCGCCGAGGTCGGCGGCCCGACGCACCGCCACGGGCCTGGCGCCCGCGGCCCGGAGGGCCAGGGAGTGCTCGCGTACATCCCCCTGGAGTGCGAGGACGCCAATGGTTGGCCGGGAGTCGGCGGGGGCGGGGGCGGGGAAGAGCGCGCGAGGGCTGAGCGCGTCCATGATGTGGACGGGCGGGATGGTGTGGGAGGGGGCGCGGTCCACGGGGGTCCTCTCGGGTCAGTGCGTCTTCCGGGCCGACGGCGCGGCCCCGGGCTCGTCCAGCGGTACCGCGCCCGGGGCGCTCGGGGAGGCACCGCCGATCTGGGTGAGCAGTGCGGCATCCGCCGGCTCGGTGAGGTCCAGGGGCGTGCCGTCCCAGCCCGCGCGCAGAATGTGCACGAGCCTGGGCATGGCGCTGGGATAGATCTCCCGGCCGGCACTCCAGGCGGCGTCGAGCTCCGCCGGCGTCCACCACGATATGGAGTCGACGGCGTCGCGCTCCAGCTCGGTCCAGCCGGCCCGCTCCAGGGTCAGGGGGCCGGGCAGGCGCAGGAGGAAGAAGGATTCGTCTTGGCGGCAGGCCACGGTGGCGAAGCGGAAGACGGCGTCGCGCTGGGCCACCGGCCCCTCCAGGGCCACAGGATCCACCTCAATGCCGGACTCCTCGGCGAGCTCGCGAGCCGCGGCCTGACGGTCCGTCTCCCCCGGCCGGATGCCGCCGCCAGGGGTGAAGATCCAGCAGTGAGAAGGGTCGGCCACATCGTGGCCGGTCAGAAGGAGGGCCATCCCGTCGACGGTGAGCGCCAGGACGCGGGCGGCCCGCCGGAAGGGCAGGCCGTCGGGTCCAAGCGTCCACTCGCGGGGGTCCACGTGCCGGTCCCAATCCTCCGGAACCAGCACCGGGTGGCGGCCGTCTGGTGTGAGCCTCACCAGCCGCGCTCGGCCAGGCGGTGTGGAGCGGGTATCTCCTCAACGTTCATGCCCACCATGGCCTCGCCCAGGCCGCGGGAGACCTCGGCAATGACGGCGGGATCGTCGAACTGGGCGGTGGCGCGCACAATCGCGGCGGCGCGGGCGGCGGGGTCGCCGGACTTGAAGATGCCCGAACCCACGAACACGCCCTCGGCGCCCATCTGCATCATCATGGCGGCGTCGGCGGGGGTGGCAATGCCGCCTGCGGTGAACAGGACCACCGGCAGGGCTCCGGTGCGGGCCACCTCGGCCACCAGCTCATAGGGGGCGCCCAGCTCCTTGGCGGCCACGTACAGCTCGTCGGCGGGCAGGGAGGTCAGGCGGCGGATCTCGTCGCGAATGGTGCGCATGTGGGTCACCGCATTGGAGACATCGCCGGTGCCGGCCTCGCCCTTGGAGCGGATCATGGCGGCGCCCTCGGTAATGCGCCGCAGGGCCTCACCCAGATTGGTGGCGCCGCAGACGAAGGGGACGGTGAAGGCCCGCTTGTCAATGTGGTGGGCGTAGTCCGCGGGGGTGAGGACCTCGGACTCGTCAATGTAGTCCACGCCCAGGGCCTGGAGGACCTGGGCCTCGACGAAGTGGCCAATGCGGGCCTTGGCCATGACCGGGATGGAGACCGCCTCGATGATGCCGGTAATGAGGTCGGGGTCGCTCATGCGGGCCACACCGCCCTGAGCGCGAATGTCGGCGGGGACCCGCTCCAGGGCCATGACGGCCACCGCCCCGGCGTCCTGGGCGATCCTGGCCTGCTCGGGGGTGACGACATCCATAATGACGCCGCCTTTGAGCATGTCGGCCATGCCGCGCTTGACGGTGGTGGTGCCGGTGCTGGGCTGGGGGTGGGTGCCGGTGGTGCTCACTGCTGTCCTTGGTCCGGGCGACAGGCGCGGGCACCTGCCGCGGTGCGTAATGGGCGGGGGCCCAGGTCATGCTACTACCGGGGCTGTTGGGCGCGGTCGCCGGTCTCACCGCCACCGGCGCTCAACGCCGGGTGCCCAGGAAGGTGGCGCGGCAGTCCGCCACGGTGCGCAGCAGTTGCGCCTGGGTGGTCCCGTAGTCGGCGTCGGCGTGACCGTCGACGGCCTGCTGGCGCAACTGGGCCAATGCGGCGGCGGCGCGCTGAAACTCGTGCATGGCCTGCGCGGCCCTGGGGCCGCGCAACCAGGCCCAGCGCCGAGCCGCCGCACGCCCCGAGTTCGTGGTGAGCATGGTGACCTCGGCGGGGTCGAACCAACCGGCGCGGGCGTACTCGCTCAAGCGGGTGCGCATGGTCATGCGCTCGCTCCACCGCAGCCAGAGCACCAGGCCCACGCATGCCAGGAAGAAGGGCACTTCCACCACGAAGTAGAACTCCGGCATGGCGGCGACGACCCCATTCCAGAAGGCGTGCAGAATGATCGCGCCGGTCAGCCCCAGTGGCGCGAGCCACAGCCAGGCCAGGGGTGAGCGGCGTCGGGCCGAACTCCCAATGGCCAGGCCCGTGCTGGCGGTGAAGGTGACGTGGGCGAATGGTGAGGCGATCCCCCGCAGGAAGAAGGTCTCGGCCAGGGAGTCGGCGTACTGCACGAAGTACAGAATGTTCTCGGCGAAGGCGAAACCGGCGGCCACGACCGAGGCGTAGACAATGCCGTCGACCGCACCATTGAAGGAGCGGCGCCAGATGAGGAAGATAATGAGGACGCCCAGGCCCTTGGTCGTCTCCTCGATAATGGGGGCGGAGACCACCGCGGAGAAAAGGGCGGCGTCGTTCTCCGAGCCGGTGGCCTCGAACGCCACCTGTGAGGCGGTGGTGTTAACGATCATGGACACCACGGTGGCCACTCCCGCCCCCCAGAGGAAGGCCGCGACTTGGACGGATATTGGCTCGGGCTCCCAGCGGTCGATCCAGCGCACGGCCACCAGGACCAGGCCCAGCGGCAGGAAGGCCAGGACGGCGGCGACCAGTATCTGGGGGGTGGAGCCGTCGGTGGTGATATAGACGGCGGCCATGACCGCTATGAGGCCAAGGCCCCCCAGTGTGGCCAAGACGAAGCGGGCAATGTCCCCGCGCCGGCGCCGCCGCTGGGCGTGGGTGCGGGCCCAGTCGGGCACCGAGCCGTTCGCGGCCACTGCGCGCCGGGGCCCGGCCGGGTTGCCCGCCGGACCCAACGGACCGGCGGCCCCCGGGTCGCTGGGCGCCGGGACGCCCTGGGGGTTGTGAGTCTGCCAGCTGGTGCGCTGGTAGTCCGGGCGCGGGGCCCAGGGGTCCCCATTGTGCAGGCCTGCGCTCATGAGCCGGCCCCTGGGCTGGCGGGGGCCGGTGCGGAGGCGGCGTCGTCGTCAATGTCGAAGGTTCGGGGCATGGGCGCGTGCCCGGCCAGGTGGAAAAGACGCACCACCGCATTGGAGCGCAACCGGCGTGCTTGGGCCACGTGGGTGTTGTGGAAGCGGCGGGCCAGGGTCAGCCGGTAGCAGGCCCGGTCCAGGCGGGCCAGGGCCTGGGCCCCGTCGGGTTCCCGGCTGAGGGCTTCACGGGCGCCGGTGTGCACCACGGTGCGGATGGCGCGGGACAGGCCGGACTCCACCAGGGCGCGGCTGCGTGCCGGCGCCGGCGCATCGGAGCGGGCATCGGGGTCCAATCCGTCGTCGACCAATGGGCCCTCATGATCCAGTGCTTCGTGGGCCGCCGTTGCCAGCCGGTCCGCCAGGGCCGGGTCCAGGCCGGTGCAGGCGGACAGCTCGGCGGCGGCCTGGGCCCGATGGACGAGCTGGGCCTCCAGGGTCGCGCGGGAACCGAGCACCTGGCGGTGCAGGCGGTCCACTCTGACCGCCCGGGTGTACAGGGCCATGGCGGCCAGGGACAGGCCGACGACGGCAATGAGAATCCACAGCAGGATGCTCGTCAGGTTGTGCTCGACCGAGGACAGGAGCAGGTGGGCGGGCATGACTCAATCCTCCATGACCTCGCGCAGGCGCCCCACCATGGTCTGGGTTTCGGGCGCCGTGGTGACGCGGGTGTGGGCGGTGGACAGGGCCATGTCGTAGACGTCCAGGACGGCGTCGGTGACCCTGGTCCAGTCGTAGCGGCCCACGGCGGCGCTCGCCGCCGCCCGGCGCTCCTGGGCGGCGGCGGTATCGGTAAGCGTCTCAATAATGACACGCGCCAGATCTGCTTCGTCGCCGTTGCGGAACAGGGCCCCTAGGCGGCCGGCCTCCAGGACGTCGGAGAAGGCGGTCAGGTCCGAGGCGATGACCCGGGTGCCTGCGGCCATGGCCTCCACCAGGACAATCCCGAAAGACTCCCCGCCGGTCTGTGGGGCCACGTAGCAGGTGGATGAGGCCAGCATGGCCGCCTTGTCCGCGTCACTGACCCCGCCCAGGAAGACCACGGAGTCGCCGAACTGGGCGAGCCTGGTGCGGTGCTCTCCGGCTTCCCCGCGTCCGGCGATGAGGAAGCGCGCCCCGGGAACGGCGGCCAGGACGGCGGGGATGGCGGCGGCCAGGACGGCCAGTCCTTTGCGGGGCTCGTCCAGGCGCCCCAGGAAGGAGACGGTGGGGTGCTGCTCGGTGCCGGCGAAGCGCGGATCATCCTTGGGGGCGGCGGCGAAGGGGGAGACATTGACCCCGTTGGGGATGACCACGGCGTCCCCGCCGTGGTAGTGGATCAGGGTGCGGCGCGCCTCCTCGGAGACGGCGATCGTGGCGGAGATCTTCTCCATGAAGGAGCCGGTCATGGGTGAGAGCAGCTCGCGGGCCACGGACCGGTCCATGGCGGCGTGGAAGGTGGCCACCACCGGGCACGTGGCCGCCTGGAGGGCCAGGATGCCAATGTTGGGGGCGATGGGCTCGTGGATGTGGAGCAGATCCAGGTTGTTGGCCTCCAGCCAGCGGCGCACGCGCCGGGCCACCGCCGCCCCGAAGTTTATGCGGGCCACGGAGCCGTTGTAGGGGATGGCGACGGCCTCCCCGGCGCTGGTCACCCACGTGGGCAGCTCGGCGTCGGCCGAGGCCGGGGCCAGGACGCGCACGTCATGGCCCCGGCGGCGCAATTCGCCGGCCAGGTCCATGACATGGGCCTGGACGCCCCCGTGGGCGTCGAAGGAGTAGGGGCAGACGATTCCAATCCTCATGGGGTCTCCTCCTGCTCGCGGGCGTGACGGCGCGCCAGGCGCTCATGATCGAGGTCGTCGTCGAACACGGGCTGGAGCATGTGCCAGTCAATCGCATGGGCGGCCAGGGGCTCGGACAGTTCGGCGACCCAGGCCCGGGTCAGCTCGGTGACGGCCCGGCGGCCGGTGAGCTCGGCGGGCGCCTCCACCTTGCGGACGGTCAGCACAATGCCCCAGCGGCCCCCGGCCCGGGTGCGTCGGGTCCCGGTGAGGCGCTCATAGTGGATGGTGGCCGTGTACAGGGGCAGGCCCAGGCGCTCGGCGAGGGCGGCGGGGCCGGCGGCGACGCGGGCGGTGTGCCCGGCCAACTCGGCTTGAATACCGGAGGAGGACAGGTCGCGGTCGGCGAGCAGGGCGACCAGGTAGTGGCCCTCACCGGTGCGCTGGACCAGGCGCTCGAAGACCTTCTCCCCCCGGCCCTGGCCGATCACCTCCATGCCCAGGCCCTGGCGGAAGTCAACGAACTGTTCGAAGAGGTCCGCGGGCTCCAGGCGCTCGGCCACGGTCAGGACGGTGGCCAGCTGCGCGCTGGCCCAGGCCCCGGCCAGGTCCCAGTTGCCCATATGGGGCAGGGCCAGCACCACCGAGCCCCGCTGCAAGTCGGGGCGCAGCGTGTCGGCCAGGTCGGTGCGCATGCGGGCCTCGACTTGTTCGCGGCTCAGGCCGGGCAGGGCGAAGGCCTCATAGAAGTAGCGCATGTAGGAGCGCATGGCCCTCCGGGAGGCGCGGTGCAGTGCTGCGGGCGTGGTACCGGCGGGCAGGACGCGGGCGAGGTTGCGCTCGAGCTGGCCCACGCCCCGTCCGCCGCCGCGCAGGCGGTGCAGCGCCCAGGCCAGGTCGGCTCCGGCGTGGGCCAGGGCGTAGCCCACGGGCGCGGGCAGGTGCCGGGCGTGGCGCCAAGCCAGACGGTAGGCGTCCTCGACGCGGAGCCCCCTCACGCCCCGTCCTCCACCGCGTCCGGGGCGCCGGCCGCGTCCAGCTGCTTCTTGACGGTGAGAATCCTCTGGATAACGGTCATGAAAGAAGCGAGTGTCACATAGCCCAGGCCCGCGGTGAGCACCCACTGGGGGGCGCCCAGGCCCACGGCGAGGGTGGCGCCCATGGCCACCAGCAGGCGATCGGTGCGCTCGGCGATTCCCACCGCGGCCCGGGCGCCAATGGACTCGGCTCTGGCGCGCGCGTAGGGCACCGTGGCGGCCAGGACCACCGAGGCAATGGACAGGGCCAAGGTGGTGGTGCGCAGGGCGCCCGGGGCCATGTGCAGGCCGACCCAGGCGGTCAGGGAGCCCAGGACGGCGCCGTCGGCCAGACGGTCCATGGTGGAGTCCAGGAAGCCCCCGAAGGCGGAGGACTTGCCGGTGGCCCGCGCCAGGATCCCATCGAACGAGTCGGCGATGAGCACGAAGAACAGGACGATGGGTCCGGCCACGAAGTGCCCCTGGGGAAGGAGCGCCACGGCCGCGCCCACCGAGGCTGCGGTCCCGGCAACGGTGAGCATATTGGGGGTCACGCCCGCTCTGGCCATAGCCAGGGCGGGGCGCGTGAACAGGGCCTTGGTCAGGCCGCGTCCGTGCTGTCCGAGCATGGGTACCTCAGTGATCGGGGATGGTCGGGGCTGGCCGGAGGGCGCTGGCGCCTTGATCGCGTCACTGCCCCGCGGCGGCGGTCGTTTCTTGGTCCTGGGCCCAGGCCCGGGCGATCATGGCGCGCTGGTCCCCCAGAAGCTGGGGCACCGGCTTGGTGCGTCCAATAATGGGCATGAAATTCGCGTCCCCCTGCCATCTGGGCACAATGTGCTGGTGAAGGTGGGCGGCGATCCCCGCCCCGGCGACCTCCCCCTGGTTCATTCCCAGGTTGAAGCCGTGCGGCCTGGCGACCGCCCGCACTACCTCCATGGCGCGGGCGGTGAGCTCGGCGATCTCGGAGCGCTCGGCGGGGCCGGCCCGGGTCCAGTCCGAAACGTGCCGGTAGGGGCACACCAGCAGGTGCCCGGTGTTGTAGGGGTAGAGGTTCATGAGCACATAGGCGTGCCGCCCGCGGTGGACGATCAGGGCATCCTCGTCGCTGCGCCCGGGGGCGGCGCAGAAGGGGCACTGGGAGGCTGAGGCGTCGGTGGGCTTGTCCTGCCCGCCAATGTAGACCATGCGGTGGGGGGTCCACAGGCGCTGGAAGGGCTCGGGCGCCCCGGGGTGCTGGAATGGGGCCTCCACGCGCACCCCGCCGGCGTCATCGTCTTCCGCCCCGAAGGCGGCGCTGCTGGGCGGGGGTGCGTCACTCACGGGTCAGCCTCTCCCCGGCCGGGTCGTTGACGCGCCTGGCAATGACGTCGGTGATGTGGGCCACGGCCTCGTCCACGGGCACCCCGTTGGTCTGGGCCCCGTCGCGGAAGCGGAAGGAGATGGCGCCGGCCTGCTCGTCCTCACCGCCGGCAATGAGGGTGAAGGGGACCTTGTCCTTGGCGGCGTTGCGGATCTTCTTGCCGAAACGGTCGTCGGAGTGGTCGACCTCCACGCGCACGCCCCGGGCGCGCAACTGCGCGGCGACGCCGTCAACGTAGTCGGCGAAGGCCTGCGCCACGGGGACGATGCGCACCTGCTCGGGGGCCAGCCAGGCGGGGAAGGCCCCCGCGTAGTGCTCGACGAGCACCCCGATGAAGCGCTCCAGGGCGCCGAACTTGGCGGAGTGAATCATGACCGGCTCCTGACGGGAGCCGTCGGGGGCGGTGTACTCCAGGCCGAAGCGGTGGGGCTGGTTGAAATCGTACTGGATGGTGGACATCTGCCAGGTCCGGCCAATGGCGTCCTTGGCCTGCACGGAGATCTTGGGCCCGTAGAAGGCGGCGCCGCCGGGGTCGGCAGTCACCTTGAGCCCGCTCTCGGCGGCGCACTCGGCGGCGATCCGCTCCAGGATGGCGGTGGCCTCGGCCCACTGCTGGTCCGAGCCAATGAACTTCTCGCTCTTGGCCCCCTCCTCGTCGCGGGTGGAGACCTCCAGGTAGAAGTCGTCCATGCCGAAGTCGGCCAGGAGGGTGAGCACGAAGCGCAGCAGGTGGCGCACCTCCTCGGGCGCCTGCTCGGGCGTGCAGTAGGTGTGGGAGTCGTCCTGGGTGATGGAGCGCACCCGGGTCAGCCCCTGGATCACACCGGACTTCTCGTTGCGGTAGACGGTGCCGAACTCGAAGAGGCGCAGGGGGAGCTCGCGGTAGGAGCGCCCGCGGCTGGCGAAGATGAGGTTGTGCATGGGGCAGTTCATGGCCTTGAGGTAGTAGGCCTGACCGTCGTCGTCCATGGGCGGGAACATGTCGTCGGCGTAGTAGGGCAGGTGCCCGGAGATGTGGAAGAGCTCCTCCTTGGCGATATGGGGGGTGCCGACGTACTGGAAGCCGGACTCAATGTGGGCGGCGCGCACGTAGTCCTCCATGACGCGCTTGAGGACGCCGCCCTTGGGGTGGAAGACCGGCAGGCCCGCGCCCAGCTCCTCGGGGAAGGAGTACAGGTCGAGCTCGGCGCCCAGCCTGCGGTGGTCGCGCCTGGCCGCCTCGGCCATGCGGGCCTGGTAGGCCTTGAGGTCGTTCTTGCTCGCCCAGGCGGTGCCGTAGATGCGCTGAAGAGAATCCCCGGACTGGTCGCCCTTCCAGTAGGCGGAGGAGAACTTGGTCAGGGCGAAGCCCTGCCCGATGTGCCGGGTGGAGGGCAGGTGCGGGCCCCGGCACAGGTCGGTCCAGGCCACGGTGCCGTCGCGGCGGACATTGTCGTACATCGTCAGCCCCCCGGCGCCGACCTCCACCGAGGCGCCCTCGGCGCCCGCCCCCTTGGTGTCCACGAGCTCGAGCTTGTAGGGCTGGTCGGCGAGTTCGACGCGGCCCTCGGCCTCAGTAATGTCGCGGCGCACGAAGAGCTGCCCCTCCTTAATAATGCGCCGCATGCGCTTGTCGATCTCACGCAGCAGCTCGGGGGTGACGGCATCAATATTGCCGAAGTCGTAGTAGAAGCCGTCGGTGATGAAGGGGCCGATACCCAGGTTGACCTCGGGGAAGATCTCCTGAACGGCCTGGGCCATGACGTGAGTGGTGCTGTGGCGCAGAATGTTCAGGCCATCGGGGGAATCAATGGTGATCGGCTCAACAATGGCCCCCGCGTGGACGGCGCGCCCCAGGTCCCAGGGCTCGCCGTCCACGCGCATGGCGATGACGTCCTTGACGTCCTTGAAGAGGGTGGTGCCGGTCGTGCCCGCCTCCACGGTGCGCTCGTGGGCGTCAATCGTCACGTCAATGGTCTGTGGGGACACGGCAGGCTCCTTCATCGGGGGTTGCGGGCGCTGTACGGGTGCGCCCTTCCCCCGGGAGTCTACTCGGAGCCGCCGCGGTCCTTGCGCGAGGCCCGGGCCCGCAGCCCCCGCACCCGGCTGCGGACGCGTTTGGCGGTCACCAGCGCGCCGTAAAGCACGGTGCGCACCGGCACGTCCCAGGCGCCGTCAACCTCGGTGACGTGTTTGGCGTAGCGCTTCTTGTACTGGCCCACCGAGTACAAGGACGGCACCCGGGTGGAGCCGGCGCCCATGAGGTCCAGGCCACGGCAGCCTTCGGCCGCCAGGGTGGTGGCCGCCCACCAATCCAGGGCCTCAGCCCCGCGGAAACCGCGTGAGGCGGTGGAGGAGGCGCCGTAGTAGGCGACCGCGTCCTTGCCGGTGACAGTCACCAAGTCCCAGGCGTGGGGCACCCCCTCGCGGCGCAGCACGAACAGGCGCGCCCTATCAGGGCCCAGGGCGGTGAGCATATTCCAGTACACCTCCGCGGGGTGGGGGCGGAAGCCGTCGCGCTTAGCGGTCTCGCGCAGCACCTCGTAGACCTCGTCGAACTCGGCGCGGCTCAGGCCGGTCTCCTCGCTAATGGTGCAACCGGCCTCACGGGCCACGCGCTCGGCGCGCTTGACGGCCCGACGGCCGTCCTTGGGCATGGCGGCGGCAATGGCCTCGGGCTTGCGCGGGGTGAGGTCGATGACGTAGGTGCGGTCGTAGGTAATGGTGCTCAGCAGTTCGCGCAGGTCAGGGGCCCCGTAGCGGGCGTGCATGCGGATGAAGACGATGGAGCGGTCGCGGCGCCTCGCCTCGGCGCGCAGCAATGCGCGCAGGTGGGCCTCGCGCTCAGGGGATTGCTCCTTGAGCCAGGTGGGGCCGTGCTTGGCCCACAGGAAACGGCGTCCGGCGACCCGGTAGGAGTACAGGGCGATGGCGGCCACGGGCTTGCCGCCGTCCTCCATAACGTAGCGGCCCCACAGGGGGTGGCCCTGGGTTCGCTCGAAGGCCTCCCAGGCCTCGGTCTGCTCAATGCCCACCGGCGTGCAGCCAATGGCGGTGCGCATGGTGCGCGCATCGACGGCGCGCAGGGTCTCGCTGCGCGCGGGTGTGGTGGTTCTGGACATGGGCTCAGCGTCCCATCTTGTGAGCCAGCCAGTTCATGGCGCGGTAGCGCGTCGGGTTGAGAATAATCTCCATGGGCGCCCCCACGCGGGTGACCTGTTTGGTCCACTTGGTTTTGAACTCGTTGAGCGGGTTGAGCTTCGGGTTGTAGTCCGAGCCGATGGCCACCAGGTCCACCAGGGTGACGCCACTCTTCTGGAGCTCCAGAAGCCCGGTGAACAGCAGCACGTCGGCGGAGTGCGTGCGCCGAGCGCGCTCGGAGGTGGCCGCGACCTCGTAGGCGGCGAAGGTGCCGTTGACCAGGAACAGGCCCCAGTTGATCGCCTTGCCGTCCTCGCGGCCCACGAAGAGCCGCGCCATCCCCTGCTGGCGCATGACGTCGAACAGGGTCCAGTACTGCTCGGGGCGCAGCGCCGAGAAGCCCTGCCTTTCGCTGGTCTCCCGGATCACCCCCATGAGCTCCTCAAAGCCCTCGCGAGTGATGTCGGTCTCGTCGACCACGGTGATGGGGCTCTCCCGCAGGCCCTTGTTGACGTCGCGGCGTCCGCGCGGCTTCATGCGTGAGCGCAGGGCCGCTTCGTCACCGGTGGTGTCGATCATAATGGTGGTGTCGTGGAAGTACAGGTCCTGGCAGGGCATGACCGCCTCGGGGTTGGGGTGCAAGAGGCCCAGCCGAATGAAGGACATGGAGGCGTCCTCGCGCTTGACGAACGCGGCGAGCTCGCGCACCATGCGCTGCTCCTCGTCCTGGGTGGGCTCGGGCCCCACCCAGACCGGGCCGCTCCAGCACCACAGGAAGTGCATGGTGCGCAGCGTGAAGCAGCGCAGCGTCAGCACCGCGCGCGGAGCGTCCTGCTCAGGGTCGGAGTACCAGGCCCAGCGGGTCCCCTTCCACAGCTCGCGCTCGGGCAGGAGCTCATCGTAGGCGTCCCAGGCCACCGTCTCCTCCAAGGGGTACGGCTGGGTGCCGAGGACGGCGGTGTAGGCGTCGTTCGTAATCGGTCGGATAGCGGCTGCGGTTGAGTCCACGGGCATGGTTTCCCTATCGAGGCGGTCGTTTTCTCAGATGTTTCTCAGATGTACTGGCCGACGGGGCGCGGATAGTAGCGCCGGAGCTTGCGGACGTAGTTGAGCTTCTGGAGCCTGACAATGATGGCGCGGCGCAGATCGCGCTCAGCGGGGTTGATCATTGGGTCCTGTACGGCGCCCTTGCGCAGCAAGGACTTCACCTGCGCGCCCAGGCGCGGCTGACGCAGGTAGCGGCCAATGATCCAGTTCGGGATGAGGCTGTAGATGGCGGTGCGCTTGCCCTCGACCCGGGCGGGGCGCTCGCCGTCAATGAGGTCGGCGGCCATGGGGACCATCGGGTTCGCCCCGGCCACCACCATGTAGTAGCAGTTGCGGCCAATCCGGGGGTTGATCTCCAGGAAGTAGGCGCGGCCGTCCCTGGGGTCGATCTTGACGTCCATGTTCGCGAAACCCGTGTAACCCACCTCCTTCAGGAGCCTCTCCCCGGCCTCGACCAGCTCGGGGTAGTCCTGAGTCATCATGGCGATCGGGTTGCCAATGAGCCGGGGGAAGTGGTCTTCGACCAGCACCCGGGCCCCGCCACTGAGGGTGACGTCACCGTGGGAGTCGGCGTAGAAGGTCAGGGAGATCCCACAGGTGTCATCCCCGGGGATCATCTCCTGAACCAGGAAGCGCCCGCGGAAGCCGGAGCCGGCCAGGGGCCCCCAGATACGGGCCAGCTCGCCGGGGTCCTTGGCGAAGTAGACCTTGCGCTTCTCGGGGAAGTCGACGGCGTCGTACTCCAGACCGTCCGCGGGCTTGGCCACCACGGGGAAGGTGAGGTCGATCTCCGGCGCCCTCCAGGCGGGGGCGCCGGCACCGTGAAGGTCGACGACGGCGTCACGGGGCGTGAGCACGCCGGCGCGCTGGCACAGCTCGGAGAAGTGCGCCTTGTCGGTGACCTTCTCCCACACCGGCAGCTCGGGGAAGGGGATGATGAAGTGGGGCGAGAGGCGATCGCGGTACTCGCCGGTGAACCGGGAGAACCAGTCGGTGTTGGCCAGGAGCACCAGGTGGGCGCCGGGGTTCGCCGCGGAGATCTCCTCCAGCGTGCCCAGCAGTTCCTCGTCGCCCTGGTCCATGGGGACCTGCCAGATGCGGAAGAAGCGCGACCGGGTAATGGCGGTGATGGGGGCCGGGCTGACGCAGATGACCTCGCAGTCGAAGGCCTCGTTCATGGCCCGCCCGAGGGCGTAGGTGCTCGTGTCGCCGCCGACGATGACAGGAAGGATGCTGCGATCCACTCAAATCCTCCAAAAGCGTGTGGGGGCACGGAGCGTTCCCGGCCGCTCAAGGGCGCAGCCGCGCTGTGCAGGCCACGACCTTACCCCAGATGCAAAAGCGGCCCCAATCCTTGGTAACGCTTGCATTTCTGCGGGTTACCGCGTCAGGATGGGACCTGCCTACGGTGGGCGATACTGGGATCGAACCAGTGACCTCTTCCGTGTCAGGGAAGCGCGCTCCCGCTGCGCCAATCGCCCGAGCGGATGACGGGACTCGAACCCGCGACCCTCACCTTGGCAAGGTGATGCTCTACCAACTGAGCCACATCCGCGCACCACACCTCATGGGTGCGGGATGAAAACTAGCAGAGCATCCGCACGGGCGCAAAACCATGCTGAGCATGACCTGTCTCACTGGGGCGGCAGCACCCGCCGGGGCGAGTGCGGGGCACGGTGAGTCCTGTCCGACGTCCACCGCCCCGTAGCGCCCTATCCATGGCATTGTTTCCCCATGCAGCACTCAGCCTCCGGCGCCCCCGTGACCGTCTGGCCGGGCCAGCCCCAGCCCCTGGGAGCCACCTTCGACGGCTCCGGCACCAACTTCGCCCTGTACTCCTCCGTCGCCACGGCGGTGGAGCTGTGCCTTTTCGACGACGACGGCACGGAGACCCGCGTCCCGCTCACAGAGGTCGACGCCGACGTCTGGCACGGCTACCTTCCCACGGTCCGCCCCGGCCAGGTCTACGCCTACCGCGTCCACGGCCCGTACGAGCCCGAGCGCGGGCACCGCTGCGACGCCTCCAAGCTCCTGCTGGACCCCTACGCCAAGGCGATCTCCGGGCAGGTCAGCGCCTCCCCGTCGCTGTACTCCTACGACTTCCTGGACCCCTCGAAGCGCAATGAGCAGGATTCCGCGAAGCACACCATGCGCTCGGTGGTGATCTCACCCTTCTTCGACTGGGGCCACGACCACCCGCCGGCGCACCCCTACCACGACATGATCATCTACGAGGCCCACGTGAAGGGCCTGACCAAACTTCACCCCGAGGTGCCCGAGGAGCTGCGCGGCACCTATGCCGGGCTGGCCCAGCCGGCGGTCATCGACCACCTCAAGAAGCTCGGGGTGACCGCCATTGAGCTCATGCCCGTCCACCAGTTCGTCAACGACACCCACCTCCAGGAGCGGGGCCTGTCGAACTACTGGGGCTACAACACCATTGGCTTCTTCGCCCCGCACAACGCCTACGCCGCCTACGGCAGCGACGGCGGCCAGCAGGTCCAGGAGTTCAAGGCCATGGTCAAGGCCTTCCATGAGGCCGACATGGAGGTCATCTTGGACGTGGTCTACAACCACACCGCCGAGGGCAACCACATGGGCCCCACCCTGTCCTTCCGCGGGATCGACAATGCCGCCTACTACCGGCTCGTCGACGGCTCACAGGCCCACTACTTCGACACCACGGGCACGGGCAACTCCCTGCTCATGCGCTCCCCGGCGGTGCTTCAGCTCATTATGGACTCGCTGCGCTACTGGGTCACCGAGATGCACGTGGACGGCTTCCGCTTCGACCTGGCCTCGACCTTGGCCCGCCAGTTCCATGAGGTGGACCGCCTTTCCGCGTTCTTCGACATCATCCACCAGGACCCGATCATTTCGCGGGTCAAGCTCATCGCCGAGCCCTGGGACGTGGGCGACGGCGGCTACAACGTCGGCGGCTTCCCGCCCCTGTGGAGCGAGTGGAACGGCAAGTACCGGGACACGGTGCGGGACTTCTGGCGCGGCGAGCCCTCGACCCTGGGCGAGTTCGCCTCCCGCATTACCGGCTCCTCCGACCTCTATCAGCACACCGGGCGCACCCCGGTGGCCAGTGTCAACTTCGTCACCGCCCACGACGGCTTCACCATGGCCGACCTGGTCTCCTACAACGAGAAGCACAATGAGGCCAACGGCGAGAACGGCGCCGACGGCGACTCCAACAACCGCTCCTGGAACTGCGGGGCCGAGGGCCCCACCAGCGACCCGGCAGTGGTGAGCCTGCGCAACCGTCAGATCCGCAACTTCCTGGCCACAATCCTGTTCAGTCAGGGCGTGCCCATGATCTCCCACGGCGATGAGATGGGCCGCACACAGGGCGGCAACAACAATGTCTACTGCCAGGACAATGAGATCTCCTGGGTCAACTGGGAGCTGAGCGAGTCCCAGAAGGAGATCCTGGAGTTCACCCGGGCCATGGTGTGGCTGCGGCGCGACCACCCGGTGCTGCGCCGGCGCCGCTTCTTCGGAGGTTTGGCCGCCCACGGGGGCGAGTCGGAGTTGGGCGAGATCGCCTGGCTGCGCCCCAGCGGCGAGCGCATGACCGACGAGGACTGGTCGACCTGGTACGCGCGGGCCATGATGGTTTTCCTCAATGGTGAGGCCATTGCGGAGCCCGGCCGGCGCGGTGAGCGGATTGTGGACGAGTCCTTCCTGGTCCTCATTAACGCCTCAGACTCGGACATCCCCTTCACCCTGCCCGGACCGGTCCACGGCACCTCCTGGTCAGTGGCCCTGGACACGGCCCCCGCCGTGGATGGGGACTCCGACCCCAAGCTCGGCGCCGACCATGAGGTCATGGTCGAGGCCCGCTCCATGCTCTTCCTGGTGGCCGACCCGCGCAATGCGATTACCAGCGTCCCCTCCCCGGCTGCGGCGACGGCGCCGAGCCCGGAACCCGCTCCTACCCCGCCCCCTCAGGCGGATGCGGCAGTCGAGGGCGCCGCTGCGGCTCAGCCCGCCCGGAAGGACCGGGCTGAGCAGCCTCAGGACGCCGCCCCTCAGGACGACTCCGCCCCTCAGGACACCGACCCGGGGCGGCCCAGCACGCCGCCCCCCGCACCGGCCCGGGCGGCAAGCGTCACCGACGCTGTGAGCGCGCCCAGCCCCGAACCGCCGGCCTCGCCGGACTCACCAGACTCGCCGGAGGCCCTGCCGGCCGCTGATCCGAGTGAGGCTGAGCAGCCTCAGGACGCCGCCCCTCAGGACGACTCCGCCCCTCAGGACACCGACCCGGGGCGGCCCAGCACGCCGCCGCCCGCACCGGCCCGGGCGGCGAGCGTCACCGATGTCATGAGCGCCCCTACTCCTGAGCCGCCCCCGGCACCGCAGGCCCCGGCCCCGGACAACGCTTCGGCACGCACCCGAACCCCGGACGCCGCCCCGCCCCGGGGCACCGGGGCGGAGCAGGATGAGCAGCCGGAGCAGCCGGAGCAGGATGAACAGCCGGAGCAGGCCCAGGACGGCCCGGGCGCCGCCCCGCAGGCCAATCCGCGCCCGGCCCCGGACCCACTCAATGACTCACTCAATGACCCGATCAGTAAGGCCACCGGCCCCGACCGCGGCGAGAAGGCCCAAGACCATGACTGAGACGACCGCGCCCCTGCGCCCCGCCCCCGAGTCAGTGCATATGCCTGCCGCCGGCCGCCGCACACCGGTGACCACTTACCGGCTCCAGCTCGGGGAGCGACTCACCTTCGACGACGCCGCGGCCCTGGTGCCCTACCTGGTGGACCTGGGCGTCACGGACCTCTACCTCTCCCCCATCCTGACCGCCGCCCCCGGGTCCACTCACGGCTACGACGTCGTCGACCACGACTCCGTCAGCGCGGTCATGGGCGGGCGCGAGGGCCTGGAGCGCCTGGCCGCCGCGGCTCACGCGGCGGGCCTGGGCCTGGTCCTGGACATTGTGCCCAACCACATGGCGGTGCCCACGCCCGCCTGGCTCAATCGGCCCCTGTGGTCCGTGCTGCGCGAGGGCGCGAACTCCCCCTACGCGCCCTGGTTCGACGCGCCCGCGGACCAGCCGATCCTCCTGCCCGTGCTGGGGCAGCGCATCGGAGCGGTCCTGGACGCCGGCGAGCTCAGCCTGGAGACCATGGTGGTACCCGCCGAGCCCGAGTGCGGCGAGCAGTGGGTGCTGCGGTACTACGAGCAGGTGCTCCCCGTCGCCGAGGGCACCGAGACGCTGCCCCTGCCCGACCTCCTTGACCGCCAGCACTACCGCCTGGCCTACTGGCGGGTCGGCAAAGAGGAGACGAACTACCGCCGCTTCTTCGACATCAACACCCTGGCCGCCATTCGGGTCGAGGACTCGGAGGTCTTCGCCGCCTCCCACGCCCTCATCCTCGACCTGCTCAACGAGGGCGTCATTGACGCGCTGCGAGTGGATCATCCCGACGGGCTGGCCGACCCCGGCGGCTATCTGGAGCGGCTTTGGGAGGCCAGCGGTGGGGTTTGGGTCGCCGCGGAGAAGATCCTCGCCCCCCATGAGGCGCTCCCCTCCTCCTGGCCGGTGGCCGGCACCACCGGGTACGACGCCGCCTGGCGCATTGATCAGCTTCAGGTCGACGCCGCGGGGGCCGCCCAGCTCGGAGCGCTCATGCAGGAGCTCACCGGGGATGGGGGCGCGGACTACCCGCGTGTGGTCGAGGAGGCGAAGCGCGAGATCATCGCCGTCTCCTTCACCTCCGAGGTCGACCGCCTGGCCCGCCTGCTCAAGTCCGTGAGTCTTAAGGACGTGCGCTTCAGGGATCACACCCTGGGGGACCTGCGCGCCTGCGTGGTTGAGATGCTGGTGGCGGCCGAACGCTACCGGGCCTACGCGGTCCCGGGCCGTGAGCCGAGTGCGCAGACCGTGGCGGTCCTCCACGCCGACGCCGCCCGAGCCCGCAGCCGCCTCACGGCGGATCAGGGTGAAACCCTCGACCTGGTCCTGGCCGTTCTTCTGGGCGGGCCGATCGGCTCCCTGGATCCTGACGACTGTCCCGAGCTGGCGGAGATCGCGGTTCGTTTCCAGCAGGTCTGCGGCGCGGTGACGGCCAAGGGCGTGGAGGACACCACCTTCTACCGGTGGACCCAGTTGACCTCCCTGACCGAGGTCGGGGGCGCGCCGGAGGTCTTCGCCTTCGGCCCCGAACAGGCCCACGCCTGGGCCGAGCGCATGCAGAGGACGTGGCCCGCCACCATGGTGGCCTCCACCACCCACGACACCAAGCGCGGGGAGGATGTGCGGGCACGGTTGGATGTGCTGGCCTCCTACGCGCAGCAGTGGCGGGACCTGGTCCACCGCTTGCGCACCGCCACGGCCGCGAGCCGACCCCCGGGCCTGGACGGGCGCAGCGAGAACCTGCTGTGGCAGACCCTGTGGGGCACCTGGGCGCCCGAGTCGGGCGACCCCATGGACGCCGAGCGCTTGGGCGACTACCTGGTCAAGGCCTGCCGTGAGCAGAAGACCTGGACCACCTGGACCGATCCGAACGCCGCCGGGGAGCAGGCGCTGCGCGACTACGCCGCCCACCTTCTGGCCGATCCGGGGGTGCGCGCCGAAATGGACTCCTTCGCGACTCTGACGGCGCCGGCGGTGCGGGCCGCGGTGCTGGTCAACAAGGCTCTGACCATGACCTGGCTCGGTGTGGCCGACGTCTACCAGGGCACCGAGGTCACACGCACCTCCCTGGTGGACCCCGACAACCGGCGCCCCGTGGACTACCACTCCGACAGCGGTTTGCGCCCCGCTCTGGCGCGCCTGGACTCGGGCGGCCGCCCCCGATGCCTGGACGACGACAAGCTCGTTGTGACCTCTCGTCTGGCGCGTCTGCGCGCGCAGCGCCCGGAGGCCTTCGTGGGCCCCCGCTCGGGTTATCGGGCGGTGCCGGTGACGACTCCCCTGGCCTTCGCCTTCTCCAGGCTCCTGGACGGCGAGCCCGAGGTGGTCGTGATCGCTCAGCGCCTGACCCGGCAGCTGGAGTCCCTGGGGGGATGGCGCCAGGAGAGCGTGGTCCTGCCGCAGGGGCAGTGGGTAGACGTGCTCTCGGGACGGAGCATGCCCGGTGGCGTTCAGGCACTGGCGACGGTTATGGCTCAGGCCCCGGTGGTGGTGCTGGCCCGCGAGCACGGGGGCGCCTGAGCCCGACCCGGCTGAGACCTGGCTGAGATATTTTCGGCGTGGCAGCCCCATGGTCACCGGCTCGCCGGTAGCCTGATAGCGTGACCGACTCCTCGACATATGTGTCGCACCAGGACTTCCCATCCCTTGGAATCCCCGAGCGTTTCGAGGCGGCGCTGCTGAGCATGAAGGCAGCGCCCCGTCCTCGGGGGCTTCTCCTCGATGAGGTTCCCGGCCCGCGCAAACTCGCCCCATACACAGCCGCCCTGACCGCTGAAACCCTTGAAACCGAGTCCGGCACCCCGATCGCCTCGGGGCGCTTCGTGCTTCTCCACGACCCGCGTGGCCAGGACGCCTGGGACGGAGATTTCCGCCTCGTCGTCATGGCCCGGACCCGGCTTGACGACGAGGTTGGCATTGATCCCTTCCTGGGCTCAGCAGCCTGGTCGTGGCTCACTCAGGCCCTCGACGACGCCGGCGCCGGCTACTCCGCGCTGGTGGGGACAGTGACCCGGGTCCTGTCCGAGACCTTCGGGGGCCTGGAGTTGACCGACTCCTGCGCCCATGCCGAGGTCCGCGCCTCCTGGAGTCCGACCACCCCGGACCTGGGCCCTCACCTGGCCGCCTGGTACGAGCTCATTCACATTGCCGCCGGCCATGAGCCCGAACTGGTCTATCCCTTGGCCCTCATGGGGGCGTCCCGGTGAGACCCGCGCCGCGTCCGGCCCGGACCCCTGGCACGACAGACGCCCCGGTTCCGGCGCAGGAGGTGCGCCCCTACCCCCGGCCCAAGGACGGGCTGCCCCCGGTAACGGACTGCCCGGCCGCCCTGCGGCGGGCCGCCCGGGCCTTGGGGCGGGGCACGGGCCCGGTGGCGGTGGACGCTGAGCGGGCGTCGGGTTTCCGTTACGGGCAGGACGCCTACCTCGTCCAGCTACGGCGCACCAACACCGGCACCGTGCTCGTGGACCCGGTGGGCGCTGGGAGCCTGAAGGCCCTGGCTCTGGCCCTGGACGGGCCCGAATGGATCCTGCACGCCGCGGACCAGGACCTGCCCTGCCTGGAGGCCCTGGGGCTGCGACCCCGCTCCTTATTCGACACTGAACTGGCTGCCCGGATCCTGGGGCGCACGCACGTGGGCCTGGCCGCCGTCATTGAGGAGACCCTGGGGCTGCGTCTGGCCAAGGACCATGCGGCCGCGGACTGGTCCACCCGCCCCCTGCCCGAGTCATGGCTGGTCTACGCCGCCTTGGACGTCGAACTCCTCATTCCGCTGCGCGCGGCCCTCGCCGCCGAACTGGAGGATGCCGGCAAGGACCAGTGGGCCGCCCAGGAGTTCGAGTACGTGCGCACCCGGGGCCCCCGCCCGGTCAAAACCGACCCGTGGCGCCGGACCCCGCGGGCCGGGCGCGTGGTGCAATCCCAGCGCTCCCTGGCGATTCTGCGTGAACTGTGGACCGCCCGCGAGGACCTTGCCCGCGAATTGGACCGCACCCCCTCGAAGGTGCTTCCCCATCAGGCAATGGTGGCTGCGGCAGTGGCCCGGCCGACGTCGCGACGCAAACTGACATCACTGCGGGAGTTCTCCTCCCGGCAGGCCCGCCAGCACCATGAGCTGTGGTGGCAGGCTGTGGAGCGGGCCCTGGCCCTCCCCGAGGAGGCGCTGCCGCCCATGCACGCGCCCTTGGGCCCTGGGGAGTTGCCCCAGCCCAGGTCCTGGCACCGCAACCATGAAGAGGCCGCCAGCGCGTTGGAGACGGTGCGCGCGGCGGTGCGCACGCGCGCTGAGGAGCTTCGGCTGCCCCAGGAGATCCTGTTGGCCCCGGACGCTCAGCGGCACCTGGCCTGGGAGCTGGGTGAGGAGCAGGCCCGCTGTGGGCGGGCGAGAACCTCCACCGACGCCATAGCCGCGCGCTTGGTCGAGCTCGAGGCCCGGCCCTGGCAGATTGAGCAGGTCGCCCCGGCCCTCGCCGCCGCCCTGTCCTGAGCAACCCGCCCGGCACCATCGAGCGCGCACCGCGCCCGGGGCGGCGGCGTCGTCCTCCGGGCGCCTCTATCACCACGCCTTCTCGATCTCGAGTTCCAACCGGGCGTTGACGGTGGAACCGGATCTGATTAGTGCACCTCGAAGCCGTGGGATCGGAAGATGGCCCGGGTGGACTCGACGAGCTCGGGCTCGGGGGGGCGCACGTCGGCCAGCTGGTAGTCCAAGCCCAGGGCCGCCCACTTATCGGCGCCCATCTGGTGGAAGGGCAGTACTTCGACCCGGCTGACCGCCGGGCCCCAGCGCTCAATGATCCTGGCGACGTTCTCCACATTGGCGGGGTCGTCGGTCAGGCCCGGGACCAGGACGAAACGGGCCCAGATCTCAATGCCCTTGGCGGCCAGGCGGTCGCCGAAGGCGATGGTGGGGGCCAGGGAGCGTCCGGTGACCCGCTTGTAGGTCTCCTCATCCCCGCTTTTCACATCCAGGAGCACTAGGTCGACATTGGCCAGCATCTCGTCGCTGGCGTTGGCCCCCAGGTAGCCGGAGGTGTCCAGGCAGGTGTGAATGCCCATCTTCTTGGCGCCCGCCAGCAGGCGGTCCACGAAGGCGGGCTGCATGAGTGCCTCCCCGCCCGAGAGCGTGATCCCGCCCTTAGAGGCCTTGAAGACTCGACGGTAGCGCCTCATGCGGCGCAGCAGCTCCTCGGCGGTCACCGGCTCCCCGTCCCTCATGAGAAAAGTGTCGGGGTTGTGGCAGTACAGGCAGCGCAGCGGGCAGCCGTTGAGGAAGATGGTCATGCGCGTGCCCGGCCCGTCCACGGCCGTGACGAGTTCCCAGGAGTGAATAGACCCCAGGGAGCCCTCGCGCATGCGCGCTAAGCGCTCGGAGCGCTCAAGGTCGGTGAGCTCCTCGAGCCCGCCAATGCCCGCCCCGCGCAAGCGGGCGGCCGGGGCCAGGAAGTCCTGGTCCCGGCCGCCCGTAACCGCGGGGGTGATGGTCTCAGTCATCTGAGCATCGCCCCGCTCCCGGCTCAGGCCTGGGAGTGGAAGGTGCGGTTGAGGACGTCGAGCTGCTGCTCACGGGTGAGCTTGACGAAGTTAACGGCGTAGCCGGAGACGCGGACCGTGAGGTTCGGGTAGTTCTCCGGGTGCTCCATTGCGTCCTCGAGGGTGTTGCGGTCCAGGACGTTAATGTTGGCGTGGTACAGGCCCTTGACGCCGCCATTGTCCTGACGCTGTGCCTTCATGGAGGCCAGGCGCTCCTCATACGTGGCCATGCTCGGCCCCTTTCGTGGTTGTTCGTCGATGAGTGGAAGCTGGTTGTGCCGGGACGGTCCGGCTCAGACCTCGGCGCAGTCGTCGGGGACGAAGCCCGCGTCGAGGATGCCCACAAGGTTGGCGACGCGCTCGTCCATGGTGCGCCCCAGGCCCTGGGGGGTGATGGTGTTGGTGAGCGAGATGCCGTCCAGGGCGTCGTTGTAGTCGAGCTTGCCCACACTGAGCATGGAGGCGACCATGCCGTGGGTGTCCATACCGTTCTCCGGGTTGGCCCCCGGGGAGAAGGGCGTGCCCTTGCGGTGCCCGGAGGGGAAGTTCCCGGTGGCCTTGCCGTAGACGACGTTGGAGGTAATGGTGAGCACGGACTGGGTGGGAATGGCGTCGCGGTAGAAGGGCTGGGCCTTGATCTTGGACATGATCGTGTGAACCACGGTGGCGGCAATGTCGTCGGCACGGTCATCGTCGTTGCCGTAGATCGGGAAATCGCCCTCGGTAATGTAGTCGACCACCAGGCCGGTCTCGTCGCGCACAGGGGTCACCGTGGCGTACTTAATGGCGGCCAGGGAGTCGGCCACAATGGACAGCCCGGCGATGCCGCAGCCCATGGTGCGCACAATATCGGAGTCGTGCAGCGCCATTTCAATGGACTCGTAGGCGTAGCGGTCATGGCAGTAGTGGATAATGTTGAGGGCCTCGACGTAGGTGGCCACGACCCAGTCGAGCATCTTCTCGTACTTGTCCCAGACCTCGTCGAAGTCCAGTGGGCCGTCGCCCTCAATGCCGGGCAGCCCGGGCACGACCCGCTTGCCGGTCATCTCGTCGCGGCCGCCGTTAATGGCGTACAGCAGCGCCTTGGCGGAGTTGACGCGGGCGCCGAAGAACTGCATCTGCTTGCCCACGCGCATGGGGGACACGCAGCAGGCGATGGCGGCGTCGTCGCCCCAGTGCTCGCGGATCTGATCGTCGGCCTCGTATTGGATGGAGGAGGTGGTGATGGAGATGAGCGCGCAGAAGTCCTTGTAGCCCTGGGGCAGGTTCTCGTCCCAGAAGATGGTGATGTTCGGCTCGGGGGCCGGACCCAGGTTGCGCAGGGTCTGCAGCAGGCGGAAGGAGGTCTTGGTGACCTGGGAGCGACCGTCCTCAGAGAATCCTGCGTCGGACCAGGTGGCCCAGTAGGGGTCGCCGGAGAAGATCTGGTCGTAGTCAATGGTGCGCAGGAAGCGGGTAATGCGCAGCTTCATGACAATGTTGTCAATGAGCTCCTGGGCGCGGGACTCGTCAATAACACCGGCGGCCAGGTCCCGTTCGATGTAGATGTCCAGGAAGGCGGACAGGCGACCAATGCTCATGGCGGCGCCGTCCTGGGACTTCACCGAGGCCAGGTAGGCGAAGTAGGTCCACTGGACCGCCTCGTGGGCGTCCTTGGCCGGCCCGGAGATGTCATAGCCGTAGAAGGAGGCCATGACCTTGAGCTTCTTGAGGGCCTTGATCTGCTCGGAGTGCTCCTCACGGAAGCGGGCCCAGTGCTCGGAGAAGGGCTCGTCGGCCACGGCGTCCTTGGCCCGCTGCTTGTCCTCGATGAGGCGGTCCACGCCGTAGAGGGCCACACGGCGGTAGTCGCCAATAATGCGGCCCCGGCCGTAGGCGTCGGGCAGGCCGGTAATAATGTGAGAGGAGCGGGCGGCGCGGATGCGCGGGGTGTAGATGTCGAAGACGGCGTCGTTGTGGGTCTTGCGGTACTTGGTGAAGATCTTCTTGACCTCGGGGTCGACTTCCTTGCCGGCCTCCTTGATCGCGGTCTCCACCATGCGCCAACCGCCGTTGGGCATCATGGCCCGCTTGAGCGGGGAGTCGGTCTGCAGTCCGACAATGACGTCATCGTCCTCGCTAATGTAGCCGGCGGGGAAGGCGTCAATATCGGCCGGGGTATGAGTGTCGACGTCCAGGATGCGAACCTTGCGCTCCTCGGCGAGGAACTTCGTCTCCAGGGTCTCCCACAGGCGCAGGGTCTTGTCCGTGGGGCCGGCCAGGAACGAGGCGTCCCCCTCGTAGGGGGTGTAGTTGCGCTGAATGAAATCGCGAACGTCAATGCCCTCCGTCCACGGTCCGGTGGCGAAACCCTCCCACGCGTCGGTAACGGTCTTCTCCGCCGCGGCGGATGCTGTGACGTCGGTGGTCATCCGTGCCCTCCTGTTGTGGGCGGCCGGTGGGCCGCCCGGTGGTGATCGCCCTTGTGGGGCGTGGCGGTACTCCTTGCGCCGTCGCCCCAAGCCTAGGCGGACGCCCCGGCGAAGAGGATAGCGGGCCAGAAGTCCCTTGGTGTGATCACTCACAGGATCATCTGGAATCCATTATACCGAGGACTGAAGTCCCACATGATGTCGATCGTCTGTCAATGACACGGCACCATGATTTCCCAGACTGCCGGCCAGATCGCCGTCAGTCTCCCCCGCACGGCCTTCATCGTTTAGGACCTGCGCCCCAGATGCTCGTCCATCCTCGGCGGAGCGCCGCACGGGTATCGCATAGGTATTCAGTCCCGGCTGTGAGGCGGGCTCGGCGCGCTACTGACAGCGCTCGGCCAGGCGCCGTGCGGCCGCCAGGACGCCGGGGGCGTCCATGGCGCACTCCTGGAGGATCTCCTCCCGGGAGGCGGTGGCCAAGAATCGCCGGGGCACGCCCACGCGCACGACCGGCGGGGCGCAGGCGGGCCCTCCGCCCTCGACCCGGTCATCCATGGCGTCGCGCAGCTGAGAACCAATGCCGCCATCGACCAGGCCGTCCTCAACCACCAGGACGCCCCTGGCCCCCAGGGCCAGCTCAACGAGGGCGTCCGGCACGGGCACCGCCCAGCGCGGTGAGACCACCTGCACGGCCGCGCCCTCAGCGGCCAGGGCCCTACCGGCCTCCAGGGCGGCGGGGGCCATGGCGCCCACGCCCACGAGCAGGAGCGGCGCCCGCTGCTCAAAGAGCTCCTGTTCGCCGGCCTGCCGCCCCGAATCCAGGAGGATGTCAACGGCTCCGAAGGGCTCCTCCCCCTCCACCCGCAGCGCGGGCATGGGCTCGGGCAGGGCCCCCTTGGGGTAGCGCACCACGGTGGGGGCGTCGTCGACGGTCAGGGCCTGGCGCAGAGCGTCGCGCAAGCCGGCCTCATCACGGGGCGCCGCCAGGCGCAGTCCGGGCACGTGGGCGAGCAGGGCCATATCCCACATGCCGTTGTGGCTGGCGCCGTCGGTGCCGGTGACCCCCGCCCGGTCCAGGACAATGGTGACCCCGGCCCGGTGCAGGCCCACGTCCATGAGAACCTGGTCGAAGGCGCGGTTGAGGAAGGTGGCGTAGAGGGCCACCACCGGGTGCAGGCCGGCAAAGGCCATGCCGGCCGAGGCGGTCAGGGCGTGCTGCTCGGCAATGCCGACGTCAATGACCCGCTCGGGCATGGCGTCGGCCATGGGCTGGAGGCCCACAGGCGCCTGCATGGCGGCAGTGACCCCCACAATCCTCGCGTCGTCGCGGGCCATGCTCAGGATCTCCTCGGCAAAAACGGCGGTCCACCCGAAACGGGAGGGAACCACCGGCAGCCCCGTCTCGGGGTGGATGCGGCCCACGGCGTGGAAGCGGTCGGCCACATCCTCCTCGGCCGGGGTGAAGCCGCGGCCCTTCTGGGTGATGACGTGGACAATGACCGGCTCGGCGTACTGGCGGGCGCGAGTCAGGGCGAACTCCAGGGCGGTAATGTCATGGCCGTCGACCGGCCCGGTGTACTTAATCCCCAGGTCCTCGAAGAAGGCTGAGGGCACGAGCACATCCTTAATGCCGGCCTTCAGACCGTGGAGGGCGTCGAAGGCCGCCCGCCCGGGAGCGCCCTGCGCCAGCAGGCCCCGCTTAATGCCCGAGAGCATGCGCTCGTAGCCCGGGTTGGTGCGCAGGGCGTCGAGGTGGTGGGCCAGTCCCCCAATGGTGGGGGCGTAGGAGCGGCCATTGTCATTGACCACGATGACCAGGTGCTTGTCGTCGGAGTCGGCAATGTTGTCCAGCGCCTCCCAGGCCATGCCCCCGGTCAGGGCGCCGTCACCGATGACGGCCACCACGTGGCGGTTGGAGCGCCCATTGAGGCGGTTGGCGCGGGCCACGCCGTCGGCCCAGGACAGGGAGGTGGAGGCGTGGGAGTTCTCCACCACGTCGTGGATGGATTCGCCGCGATCGGGATAGCCCGACACGCCGCCGCTCTCGCGCAGGCGGGAGAAGTCCTGGCGGCCGGTGAGGAGCTTGTGGACGTAGGCCTGGTGGCCGGTGTCGAAAATGATGGTGTCGCGGGGGGAGCGGAACGTGCGGTGCAGGGCCACCGTCAGCTCGACGACCCCGAGGTTGGGGCCCAGGTGCCCACCGGTGCGGGCCACTGTGGCCACCAGGTAGCGGCGGATCTCGGCGGCCAGGGCCACAAGCTCCTCGCTGGTGAAGCGGCGCAGGTCGCCGGGGCGGCGAACCGAGGACAGCAGTGGCGTCTCCGGGAGCGCCAGCGAGACGTCGAGGGTGCTCGCTGAGGCTGTCTTGTCGGTCATGGACGCTGTCCTTCGCGGGTCAGTTGGCTGCGGCTCGCCGGGCGGGCCGGCACTGGGTCCGGGCCACGGCACTCCAGCATAGGCACTCCGGGGCCCGGACCCCCACCTGTCATCTACCTGCCACCGCCGGCGGTGACGACCAGTAGGGTGGTGCTGGCAGCCACGCGCCTGGTGAGCAGGCGCGTCCCGGCACTCCACAGTCCTCAGGAGGCACCATGAGCACCATCGCGCCCTTCGGCACCTGGCCCTCGCCCATTACTCCGGGCACCATTACCACCCGCACGGTGCACCTGGTGCAGGTGCGGGTTGATGGGGCGGACACCTACTGGGTGGAGCAGCGGGCTTCCCAGTCCGGGCGCCAGGTGCTGCTGCGTCGTGACGGCGACGGCCAGATCGGGGAGGTGCTGCCGCTGACTCCCGCCGACGAACTAGCGGACGTGCGCACCCGCGTCCACGAGTACGGCGGGCGCGCCTACGCCGTGGAGGCGGGCATTATTGTCATCTCCCATGCCGGTGACGGGCGCCTGTACCGCTACGACGTCGCCCACCGCATGCGCGGCCTGGTGCCGCTGACCATCTATGGGGACGTGCGCCACGGCGACCTGGAGATCGATACCGCCCGTGGCGTGGTCTACGCCGTCCGCGAGGATCACCGCGGCCCCGGCGCCCCGGTCAACTCCCTGGTGGCCATCCCCCTGGACGGCTCGGCCGCCCGGGACGACGCTCTGGTGCGAACCCTGGTGGAGGGCACGGACTTCGTGACCTCCCCGACCCTGTCCCCTGACGGCGAGCGCCTGGCCTGGATCACCTGGAACCTGCCCGACATGCCCTGGGACAACGCGGTCCTCCACGTGGGGGACCTGCTGCCCGACGCCACCTTGGGCGCCCGTGCCGAGTTGGACGGCGGCCAGGGGTACTCGGTCAGTGAGCCGCGCTGGACCCAGGAGGGCGAGTTGGTGCACGCCTCGAACGCCTCGGGCTTCTGGAACCTTTACCGCACCGAGGGCTTCCCCCCGCTGGGCAGTCGCCGCGAGGATTGGACCGGCGCCCTGCGCACCCGCCCCCTGCACCCGGCCCAGGCCACCTTCACCTACCCGGCCTGGCAGCTGGGCCCGCACTCCTTCGATATTCTCGACGGGGAGCACCTCATCGCCTCCTGGGCCCGTGAGGGCGTCAGGCACCTGGGCACCATCCGCCTGGCCAACGGTGAGATGGAGGAGTGGAATGTGGGCTGGCAGCCCGTGGGCAATGTGGCCTCTAACTCTGGGCGGGTCGTCATGTTGGCCGGCAATGAACTGGAGTTGCCCAGCATTGTGGAGGTCAGGAACGGCACGGTCCAGGTGCTGCGCGGCTCGGGAGAGTTCGCCCCGGAGGACATTGGCGTGTCCTTCGCCGACCCCGTCAGCTGGGAGACCAGTGATGGGGACCGCGCCCACGGCTTCTTCTACCCGCCGGCCTCGGTCACGCACCGGGGGCCCGATGGCGAGCTGCCGCCGCTGATCGTCAATGTCCACGGCGGTCCCACCTCGGCCAACCACGCGGGCTACGACCTGGGCATCCAGTACTGGACCAGTCGCGGCTTCGCCTACCTGGATGTCAATTATCGCGGTTCCTCCGGCTATGGCAGCACCTACCGCACGGCTCTGAACGGCAAGTGGGGCCTGTACGACGCCGACGACGTCATCTCCGGGGCCCGGCACCTCATTGACACCGGGCGCGTGGACGGGGCCCGGGTGGCGGTTCGCGGTTCCTCTGCGGGCGGGTTCACGGCCCTGAACGCCCTGGTGCGCTCGGAGGTGTTCTCCGCGGCGACCTCCGTCTTCGGGGTGGCCGATCTGTCCCAGCTGGCGCGCACCACCCACAAGTTCGAGTCCGGCTACATTAACCGACTCGTGGGCGCTGAGGGCGCCGACGACCCGCTCATGGCCGAGCGCTCCCCCATCCACCATGTTGAGGACATCCACGCCCCGCTGCTGCTGCTACAGGGCTCGGAGGACTCGATTGTGCCGGCGGAGCAGGCCACCGCCATGTACGAGGCGGTGCGCGATCGTGGACTGCCGGTGGCCCTGAAGGTCTTCCCCGGCGAGGGCCACGGTTTCCGGCTGGCGGCCAATATCCACCGCGCCCTGGAGTTCGAGTTGAGCTTCTACTCCCAGGTGTGGGGGCTTGAGGGCGGCGAGGAGGAGCGCGGCCAGCTTCAGGTGGAGAACCTTCGGGGCTGACCGGCCCGGCGGCGCACAGGCGGGTTGACGACATGGGGATCACTGCGCCTCGACCGCGGCGGATGATGCGCTTGTTGCGCTTCCACCGCTCGGGGATGCTGCTCCTGGCCGCCTCGGCGGGAGCGGTCTCGGGTGCGGGTGCGGTCCTCTTCCGCCTGGGCATTGACTCGTGGACCTCGCTGCTGACCGGCGCCCAGGACTACACCGCCGCCCTGGGCCCCTCCCGGGGGATTCTGTCCTGGGCGGGGCGCTGGTTCGTGCTGCTCGCCCCGGTGCTCTCGGGCCTGGCGGTGGGGCCGCTCATGACCCGGCTGGGGGCCACCTCGACGGGCCATGGGGTGGGCGGCGCCATCTGGGCGACGCGCCGCGGCGACGGCGCCATGAGTCCTCGTCCCGCCGTGGCCACCACCGTGGCCGCAGCGCTGACCATTGGGGGCGGAGGGTCAGTGGGGCCCGAAGGGCCGATCGCTGAATTGGGGGCCTCGACGGCCTCCGTGTTCGGCCGACACCTGGGGCTGCCGGCCCGTTCAGTGCGGATCCTGGCGGCCGGGGGCACGGCGGCCGGGATCGCCGCGGCCTTTAACGCGCCGCTGGCGGGCGCCTTCTTCGCCATGGAGGTCATCCTCCTGGACTTCACCGCCGACGCCTTCGCCTTCGTGGTGGTCTCCTGCGTGTCGGCCACTGTGGTCTCCCACCACCTGCTGGGCACCACCTTGTCCGTGACGCTGCCGCCGCTGGGTCTTGGCTCCGACGCGCAGCTGGGGTGGGTGGCCGTGCTGGGGGTGCTTGGCGGCGCCGTTGGCGTGGGTTTCTCCCGGTGCCGTTTCCTGGCGGCCGACGCCGCGGCGCGGGTGTGGACGCGGGGGCGCGTGCCGGCCTGGTGCCGTCCGGCCGTGGGCGGCGTGCTGGTGGGCGCCATGCTCATGGTGGTGCCGCAGACCTATGGGGAATCCACCGCGGTGCTCGGACGCATTCTGGACGGCCGTTACCCGGTGCTGGTGCTGCTGGCTCTCGTGGTGGCCAAGACGGTGGCGACCGCCACGACCCTGGCCGTGGGTTTCGCCGGCGGCGTCTTCGCCCCCTCGCTCTTCGTCGGCGGTGCCCTGGGGGCGGCGTTCGGGGCCCTGGCGGCCCCCGGCCACCCCGAGGCGGCTGCGGTCTATGGCGTGCTCGGCATGGGGGCGGTGTTCGCCGGCGCCGCCAGGGCCCCAATGACGGGGGTGGTGCTCATTATTGAGATGACCGGCCAGTACGACCTGCTCGTGCCCGTCATGTTGGCGGTGGTCTTGGCGACTCTGGTCAGCCGCTTCCTCACCCGGACGACGATCTACACCGAGGAGCTGCGTCGGCGCGGGGAGGACATTGACGACCCGTTGCGCGCCTCTTTAGTGGGGCCGGCGACGGCACTGACCCTCATGAAGGATCCTCCTGGGATCCTTTATGAGGACATGGACCTGCGTGAGGCCGCCGAGGCATTGCGTTCCAGCGGATCCAGCGTGCTGCCGGTGGTGCGCCGGGGCAGCCGGGGCAGCCGGGGCAGCCGGGGCAATGATGGCGCACGGGCCGGAGCCGCCGTCGATGCAGCGGGTGAGGGCGCCGCAGGCCCGGGGCCGCGGGTTCTCGGCGAGCTCCTGGGGAGCGCGAGTGCGGTGAGCGTCGCTGAGGCCCGCCTGGCCCCCTCGTCCGCCCGGCGCCTGGCTGACGTGCCCTTGACCGACACGTGGGTGGCGGCCGGCGAGGGCGCCGCCGGGGTGCTGGAGGTTCTGTCGACCACCCACGCCGTGGGCCTGCCCGTGGTAACCCTGGGCCCCGGGGGCGTGCGGCTACTGGTGGGCTGGGTGGATGAAAACGATATGGTGCGCCGCCTTTACCGCCACCAGCGGGCCGCCGCTGAGGCTTCGCGCACCAGGACGTCGCTGGGGGCGCAGGTGCAGGCGGCCTGGCGCCGGCGGGGCCGGGCCGCTCATCGACCCCGGTAGGCGGGCCCTGGCGGCTCCTCCCCCGCCCCTGCCCCGACGGCCTCTTGCGGCTGCCTTCTCTCACGGCCGCACTGCCGGATTCCCGGGGCCTCCTAGTCCTTCTCGCCCTCCCCGTGCTCTTCATGCCCCCGAACGCGCTCGCTGAGGGACCCGGAGAGTTCGCTCATGCGCTCGGCATTGACCACTATGCGCCGCGGGTCGCTCAGCCACATCCACACCGCGGCAACTACGGGCAGCACCAGGGGCAGGAAGCCGTGGGCGCGCCCGGCGTCGGCCCAAATGGAGGCGCTGAGCAGCGGCGCGGTGCCGGTGAGGGTGAGCACACCGACAATGAGGGCGCCGGTGAGCAGGGAGGTCAGCGACATCCACCCGATCATTCGCATTCTGCGCCCATTGTGGGCCACGCACACGGCCAGGAGCAGGTAGAGCAGGCCCGCGGCAATGTTGAAGGAGCCGACCACTGGAGCCGCGGTGGGGTAGCGCACCATGGTGACGAGAGCGGGTCCGAGTACGACGATGCCGAAGATCCCGAACAGGGGGACCAGGAGCCGACCCCACCCGTAGGCGGGCCGACGATGGTCTTCCACAGAGCGGACCGGGGGTCGGTTGTCCATGACCGGAAAGGCACCTCTCCTCACAGCGCGGTGGGCTACCCCGGCAACAGTGCGCGCAAGCCACTGGCCGGCGAGGACGCACCTAAGCGGAGTTGGCCCTGACGTTACCATTGAGTCTTATGACCACTATTGAGATGACTTCCCAAGAACCGGGACTCCTCGATGTTGAGGTCCTGGTCCTGGCCGCCTTCCGCACCGGCCCCGACGGGTCCACACCCACTGTCCTCACCGAGGGAGTGCACTGCCCCGGCTTGGATCTGGAGGCCCTGGCCGCCCTGCTGCCCACCGTCGGCTTTGACGCCGCATTGGACGAGGTGGTGCGTCTTCCCGCGGCGGTTCTCCCATCTGGGCCACGGGCGGGGACTGTGCTGGTGGTGGGAACGGGCGACCAGATGGCGCGCGCCCGCGCCACTGCGGACAATGATGTCGCCGCGCTGGGGGCAACGATCCCCGGGGTGCTGCGCCGGGCGGCGGGCCGGGCGGCCCGAGCCCTGGCGGGCACCGGATCGGCGGCCTTCCTGCTGCCCGCCGGCGATCCGCAGGACCTTGAGGCGGTGGCGCAGGGCGTCATGTTGGGCGCCTACTCCTGGTCCGCTCGCCGCCCGGCCCCGACGGCGCCGCTGGGCCGCGCCGTGATTGTGGCCGGGTGTGAGGCGCAGGAGGCCGGGCGGACGGCGCTGGAGGGCGCCCGCGTGCTGGGTGAGGCCACTGCCCTGGTGCGGGACCTGGTCAACGAGCCGCCGAACCGGCTTCCACCGGCGACGTTCGCCGAGCAGGCGCTTGCTCAGGCGCGCCGGGCGGGCCTGGACGCCGAGGTGCTTGATGAGCGGGCTCTATCCGCGCAGGGCTTCGGCGGAATCCTCGGGGTCGGGCAGGGGTCGGCGCATCCGCCGCGCCTGGTGCGCCTGGAGTGGGCCCCGCCCGGGGCCGCCCGTCATGTGGCGATGATCGGCAAGGGCATCACCTTCGACTCCGGCGGCCTATCCCTCAAGCCGCCGGCTTCCATGCCGGAGATGAAGTCGGACATGGCCGGGGCGGCGACCGTCCTGGGGGCGGTGCTCGCCGCCGCCCGCCTGAACTTGCCGGTGCGGGTGACGGCCTGGCTGGCCATGGCCGAGAACATGCCCGGCGGGGGCGCGCAGCGGCCCAGCGACATTGTCACCATGTACGACGGCACCACGGTGGAGATCACGAACACCGATGCCGAGGGCCGCCTGGTCATGGCCGATGCCTTGGCGCGCGCCGTCCAGGAGGGGCCCGACGCCGTCGTGGACGTGGCCACGCTGACCGGCGCCCAGATTGTGGCCCTGGGTGAGCGGGTCGCCGGCGTTATGGGCACTCCGGCCCTGCGCGACGCCGTGGTCCAGGCCGCCGTGGCCGCCGGGGAGTCCTTCTGGGCCATGCCCCTGCCCGAGGACCTGCGTCAGGGACTGGACTCCCCCTACGCCCACCGGCGCAATGCCGCCACGGGCAAGTCCATCGGCGGGATGCTCAGCGCCGGGCTGTTCTTACGCGAGTTCGTGGGCTCCACGCCGTGGGCGCACTTGGACATCGCCGGCCCCTCCTACAATGACGGCTCGCCGTGGGGGCTGACGCCGACCGGCGGCACCGGCGCCGGTGTGGCCACGCTCGTGGAGCTGCTGCGCCGCCAGGGGGCTTAGGGTCGCCGGGGGCTTGAGCCGGAGTCGCGCCCGTGCCGCCTCCCCCGCTGGGCCCGCGCCCGGGGCGGCGGGCCCGCCCGGGCACCGTTCTTCGCGGCTTAAACATCCAGGCCGTACAGGACGGTGCCCCGGGTGGGCTGGTAGCCGAGGCGCTCATAGAGCTCGGCGCCATCGGGGCTGTCGGAGTCGGTGCCGGCCGCGGCGTAGTCCATGCCGTCGGCGGCGTAGGCGCGCATGGCCGCGGTCAGCAGCGCGGAACCAATGGAGCGACTGCGGTAGTCGGCGAGGATGCCGAGCATGTCGGTGTAGCCCTCCCGCCAGCCCAGGGCCTTCCAGTCCTGCTCGTAGCGGCCTGATCGCAGGTAACCGGCCACGCGAGGGCGATCCCCGGAGTGATCCATGGCGACAAAGCTCCACTCCGGGACGAAGTAGGTGCGCCCGGCCGCCCACTCCTCCTGGCTCAGCGGATAGGAGCCCCAGGCCCCGCCAATGGCCTGGTTGTGGGCGCGCAGCACGGCCTCGTCGAGTTCAGGGGACCAGGGCACAATGCGCAAAAAGCCGTCAATATCTATCTCGGGGATCTCCTGGGTCAGGGGTCGGCGCAGTTCCCGGTGCCAGCGCCTGGGCTCGAAGTGCAGGTCGGCCAGGTGCCGCATCATCCGCTCGTCGTCCTCCAGGACGGTGGTGACAATGTGACCCGGCACCTTGTCGCCGCGGGCGGTGGAGGCCTGGCCGGCCCGCTCGGCGCCCACCAGGTGGCGGGCGCGCTCCGTCTGCCAGTGCAGCAGGGCCACACCAATCCCGCGTTGACGCCAGGCCGGATCCACGACACCGGTCATGGAGGCGAAGATCTCTGAGGCGGGGCGCACGCGCACCAGCCCGAAGGCCCTCATGATGCCCTCGTGGTCGCGCCCGGCCACGCCCGAGTAGGTGGGGTCCAGGAAGTACTCGGCGGTCTCCTCCTCGCTGGTGCGGTAGGGGGGGTCGTCGATCTCCTCGGAGCGGGCGATGAGCGCGGCGAGTTCACGGTTGTCCGCCGGGCCCAGTGGGCGCCAGGTCAGGAGCCGGGACAGGGCCGACCGAGGGCCGGGGCGGAGCATTGACCAGGCGGTGGCGGCGCCGCGCTGGGGTTCTCCGTACACAGGAGCCATAGGCACCTCCTTATTCAGGGTGAGGGAATTCTTATAGGGAGGGCTTGTCCTCGACGCTACCGCACAGCAGTGCCCAGAACAAAGCAGAACGATGACGGCGTACGGGCCCGCGCCGCCAATGCGCCCCGCCGCCCGGGAGGCGTTCACGCATCAATGCGCTCACGGTCCACCTGGGCGGCGCCGGCGATAATGAAGTCGCGGCGCGGTTCCACCGCCGAACCCATAAGGAGCTCGAAGACGCTCTCGGCCTCCAGGAGTTCAGCCTCGTCCCCCAGGGTAATGCGCCGCAGAGTGCGATGCTCGGGCTCCATAGTGGTTTCGGCCAGCTGGTGGGCGTCCATCTCGCCCAGGCCCTTGTAGCGCTGGGGCTCTTTAAAGCTGCGTCCCCGCTTCTCCAGGCGCCGCAGGGTGGCGACCAGCTCGTCGTCGGAATAGGTGTAGATGACCTCCTTCTTGCGCCGCCCGGAGGCGGCCACCTCAATACGGTGCAGTGGGGGGACCGCGGCGAAAACGCGCCCGGCCTCAATCATGGGCCGCATGTAGCGGAAGAAGAGTGTGAGCAGCAGGGTGCGGATGTGGGCGCCATCGACGTCGGCGTCCGTCATGAGAATGACCTTGCCGTAGCGGGCCGAGCTCAGATCGAAGGTCCGCCCGGAGCCGGCTCCCACCACTTGGATAATCGCGGAGCACTCGACATTGCGCAGCATGTCCGCCTGGGATGCCTTCTGAACGTTGAGGATCTTTCCGCGGATGGGCAGCAGGGCCTGGAACTCGGAATTGCGGGCGTTCTTAGCGGTGCCCAGCGCCGAGTCGCCCTCGACAATGAACAGCTCGGAGGCGGCCACGTCGTCGGAGCGGCAGTCGGCGAGTTTAGCGGGCAGGGTGGAGGTCTCAAGGGCCGTCTTGCGGCGAGTGATCTCCTTGTGCATGCGGGCGGAGACGCGCGCCCGCATTTCCCCGACGATCTTCTCCTGCAGGGCACGGGACTGAGTCTTGAGGTCCCGCTTGGTGGAGGTCAGCAGGGAGGTGAGCTCGGTGTCCACGACCTTGGCGACAATGGCGCGCACGGGTGCGGTGCCCAGGACCTCTTTGGTCTGGCCCTCGAACTGGGGCTCGGGCACGCGCACGGTGACCACGGCGGTCATGCCCGCCAGAATGTCGTCCTTCTCGATCCTGCCGTCCTTGGCGGTGACCTTGAGGGCCCGGGCGTTGGACTCGATCTGCTTGCGCAACACCTTGGTGACGGCCTGCTCGAATCCGGCCAGGTGGGTGCCGCCCATGGGGGTGGCAATAATGTTGACGAAGGAGCGCTCGACGGTGTCGTAGCCAATGCCCCAGCGCAGGGCGATGTCCACAGTGCAGGTGCGCGCCACCTCCACCGGGCGCAGGTGGCCGCTGCTCTTGTCCAGCTGCTGGACGGTCTCGGTGTAGGTGCCCTGGCCGGTGAGGCGGAAGGTATCGGTCACTGAGCCGTCGGAGGCCAGGAAGTCCACGAAGTCAGCGGTGCCGCCCTTGGCGTAGAAGACCTCGGCGCCCACAGGGGAGGGCTCGGGGGCCCCTGCCGCGTTCTTGGCAGCCGCGCGCAGGGCGGCGCCCCGCCCGGCGTCAGTTGCGGCAGTGCTCTCGGCACCTTCGGCGTCATCGGCGGGGCGCTGGTCCTCCAGGCTCAGGGTCAGTCCGGGGACCAGGAAGCTGGTCTGGCGCAGACGGGCGCGCAGGGCCGCCGCGTCGTACTCGGTGGGCCGGGGGAAGATCTGGGGATCAGCCCAGTAGCGCACCCGGGTACCGGTCACCGAGCGCTTGACCTTGCCAATGACACGCAGTTCGGAAGAGTCGGTGAACTCGGTGAAGGGGGAGTCGGGGCTACGGCCGGCGGAGTCGTCGAAGACGCCGGGCTCGCCACGGCGGAAACTCATGGTGTAGGTCTTGCCCGCCCGGTCGACCTCAACATCCATGCGGGCCGCCAGGGCGTTGACCACCGAGGCGCCCACGCCGTGCAGGCCGCCGGCCGCCCCGTAGGAGCCGCCGCCGAACTTCCCGCCGGCGTGAAGCTTGGTGTAGACGAGCTCAACACCGGTCAACCCGCTCGATGGCTCGACATCCACCGGCACACCGCGCCCGTTGTCGCACACCTCAATGGAGCCGTCGGTGTGGACGGTGACGGTGATGTGATCCCCGTAGCCCTCAAGGGCCTCATCCACGGCGTTGTCAACGATCTCCCACACGCAGTGCATGAGTCCGCGCTGGTCGGTGGAGCCAATGTACATGCCGGGACGCTTGCGCACGGCCTCAAGCCCCTCCAGGACGGAGAGGTGGCGGGCGGAGTAGGCGCCGGGAGCGGGGTTAGAGGGCACGGCGAAAAACTAGCGGATACGGCTCGAACGCGTGTTCTGGCACGCCGTTGGAGCCCCCGCGGCCCTCATTCCCCGATGCGCCCTAGGCGAACCGGCGTGCGCCCGGGGCGGAATAGGGTGCCGCCGGGTTCATCTGCGGACGGCGTCGTGATCGAATCGAGGCATGCGCACCATGAGCACCCTTCCTCAAACGGCGGCCCCGGCCAACCTGTCCGCGCCCGCTGCGCTCTCCTCCTCCGAACGCCCCCTGACGACGGCGGACCGCTGCGATGTCTGCGAAGCCCAGGCATTTGTGCGCGTTGTCCTGGCCAGTGGCGAACTGTTCTTCTGCGCCCATCACGCCCGTGAGCACGGCCAAAGACTCAAGGACGCCGCCCTGCTGTACCAGGATGAGACGGCGCGCCTCATGGCCGACTGACACGCTTTCACACTTTCGGGGCGGCGCCCAGGGCGCCGCCGCTCATTCCGCGTGTCACAGGCACCGCCTACGATAGGGAGCATCCATCAGTGGACTCCAGCACCAGTGAAAGGTAGACGGATGCCCCTGTTCTTCCCGCCCGGGCGCGACCCTGAGGCTCCGCACCAACTCGCGAGCGACCCTCGGGTGCCCACGCCGATTAACCAGGAGCGCCTGGCCGCCCTGTTCAAGGCCGAGGGCTGGCTCTACTTCATTGACTCCGAGGGCGATCTCGGCGGCCAATGGAGCGACGCCACCTTCTACTTCTTCTTCTCCGGTGAGCACAAGGAGACCCTGGCCGTCCGCTCGCAGTACCCGGGCACGGTGGACTCCGCCTACGTGGAGACCGTCCGCAATGCGCTGGAGGCCTCCCACCGGCAGCGCCCCTGGCCCATGGCCTGGTACCGGATCGACGACGACGGCCGCCTCCGCATCCACACTTTGTTCGCCGTGTGCTGCGAGTACGGCGCCACCGACGCGCAGTTCCTCCAGCATGTGCGCACCGCCATCTCCGCAAGCCTGTCTTTCTTCGAGTCCGTCAATAAGGCCCTTGGGCGCTGAAGGAGACGATTATGTCCTGGTTCTCCCGCAAAACAGACCCCGCATCGACGCCCAGTGCTGCCTGGTCGCAATGGGCCGCGGCCGAGCCCCAGCGCACCGAGCCGCTGAGCGTCGAGCGGCTGGAGCGCATTTTCGAGCACAAGTCCTGGTATTACCGCCTCGATGAGGACGGTGACCTCACCGGCCGCTGGGACAACGAGATTTTCACCTTCATGCTGCGCGGCCCGGACAGGGACATTCTCAACATCATGGGCTATATGTGCGAGGACATCCCTATGAGCCGCTTGGAGGAGGCGCGGTTCGCGCTCGAGGAATGGCATCACTCGCATCTGTGGCCAACATGCTTCTGGAGGGAGAACGAGGATGCCGGGCTGACGTTCTCCGTGGGGGCGTCGGTGGCCGTCGACTGGGAGCACGGCGTGACGGATGATCAGCTCGCTCAGCAGATCGACTGCGCCCTGTCGACCTGCATGCAGGCATTCGACGATATGCGCGCCCGCCTGGGGCTCCCGACAGGAATCACCGAGGACGACGGCACCGCCTAATCCTTGATCTCCTGAGCCGCCACTACTGCGGCCACGGCGTCGTAGGCGGCGCGCACCCGCGGCTGCGGATCCGCCCGCAGGTGCGCACCGCCCGACAGCTCCCACACCGGGGGCGCCTCGCCGCCGGCCAGGACCCAGGCGGCCTGCCGGGCGGCGCCATTGGCGACGTACTCCCCCGGCTCGGGCGCATCGACGGGAACGCCCCACACCGCCGGGGCCAGGGCCCGCACGGCCGCCGACCGCCCGCCGCCGCCCACCAGGGAGACGCCGTCGATCTCAACACCCTGGGCGCGCACGGCGTCAATGCAGGCCCCCATGAGGCACAGCAGCCCTTCCACGGCGGCGCGCGCGTAGTTCTCCGGCGTGAGCGACCCCAGAGTCATACCGGCGAGCACGCCGGTGGCCCCGGGCAGGTTCGGGGTGCGCTCACCCTCGAGGTAGGGCACGTGGATCAGGCCGCCGGCCCCGGGTTCGGCCGCGAGTGCCAGGGCGTCAAGTTCGTCGTAGTCCACTCCCAGCACCGTCTTGGCCGCATCGAGGACCCGCGCCCCGTTGAGAGTGCAGGCCAGCGGCAGGTAGGCGCCGGTGGCGTCGGCGAATCCGGTGACCAGCCCGGAGGCGTCGTGGGTGGGCGTGGCCGACACTGCGGCCACGACCCCGCTGGTGCCCAAGGACACGCTCGTCTGCCCGGGGCGCAGGCCCAGCCCCAGGGCGGCCCCGGCGTTGTCGCCGCAGCCGGGCCCCAGGACGAGGTGGGACAGGTCGCGCCCCTCCACATCCGCGCCCCCGCGGGCGGCCGCCTCCTGGAGGCCGGCCACGCGGGGCAGGATGATTCCGGCGGCCTCCTCCTGGCTGCGGCGCAAGGCCAGGGCCAGGAGATCCCGCCGGTAGGCGTTGGCCACGGAGTCGAAGTAGCCGGTGCCCGAGGCGTCGGAGCGGTCGGTGACCAGTGCGGTAAGACTAGTGGCCCCCGATAGGCGCCAGGTGAGCCAGTCGTGGGGCAGGCAGACGGCGGCTATGCGGGAGGCGGCCTCGGGCTCGTGGTCCGCCAGCCACCGCAGTTTCGCAACGGTCAGGGACGCCACCGGCACCGAGCCAACGGCCTCGGCCCAGGCCGCCCGGCCCGCCGCCGGCGGGTCGGTGCCGGGCGCGCTCGATTCCTCACCGGCGGCCCGGCCGGTGCTCTGGGCGGCGGCTCCGAGCTCGCCGATGAGTTCACGGGCGGCCTCGGCGCTGCGGGTGTCATTCCACAGCAGGGCCGGGCGGATGACTCGGCCCTTCGCGTCGAGAACGACCATGCCGTGTTGTTGACCGCCCACGGACAGGGCGGAGACGTCGTCGAGTCCGCCGACGGCGTCAATGGCCTCATTGAGCGCAGTCCACCAATGCTCGGGGTGAACCTCGGTGCCCTCGGGGTGTGCTGCTCGGGCCTGGCGGATGAGCGCGCCGGTGTCGGCGTCGCGGATAACGATCTTGCAGGACTGCGTCGAGGAGTCGACGCCGGCTACGAGGGTCACGGGTTCTCTCCTTCCTGTCGCCCCTGTCGGCACCTCAGCCAATGAGGTGCTGGACCGCCTCGCGGTATTCCCTCCACGCGGCGCCACTATGAGCCGAGCCCGGATACTCGACCGCCTTGCCCCCGCACCCCTCTGCGTCCAGCCGATCGCGCACCGTCTCATTAACGATGCGCCCGCACGTATTGGGGCAAGTCCCACGTGCGAACATCCACGACCCTCATTCCGGCGGCATGCGCAGCAGCTATTCCGCCCTCGGTGTCCTCGAAGACCAGGCACCGATCTGTTTCAACCGCCATGCGCTCGGCCGCCAGCAGGAACGCATCGGGAAACGGTTTGGGCCGTAATCCATCATCCGCAGTGATGATCACCGAGAATAGTGGAGCGATTCCCGCGCCCTCGAGCGTCGCATGAACAGTTCTCGCATCGCCATTAGACGCGACCGCCATATGGCTCGCGTCCCCGAAGCCTTCAGCGATGGAACTGACAGGATCGAACGGCGCCAGCGTCCGCGCCTCCTCGAGAAAATATGGCCGAAATGAAACAAAACCGTATTCTGTGGTTTAGTAGTCTGGAAATCATGTGCCACCCCCTGTAGAATACCTGCATGCAAGTGGATGTGACGCAGAAGGAACACGATGTTCTTTTGAGGTGGAAGAAGCGCAGTGACACTCTTGTTCTAGTGAGGCTGAAGGCGGAGGCGGTTCTTTATGCTTCGCACGGCGTTGACGTGGACATCATCGCGAAGATGGTTGACCGCACCGGAAGAACCGTGCGGGAGTGGCTGGCGGAATGGCGGCGGACCAGGCTGCATTCGGTGGTGACCGGTCATGCCGGCAATGAGAACGCCGCGAAACTCACCCGCGTCCAAAAGGAACAGCTCAAGGAAGTCCTGAGCCTGCCACCATCGCAGTCCGGCATCAGGGCTGACTTCTGGGACGTACCCGCCCTACGCGATGTGGTGAAGGCGAGGTTCGGTGTGGAGTATGAGTCGGACTCCTCCTACCAGTTGCTCCTGCGCTTCCTGGGGATGAGCTTCAAGCTGCCCGACCCCTTCGACAAGCGCCGCGATGAGAAGGCCATCACCGAGCGGATGGCGCAGATCCGCCAGGAAGTCGCTGATCTCATGGCCGGCGGCTGGGAGGTCTACACCGTCGACGAGGTCCGTGTCGAGCATGAGGCCGAGACTCGCCGCATGTGGCTGCCCAAGGGCAAGCGCACCAGGATCTACGTCGACCGGAACCGTTCTTCATGCTCGTTCTTCGGTGCCCTGAGCCTGACCACCAAGAAGATGCGCATCTACCCCATTGAGGGCAGCCAGAACACCGAGCAGATTATCCTGGCTATGAGCCGCCTGGCACGCGAAATAGACAACACCAAGATAGCCGTCGTTTTGGATAACGCCAGATTCCACCACGCCAAAGCCCTCACCAGCCTGTACGAGCCCGGTGAAGCATTAGAGAGAATCACGCCGATCTATCTCCCGCCATACGCGCCGGACCACAATCCCACCGAGCATGTCTGGAACACGGCCAAAGGAAGCATCGCCAATATCCAGCGCGACACCCCCGAACAAACATACGACGCGTTCCTTGACTACGTCACCAGCCGCACCTTCGACTACGACTTCGAACACCTACCAACAACACCCCTCGACAACGATCTTGTTTAAGGCCGGCCATATCTTAATTCCACGGCCCTTATCGCCGATGCGTCGAGCGCCGTTCCATGCAACTTCCCCATATCGTCAACGAGCTGTACCGCCGTTAAACCGGTCCTTTCGCGATACCAGGACGTCGGCATGTGCAAGCCGACCGTATTAAACGCCTGTCGCCATGACCGCTCGTGGGCGTCGTGCGTCTGAACGAGCGTACCATCGAGATCGAAAATCAGCGCCCGAGCCCGCGCTAACTCCTGGCGAACTGTATCCGGCAAATTCAGCATCATAACACCGGCTCCGGTATCTTCCTGCCCCGAGTTCCTGTCATGCGGAACCATGCCGCGATAACCGTTCCGCACGTCAACATTGCGAGGACCCTCATAGTTCTTGCAAATAAAAATTGCCCGACTAATCCCGGAGAAGTCGGCGATGCCGAGAAATTTGTTGCCGACATGCTACGAGGCCCCATTGTCCCGCGTCAAGTTGTTGGCAGGGTTTTCCGGGTTTCAAATATGGGTGCTGCCGGGGCGGCCCGCCCGGGGCGGGCCTGCGGGCGCCCCCTGGCGAGGACCCCCGGCGTGACATGACCTGGCCGGGGTCATGGGGTCATGGGCTCATGGTCGGCGGGGTCTTCTCGCCGCCACGCACGGAGCACCTGGGCCGACCGGGCGCACCTGCGGCATAGGCTGTCTCAGGTCAGCTTGACCCGATTCGAGTCTTCCGAGGAGCCCCAGTGGTCGCTATCCATCCTTCCCGCCGTTCCCTGGTCGCCATGGTCGGCGGGGGCCTGCTTCTTGCGGGCTGCTCCAGCTCCCCCTCCTCCCAGGACACTGGAACCAGGGCCTCCAGCACCCCGCACGGTCCTGCCGCCACGCCGAGTAATCCTGGTAATCCCGCCGCTTCGGATGGCACCGCCTCCGCCACCATTATTGATGTGCGCACGCCCGGCGAGTACGACGAGGGTCATCTGGAGGGTGCGGTCAATATCGACTTCAGCGCCTCGGACTTCACCGAGCAGATCAGCGCCCTGGACCCCGCGGCCACCTACCAGGTCTATTGCCGCTCGGGGAACCGCTCCGCCCAGGCCGTTGCAGCCATGCAGGCGGCCGGGTTCACCAATGTCTCTGACCTTGGCGGCATCCAGGACGCCTCTCAGACCACTGGTCTGAAGATCGTCAGTTCATAGCAGCGGCAGTCCGTGCAGCAGGTCGGTGAGGGCGATGACTTGCCGGGGGATGTACTCGGCGATCGTGAGTCCGACGACGTCGGCGGCCCGCCCCAGGTCCCGCAGCAGCCGGTTGGTCTGGGCCAGGCTGAGCCCGCCAGTGTCCTTCCCCAGCCCCAGAACGACCTCGTCGGCATCGACGGTGTCCACATCCAGGTGGATGGCCACGTGGCTGCAACCGGTTTGGGCCAGCCACTGGAGCAGGGGCCCACTGGAGTCGCGCAGCTCCTGGGGGCTGAAGGCGGTCAGCCCCTGGGCGCGGATCTTCGGGTGCGGCGCCGCGCCCTCCCCGTGGGAGTGGCGCGGCGCCGCCGCGTTTGAGTCGTTGCGAATGACAGTCCAGGTGAATGTCAGTCCAGGTAGTCGCGCAGGACCTGGCTGCGCGAGGGGTGGCGCAGCTTGGACATGGTCTTGGACTCGATCTGGCGAATGCGCTCGCGCGTCACCCCATAGACCTTCCCGATCTCGTCAAGGGTCTTGGGCTGGCCATCGGTCAGGCCGAAGCGCATGGACACCACGCCGGCCTCCCGCTCCGAGAGCGTGTCGAGCACGGCGTGCAGCTGTTCCTGAAGCAGGGTGAAGCTGACGGCGTCGGCGGGAACCACGGCCTCCGAGTCCTCAATGAGGTCACCGAACTCGGAGTCCCCGTCCTCACCCAGGGGGGTGTGAAGGCTAATGGGCTCACGCCCGTACTTCTGGACCTCAACAACCTTCTCCGGGGTCATGTCCAGCTCGACGGCCAGCTCCTCGGGAGTGGGCTCGCGGCCCAGGTCCTGAAGCATCTGGCGCTGGACGCGGGCCAGCTTATTAATGACCTCAACCATGTGCACCGGGATGCGGATGGTGCGGGCCTGGTCGGCCATGGCGCGGGTAATGGCCTGGCGAATCCACCAGGTGGCGTAGGTGGAGAACTTGTACCCCTTGGTGTAGTCGAACTTCTCCACCGCGCGAATGAGGCCCAGGTTGCCCTCCTGAATGAGGTCCAGGAAGAGCATGCCGCGGCCGGTGTAGCGCTTAGCCAGGGAGACCACGAGCCGCAGGTTGGCCTCCAGCAGGTGGTTCTTGGCACGCTGGCCGTCCCGAGCGATCCAGTGCAGGTCCCGGCGGCGCTTGGCGGGCATCTCGTTGCCCTCTGTCGACAACAGGTGCTCAGCGTACAGGCCCGCCTCAATGCGCTTGGCGAGCTCGACCTCCTGGGCGGCGTTGAGCAGGGCCACCTTGCCGATCTGCTTGAGGTAGTCCTTAACCGGGTCGGCGGTGGCGCCGGCGGTGACGACCTTCTGGGCGGGCTCGTCGGCCTCATCGGAGTCCGAGACCGTGAAAGAACCGTCTTTGCGCTGGCCCGAGCCCTTCGAGCGCCGACCGGATTTGCGGGAGGCTGCGCGTTCAGCCTCCTCCCGCTGCATGCGCTCCAGTTCACCGGTCAGGGCGGCAATGGAGGGCTTCATCTTAATGCCCTTAATGATCCAGCCGCGGAAAACGAAGCCGTTCTGGGCCAGGAACTCGCGGGCCACCATGGGGCCCGAGTCGCCTACGGTGAAGCGCGGCACGGGGCCGTGGCCGTAGGCGGCCAGGGTGATGGGCTCCTCCAGGGTGCCATTGCCGGCCAGCTCAAGATCCTTGACCACGGTGTGGGAGCGCACGAACAGCGTGGCGCCGGGGGCTAAGCGGATGCCCTTGAGGGCCTGCGGGGTGTTGAAGGGGCGGCGCTTGGTGCCGTCGCCGTTGACCTCCAGGGCCACGTCGAGGTAGTAGTCGCGCAGCTCGGGGGCGGGCTCCTCCTCGGCGTCCTCCTTCTCGTCGTCAGAATCCTCCTCTTCCTCTTCCTCGTCGTCCTCCTCGTCATCGGAGTCCTCATCATCGGTCTCGTCGTCGGAATCCTCGTCGTCGGGGTCATCCTCGTCGTAGTCGTCCTCGGGGTCCGAGGGCTCCTCGTCCTCACCGATGTCGTCGAGGTCGAAGTCCTCATCGGTCTCGTCGACGTCGGCTCGCGTGCGCGTAGCGGTGGCAGTGGAAGAAGCCACGGAGTTCCTTTCGTCTGAGAGGACATGCTCGGGTGGGGACAGGCCGGGCAGGGAGATGGCGGCCTGCGCCGACACAGCAGGCAACCGTGGAATTGTAGCCTGTATTCCCGTACCCTGCTCCGCCGTCTTCTCCACGGGCCGCTACGCTGGATTCATGAACGAGTTGCGGGTCACCGTGGACACAGTCCGCAGGAGCGTCGACGCGCGCCTGTCGGCGATCGTTGCCGAGCGCCGCGAGCAGTGGAGTGATCTTGCCCCCTCACGTGAACTGCTCCAGACCGCCTCGGACCTGCTCACCGGCGGCAAGCGCATGCGCGCCGTCTTGGGCGCCGTCGCCCTGGCTTACCGGGCCGACGGCGAATCCCGCCTCCAGCTGCTCTCCTCGCCGGTGGCGGCGCACCTGGGCGCCGCCCTGGAGCTCTATCAGGCCAGTGCCCTGGTCCATGACGACGTCATTGACGCCGCCTTGACCCGTCGCGGCATCCCGACGGCGCACCACCGCCACTCACAACTGCACACCGAGCGCTCCTGGCGCGGGGACCCCCAAGCCTACGGCGTCAGCGCCGCCATTCTCCTGGGCGACCTTCTTCTGTCCGCAGCGGGTATGGAGATGGGGGCAGCCGCACGGGCCGCCGCCGTCAACGACGGCGCTCGCCTGGCCTCCCGGGACGCCTTTGACGCCATGACCCAGGAGGTGGCCCTGGGACAGTTCCTCGATGTGCGCTCCGAGGTGCTCCCCCTGCCCGGTCCCGACCAGGACCCCGTCAGCGCCGGGTCGGCCATGCTCGATGACGCCTTGGCCGTGGTGCGGCGCAAGGCGGCCCGCTACTCGGTGATGCACCCCCTGCTCATTGGCGCCCTCCTGGCGGGTGCCCGCCCGAATACCCCCCTCTACCAGGGCCTGGCGACCTTCGGGGAGGAGATCGGGATCGCCTTCCAACTGCGCGACGACGTCCTCGGGGTGTTTGGGGATCCGGCCCTGACCGGCAAGCCTGCTGGGGACGACCTGCGCGAGGGCAAGCGGACGGCGCTGTTGGCCATGACCTGGCGGCGGAGCAATGAGGCGGGCCGTGACCTGCTGCGTGAGGTGTTGGCCCGCCCGAAAGCGTCTGCTGAGGCGATTGCGCGGGTGGTGGCCCTCATTGAATCCTGCGGGGCTCGTGAGGCCCATGAGCAGGAGATCGTCAATCACACCCGCACGGGGTTGGGCTCCTTGACCCATCTGGGTGGGGAGGTGAGCGCCTCCACCTACAGGGATCTGACTGCCGTGGCTGAGATGCTCACCACACGTAACTCCTGAGTGCGGGCGGGTATTGGGGCGTTCTACCCCCCAGGCGCGGCGGGGGAAGACTGGAGGGCCGTGAGGGCCGTAGACTCCCCCCGTGATCAAGGATCCGCTCATCGGTCGTCTCGTGGACTCTCGGTATGAGGTCCTCGACCGTGTTGCCCGTGGAGGCATGGCGACCGTCTACCGGGCGCATGACCGGCGTCTGGACCGTGTGGTGGCGCTCAAGCTCATGCACCCCCACCTGGCGGACTCCCCTGATTTCGTTGCCCGCTTCCGCCGTGAGGCCCGTGCCGCCGCGCGCTTGTCCAACCCTGGAGTGGTCGCCGTCTACGACCAGGGCAGCATTGATGGCGTCGCCTACCTGGTCATGGAGCTTGTTGAGGGCCGCAATCTGCGCGACCTCATTGTCACCGAGTCCCTGTCGGTCGGTGACGCCCTGCGCCTGACCGCCCAGGTGCTGCGCCCCTTGGGGGCCGCGCACCGCGCCGGCATGGTCCACCGCGATGTCAAGCCTGAGAACGTGCTCCTGCCTGCTGACGGCTCAGTGGCCAAGGTGGCTGATTTCGGGTTGGCCCGCGCTGTCACGGAGGCTACCCAGACCACCACGGGCAATATTCTGGGGACGGTCGCCTACCTGTCCCCAGAGCTCTTGACCAAGGGCGAAACCACCCCCCGCGCCGACGTCTACGCCGTGGGCATCCTCTTCTATGAACTGCTCACCGGCGAGCAGCCCTTCACCGGCGATTCCCCTGTCGAGATCGCCGTCCACAATGTCCATAACGACGTCCCCGCCCCCTCTCGACTCATCCCCGACCTACCATCTGAGATCGACGACCTTGTCGCCGCCATGACCCAGCGCGACCCGGACAAGCGGCCGGCCGACGCCGATGCGGCACTCAATCTGCTGCGTGAGGCCCAGCGCCCCCTGAGCCGCAGCCAGCTGGCCGTGCGCCGAGACGGGAATGAGGCGTCAACGAGTGTCCTGGAGCCGGCGCCGAACCTCGTCTCCCCGGAGGAGGATGGCGAGCCGACCGATACGCTCGCCACGACTCCGAACGCCGGGATGCGGACCGTGTCGTTGCCCATTGGCGCCGTCGGGCCCAACGGCGGTGACGGGTCCGGCCGGCAGGCCCCGCGGTCTGCTGCCGATGACCAGCCGACGACCGCGCTGGCTCGCTCCCGGTCCATGCCCGCCGTGCCCCGTCGGGCACTGATCGGGGCGGGGATCCTGGCCCTGACCGCTGTCGGCGGCTCGGGCGTCTGGTACTTCCTGGCCGGTCCTGGGAACCGGGTGGAGGTCCCCCAGATCGAGGGGATGACCAGCGACGAGGCCCAAGCGGCCGTGAAGGCCGCGGATCTGGAGTGGGCGCCGCCCACCGAGGCCCACTCCGACACCATTGCGCCGGGCTCGGTGATCTCCGCCGACCCCGCCCCGGGCAGCCGGGTCGACCGGGGCGCCACGGTTACGGCTGTCATCTCGCTGGGCGTGGAGCAAAAGACCGTCCCCGACGTTGTGGGCTCCAAGGAGGACGACGCCCGTTTGAAGATCCAGCAGGCGGGTCTCAATGTTGGGGCCGTCACCCGCACCTACTCGGATTCCGTGGAGGCCGGCCTGGTGCTCTCCACGGATCCCAAGGCCGGGGAGGTTGTTAACCACTCCTCGGCGGTCGCCATGGTGGTCTCCAAGGGTCGTGAGCCGGCTACCGTCCCCAATGTCACGGGCAAAACCGAGGCGGAGGCCACCACCGCCCTGAAGGAGAAGGGCCTAGCAGTGGGTACCGTCACCGAGGAGTTCTCCGACACCGTGGCCTCCGGTACGGTGATCTCTCAGGATCCGGCGGCCAACGCCACCGGCTACTTCAAGGGCGACGCCGTCAACCTGGTGATCTCCAAGGGCCCGGAGACGGTGACCATCCCGGACGTGAGCTCCATGAACAAGGATGAGGCCAAGGCCGCCCTGGAGGCGCTGGGCCTGGTTGTCCAGGTCTCCAATGTCCTGGGCGGGCTCTTCGGTACCGTCCGCTCTACTGATCCGCCAGCGGGAACGAAGGTGAAGGTCGGCTCAACCGTCACCTTAACGGTGCTCTGAGCCGCGCCCCGACGCCGGTGGCCCGTGACTGCCCCGCAGTCCGGAGCCGGGGCATTGTGAGACTTCAGCTGCGGAGCATTTCGGCGACCTCGAAGGCCATCTCCAGGGACTGCTGGTGGTTCAGGCGCGGGTCCACGAGGGTCTCGTAGCGCTCAGCGAGCCCGGCCTCGTCAATATGCTCTCCGCCGCCCAGGCACTCGGTGACGTCGTCGCCGGTGAGCTCGACGTGGATGCCTCCGGGGACCGTGCCCAGGGCACGATGCACCTCGAAGAAGCCGCGCACTTCATCCATAATCTCCTCAAAGCGGCGGGTTTTAAAGCCATTGTCGGCGGTAATGGTATTGCCGTGCATGGGGTCGGTAATCCAGGTGACGGGGCGCCCGTCGGCCTGTACGGCCTCGACCAGTGGGGGAAGCAGCTGGCGGATGCGGCCCGCCCCCATGCGGGTGATTATGCACAGGCGCCCCGGGTCGCCGTCGGGGTTGAGGTGGTCAATGAGAGCAATGAGTTGAGCGGGAGTCGTCGTCGGACCGATCTTGACGCCCGCAGGGTTGTGCACGCCTTCCAGAAGAGCCACGTGGGCGTCCTCGGCGCCGCGGGTGCGCTCACCGACCCACAGCAGGTGCGCACTGGTGTCGTAGAGGCGCCCGGAGCGGGAGTCCTCACGAATCATGGCGTCCTCGTACTCCAGCAGCAGGGCCTCGTGAGCGGCGTAGAAGTCCACTTGGCGCAGGGCGTCGAAGTCCACCCCGGCCGCCTCCATGAAGCGCATGGCCCGGTCGATCTCCTCCGCCAGAGACTCGAAACGGCTGTAGGCGGGGTTGGCGGTGAAGCCGCGGTTCCAGGAGTGGACTTCACGCAGGTCGGCGTAACCACCCATGGTGAAGGCGCGAATGAGGTTGAGGGTCGTGCCTGAGCGCAGGTAGGCGTCGAGCATGCGGTGCGGGTCGGGGACGCGCGCCTGGAGGGTGAACTCGTGTCTATTGACCGAGTCGCCCCGATAGGAGGGCAGGGTCAGGCCGTCGCGGGTCTCGGTGTCGGCGCTGCGCGGTTTGGCGTATTGGCCGGCCATGCGCCCGATCTTGACCACGGGCGTGGAGGCGCCGTAGGTGAGGACGGCCGCCATCTGGAGGATGGTCTGGACCTTAAGGCGAATATTGAGGGCGGTATTGTCCGCGAAGGATTCGGCGCAGTCCCCGCCCATGAGGACGAAGGCCTCACCCTTGGAGGCCTTGGCCATGAGCTTGCGCAGGGAGTCCACCTCACCGGCGAAGACCAGTGGCGGTCGGGAGCGCAGATCGGCACTGACGGCCGCAAGCTCACCGGCATCGGGGTATGCGGGCTGTTGGGCGGCGGGCCGGGCCCGCCAGGCCGAAGCGCGGGCGGTCGCGTGCGGGGTTCCGAGCTCACTCATCACACCCGTCAGCATAGGTCACGGGCCCGCCACGACCCCAGGCCCGCCATATGACGGACCCGACTCACCGCCGGCGTGCCCGGGGGCGGGCCCGGTGGCCTTCAACAGAACACGGCGTAGGAGTTGAACTTATAAGCCTCAAAGGTGCCGTCCTCGTGAGGGTGCAAGAGGATCCACGCCTGGTATCCGTCTGATCCGGGGATGTCGTGGGAACTGCCCGTGGTGGCGCAAATAACATCACCGCCCTGCGTCTCGGAGGGAGGGTTTAAAATGATTTTCTTTCCCGAAGGGAAGTAGACGGTATTCGATTCTGACCAGGTGGGCGGCACGAACGCGCATTCCTCAACAGTCACGCCCGGGGCGAACACGAACTCGCGCACCGTCTCTCGAACAGCCGCCACGGTATGTATCTTATCGGACAGTGAGGCCATGGCCTCCGGTGTGGCGCTCTGTGAAGCAGTCGCGTCATCCCCAATACTGATCGCCGTGGCGAAGTCCTGCACGGCGGAAACCTCCGGCATGCGCACATCCCCCTGAGGGGTGTGGAACAAGACATCAGTGACCACGAAGTCCTGGCCATCCCAGACGAAGTCCCCATCCGCACTACCGGACTTGTAGCCGAAGTGGCTGGGCTCATCCCCGTACAGGCCAATACCGTCCCAGGTCAGGTGGAAGGACTCCCCGAAAGCGGTCAAAGAAGTAATATTAAAATCATCGATCCGCCCGCCAAGCGAGGCCTTTTGCCACAGCGGTTCGAGGACGGCGACAAGCTCCAGATCAGGGTTATAAACCATCACCGCATCATCGCTGTAGGGAGTCCCGTAAGCGCAGTTGATAATGACGACGGCCGCGGGTCGGCCGTTAAAGACCGTGGAGCTGACGTCCTTAATGAGCGTCGAGGCGTAGAGCGGAGGAGCGCCGGTGGCCGTCCCGTCTACAAAGGCGATTGTCGCCCGCCCCTGCCTGGAAGCCTCCCTGGGCGGTACTTCCAGGCCGCAGCGCTCGGGGACCTCCAAGGTGGCGTTCATGAGCTCGTCCTCGCCCGGGGCCACCTCCCGGTGCTGAGCAACAGCAGTGACCTCAGTAACCGAATCATCCACCGGTTGAGCAAGATCAGCCACACTCAACGAATCATTCGACCACAAATAAAGATACTGATCATCAGAGGTCCACGAATTCAAAGGAACATCAATCCGCCACGACTCCCGGCCATCATCAAGATCCCAGGCCACCACACCCGAAGGAGTCCCCATGACCAGGGCATCACCCACCAGCCAACGCGGACTGCCCCCATCAACGAACCCATTAATCTCCGCACTGCCCTCAACCAAATCAACCGACCACAGGACCCCGGTACCCTCAACGGCAGCCACCACAGCCCCATCGCACAGGACCCAAATATCGCGCTTCCCAGGCACCTCAATCCCCGCCACGCTCCGCGAGACCCGAGCCGGAACGCCCCACACCGAAGACCCCAATGCCAGGCCCTCCACCGCATTACCGGCCGCATCCACCACCGAACCACTGCCGCTAAGAGCATAAGGAACCTGCGCGCTAGCAGTTTCCGTCAACAGCGCACTCGTAAAACCCGGCTCGGGAGCGGCGCCCGCCCCCGCCGAAGCCGCATCCCCTCGCGGATGACCACTACCGGCATCAACAGCAACACCGTCACCGCAGTGCACAATGTCACCATCCACCCAGCAAGGATCAGTGCCCGACGGCAAAGGAATCGTCCATAAAGGATAACTACTCGAACCCGCTACATCGACCGCGCTGAGCAACTCCTGGTCGCCGGCGCGCATACGCATAATCGAGGTATCACCCGAACGCAGCACCGGAGCACTAGTAGCCTGAACCTGCTCACTGCCCGCCACCATGGAAAAGTCAACAATAGAAACCACGGTCGGCGGCCGCCGAAAATCACCCAGACCACCACGATTACCCGCCCACCAACCAACACCCACACCGGCGGCAATGACAAGCACAAAAGTCATCACAACAGCCAGCGCCCTGGGGCGCCGACGACGCGGCACACCCCCAGAAGCCGCACCAGCGGACGGCAATGGTGCCGGGGCGGGCGTGGGGGTGGAAGGAGCGGGCGCGGGGGTGGAGGGCGACACCGCAATATAGGGAGAACCAGTCACCGAACCGGCCGGCACGGCACCCGACCCGGGAGACACCGGCACTTGATCAGCAGCCGACACCGAACCAGGAGGAGCCGGTGCCGCTACCCCGTCAGCAGGAACCTGCGCCGCCTCATCAGCAACGCCGCCACTTGCGGTGGCGCGTAGAGGATCAACCACAGTGGCATCCTCAACGTCACCTTCATCGCCACTGCCCGCAGCCGGCCCGGGGCCATTATCTGGACTGCCGGCAGACGGTTCCGGACTGGCCGCAGCCGGTTCAGGACTGCCGGCAGACGCTTCAGAACCGACCGCAGCCGGTTCAGGACTGCCGGCAGACGCTTCAGGGCTGGCCGCAGCCGGTTCAGGACTGCCGGCAGATGGTTCAGGGCTGGCCGCAGTGGTATTCGCGGCAGTGTCCGGAGTGGACGGTGACGGCACCTGGTCCGCCGTCAGTACCGGACGATTTGATGACGACACCTCAGGGTCAGAGGCACTACCGTTGTCCGGCGCGGCAGACGACGGACTATTGGGCGATTCGGCAGACGGTTCAGGGGCACTCTCGGCGGGGCTGTGGCTCACGAGCCCATCCAAGCATTCCGATCGGGCGCGAATCGACCTTACACAAGGGTTACTTCCTGTCCTTTTGGGGCCGCTCGAGAATCGCCATTCACTCCAGCGCGCCGGTATTCGCGGCCCGTTAAAGCATGCCTTGGGGCCGATGGCGTGGCTTTCGCTGCGCCATCGGCCCCAGCAGGTGATGGGCCGTGCCGGTTTACCGGCTCGGTCTCAGTGCTCGGCGGGGGTGTCCGCCGGCTCGACGCTCTGGCCGATCTCGGTCATGAGAGCGGCGAACCAGGGCTGGGTGATGTCGAAGGGCTTGGCGCCGGCAATGCGCGGGAAGGCGATGGCGGTCAGCTCGTCGTTGTTCTCCTCGTCCTGGCCGATGACACCGGACTCGCCGCGCTGAGCGCACTCGACGGCCAGGTCGCACATCTGCTTAATGAGGTCGAGGTCCTCGGCATTGGCGGCCGCGGCGCGCGAGTAGTAGCCGGACTTCTGCACCATGACCTTCTCGGCGCCAATGAGCTCGGCGAACTGCTTGGCGAACCACTGGCCGGGGTTGATGGTGTCGAGCTTGACGTGGCCGAAGGGGTCGCGCTGAACCTCCTGGCCGGCCGCCTCCATCTCCGCAATGATCTCGGGGACGCCGGCGCCCTCGGACAGGAAGATGTTGACGTTGCCCTGCTCGTCCATAATGGCCTTAAGGCGCTCGGCCTCGGCGGCGATGTCCAGCTTGGCCTCCGGGACGAAGACGGCGTGGACGTCCCAGCGCTCCCTGGTCAGGCCCAGCGAGGGCGCCCACTGCTTAGTCTTGAGCAGTTCGTGGTAGCGGCGGGCGGTCTCGGCGGTGAGGTAGCCGCAGTTGCGGCCCATGCACTCGTGGACGATGAGCATGCGCGGGTTGGAGCGGTGCTCACCAATGACGTTGAAGGCGAAGCGGGCGCCCTCCTCCGCGGCGGTCCAGGCGCCCAGGGACTGGCGGATGGGGACGACGTCGTTGTCAATGGTCTTGGGCAGGCCCACAACGGTGAGCTCGTAGTTGTTCTCGTGGAGGTAGGCGGCCAGGTCGGCGGCGGTGGTGTTGGTGTCATCCCCGCCAATGGTGTGCAGGACGTCCACGCCGTCTTTGCGCAACTGCTCGGCGGCGAATTCCAGGGGGTTGACGCCCTCGGCGACGAGTCCGCGCTCCACCAGGTTCTTGGCGTTGGTGAGCTTGACGCGGGAGTTGCCGATCGGCGAGCCGCCGTAGGAGCGCAGAACGCCGGCGTTCTTGCGGGCCTCGGCGTCAATGACAATATAGTTTCCGGTCAGCAGGCCGTGGTAGCCGTACTGGTAGGCGATGATCTCGACGTCGGGAGCGACCTCGGTGTAGCGCTCGATGAGGTCGCCGACGGCGGCGGACAGGCAAGGGGCGAAACCGCCCGCGGTGAGAAGGGCGACGCGACGGATCGACATCGGGAACCTTTCAGGTTGTGGACTCGCGGGGCGTGGGCCCCAGCCGGAATTGTGCGGCGCGCGCCGCATTGGGCGTCAGTCTACGTGCCATCGCTCGCCGCGGGCAGGGACTGGGGGATCGTTTTCAGACGGCCGGGGGCGGGGGCGCGCTTCGCCGCGCGCATGAGCGCTCAAGTCGATATGTCCTGCTGGTCGAGGCCGGGGAGTGCACGTGCGCACGGTCGACTGCGCTTCCCCTCACAGTACGCCTGCGAGCAGCCAGCCGGCCGCCACGAGGTAAACGGCCGCGTAAACGCCGTGTATGGGGAGGTTGAGGCGGATGAAGCGCCGGATGACCTCATCGGGCACCTCCGATGGGCCGCCTTCGGCCAGGTGCTCGGTGCGGGCGAAGCCCGAGCCGACGTGAATCGCGTACCACAGGGGCATGGCGGCGACGGCGAAGATCTGCGCGCCCAAGGGCCGGTCGGCGGCGTCGGAGAGCAGCCCGGCGATGAGGGATGCCGCCGCGACCACCACCTGCCCCAGAACCCACGCGGCGTACTTGGTCGAGGCCCGCTCATCGTCGTTGAAGGGCAGGAGGAGATGCTGCAGTTCGGCGCGCTTGCCGTGGCTCAGGGTATGGGTGAAGAAGGCGCCCATGGTCACGACGTAGGAGATCATGAATCCGGCGAGCACCGCGGTGTAAACGATCGTGGCCGCGTACAGGAGGCTGGGCAGGTCCATGCGGTCATGGTCGCGCACCGGCACTGACCGATCAAGGCTGGTCAGCGGGGTTTGATGACCTATGCCCGCCCCCCGACGGGCTCAGGACTCCGCCGAGGAAGCCCCGCCGGAACCCGCCAGCGGCTCGCCGTCGCCCCCGGCCAGCTCCCCGTCAGCCTCACCGACCGGCTCGTCAATCTCGGGCGGCTCGGGGACGGTCACGTCGGGGACGGGCCGGCCGCCGGGTGCCGCCACGGGGGCGGCGGCGGGCCGGCGCAGCGCCTGGGCCGCCAGCATCTCGGTGACGACCTCGTCGGCGCTCTTCTTCTCCGCGCTCATGGCCTTCTTGACGTCCGCCGCATATAGGTCCACGTACTCCTGGCCGGACAGGGACATGAGGGCGTACATGATCTCGTCGGTGATGGAGCGCAGCACGAAGCGGTCGTTCTCCAAGCCCTTGTAGCGGGAGAAGTCCAGGGGCTCACCGACCACAATGCCCACGCGGTGGCGAGTGGAGGGGATGACCTGGCCAATGGGCTGGGCCAGGTTGGAGTCGATCATGGCCACGGGGATGACTGGGGCACTGGTGGCCAGGGCGATGCGGGCCACCCCGGTCTTGCCCCGGTAGAGGCGCCCGTCGGGGCTGCGCGTGCCCTCGGGGTAGATGCCGAAGAGTTCCCCGGCCCGCAGACGGTCAATACCGGCCTGAAGGGCGGCCTGGGAGGCCTTGCCGCCGGAGCGGTCCACGGGGATGGTGCCGACGGTCTTCATGAAGTTCTTCACCGCCCAGCCCTTGACGCCCTTGCCGGTGAAGTAGTCGGACTTACCGATGAAGGCGACCTCCCGGTCCACCAGCAGTGGCAGGAAGAAGGAGTCGATCACCGCCAGGTGGTTGGAGGCCAGGATCGCCGCCCCCTCTGCGGGAATGTTCTCCTCCCCGCGGATCCAGGGCTGGTAGAGGATCTCCAGGGCCGGGCCGACGGCGGTCTTAATGCCTCGGTATCCCACGGGGGCCTCCTGCTGACTCGGCGACGGCTCATAGTACCGACCCGGCACCCGCACTCGACGCGGGGAATGCCCCTGCTGGAGGGGCGCTGGGGCGGTCGCCCTCCCCGAGGGTGTGCTGGAAGGGCTGCTCCTAGAAGTCTAGCCTCGCACCCGTGGTTCCTCCTGCGCTTCAGCCGCCCTCCGAGACCAGGGGCCCCTGCCCTCCACCGGGAGTGCAGGCGACCTTCGAGGACATGGGCACGCCCTTGGGCCAGGTGGAGTTCGTCGTCGTCGATCTGGAGACCACCGGCGGGCCCCCCGGGGCTCAAGCCATGACGGAAATCGGGGCGGTGCGCGTGCGCGGCGGGGTGGTCGACGCCGAGTTCACCACCCTGGTCAACCCCGGCATCGCCATACCCGCGCAGATCACGGTGCTCACCGGCATTACCAATGCCATGGTGGTCGACGCCCCGCCCGTGGGCGAGGCCCTGACCTCCTTCCTCCAATGGGCGCACCTGAGCCGTCAGGACACGGTCCTGGTCGCCCACAATGCGCGCTTCGACGTCGGCCATCTGCGCGGGGCCGCCAGGGCCCTGGACCTGGGGTGGGTTGAGCCCCGGGTTCTGGACACCCTGGCGTTGGCGCGCAAGACCTGGTCGCGCAGCGACGTCCCCAACCACCGCCTGGACACACTCGTCTCCTTCATTGGTTCGCCCAGACGCCCCACCCACCGCGCCCTGGACGACGCCCGCGCCACCGTCGACCTTCTTCACGCCCTCCTGGAGGCTGCGGCCCCCCTAGGGGTGACGCATTTAGAGGACCTCGCCACCGCCTGCGACCCGGTACCCGCCAAGAGGCGCGCCAAGAGCCGCCTGGCCGAGGGGTTGCCGCGCAGCCCGGGGGTCTACCAGTTCCTCTCCCCCACGGGCCAGGTGCTCTATGTGGGCTCCGCCGTGGACCTCAGGCGCCGGGTGCGCTCCTACTTCACCGCCGCCGAAACCCGCACCAAGGTGGCCCAGATGCTCGATGTGGCCGTCCACGTGCGGGCTATCCCCACCCCCACCGAGTTGGAGGCGCGCGTGCGCGAGCTGCGACTCATTGCCGAGCTGGATCCGCCGGTCAACCGCCGCTCACGCAGCCCGCGCCGCCAGCCCTGGCTGCGACTGCTCACCTCCCCCCAGGCGCGCCTGGCCCTGACCACGGTGCTGGAGACCAAGCGGATCCCAGAAGCGATCGGCCCCTTCCCCTCGCGCTCGGCCGCCCAGGAGGCGGCGCGGGCCGTGGAGTCGGTGCTGAGACTGCGCACCTGGGACGGCCACGGCCTGCGGGCGGCCGCTGGTGGGCCCGAACCTGCTGACCCGCAGCTGGCTCGTCTGGCCCTGTCGGGGCAAATCGACCTGGTCGCCTCCCCGCTGCTGGAGCGAATCGAGACCCTGGCCGCCCAGGAGCGCTTCGAGGAGGCCGGCGTGTGGACGCGCCGCCTGCGCTCCCTGCTGCTGGGGGTCAGGCGGGCGGAGAAGGCGCGCCCCCTACTGGCCTGCCCCCACCTCATTGCCGCCCGGCGCCGTGAGGCCGGGGGCTGGGAGCTGGTGGCGGTGCGCTGGGGGCGCCTGGCCGGCAGTGCCCTAACGCCGCCGGGCGCGGACCCGCGCCCGGCCGTGGCGGCGCTGCGCGCCAGCGCGGAGGTGGTTGAGCGCCCCGACCGCGTGGGGCAGGCCGCGAGCGTGGAAGAGACGCTTCTGTTGGCGAACTGGGTGCTCGACGCTGGAGCGCGCCTGGTGGAAGTCGAGGGGGACGCCTCGGTGCTGTCCTGGCCGGTGGGTGCGGCCGCCCGCCACCAGAAGGTCATAGACGCCCGGCCCTGAGGAGCAAGTCCCGAGGAGCGGAGTCAAGGAGCAGTAAGGAGCCGTGCCTAGTCTCCTCTGTCCTCGCGCTCCTAGCCGGCGGGCGCGACGGTGCCGGGGCGGGCGCGCAGGGCGGCGGCCACACCCTCCTGGAGGCTGAGCGGGTCCAGGGGCCGGGGCACGACCGCCTCCGCCTTGGCCCACGCCGAGAGCCAGTTGTCCTGGGGGCGGGCGGTGAGCAGCAGCACCGGGGGCCGCTCGTCCAGCTCGGTGTAGAGCTCGTGGGCCAAGCCCATACCGCCGAACTTCTTGGCCTCGGCATCCAGGACCAGCAGGTCGAAGGGGGCCAGGCCCTCCTCTCGGCGATCCTTCATGGCCAGGCGCACGCCCTCGGCAGTGGCGGCCTCCTTCCAGTTCACCAGGGGAAGGCCTTTGGCGGGGCGGCGGCCCACGCCTTCAATGACCTGGCGGCGCACACTGGAGTCGTCGGAGAAGACGAGGAGCTCAAGTCGCGCGGGAGCTGCCTGGTCAGTCATACGGTCCTCCATGGGGCGTGGCGAGGTGTTCTGCGGTCAGTGTAATCGCACGCCCGCTTCTGGGCGGCTCGTGGGAGGGGAGCCTACGATGACGTCGTTGGGACTTCTGTCCTACGCCTTGGGCTGGAGTCATATCCCTCGACGAAAGGCAGGACGCCATGGCCGTCTACACCCTCCCCGAGCTCCCCTATGACTACGCCGCCCTGGAGCCCCACATCTCAGGGCGCATTATGGAGCTCCACCACGACCGTCACCACGCCGCCTACGTGACCGGGGCCAACGGCGCCCTGGAGGCCCTGGCGGCGGCCCGCGCCGGCGGGGATCTGGCCGCGATCAACCTGTGGGAGAAGAACCTCGCCTTCAACCTGGGCGGCCACACCAATCACTCGGTTTTCTGGACCAACCTCGCCCCCGGTGGCGGCGGTGAGCCCGAGGGCGAGCTGGCTGAGGCCATTAAGGACTCCTTCGGCTCCTTCGCCGCCTTCCAGGCCCACTTCACGGCCACCGCCCTGGGCATCCAGGGCTCGGGCTGGGCGGTGCTGGCCTACGACTCGATCTCCGGGGGGCTCGTGGTCTTCCAGCTCTTCGATCAGCAGGCCAATGTCCCGGTGGGCACCATTCCGCTGTTCATGGTCGACATGTGGGAGCACGCCTTCTACCTGGACTACCTCAATGTGAAGGCCGACTACGTCAAGGCCATCTGGAACATCGCCAACTGGGAGGACGTGGCCCGGCGCCTGGCCGACGCCGTCGCGCACACCCAGGGCCTGATCCTGCGCTGAAACACGCGGGCGAATACGTGGGCAGTGCGTGGGCGTGAGCGCCCCGGCGCGCGGCTCGAATGCCGAGCCCCCGGAGCCGTGCGGCTCCGGGGGCTCCTGGGCTCTGGTCGGCGCCTCACCGCTTCAGTGCCACCGGGGCCTCACAGCGACGCGCCCACATCCAGGACGTAGGCCTCTGACTTGGTGCCGGCGGCTGGGTTCCCGGGCAGGAGGATCACCACCCGTGAACCGACGGGCACGCCAACCAGGTCCGACAGCGCCGGGGAGGAGGCCATGGGAATGACCTCCAGGAAGTTGGACTGCCAGGTCGAATGCGTTGCGGAGTTGTCCCAGGTGGTGACGGCCAGGTTCGCAACGACCTGGGAATCGGCGGCGATCGGTTCTCCCGTGCCACGGGCGACCTCAATGATCTCGACCTGGGTCGGTTCGGGGGCACCGGATGTCACCGTAATGGTGGGTTCCTGGCCGAGCTCGCCGGTCAGCACCACTCCACGGTCCGTCAGCGTCTGCTCGGCGCCGCTCCATGAGGCGCCCTTGATCACCGAATCCAGGTCCTGGGAGGAGACGTCGTCAATAATCTCCACGACGAAGACGAGTGTGCCCTGCGGTCCGGGAGAGCCGGTGTTCTGCCCGTAGCCCAGCTCGGGGGGAATGGACATGAGCACCCGCTCACCGACCTTGTGCCCCACGAGGCCGCAGGTCCAGCCGGCAATGACGCTTCCCAGGCCGAAGGGGATGGACTCGCCCCGGGAATAGGAGGAGTCAAAGGGCTGTGAGGAACCCCACTCCCATCCGGCGTAGTGGGCCACGACCACGTCGCCTTGACCGACGGCGGCGCCCTCGCCCTCCTCAAGGGTCTTGACCGTCAGGTTGGCGGGAGTATCCTTGCCGCTCCACTCCACGGTGGGCAGGGCTCCGGCGTCCCCCGTGACGGTGGGCAGACTCTCGGAGTCGGCATCAATGGTCAGGGCCGCACAGTCCACCTCGACGCCTGACTGGGGCATCACGGTCGCCGGGGCGTCGGGGCTGGAGCCAGAACTCGAGTCGGAGCAGCCCGACAGGACCAGGGCCGCGCTCAGCACAAGCACTGAAAGGACAGGGGGTGTGCGTCGCACAGGTTTCTCCTTGGATGAGGTGGGTGGCCCTGACCGGGTCCGGTCAGTGGAAGGACTCTCCGCAAGCACAGGTCCCGGCCGCATTGGGGTTGTCAATAGTGAAGCCCTGCTTCTCAATGGTGTCGGCGAAGTCGATGGTGGCGCCGGAAAGATAGGGCACACTCATGCGGTCCACGACGACGTCGACACTGGTCAGGCCGTCGGTGCCGGTGGGGAAGGCGCGCACGGCGTCGCCGTCCAGGAGCCTTTCGTCGAAGTAGAGCTGGTAGACCAGGCCGGAACAGCCCCCCGGCTGGACCGCAATGCGCAGGCGCAGGTCGTCCCGCCCCTCCTGGAGCAGAAGGCTGGCGACCTTGGCGGCGGCAGCCTGCGTCAGAAGGACCTCGTGCTCGGGAACCTCCGTGGTGGTCTCGGTGACAATGGGCTCGGCCATGTTTCTCTCCTCGTAGCGGGCGGCCCGGTGCGGGCCTCCCGCCGTGGTGGTGGGTGGACGTCGAGGCGAACGCCCCGACGAGCCGGCTTGTTCCCCCACACCCTACGTCCTCCGGTATGCGGCCCCGCAAGGTGCTGTTCGCCAGGCTGCGGCGGCTCAGGCGAGGGCGACCAGGTCCATGTAGTCCTCACTCCACAGGTCCTCGTCGCCGTCGGGCAGGAGCAGCACGCGGTCGGGTCCGAGGGCCTGGACGGCCCCCTGGTCGTGAGTGACCAGGACAACGGCGCCGCTGAAAGTGCTCAGGGCCCGCAGGATCTCCTGACGACTGGCCGGGTCGAGGTTGTTGGTGGGCTCATCCAGGAGCAGGACGTTGGCGCCGGAGACCACGAGGATGGCCAGGGCCAGGCGTGTTTTCTCCCCTCCGGACAGGACGCGGGCGGGCTTGTCGGCGTCGGCCCCGGAGAAGAGGAAGGAGCCGAGCACATTGCGCACCTGGGTGTCGTCCATCTCGGGGGCGGCGCCGCGCAGGTTCGCCACCACGGTGCGGGTGGTGTCAATGGTCTCGTGCTCCTGGGCGTAGTAGCCGACCTTGAGGCCGTGGCCGTTCATGACCCGACCCGAGTCGGGCTGCTCGACTCCTCCCAGCAGGCGCAGCAATGTGGTCTTGCCGGCGCCATTGAGGCCCAGGACGACGACGCGCGAGCCGCGGTCAATGGCCAGATCGACCCCGGCGAAAACCTCTAGAGAGCCGTAGGCCTTGGACAGCCCCTGGGCGCGCAGGGGGATGCGGCCGCAGGGGGCGGGGTCGGGGAAACGCAGGTGGGCGACCCTTTCCTGGATGCGCTCCTCCTCCAGCCCTTCCAGAAGGCGCTCGGCACGGCGCAGCATCTGCTGGGCGGCCACGGCCTTGGTGGCCTTGGCGCGCATCTTCTCCCCCTGGGCCCGCAGGGCCGCCGCCTTCTTCTCCGCATTGGCCCGCTCGCGCCGACGCCGCTGCTCATCGTCAGCACGCTGGCGCAGATAGGCGTCCCATCCCAGGTGGTAGACGTCCAGGACGCCACGGGTCGCATCCAGGTGCATGACGTAGTTGACGGTGTCGCGCAGGAGCTCGACGTCGTGGCTAATGACGACGAAGCCTCCACGGTAGGAGCGCAGGTGGTCGCGCAGCCAGAGCACGGAGTCGTGGTCCAGGTGGTTGGTGGGCTCGTCCAGGAGCAGGGTGTCGGGCTGCTGGAAAAGGACGCGGGCGAGCTCCACGCGGCGGCGCTGGCCCCCGGAGAGGGTGCCGATCTCCTGGTCCAGGATCCGGTCGGGCAGGCCCAGGGCCGCGGCCACGCGGGCGGCCTCCGAGGCGGCCGCGTAGCCTCCGGCCATGGTGAACTCGTGGTCCAGGCGGGTGTAGCGCTCCAGGGCCTTGGCCTGGGCGTCGCCTTCGGTGACGGCAATGCGCTCCTCGGCCTTGCGGATTCGAGTCAGGAGGGTGTCGATGCCGCGTGCGGACAGGATGCGGTCGCGGGCGATCTCGGTCAAGTCACCGACCTTGGTGTCCTGCGGCAGGTACCCCACCGAACCGTTGCACGAAATGCTGCCCTCATGCTCAACGGCGTCCAGTCCGTGACGGGAGTCCGCGTCGGCGGCGGCCTGGCCGGCGCCCTGCGTCACGGAGGCGGCGGCCAGGAGCTTGGTCATGGTTGTCTTGCCGGCGCCATTGCGCCCCACCAGCCCTATGCGCATGCCCCTGTCGACGCGGAAGGAGGCGCCGCTGACGAGCCTGCGGGCACCAATACGCATGGTGAGGTCCTGGACGTTGATCACGGCGGCCATGCTACGGGGCTTTCAGCGTCCGAGTTCCCGGCAGTGACCCGGTGGTGAGCTGTCGGTCACACCCGCCCGCGCCCTTTTAGTCCCACCACAGCCACCATCCGACCTCGCCCTGGCACCAGGCAGGGCTCAGGAGCCGGATTTCGTCGGGAGGGGACTCGGCGTCGAGCCGGTAGCGGGCCTGGACCGTCCTCCACAGGAGGCGGCACTGGCAGTCCTGATCGTGCTCAAGGGAGACTCGGTAATCCAGCAGGTCGGGGTCACGCACCCACAGGGCCTCCACGCTCAATCGCTCATCAAAACGTTGGGGGCCAATGCCGTACCCGCTGAGGAGGACACGGTCGCCGCCGGTGGCGCAGGCCCGCAGCAGTCGGCGCAGGCTCGGACCGAGGTTCTGCCGGTCCTCCAGCGCGTTGGCGGGCAACCACTCCAGCAGGTCCAGGGCCGCCTCGGCGTCCAGGCCCGCAAAGGAGACGTAGTCCTGCGCGGGCCCCCCACAAGGGTCGAGGTCGAATCCCGCCATCACAGTGCCCCCAGCGCCCTCAGTGCCCCCAGCGTTCTCGGTGCCCCCAGTGTTCTCCTCGCCGCGCTCCCGGTGGGCGGGGAAGCAGCGCAGCAGCTCCCACAGGGGGATCAGGGTGGTCCACCCGCGCGGCCCGTAGATGCCCCCTGAGTCGAAGGGGTTGTAGGCGGTGGTGTCCCGCCATGTCGCGGCATTGGGGCCGGGCGCGTACTCGGGCCGACCCGCCTCGGGCCGTGCGGGCAGTGGCCTCGACGGGGCGGCCGGTCCCGCAGCGGGCGCCGGGCGCGGTGGTCGGCGCCCGGGCTCAGGGGTCATGGTGGGTGCTGGGGTGCTCATGTCAGGGACTCCTTGAGTGTGCTCGTCGCCGTCGAGTACTCCGACGGCGGGGACGAGTGGGCCTCGCCACAGCAACCAGACTCGGGCACGAGGTGTCATTGGCGCCCCACAGTTGTGAATGCGGCGAAGGCAGGAGCGCAGGAACCGGCATGTGGTTCCCGACATGAGTCTGAACCGGTACTATCGACGGGATCACTTCCCGGCACGATCGAAGGTCCCAGTCCCATCGCGCTACCCTTCGACCATTGCTCAGCGTTTGAGCAATGATCCAGTGTGATCCAGTGTTCAGTTCACTACCAACAGCCCGACTCCCCGCAGGTCTATGCCAGCCCTTCGGGGAGAAGGGTCGAATGGAAAGGCCAGTCATGGCTACAACCACATCCACCCCCGAGGCGATCCTTGAAGCCGTCGGCGGGGCCGGAAACATCATCCACCTCACGCACTGCGCCACCCGCCTGCGCTTCGAGCTCAACGACGCCTCTATCGTCGATAAGGCCACGGTCGAGGCGATCCCCGGCGTCATGGGCGCGGTCCCCCAGGCCGGGGACCGCTACCAGATCGTCATTGGCGGAGCGGTCGCCAGCGTCTACGAGCAGATCACCAACCTGCCGGCCATGAAGGCCGGCGGCGGCTCCGGCTCCGGGGGAGGGGCGAAGACGGACGCCGAGGTGAAGGCCGAGGCCCGCGCGAAGACCCGCGGCAAGAACGCCCTGGTGGACGCCTTCTTCGAGTACCTCTCCGACTCCTTCCGCCCGCTGCTGCCGGTCCTGCTGGGCGCCTCGCTCATTATCGCCGGCGAGGCGATCTGCGAGGCCTTCGGCCTCATCGACACTCGCGCGGCGAACGCGGACAAGCCGGCCGCGCTGCTCTTCGTGGACGCCATGTTCCGCAGCGTCTTCTACTTCCTGCCCATTATGGTGGCCTACAACGCCTCCAAGAAGCTGAAGATCGACCCGTGGGTCGGGACCGCCATTATGACGGCCCTCCTCACTCCGGAGTTCCTGGACCTGAGCAACCACCCGAGCACCACGTGCGTCCACAACGAGACCATTAACTCCGACCTGTGCACCGCCCACATCGCCGGTCTGCCCATGCAGCTCAACTCCTACGGCGGCCAGGTCTTCGTCCCGCTCATGATGGTGGCCGTGCTGGCCCTGGTCTACAGGGGCCTGACGAAGATCGTCCCGGACAACGTCCAGATGGTGTTCGTGCCCTTCCTGTCCTTCTGCGTCATGATGCCCGTGACCGCCTTCCTCATCGGCCCCCTCGGCGTGTGGATCGGTACCGGCCTGGGCACCGCCCTCTTCTGGCTCAATAGTCACGCCCCCATCGTCTTCGCCATTATCATCCCCATGGTCTACCCCTTCCTGGTGCCGCTGGGACTGCACTGGCCGCTCAACGCCCTCATGCTGGCCAACATCGCCTCGGATTCCACTGGTCACACCGACTTCATCCAGGGCCCCATGGGCGCCTGGAACTTTGCCTGCTTCGGCGCCACGGCCGCCGTCCTCGTCTGGTCCTTCCGCGACAAGGACAATGAGATGCGCCAGACCGCCACCGGTGCGCTCTTCGCCGGTCTGCTCGGCGGTATCTCCGAGCCCTCCCTCTACGGTATCCACCTGCGCTTCAAGCGCATCTACCCGTTCATGCTCGTCGGCTGCGCCGTCGGCGGCATCATCGAGGGCATTGGCGGCGGCGTCAAGACCGGCACCTTCGCCTTCACCTCGCTGCTGACCATCCCGGTCTTCAGCCCGATGGCCCTCTACGCCATCGCCGTCGCCGCGGCCTTCGGCACGGCGTTCTTCCTCATTGTCACCTTCGGCTACCGCACGAAGGAGGAGCGGGCCGAGGCGCTCGCCGCCGCGGGCGTCGTCGAGGCCGGCCCGGCCGCGGACACCCCCGCTGGAGGCGGAGAGTCCGCCTCAGCCGCTGCGGAGGCACCGGCTGAGGACAAGCCCGCCCTGGTTCCGGGCACCGTCACCGAGATCACCTCACCGCTGGCCGGGAACGTCGTGCCCCTGAGCGAGGTACCCGACCCGGTGTTCTCCTCCGGTGCGGTTGGCGACGGCGCCGGCGTAACCCCCACCGGCGAGATCGTCGTGACCGCTCCCGCGGACGGCACTCTTGCGGTGGCGCCCGCCTCCGGTCACGCCTTCGGCATTAACCTGGACTCCGGTGTTGAGATCCTGGTCCACGTCGGCATTGACACCGTCAACCTGGAGGGCAAGGGCTTTGATGTCAAAGTCACCCAGGGGCAGCGAGTCAAGGCCGGTGACGTGCTGGTGCGTGTTGACCGCGCCGTCGTCGAGGAGGCCGGCTACTCGCTGGTCACCCCGGTGCTCGTCACCAACACCGCCAAGTTCGCCTCCGTTGAGGCCATCGCCACCGGTGGCGACGTCATGAGCGGCGACCCGCTGCTGCGCGTCACCGCCTGAGCCTGAACCGGCTTCACCGAGGGCCGGTACCCCACTCGTTGGGGTACCGGCCCTCGCCGCACCGTCACCCGGTGCGCACCGCCCAGAAGGCGACAGCGGCGGCCGCGGCCACATTGAGGGAGTCCACTCCCCCGGCCATGGGGATGCGCACCACCGCATCGGCCCTCGCCACCGTGCGTGCGCTCAGGCCGTCCCCCTCGGTTCCCAGCACCAACGCCACCCGGGACTCGGCGCCGGTGCAGGCCGGCGACGCCGCGAACTGGTCCAGGCTCACCGCGTCCCGGCTCAGAGCCAGGGCGGCCACGGTGAAGCCGACCCGATGCAGCTCCTCGGTGGCGGGCCACGGATCTATCCGCGTCCAGGGAACCTGGAAGACCGTGCCCATGGACACCCGTACGCTGCGCCGATAAAGAGGGTCGGCGCAGTGGGGCGTGATCAGGACGGCGTCCACGCCCAGGGCCGCCGCGGAGCGGAATACGGCCCCCACATTGGTGTGGTCGACCAGGTCCTCCAGAATCGCCACGCGTCGCGCCCCCCTGCCCCGGCGGGCGGCGGCGAGCAGGTCGGGGACGCCGGCCAACGCCGGGCGGTGCATGGCCGCCAGAGCCCCGCGGTGAAGATGGAAACCAGTGATCGCCTCCAGCACCGGCTCGGGCGCCAGGAACACGGGCACCGCTCCGCCGTCGCCACGCCCCTGACAACCCACGGCCGAGGCGATAATCGGGGCCATCTCCGCGTAATGGCGAGGAGCCATGAGGAAGGAGCGGGGCTCGTGCCCCGCGGCCACGGCCCTGGCAATGACCTTGGTGGACTCGGCCATGTACAGGCCGCGCTCAGTTTCCAGGCGGCGCCGCAAAGCCACATCGGTTAAACGAGTGTAATCAGCCAGGCGGTCATCGGCGCCCTGCACTTCGACAATCATGCGGTTGAATTAGGAGGGCCCGCCGCTGCCGGGGTCAGGAGGCCCCCAGTGTCCGCTTAATGAGCGAGCGCAGCCGAAAGCCGGCAACGATGAGCATGACTCCCCAGGTGATGGCCAGGACCCCGAAAAGCCACGTCAGCGTCAAAGCGGCCTCGGCGGGGTTGGCCATGACGAAGAATCCGGCGAGGATCCACAGCGCACCGCCGGCACCCACAAGAATTCTGTCCAGAATCCTCTCAGGCGCCCAGGCGGCCAGGAGCTCGGCGATGCCGCGGACGACGAGCCATATCCCCAGGATCCAGGCCACCGTCGCCACCCCCATTCCAGGGCGCACCACGACAATAATCCCGGCAAGCACGCCGAGGATTCCAGAGGCAACGAAGGTTATTCACAGGGGTTTGCGGGATTTCGTCGGAGGAGGCCGAAAAGGACGGTGGGTAACCGGGGGTGCGGAATGGAGTGGTTCCCGCCGCCTGGCGGGCTCCCCAGGTGGGTGACGTAAGAGA
>NZ_RYFV01000020.1 GCF_004104015.1 Actinomyces oricola | reverse complement strand
CGGCGTGGCCTCACCTTCGAGGAATGCAGGACTGTTTAAGCACTATCCATCATCTCCCAGGCAGGCCACGCCGCAACCCCCGCACCCCCAGAACCCGCCATCACCCCAGGCCAGCCCCACAACAAACAACTTTGCCGAGCCCCTGGTCAGGACGTGTTCATCAACTCCGGTTGCCGCTTCCAGGACCAGGGCGGTATCTGGATTGGAGACCGTTGCTTCATTGGCCATGACGTCGTCATGGCCACGCTCAACCACTCCCTGGCCGTGGCCGACCGCGCCACCACGCACCCGGCCCCCATCACCCTGGAGGAAGACGTCTGGGTGGGCGCCAAGGCCGTCATTACCTCAGGGGTGACCATTGGGGCGGGGGCGGTGATAGCGGCCGGCGCGGTCGTCACCAAGAATGTGCCACCGCTGACGGTTGTCGGCGGTGTTCCCGCCCGAGTGCTGCGCCGCGTGCCGGAGGAGTGAGCCGGAAATCGGGCGCGTGCCGCGCTCCGGGGCGGTTCGGGCCCAGAGGAGTCCTATAACCCGGCCCGGGACTCCTGAGTTGTGCCGGTCTGTCGCGTGTTGTCTTGGTTGATGAGTGCGACCGGGTTGTTGCGTGCGGCTGCGGGGCGGGGGTGTTCCTGTCGGCTCTCATGCTGCCCGGCTCCCGGGGCTTGCGCCGCCTGGGATCCCTCGGCGCCGTCTGGGCTCCCCCCGGGGGTGCGCCCGGGTCTGGGGGTTGCACATTCTTTCTTCCCTCAAGGAGTGGGGAGGCGCGGAATCCTGCGGATCTGCTCGGGATCTAGGGGCCCGGGGATGGGATGAATGTGCGAATGGGTACGTCGTTGCACATTCATCCTTGTCGAACCGATCCTCTGCGACGGGGGATCGTTGAAATACCAACGATCCCCCACAGGCCGGCGCAAGAAGAATGTGCAACACCGCCAACCCCGCCGGCCACCCGCCCACCGATGCAGCCGCAGGTCTTGACGCGCGACAATCCCACCGAACTGTCAGGAATCGGGCTATGACCCGGTCGGGGACTCCTCGCCGTCTTCCGCATCACCGGCATCACCGGCCGGCCACTCGGGTGGGACCTCCACGGTGGGCTCCGGTTCGGGAGGCGGCGGGGCCGGTGTGGATATTGGGCTTGGTGTTGCTGCCGCGGGCACTGGCGCCGGTGTGTAGACCACAGTGACAACCGGTGAGGCCTCCGCCGTCGGTTCGGCGAAGGAGCTTTCAGCGGCGGCACCCACACCAGCGCCGAGAACGAAAGTCGCCACAAAGGGGGCGCAGGCACGGATCAGACTGCATTCGCGGGGGGCTTGAGCGGGCACGGCGGGGAAGGGGTACGGAGGAGTGTCCATGAGAGTTAAGCGGGTGAGGGGCGGGCTGGGATCGAGTACATCGAATCACGGGCCACTCGGCTCCCCGCGTGGAACTGCCGGGCGTTACCCGATTGGAATGGCGGTCGCCTGTCGGGGCGGTGGCCGGCTATTGGCGCCGTATCAGGGGGGCCGGCGGCGACTGCGGGCGCGGCGGCCAAGAACATGGCAACGGCGGTTACCCGGTTCCGGCCGGGAGCCGCCGGGAGCCGTGGGCGGGCCGACCGAGGGCAGCCGGGAGCCGTGGGCCAGCCGACCGGGGCAGCCGGGAGCCGTGGGCCAGCCGACCGGGGCAGCCGGGAGCCGCCGTGGCTGGGAGCCGCCGGGAGCCGTGGGCGGGCCTCCCAGTGGTGTCCCCTGGCGGTGGGGGTTGAACCTATGTTTTCGCCTCCAGTCCGGCCGAGCTTGCGGTGCCTCCGTGGGGGTGAGGGGTCCGCGTGCGTCGATCCTCTTCGGCATCGTCTTTGCGGTGCCCCCGTGGGGGTGAGGGACCTCGCAGGTGAACGCGTTTTGGGGGTGGGCACCGGGCGTGTAACCTCAGGCCTCGAGGTAGCGTGTCCGAGCGGCCGAAGGTGCAGATCTCGAAAGTCTGTGTGGTTCATAGCCACCCTGGGTTCGAATCCCAGCGCTACCGCCACCGGTATCCCGGGCGCCTCACCTTCTGGTGAGGCGCCCGGGATACTCGTATGCAGCGCGCAGAGCCTGCGCGCCCCGCCTCCGTCGACGGCCTCCGCCCATGACCGCAGCGCGCTCACGTCCACCGCGATTCCATCGTGATCTTGTGCCTCCTGGAGCGCCGCCACGACCCGGCCCCCACCGGGGCGTCCCCCAGACCAAACCAGCCCATATCGAGCCCACGGCCCGGCCCTCACCGGGGGCGTCGCCTGGTGGCCCTGGTGGCGGGGGCCGTCCAGGGGTCCGTGGGCCAGGCGTGCTTGGGGTAGCGGCCGCGCAGTTCGGCGCGCACCTGCGGGTAGCTGTTCTCCCAGAAGGAAGCCAGGTCGTCGGTGACGGCCACCGGTCGGCGGGCCGGGGAGAGCAGGTGGATGAGTACCGGCACCCGCCCATTGACCACCCGGGGCGTATGCGCCCACCCGAAGCACTCCTGCACGCGCACCGCCAGCACCGGCCGTTCCAGTGGAGCACCGTCCTCACCCGCGTAGGACAGGCGCGCCCGGGAGCCGGAGGGCACTGCCAGGCGCTCTGGGGCTAGCTCGTCCAGGTGCGTCGCCTGCGGCCACGGCAGCAGGGCGCGCAGCGCCCCGCAGACATCCAACCGGGCTATGTCGAAGCGCTTGGGACCCGACGCCGCCAGGTTCGCCACCGCCGGCGCCAGCCAGTGCGGGGCGCGCTCCAGCAGTGCCGCCTCGTCCACGGCGGGCCAGGGCTGACCAATGTGAGCGTGGACCAGGGCGAGCCTGGCCAGGAACTCGCGGGCGCCCCGGTCCCATGGCAGCACCTCCAGCCCCTCGGCCCGCACCGCGGCGACGACGGCATCCCCCACTGCCGTGGGGTCCGGGACAGGCGCGGGAGTGGTCCCCAGCGTAATGGCCCCCAACCGACTCACCTTCTCGGAGCGCAACCGACCGGCCTCCCACACGCTGCGCTCCTCCTCCACCCGCCACGCCCCGGCCGCGGCGAGGGCCTGCTCCCGGCTGATCGGCGCGGCCGCACGGATGAGGGCATCGCCGCGCCCCGGCAGGCGGCTGATGTCGGCCACCGCCAGCCATTGACTTGAGGCCAGGGCGGAGCCCGCCGGCAGGCGCATCCCGGTTCCGGCCACGCTCGCATAACCCGCCTCGACCCCTGCCGCCGGGGCCGGCCCCCGACGCCGCCCGACCCACTCGGGGCGGGCCAGCGCGGCCACCAGGGCCACCGCCTCCTCAAACCCGGGGCCGGAGAACACCTCAAAGAGCCCGGGCGGGGCACCAAGTGCGTCGAAGTCACCGTCATTGTGCGAGGCGCGCACCGCCTCCACGGCTCGACGCAGGCGGACCGCCTCCGCCCTCCATGACGAGGCCGCCTCCCCCTGCCCGGAACGCACCTGCCGCGCCAGGGCCACCAGATCCCCGCCCGGTGCGCGCAGGTCGGCGCTGAGCAGGGCCACCGCCTCCGCGCAGCGCCGCACCCCCAGGACCGGGGCCGCCACCAGCAGTGCCCGGGCCAGGCGGGGGCCTGCGGGAAGCCCGGCCGCGGCGCGGCCCAATGGGGTTACGCGGGAGTCGTCGTCCATGAGCCCGAGTTCTGCGAGCGCCTGATGCGCCGCCCTGAGGGCGGGCGCTGGTGGCGCATCGATCCACGCCAGCCCCGCGCCTCCGGGCGCACCCCACACCGCCAACTCCAGGGCCGCCCCGGTCAGGTCGGCTGAGAGGATCTCAGGGGTGGGCGCCGCGCTGGCGCGCGCCCAGTCGGTGGGGGTGCAACAGCGATGGACTACGCCGGGTCCCTCCCGTCCGGCCCGCCCAGCGCGCTGCACGCCCGCTGAACGGGACTCTCCGACTGTCACCAGCCCGGAGATCGAGCGGACCACGTCAAGGCGGGGCTCGCGAGCCAGGGTCGAGTCGACAACGATCCTCACCCCGGGCACCGTCAGCGAGGACTCGGCGACACTGGTGGAGACCACCACTCGCCGTCGTCCCGGGGGTGAGGGGGTTAGCGCCGCATCCTGGGCGCGCCCCGACAGGCGCCCGTGCAGCGGGAGGACGTCAACCTGTCCGGGCAGCTCGGTGCGCAATCGCCGAACCACCTCGTCGACCTCCCGCGCGCCGGGCAGGAAAACGAGGGCGTCGCCGTCATCCCCTCTCAGCGCCTGAACCGTGGTGGCGGCCACATGGGCGAGGAAGCCCTCGGGTACGCCTCGCGGGCCCAGGCGCTGGGTCCGTGAAGGGGCCCAGACCTCTGTGACGGGGTGCCTCACCCCGGGCACCTCCACCAGTGGGGCATCCCGCCCGGCCGAGCCGAGCAGGGTGCGCAGGCGGCCGGCATCCGCAGTGGCCGACATGGCCACCAGCACCAGGTCCTCGCGCAGGGCGGCGCGCGCGTCCAGCAGGAGGGCCAGGAGCAGATCGGAGTCCAGCGAGCGTTCGTGGACCTCATCGAGGACGACGGCGTCCACGCCGCTGAGTTCGGGGTCGGCTTGGAGACGGCGCAGGAGCAGCCCGGCAGTGACCACCTCAATGCGGGTGTCCGGGCCACTGCGCCGCTCGCCGCGCACCGCGTAGCCCACCGTGGCCCCGACCTCTTCACCCAGAAGCCAGGCCAGGCGGCGGGCGGCGGCCCGGGTGGCGACGCGGCGGGGCTGGGTGACAATGACCCGGCCGGGCGGGTTCGGCGGCGCCCCTGGTGTTGGCGCAGCAGGCCCTACGGGGCCCTGGTTGGGGACAGGAGTGGCGGCGCGCAGCACGTCGGCGACCAATGGCGGGACCAGTGTGGTCTTGCCGGTCCCTGGGGGAGCAGTGACCACCAGGGTTGGGGCCGTCAATGCCGCGCGCTCAACAGCGGCGTCGTCCAGGCCGCCGGCGCCACCGGGCATTGGGCGGCCGGGCGCCCGTGGCGCCGCGGCCCCAGGGGTGTGGGGCGGAGCGCTATTGGGGGCGAGGAGGCTGCGCAACTCAGGCAGGGCGGCGACCACGGGAAGATCGGGCGGGCTGGCGAGGAGCCGGGCAATGGGATCCACGAGCGCATTGTCACTCGAGGCGCCGGGCCGGCCACTGCCCGGGGAGTGGATCTGGCGCCTGGGGCCGGCGTCCACAATGTGGGGTGACAGCAGTCACATGGCCGGGGACTTTGCCGCAGGACCACCGTGCGACAGCGGGCCTTGGGCGCACCCTCGGGGAGCGAGCCTCAACGACTGCAGAGCAAGGACTTGCCAAGGCCAGTACGCTCATAGTGAGAGCGAATGCCCTGGGGGAGGAGAAGATCCTTGACTACCCAACCCACCGCGGCCGGCACCTGGGACGAGGATCCCGACGGCGCCTCCATCGTCCTGGCCACCGGCCGGGCCCGCCACGACCTGCTCATTGTCGCCGATCCCATCTACCTCACCAAGATTGACGCCGCCTGGGGCCGCCCCGCCTCCAGTATCCGCCTGTCCTTCCTGCCCGGCGTGAGCGCCCCCAGCGGCCCCGGTCAGGAGGACGAGCTCATGTCCTTTGACCGCGACGGGCTGGGTGTGCTCATAGCCCGCGGACGCACCTCCCTCTTCGAGGGGGCGCCCGCCGACCGCACTACCGCCTTCGCCCGCATTGCCGCTGGTGCGGGAATACGGGCGGCGCTCCTCGTCACCCGCGCCGACTCGGTGGGGGGAGCGGAACCCGGAGATGTCCTGGTGGTCGGCGACCACCTCAACCTCAGCGGCAGCCCCCTCCTGCCCCTACCGGTGGCCGGCCCCCTGGGGATCGGCTGGGATCAGCGGCTGGCGGAGCGCCTGAGCGTCGTCGAAGGCGTTAAGAGCAGTGCGGTCGCTGCATTCCTGCCCGTGCCCATGCGCCCCACCCCCGCCGAGACCAGGATGCTGGCCCTTCTAGGGGCGGATGTCGTTATCGCCGACGGCGTGTCCGAGGCCATGGTCCTGGCGTCGCGGGGCGTGCATGTGGTTGGGCTGGCCTGCATTGACGCTGTTGCCGGCCAGCCGGAGAGGCCGGGGGCGCCGGGCCGCAGGAGCACCGGCCGCCGGTCCATTGCGCAGGTGGTGCACGACGTTGTCGAACACCTGCTCGACGCCTTGCACTGAAGCCGGTTCAGCCGGTTCTCCGCGCGCGCCGCGAGCCCGACGTCATGCTCGGTGGGCGCCTCAGGGCGCCAATGCGCCCAGGACCTCGCTGGTGCCCGCCTCAATGCGCAGGTCCGCGATCTCATCGACCGCCGTCGGCCCGCGGTTGACCACTGCCAGTGCGGCCCCGTGGGCCACGGCCTGGCGCACGATCCACAGTCCGGTGAGTACGGCCAGACTGGTCCCGGCCACGAGGACGACGTCGCAGGCGCCCGCCGCCCGCATTGCCTGGTCCATGGCCGGGGGCAGTCCCTCTCCGAAGAAGACAATGTCGGGCTTGAGCAGGCCGTCGCACTCCGGGCAGGTCAGCGCCCGGAAGTCGCAGTTCTCGGCCGCCGCACGGTCGGCCTCAGGGGTGATGGCGATGCGTGCGGGATTCGACTCGCGCGGATAGTCGGGGTTGAGCGCGCTCAGCCGCTTATCCAGGTCGGAGCGCGGGGTTAAGCGCCCGCACCTGAGGCACACGACTCGGTTATAAGCGCCGTGCAGCTCCCAGACGGTGCGCTGCCCCGCTTTGGAGTGCAGACGGTCCACGTTCTGCGTGGCCACGCCGCTGAGCGACCCCTCCTCCTCCAGGCGCGCCAGGGCGATGTGCCCGGCTGTCGGTTGCAGGGGCTCCAGTAGCCGCCAGGTGGCGTGGTTGCGGGCCCACACCCAGCGGTACCACACCGGGTCGGAGACGAACTCGTCGAACTCCACCGGGGTGCGTTCCGTGGTGCCCACGCCCCGGTAGTCCGGGATTCCCGAGTCGGTGGAGATCCCGGCACCGGTGACCGCCAGGGTGCGACGTCCTCGCAGGAGCGACCTGAGGGCGTCGACGGCGGCAGTGAGCGCGTCCGGCTCGGTGTGCTGCGCGGCCATGAGACCTTCTTGCGGATTGGGGGACGTGGGCGTCACGGTGCCTGCCAGCCCGAGTGCTCAGGACGGTCGGGCTCCATGGGGGGCGCGAAGGCCCCGCCCTGGGCCGGGGGCTGAGTCGGCGGTGCGGGGTGCGTCGGGGGCTGAGTCGGCGGTGCGGGGTGCGCCGGGGGGTTGGGCTGTGGCGCCGATGTCCGGCCTGTTGTCCCAGGGTAGCCGGGGGCGGGGTAGCCGACCTGAGGAGCGCTTGCGCCGCTTTGGGCCGCTGGCCACGGGGTTCCCGCGGGAGCGGCCGAGGCTCCGGCCGCCTCGGGGGCGCTTGTGGCGGCCTGCGGCGGAGCGGTGGCGCCGGCCTTCTTGCGGCCCGAGAACCAGTCTCGGGCCGAGCCCTTAATGGCTCCGGATGCCAGCACGAGGAGGATGAGGCAGCTGACTGCGACAATAACGAAGAACAGTATGTCGTTGACAAGGTCTCGGCTGTCGGAGTTGTCGGAGTTGATGGCGTGCAGGGCCCAGTAGCCGGCGAGCAGCGTCGAGTAACCGAAGATGCCGACCGCACCCAGGATGGCGGTGCCAACGAACAGGGGTCGTGCGGTGCGCATAAAACCGAGAACCAGTCCCAGGAGGCCGAGCAGTAGGGCGCCGCCCAGGACTATGGGGCCCATGAGCTCAAATACGGTATTCGGCAATGTGTGGCTCTGGGTTAGGAGCGGGCCGACAGTCAGTGAGTAGTGCTCGCAGAATGCTAGTACGCCTTCCACTTCGTCTACGATTATGTTGCACTGACGGATGGTCTGGAGCGGGGCGATGAAGAATCGGGGCGTAAAAGCCAGGGCGCTGACGGCGAAGAACCACAGCGCCGCCTCCGTCATGCCCACGGATACGGGCTTTGGGGTGCGCGCCCGGGTGGCGGCGCGTTTCAGGCCCAGGATTGTTATGATCAGCGTGCAGAGGAAGACAATGCCGGCAGTGATAATAGTGATGATATCGATGATGATATAAGTGATAGTATCGGCGGTGGTATCGGTTATCGATCCCCAGTTAATAATGAGCCGGAGGGGCTCGCTGAGGATTGCCATGGTTGCCACGGGCAGGAGTCCGGCCGCGGCGGTGGGGGAGCGCTTCGCGAGCACCTGAACCACGGAAATGATTAAGAGCCACAGGGTGGGGCCCATAATGTAATTGGACAGCCGGTAGATGCTCGGGCCGTCTTCATAAGCAGCAGAAGTTTGGAGGACGGTGGTCAGCAGCAGGGAGCCGGCATAGATCACGAAGGCGAACAGGGCCAGAAGAAGGCTGAGGACGTCGAGGCTCGGGCGCGGTTGTAATGCGGCCCGGGCCTGGGAGCCGGGGCGCGGTGTTGCCGGGCCCAGGGGGTGGAAGGCCGGACGACCAGGGGAGGGCAGTGGCGCCGCTGCCGCATCAGCGGAGGAAGATGAACCGGAGGCGGATCCGGCGGAGTAGGGGGCGCCGGATCCGGCTTGTGCCGGGGCGCCGGGGGCCGAAGCGGCCGGCCCGGGCTGCGCCATGGGCGCCGAATCCGCTGAACCGGCTGGGAGCAGATCGGCGGGGCGCATGCCGGTGGCCAGGCGCGTCGTCGGCGCCGCCGCTGCCTCCGATGCGAACGGTGCGGCCGGCGTCCTCGGTCTTGCCTCCGGTATTGCGGGGAGGTCGGGGGCGCCGGGGGCGGATCCGGCGGAGTAGGGGGCGCCGGATCCGGCTTGTGCTGGGGCGCCGGTGGACAAGGTGGTTGTGGGAATGCCGGCGTCGGAGCGCTGCGAGTCGGGAGCGCCGGCGCCCGGGGTGCCGGGGGCCGAAGCGGCCGGCCCGGGCTGCGCCATGGGCGCCGAATCCGCTGAACCGGCTGGGAGCAGATCGGCGGGGCGCATGCCGGTGGGCAGGCGCGTCGTCGTCGCCGCCGCTGCCTCCGATGCGAACGGTGCGGCCGGCGTCCTCGGTCTTGCCTCTGGTGTTGCGGGAAGGTCGGGGGCGGCCGCGGAAAGCCGTGTGCTCAACGTGACGGTCTCTGCGGGCTCGCCGCCGGAGGGCGGCTCATCACTTGGAGGCGGGGAGGCTGGAGCCGAGGGGGATGCGGCCGCCCGATCCGCTGCGGACGTGGGGGGCCGAGTGGGCGAGGGGATCTGCGCAGTAGAGGGATCGGGGGTCGGAGGCGCGTCGTGGGCCTCGCCCGGCGGCACCGAATCGCGCTGAGGATCCGGTGATGGTGCGGACGGGGGGAAGGACGGCGGGTAGGACGCACTCATAAGCCAATTCTCCGCGATTGATGGCATATATGGGGCAGAATCGGGAAGTTGACCCTGGGGTCTTCTCCCCATGCCTCATAGATGCATTGTGATCACCATTGCGCCTGAGGCGGGTGTGCGACACGGCTTCGGCGGGTGCCGAGAAGATGTCAGTCAGTGGCGGGAGAAGTGCGTGACGAAGTTGCGGATAATGCGGCCGGCTTCGTGCTGGTGCCCTCTGCGGGCCTCGGAGAGCATTGTTTCGACCTGGCCCGGGTCGCCGTAGCCGGCGTCGGCGTAGATGCTCACCCGCTGCGCGAAATGGTGCGCGTCCAGCTCGGGGTTGAACTGGGTGCCGTACACGGTCTTGCCCACGCGCAGCATCTGCACCGGGCAGTCCGGGGAGCTGGCCAGCAGGGTCGTGTGCGCGGGCACGTCCACGGCGCCCTCGTGGTGACCGACGAACACGGTGAAGGTCTGCGGCAGGCCGGCCAGCAGTGGGTCCTGCCGACCCTCAGCGGTCAGGAACACGTCGGCAATGCCGAAGTCCTCCGCGAACTCCGTGCTCGTGGGCGTCCCCAGGTAGCCGGCGAGCACCTCCAGGGCGAAACCGGTGGCCAGCACCGGCACGCCCTCCTTGAGGGCCACGGCGAGCAGCTCGCGCACCTGCTCCTCGACGCGCAACTGGGTCCGAGTCTTGGACACCTGCGGTGTCGAGGCGTTGTAGGGGCTGCCGCCAATGAACACCCCCGAGACGTCCCCGGCCGCGAAGGAGTCGAGGAAGTCGATCTCCTCGAGCAGGACGTGGTGAAGGTTCTCGCGGGTCAAGGCGCCCTGGGTCAGGAAGGACTCGTACTCGTCCTGTGCGGCCTCGATCTCGGGGCGTGTCGACACCATAATGAAGGGCTTCATTGCGACACCCTAAGGCTTTCCCTTGTAACGTTCGTGTTAACAGCCGGGCTCGGGGCGCGTCCGGGGTCCCCGACCGGTCGCCCCGGCCGCACCACTATGAGGGGCTTACTCGAAGTACGGCAGCAGCCACCACGCCCACAGCCACCACGACCACAACCACAGCACTGTTGACGCCGCGCCGACAACGACCCCGAACCAGGCCTCCGTGTGACCAACGTCGTAGGAGCGCCGTATTCGGACCAGTGCCGCCCAGCCGAACCCGAGCGCCGCAACCCCGAACAATGGGATGAAGGACAGTAAGCCGCAGACGAGCGCCGTCGACGCCATGGGGTCGGTGTGCTGCCGTGGAGCCTGGTAGCCGGGGGTGGCGAAAACCAGTGCCGGGTCAACGTTCTCAGTGCCGGGGAACACGAAACCATCGGCCGCGGAATCGGACGGGTTGACGGCCGCCGGCGGCATGCCATAGGCGCCACCGTCAGGCGGGGAGGTGGGCTGCGTCGTCGTGCTCATAGCCCAATCCTGCCCCCCGCCGCATGCCGTGCAAGTGGCGATGGGGAGAACTGTCCGTTGCGCCCGGGCGCAACGGTCTGCGACCGATGCCACGAGAGGCGCTGCCAGAGGTCGGGCGCCGGGGCCCTAAACTGAAGATCTGGCAGGACTCTGCCAGGTCCTGTCGCAGACAGGAGCCCCGGTGCCCCGGCACCAGCGCGCTCCCTGTTTCCCCCATTGTTTCCCCCATTTTTCTCCCATTCCCCGCGACAGGAGGCCATTGTGTCCGTACCTTCCCTGTCCAGAGGCTGGCGCCTCCACGCCGACGGTCGTTCCATCGCCCCCGGCGAGGTCGTCGCCCCGGGTGAGCGCCTGACCTGGCCGCGCACCATTGGCATTGGTGTTCAGCACGTGGTGGCCATGTTCGGGGCGACCTTCCTCGTGCCGCTGCTCACCGGTTTCGACCCCGCCACCACCCTCTTCTTCACCGGGGTGGGCACGCTGCTGTTCTTGGCGATCACCTCCGGGCGCCTGCCCAGCTACCTGGGATCATCCTTCGCGCTCCTGGCCCCCATTGGCGCTGTGACCGGTTACGTGGCCGGCGGCGGAGGGCCGTTGGACGAGGCCAGGGCCTCCCTGGCCCAGGGCGGGATTATTGCCGCGGGCCTCGCGCTGGCCCTGGTGGGCGTCGTCGTCCACGTCGCGGGAGCGGGCTGGATCGACCGCCTCATGCCCCCGGTCGTCACCGGGGCCATTGTCTCCCTCATTGGTTTTAACCTGGCCCCCGCCGCCTGGAACAATGTGAAGACCGCCCCGGTGACCGCCGTGATCACCATTGCCGCAGTCCTGCTCATCACAGTCCTGTTCAAGGGCATTATTGGGCGCCTGGCGATCCTCCTGGGAGTCGTGGTGGGATACGTCACCGCCTGCGTGCGCGGCGAAGTCGACTTCTCCGCCATCTCCCAGGCCGGCTGGGTGGGAGCCCCCACCTTCCGGGCGCCGGCCTTCGACATCTCCCTGCTGGGCCTGTTCGTTCCGGTGGTCCTGGTCCTCATTGCCGAGAACGTGGGGCATGTGAAGTCCGTCGCCGCCATGACCGGGGAGAATCTTGACGACGTTACCGGCCGGGCCCTGCTCGCCGACGGCCTGTCCACCGCCCTGGCGGGCGCCGGCGGGGGCTCGGGCACCACCACCTATGCCGAGAACATTGGCGTTATGGCCGCCACCCGCGTCTATTCCACCGCCGCCTACGTCGTAGCCGCGCTCACCGCCCTGGGCTTGTCCATGCTGCCCAAGTTCGGTCAGGTCGTTGCCACCATTCCCCCGGGGGTCCTGGGCGGGGCCGCCACCGTCCTGTACGGCATGATCGGCATGCTCGGGGTGCGCATCTGGGTGCAGAACAAGGTGGACTTCTCCGACCCGGTCAACCTCAATACGGCTGCGGTGGCCATGGTGGTGGCGATCGCCGATTACACGCTCGTGGCCGGTGGCATGACCTTCTCCGGCATTGCCCTGGGCAGTGCCGCGGCAATCGGCATCTACCATCTCATGCGCTGGATCTCCCGCCTGCGCGGCACCACCCTGGAGCAGGCCTCCCCCGCCTCCGCCCCAGCGGGCACTGAACTGGAGGGCACCGCCTACGCCAAGCGCCACAAGGCCTCTGCCCAGGGCTGACGGGCAAGGGCCGGGCGGGGGCTGACCTCGCGCGCGATTGGCCGCCGGCATGCCAACGGCCGGCCCCGGCCAGGATCCGGCCCTCCCCGCAGCGCTCGAGTGTCGGTTCCCGCCGGGGGTGGTTCACGGATTCACGGAAGTGGCTCAGCGGGGGCCGCACCAGGGGCGTGAGGCGCTCAACCCGCTGAGGACGGGGTTGAGGAGGCCGTTGCGCAGCCGACTGGTGAGACAAGTGGCTCCCCGATCGCCAGGGCGCCGATTTCGTCCTCCGAAAGCAGGGAGGAGGAGTAGAGGGCGCCCAGGACAATGGAGACGGTTGTGTCATCCGGTTCAACAGTCTCATCGATCTGAACAATGACGTCTCCGCTGAAAATGCGGGCCAGTGAGTAGGCGTTGGCAATGCCCGCCGTCCCGGTGGTGATCATAATGTCGCCGTCGTAGGCCCCCTTGGGCCAGTCGGCGGTGTTGCCAATGGTCAGCCCCATCTCCCTAAGGGTCTCGGCGACACTGGTCGCCAGTCCCACGGTGCTGGATCCGTTGTAGACGTTGATGGGGATGGTATTGAGGTCAACCGAGACCGAGTCCTCGGGCGGACAGGGCTGCGGCGCCGTCGTCTCCTTAGGGGCGGCCACCGAGAATCCGGGATCCCAGGGGACTGTCAGCACACCCGACCAGATCATGAAGCACACAACTGTCAACACAGCCATGCCTGACAGGAGGGATCCGATGACAATCGTCTGACGCCGCCTGAGACGACGACGGTACTCGGCGCGGGGATCAGCTAGGGTGCTCACGCCCCCAAGGTTAGTAGACGCCGGCGCCATGGCGGAGCCGATCGCCGGGCGCAGGCCGGTTCATCCCGCTGAGCCGGGCCGGCCCCACAGGCGCGGCTTTCGCACGGTCCGGGGCGCCTCCGTGTCGCAGTGCGGTTCCTTCGAGGAGCTTTTGCGGAGCCTGCGGGCCCCGCGCGGGTCAGGGACGAGGAGGGGGAGGCGGGGCGGCCGTGGGGTGGCCGGTTTCATCAAGCTCTAGAACCCGGCCGTGGATTGTTGTGCGCCCTTGGAGGGCCGCACGCAGGGCCCGGTGCAGTCCCGTCTCCAGGTAAAGGTCACCGCGCCAGGAGACTACATGGGCGAAGAGGTCGCCGAAGAAGGTGGAATCCTCGTCAAGGAGGTCGCGCAAGTCCAAAGTGGCGCGCGTGGTCACCAGCTGGTCGAGCCGAACCTGGCGCGGAGCGATCGCCGACCAATCGCGCTGATGCGTTACCCCGTGCTCGGGGTACGGGGCGTTCTCGCGCACGGCCTTGAAGATCACGACAGCATCCTAACTGGGGATCGCTGCCGCAGGAGACTCGCCGGCACAGCGCTCCCGGCGGCGCCGGAATGGGGCATGCCTGGGGTGGGGCATGCCTGGGATGGGGCATGCCCGACTCGGCGGTGCGGGAGGCCGGCGGGTTTCAAAGTTGAGCCGGTGGGTGCTCAAGCGCCCGGGTGTCAAAAGTGTGGGCGCGCCTCCTTCGGAGTCGAGGAGGCGCGCCCACGGAGGTGGCGTCTTAAAGACTATGGCGTGGCCGTACTGCGTCGCGCGGAGATCTCAGCGGGCCCGCCCCGGCGTCACTGGTTGGCGCCCTTGAGGGACTGGGAGACGGTGGAGCCGTCGGAGGTCGTGACCATGCAGCTGACCACGCGGTCGCCGGAGGACCAGGAGCCCTCGGTGGGCGTGAAGTAGCTGATCTCGTAGATCGAGCTCTGGTAGGGGACGCCCACGTAGGTGTTGAAGGGGTCGACGCAGATGTCCGCGACCCAGGTGTCCATGGCGTCACCGCTCGGGAAGGAACTCGCAGTGATATTGCCCTCGTGGTAGACCTCGTAGGCGTGCGGGGCGGAGCAGTCCACAACCGACACGGTGAAGACCGAGGTGGATGTCTCGTCCATGGCCTCAATGCAGTCGCCGACCTGAAGGTCCTGCACCGAGGTCTCCTTCCCCTTGGTGGTGGGGGAGGGCGGGGCCGAGGTCTGGCCCCCCTTGGTGGGGCTGGGGCTGTCCGTCTTGTCGGAGGTCCCGTTCGAGCCACCGGAGTCCTCGGTGGCCTCCTCGGAGGCCTGGGTCTCTGATGCGACTGGGACGGAATCGTCGTTACATGCGCTCAAGCCGAGAGCGAGGAAGAGTGCGGCGGGAACGGCGAGGGCGGGGGCGATCTTTTTCATATGCGTAGACTCTCAGGAAAACGCGTTCTGCGCGATGGGTGGTTCTCCCCACAGCATGAATCACATTTCCGGCGGCGGCAGATCGACATGGGGCGGCGGGCCGGTACGGGGCTCCGGTGTGGGGCCGAGGCAGCCGACCCCAGGGCCCGGCTGCGCGTGATGGCTGCCGTGGCGGGGGCGAGGAGCCGTCGGCCTTGCCGCGTCGGGCACCCGGTGGCTTAAGGTGAGCGTTGCGCCATTGCGGCGCCAGGGCGGGCCCGGTTGCGTCTCGCCATAAGTGCGGTGCGCCGATGGTGGCCGCTGTCCCACAGGAGGGGAAACGATGAGTCCGCTGCGCCGTCACCCCGCCGGAGCTGAGATTCCTATCACAGTGGGTCTCATTGTTGCCCTGGCGGTTCAGAATGCCGTTCCGCCGTTCGCTACGGACATGTATTCCCCGGCTTTTCCTCAGGTCGCTCGGGACCTGGCGACCAGCCCGACGGCGGTGGGGCTGACCCTCACGGCCTTCTTCGTGGGCATGGGGTTGGGGCAGGTCGTCGGCGGTGCGGTGTCGGACCAGCGGGGACGGCGGCGGCCCTTGATCGTTGGCGGCGTCGTGTGCAGCCTTGGGGCGGTCGTCTGCGCCCTCGCCCCCTCGATTGCAGTCCTCATGATCGGACGGTTCATGCAGGGCATGGGTGGCGGGGTGGCCGCGGTTGTCGGCCGAGCGGTCGTGGTTGATGTGGCCCGAGGCGACCGGCTCGCCCAGATTATGAGCATCCTGATGGCCGTAGGAGGGCTGGCCCCCATGATCGCCCCCGTCGCGGGCGGCGCGGTGCTCTCCGTGGCTTCGTGGCGGGCGGTGTTCTGGTGCCTGGTCGCCTTCGGGCTGCTCATGACCGTCATGGCCGCGGTGTTCGTCCCCGAGTCCCTGCCCGTCGAGCGGCGCCAGGCCGGCGGGCTGAGGCGCTTCGCCAGCGGCGTCGGCGAACTGGTGCGCCACCGCAGCTACCTGGGGTACATGCTCACCTCCTCCTTCTCCAGCTTCGCAATGTTCGCCTACATCGCCTCCTCGTCTTTCGTGCTCCAGGAGATCAAGGGCCTCAGCCCCATGGCCTTCTCCCTGTTCTTCGCCGCGACGGCGGGCAGTCAGATGCTCCTGAGCGTGGTCAATGCCAGGATTGTGGGACGCATCCGCCCCCGCCGACTCATAGGGATGGGTCTGTCGGCCTCCACCCTCGGCGTGGCGGTGGTGGCTTTTAGCGTCCTGCTGCTCGACGTGGCGCTGGTGCCGTTGTGCATTGGCTTTGTGCTGCTCATGTCCGCTCAGGCGTTCGTCTTCGGGAACGCCTCGGCCCTGTCCCTGGGGACGGTGCGGCACGTGGCGGGCGTAGCCAGTGCTCTACTGGGGCTGGTGCAGGCGGTGGCGAACGCGACCTCGGCGCCACTGGCCAGCTCGGGGGGCGGCGCGACGGCGGTGCCCATGGTGGCGGTCATGGTCGTTGGCGTCGTGGGGGCCTGGAGCTCGTACATGCTTGTGGGTCGGACCCACGGGGAGCGGCGCCTGCCGCAGGGCTGAGGGGTGGGCGCGTGAGGACCCCCCGTGCACCCGCCAGAGCCCGCTTACCCTTGCTACCTTCCGGTCCTGGGGGAGTTCACTGGATGACGCCGCACGAGGGGCCGGGTGAGAGTCTACCCGACCGCGCAGGGCCGGGGCGACGTCCGTGCGTGACCGATCCCACCGTGGGTGGCTAGCACCGGCGGCGCGCAGTCCGCTATATTCCATTCCCGTTGCACGCGGTCGCGGGCCGTGTGGGACGCCTGGAGGATTCGCCTAGTGGCCTATGGCGCACGCTTGGAAAGCGTGTTGGGTGCAAGCCCTCGGGGGTTCGAATCCCCCATCCTCCGCTCCTGTTTCTCCCGGAATCACAACGATTCCGGGATTTTTCCTGTTCTCGGAGCCATCTGGGCGCCTGCGGGCGGGTGTTCCCGGTCCCGCGCCGGTTGGGGGTCGCCGCCGCAGCGGCCCGGAGGCCCTTCTCCAAGCTGCCTGGTCCCGCGCCTGTTGGGGGCCGTCCCAAGGCTGCCCTGGGCCGCCCCGGGACCGCCTGGGGCCGTCGCTCCCGATCGCCACCGTCAGCGACCTAGCTGAAGGCCGCCCTGGGCCGCCCTGGGCCGCCTGGGGCCGCCCTGGGCCGCCTGGGGCCGCCCTGGGCCGCCTGGGGCCGCCCTGGGCCGCCTGGGGCCGCCCCGGGCCGCCTGGGGCCGCCCCGGGGCGGGAATGCGCGGGATCCGAGGGTCGCGATCAAGGTCGTAGGGGCGGCAAAGCGCTGCTTCTTCGGAGAATTCCGGGTCGGATACACGTGGGCACCGATTTCCCAGGGCTTTCACAGGCCCAGGACGGGGGTCCTTTCAGGGTCGGAGTGTTCCATAGTTGTTGCCGCCGGACGGAGGTGGTCGTGAGGGTTGGGGAGCCCGATGATCGGCCATCACCGAGACGCGCCCGGGTCTAAGGGAGCCCGAGCGTCCGTCGCTCTGGCGAAGGAGGTACTCCTCCCTTGCACATGGGAACAGGGTTGAGGAGCCTCGCCGACACAGGGCCTGTGGTCCGGGCGGAACCGCCCGGACCACAGGCCCGGTCACATTCCGCAAAACAATCGGCCAACACCGCACAAGATGGGAATTAACATAAGAATAAAGCAAGGGAGGGGAGGCGGCCCCTATCGGTGCGGCGTCAGTGGGCCGGTGAGGTAGCGCTGAATAGTGGGTCCGACCACGGCAACAAGGTGGTCAATGCTCGCGCTGGCCAGTGGCTCGACTTTCAAGACGTATCGGATCATGGCCAAACCCACCACCTGGGTGCCCACCAGGGCCGCGCGCTCCTCGGCGTCCTGCGAGGTGACGCCGGCGGCTGCCAGGGCGTCGGCCAGGGGGCTGGCGATCTGCTCGACGGCGTAGGCCTGGATCGCCGCCGGGGCGCCGTCGTCGGTGGCGACCCAGCGCAGAAGCGCTCGGAAGGTGGCGCCGCCGGAGACGTCGTCCCACGCGCTCAGGGAGAGCCGCACCAGACGCGGGCCGGCTGTGCGCAGGTCCCCCGAGACGATTCGCTCAATCTCCTCGGCCGCTCGCATCCGCAGGTTCATGGAGGCGCCGAACAAGTCGCCCTTGGAGCCGAAGTAGTAGGAGATCAGTGCTGGGTCCACCCCCGCCTGGCGGGCGACACCGCGGATGGTGGTCCCCGCGTAGCCCTTGGCGAGGAAGGAGTCCCGGGCGGCGTCCAAGATCGCCTCCCGCGTCGAGGCGGTTCGGCCGCTCTCGGAGTCTCGGGCGCGGCGGGGCCCACGACGGGGCCCTCTCCGCGAGGCCGATACCGGCCCCCTCGGTTCGGCGGCCGCGGGTTCCTCCCGGTCGGACACTCGCCCCCGAGTCGCGGTTGCCGCCTCCTCCTGGTCCCCGGGCGCAGCCTGCGCCCGCCCGGGCCCGTCCGGCATGGTGGCGCCCTGACCTGGAAGCCTCTCGGTGGCGCGTGTCACGCAAGAAGGGTAGAGGGGCGGGGATCGGGCCGGGCGGCATGGCGTCGGCAGGCTGGGCGTTGCCCGCCATCGTGCCGCTGGTGCGGTCCAGGGACGTGGCGAGCCCTCGTCTCACATGCCTAGAATTAGGTAAGTCTATTCGTGTCATATTCAACACTGTTGGACATCTGTGGCGTGAGTCGCATGAGGTGCGGCTCTCGCTCCGGACGATGTCGGGGAAAAGTCGGTGACGATCACCGGGCGCGGCGCACGAATTTCAACACCGTTGAATCCCTGTCGACCGAATCGCTACGGTCCTTGCCAGACCGCAGGATGCACCTGACATCGAAGGTTGGAAGGCGAGATGATGAGCAAACCCGTTGGCGAGGGTACCCCGAGCGTCGCTCCCGCCGAGGCGCATCAGGCCCGTACCCGGGGCGCGCTTCGTATGGGCCTGGACATCGGCTCGACCACGGTCAAACTCGTTCTCCTCGACGACGACGCCCCCGAGGCGAAGCCCCTGAGAGCCGAGTACCGCCGTCACAACGCCGATGTGCGCGGCGAAGTCACCCGACTCCTCGGCGAGGTCGCCGCCGCCTTCCCCAACCGGGAGGTCCGCGGCGCCGTCACCGGCTCGGCCGGGGTGTCCCTGGCGACCCTCATGGGCCTGCCCTTCGTCCAGGAGGTCATTGCCGAGACTGAGACGGTGCGCCGCCGCAACCCCGAGACGGACGTCATTATCGAGCTCGGCGGCGAGGACGCCAAGATCACCTACCTGCATCCCACCCCCGAGCAGCGCATGAACGGCACCTGCGCGGGCGGCACCGGCGCCTTCATCGACCAGATGGCCCAGCTCCTCCACACCGACGCCGCCGGCCTGGGCGAACTCGCCACCCGGTACACGACCCTGTACCCCATCGCCTCGCGTTGCGGCGTCTTCGCCAAGTCAGACCTCCAGCCCCTCATTAATCAGGGCGCCGCCAGCGAGGACCTGGCCGCCTCGGTCCTCCAGGCCGTGGTCACCCAGACCATTGCGGGCCTGGCCTGTGGACGCCCCATCCGGGGGAATGTCATCTTCCTGGGCGGTCCCCTGCACTTCCTGCCCGCCCTGCGCGACGCCTTTGAGCGCACCCTGGCCGAACAGGTCGAGACCTTCACCTGCCCCTCCGACGCCCAGCTCTATGTGGCCCTGGGCGCCGCCATGCTGGCGACGGGGGAGCCGGCAACGATCGAGGAGCTGTCCACGCGCCTGACCTCCCGGCGCCCCATTGAGCTGGGCACCTCCCGCATGCGGCCCCTGTTCTCATCGGAGGCCGAGCTCACCGCCTTCCGTGAGCGCCACGCCCGGGCCACCCTCGCCCGCGCCGACTGGCCCGCCGAGCCGTCGACCCCCCAGGACGACGAGGAATCCGCGCCCGCCGTCGACTGCTTCTTGGGCATTGACGCGGGCTCAACCACCATTAAGGCCGTGGTCCTGGACGAGGCCGACCGGATCGTGTGGGAGCACTACGCCGGCAACGAGGGCGACCCGGTGGGGGCCGCCGTGGAGATCCTGCGCCGCATCCACTTGGAGATGCCCGCCCATGTGCGGATTGCGCGCTCCTGCGTGACCGGCTACGGGGAGGCCCTGGTCAAGGCGGCGCTGCACCTGGACCAGGGCGTGGTCGAGACCATGGCCCACTACCGGGCCGCCGCCCACCTCAACCCCGGGGTCACCTCCGTAATCGACATTGGCGGGCAGGACATGAAGTACCTGTCCATCCGCGGCGGCGCCATTGACTCCATTAGCGTCAACGAGGCCTGCTCGGCGGGCTGCGGCTCCTTCCTGCAGACCTTCGCCCAGTCCATGGGCATGAGCATTGAAGACTTCGCCGCCGAGGCCCTGGGCGCGCAACGCCCCGTGGACCTGGGGTCGCGCTGCACGGTGTTCATGAATTCCTCGGTCAAGCAGGCCCAGAAGGAGGCCGCCGACGTCGGTGAGATCAGCGCCGGACTGTCTTATTCGGTGGTGCGCAACGCCCTGTACAAGGTCATCCGCCTCAAGCACGCCGACCAACTCGGTGAGCGCGTGTCCGTCCAGGGCGGCACCTTCCTCAACGACGCCGTCCTGCGCGCCTTCGAGCTGCTCACCGGCCGGGAGGTGGTGCGCCCCGACGCCGCCGGCCTCATGGGCTGCTTCGGTGCGGCCCTGTCCGCCCACCGGGACTACGACGGCGTGCCCGGCACCCTCATGAGCCTGGCCGAGCTCTCCCGCTTCTCCCTGAGCACCCAGACCTCCACGTGCAAGCTCTGCCAGAACCACTGCAAGCTGACCATCACCACCTTCAACGACGGCTCGCGCCACGTCTCGGGCAACCGGTGCGATAGGGGCGCCACCCAGGAGCGGCGCGCCACCAAGTCCGATCTGCCCAACCTTTACGACTACAAGTACCGGCGCACCTTCGCCTACCGCCGTCTGCGGCGCGGCATGGAAACCCGTGGGGAGATCGGTGTCCCCCGGGTGCTGGGCATGTACGAGAACTACCCCCTGTGGTTCACAATCCTGACCTCCCTGGGGTTCCGGGTCATGCTTTCGGGGCGCTCCAACCACGAGCTCTTCGAGTCCGGCATGGACACCATCCCCTCGGAGAACGTCTGCTACCCGGCCAAGCTCGCCCACGGGCACGTCGAGTCGCTGATCTCCAAGGGCGTGAAGACCATCTGGTTCCCCTGCGTGTTCTTCGAGCGCGACCTGGTGGCCGGCGCCGACAACCACTTCAACTGCCCGATCGTGGCCACCTACCCTGAGGCGATCCGCACCAATGTGGAGGCCATTGAGCAGGGTCAGGTGCGCATGCTGGCGCCCTTCCTCAACCTCGCCGACCCCGCGAAGCTCGCCGAGCGCCTGGTGGAGGTCTTCGCCGACTGGGATGTCACCCTGCCCGAGGCGCGCCGGGCCGTGGCAGCCGGCTTCGCCGAGGACGCCGCCTTCAAGGCCGATGTGCGCGCCGAGGGCCGCCGGACCCTGGAGTGGATGCACGAGCACGGCCGTAAGGGCATTGTCCTGGCCGGGCGCCCCTACCACATTGACCCCGAGATCAATCACGGCATCCCCGATGTCATTAACACCCTGGGATTCGCGGTCCTGTCGGAGGACTCCATGCTGCCCGAGCCGCAGGACGACGGCGACGACGGCGCTGAGCGGGCCGTGAGCGGCGGCGCCCTGTCTCGGGCCGTGGCCGGGATCCGGCGGGCAATAGCCGCGCGCCGCGAGGACCCGCAGGCCCCCTCGGACTGGTCCGACGTCGTCGCCGAGGGCCTGCCCGCCCCGACCGCGTCGGTGGCAACCGCTGAGGTCGCCCCCGCCCTGCGCGTGCGCGACCAGTGGGCCTACCACTCCCGCCTCTACCGGGCCGCCGAACTGGTGACGCACTCACCGGACCTGGAACTGGTCCAGCTCACCTCCTTCGGCTGCGGGGTGGACGCCATCACCATCGACCAGGTCCAGGAGATCATTGAGTCCGCCGGCGGTGTCTACACCTCTTTGAAGATTGACGAGGTCTCCAACCTGGGGGCCGCCACCATCCGCCTGCGCTCCCTGGCCGCGGCCTCGCAGGAGCGGCGCCGCAACCAGGAACAGGCCGCCGACGGCGCCGAGGCCAGTGCTGTCGACAGTGCCGAGGCCAGCGACGGTGCCGCGACTGGGGCGGTCGAGTCGGCCGCGCGCAGCGCCGGGAGGGCTGCGGCCGCGGGCTCCCCCGCACGGGAAAAGGAAAAGGAGCAGAAGGAGCAGGCGCGCCCCGGCGCTCGCCGCCCGGGCCCGGAATCGGGGGCCGAGTCGCGGCTGCGCGAACTGCCGGGGGCCGCCACCCCGCCGTTCACCCGGGAGATGCGCAAGACCCACACCATCCTCATGCCGCAGATGAGCCCGGTGCACTTCCGTCCCCTGGAGCCCTTGTTCAAGCGGCTGGGCTACCGGGTCGAACTGCTGGCCTCGGCCAGCAAGGCGGACCTGGAGGTCGGGCTGCGCTACGTCAACAACGACGCCTGTTTCCCGGCCATTATGGTCATTGGTCAGCTCATTGGCGCCTTCGAGGACGGATCCCACGATCCTGACCACTGCGTGGTGGCGATCTCCCAGACCGGCGGCATGTGCCGGGCCACCAACTACGCCGCCATGCTGCGCAAGGGCCTGCGAGAGGCCGGCTACCCGCAAGTGCCGGTCATGGCGGTCTCCTTGCAGGGGCTGGAGTCCAACCCCGGTTTCGAACTCACCGCCCCCATGGCTCTGGCGCTGCTCAAGGGCGTTGTCATTGGCGACACCCTCAACACCTGCCTGCTGCGCGTGCGCCCCTACGAGGCTGAGCCCGGTTCGACCCAGGCCCTGCTGGAGCGGTGGAACGCGATTATCGCCGAGTACTTCGAGCACAAGGGGCGGTGCCCCACGTGGGGTGGGCGCCTGAGCTACCGGCGCCTGCTGCGTGAGATGGTCCGCGAGTTCGATGCGCTGCCCCTGGAGGACGGCCCGCGGCGCCCGCGCGTCGGTGTTGTCGGCGAGATCCTGGTGAAGTTCCAGCCCGACGCCAATAACCATGTTGTTGACGTCATTGAGTCCGAGGGCTGTGAGGCCGTGGTCCCCGGCCTGCTGGCCTTCTTCCTCAACGGGCTGACCACCGCCCAGTGGAAGCTCGACAACTACGGCATTGGCGCCGACTCGGTGGCCAAGCAGAAGGCCGCGGTGTGGTTCATTGAGCAGGTCCAGGCGCCGGCTCGTGCCGCGCTGCGCGCCGCCGGCGGGAAGTTCGACGTCGAGAGTCCTATTGAGGTTATGGCCCAGAAGGCCTCGCAGGTGCTCTCGCTGGGCAACCAGGCCGGGGAGGGCTGGCTGCTCACCGCCGAGATGATTGAGCTCATTGAGCAGGGCGTGCCCAATATCGTGTGCTGCCAGCCCTTCGCCTGCCTGCCCAACCATGTGGTGGGCAAGGGCATGTTCCGGGAGATGCGCAGGCGCTTCCCGCAGGCCAATATTGTCGCCATCGACTACGACCCGGGGGCCAGTGAGGTCAACCAGCTCAACCGGATCAAGCTCATGATCTCGACGGCGCGCATGCGCCACGACTCGGGCTCGGGGACCACCCTCGCCGAACTCCTGGCCGATCTGGGGCCCGCACCCGACGGCACCCCCACCTCCCCCGATGTGGCGGCCCGCCCCGGGGTGCTGGCGGCCGCGGGCAGACGGTGACGGCCGCGGGCGGGAGGGTCATTGTTAAGAGCATGCTGAATCGTGACCGTCCCGCCCCGTGCCTCCTCCAGACGGGGTCGGGCGGGTCGCGGGCGGTGCGCTGGGCGTCGCCATGAGTTGGCGGCCCCGTTTAGAGTCGGACCGTGACCACTGCGCTGTACCGCCGCCACCGCCCCGACACCTTTCAGGAGGTCATTGGGCAGGAGCATGTGACCGCGCCGCTCATGGCGGCGCTGCGCGGCGACCGTGTCACCCACGCCTACCTCTTCTCCGGCCCCCGCGGCTGCGGCAAGACCACCTCGGCGCGCATCCTGGCCCGCTGCCTCAACTGCGAGCGCTTCCCCACCGACACCCCCTGCGGGGTCTGCCCCTCCTGCCGGGACCTGGCCACCGGTGGGCCGGGGAGCCTGGACGTCGTCGAGATCGACGCCGCGTCCCACAACGGCGTCGACGACGCCCGGGACCTGCGTGAGCGCGCCGCCTTCGCCCCGGCACGGGACCGCTACAAGATCTTCATCCTGGACGAGGCCCACATGGTCACCCCGCAGGGCTTCAACGCCCTGCTCAAGCTGGTCGAGGAGCCCCCGGCTCACGTGAAGTTCGTCTTCGCCACGACCGAGCCGGAGAAGGTCATTGGCACCATCCGCTCGCGCACCCACCACTACCCCTTCCGCCTGGTCCCTCCCGACGTCCTGGAGGGTTACTTGGGGCACCTGTGCGGCGCCGAGGGCGTTCAGGTGGGGGCCGGGGTCTTCCCCCTGGTGGTCCGCGCCGGCGGGGGCTCGGTGCGCGACACTCTCTCGGTCATGGACCAGCTCATCGGCGGGGCCGTTGACGGCGAGGTCGACTACCAGCGCGCCGTGGCGCTTCTGGGCTACACCGACACCACCCTCTTGGACTCCTGCGTGGATGCGATTGCCGCCGCCGATGGTGCCGGCGTCTTCCGGGTGGTGGACCGGGTGGTGTCCTCCGGGCACGACCCGCGCCGCTTTGTCGAGGACCTCCTGGCGCGTCTGCGGGACCTGCTGGTGATCTCCCTGGCCGGCTCCGAGGCCGGCCCGGCCCTGGGGTCCCGGCCCGTTGACGAGCTGAAGCGCATGGAGGTCCAAGCGCGCACCATCGGCGCCCCGGGGCTGTCCCGCAGCGCGGACATGACGGCCCAAGCCCTGTCCCAGATGGTTGGTGCCACCTCCCCGCGTCTTCAGCTTGAGCTGCTCATGGCCCGCCTGCTGGTGCCCTCTGCGCCGGGCGCCGGGGGGCTGGCGCCCGCGCCCGGTGCCCCTGCGGCCGGCGACAGCGGGGACTGGGGGGCGCCGGCGGCCCCCGGGGCGCGCCCGGCCGGCGGCGGGCCGGGCTCGGGGCGCGCCAGGGCCGCTGAGATCGCCCGCCGTGGCGCCCCAGCGGGGGCGGCGGCGGATCAAGCGATGGATCAAGCGACGGCCCAGCAGGCTCCAACGGCTCAGACGGGTTCGGCCGGCCGGGCCCCGGCCGCGCCCGGGGCGCGGGGGGCAGGGGCCGGGCCCGCCGGTGACGCTCCCGCATCACCTGCTCCGGGGGCCCCGGCCGCCAATGCCCAGGCCCCCGATGGTGCGGTGCGCGGGGAGCCCGCGCCAGCACCCTCCGGCGGCCCCGGTCCCGGTCAGGCGGGCGGGGACACCGCCGCGACCCACGTGCGGCCCCGTAACGAGTCTCGACGCCCCCATGAGCCCGACGGCGCCGCAGCCGCCCAGCCGGGCGCGGCCGGGCAGCAGCCGGACGTCCACTCCAGCGCGGGCGCCGCCGACGCCGAGATGATCCGGGCTCGCTGGGAGGAGGTCCTGGACGCCGCCAAGCGCTCACGCCGCGCCACCTGGGCGCTGGTGGGCCCCAACTCCCAGCCCGGGGCCATTGCCAATGGGGTCTTCCAGGTGCTCTTCACCTCCCCGGGGCTGGTCGGCGCCTTTGAGAACGGCGGGCACGGCCCAATCCTGGCCGCCGCCATCCACCAGGCGCTTGGACTCCAACTCGAAGTCCACGCCATCCTCACCGGCGGCGACGGTCCTGGAGGCGGCGAGCCCGGGGGAGCAATGACCGGCGCCCCCGGCCGCCCCGGCGCCCCGGGCCGCCCCGGTGGCCACAGCGGCGGTGGGCCTGGCGGGCGCAGTGGCGCCAGGGGCGATGCGTCCAGACGGCCGGAGGCCAAGGGATTGGCCCCGGACCAACCGGCCCCGGACCGGCCGACCCCGGATCAACCGGCCCCGAGCCAACCGGCCTCGGACCGGCCGGCCCCGGGTCCGGCCCGAGGGCCAATGGGAGCCCCGGCCGTGGACGACGACGGCTGGGGAGAGGTCGCGGTTCCAGGCTCAGGGCGAAGGGGCCCCACATCCTCAGCGCCCGACCCCTCAGCGCCTGACCCGCAGCCGGCTGACCCCTGGGGCGGGGTCACGCGGCCGGCCCCTAGTGCGGGCAGCCCTAATGCGGGCAGCCCTAATGCGGGCGGTCGGGCGTCGCGGGACCCGGGCAGCGCCCCGGCGGGCCCCCACGGACAGGCGGGCCCGGGGCGGGGCCAGGCGTATTCCGGCCCCTCCGCGCCGAGCCCACACTCGGCGCCGGCGCCGAGCCCCCACTCCGCCTCGGCGCCAGGATCCCACCCCGCTTCGGCGCCAAGCCCCCTGTCCGTCCCCATCCCCCCGCCCGGCGTCGGCCAGGATGAGACCCGCTCCCCCGCAAGGCGGGGCCGGCCCGCAGCGGCCCACTCCGCAATGGCGGACCGTTCCGCATCCCCGCCCGAAGGGCCCCAGGGGCCCGCACCCGCGCCCCGTCCCGCCCCGGCCCAGGGGACCTCGGCCACGAGCCCGTCCCTGGCCACCGTCCACCGCATCCGCCCCCTGCCCCCGCTTCCCGGTACCCCGGGCGTTGAGAGCCGGGAGGGGGGGACCGGCCCCCGGGGCCTGGCCCCAGTCAGCTGGGAGGGGACGGCGCCGGGCGCGCCAGGCGAGGTGACCGCCTTCTCCGACGGCGTCCCGGTGCCCGAGGAGCCCGGCGACCCTGACGGGCCCGAGGAGACCTGGGCCCCCACGGGTGCTGCCGGCGATCGGGTCGCCGCCGCCATGGAGGCCGCTCGGGCTGCGGCCCGCGGCCAGGGCCGCCCGGCCGCAAACCCCCGCAGCGCCGTCGCCCCCTTGGAGGAGGACCTGCCCAGTGAGGACGACGAGGACGCTGAGGAGGCCGGTGTCGTGGGCCTGGAAGTCGTCAAGCGAATCCTGGGCGCCACCGTCTTGGAGGAGATCACTGTGACCCAGGAAGGACACTGAGCGTGCCCGCCATCTACGAGGGCGCCGTCCAGGACCTCATTGACGAACTGGGCGAGCTGCCCGGTATAGGCCCCAAGTCCGCTCAGCGCCTCGCCTTCCACATCCTGGCGGCGGACGCCGGCTCCGTGGACCGGCTGGTCCAGGCCCTCCAGGCGGTCAAGGCGCGCGTGCGCTTCTGCGAGACCTGCGGGAACGTCGCCGAATCAGCCCAGTGCGCCATTTGCCGCGACCCGCGCCGCGACCGGCGGGTCATCTGCGTGGTCGAGGAGCCCAAAGACGTTGTCGCTATAGAGCGCACCCGCGAGTACCGGGGCCTCTACCACGTGCTCGGCGGGGCCATCGACCCCATTAATGGGGTGGGCCCCGACGACCTGCGCGTGCGCGAACTCTTCGCCCGCCTCGGAGGCGGGGATGTCGAGGAAGTCATCCTGGCCACGGACCCCGACGTCGTGGGGGAGGCCACCGCCGCCTACCTCACCCGCATGCTGCGCACCATGGCCGTGCCCGTCTCGCGCCTGGCCTCCGGACTGCCGGTGGGCTCGGATCTGGAGTACGCTGACGAGGTCACCCTGGGACGGGCCTTCGAGGGGCGCCGCCGCGTCGACGACGCCACCTAAGGCAGTTGGCGGGAACGCCCCTTGTTCTCTTACTGAGCCGAATCCGCCCGCCGTTTGGGACGTGACGAGGAAAGCACCCATATCCGCCACCTCAGGGACGCGCCGCTCCGCCTGGAGCGCCCTGTGGTGGCTACCCTGGTGGGGTGAGTCCGTCCGACCGCCCTGACCAGAGGGTTGCTGTTGTCATCCCCGCCAAGGACGAAGCGGCACGAGTTGCCGCCACCATTCGCGCATGCAGGGCGATTCCCCGCGTCGACCTCGTCGTCGTCGTGGACGACGGCTCCACCGACGGCACGCAGCACCACGCCCGCGCGGCGGGCGCAGTGACCGTCCGCCACTCCGTGAGCCGCGGCAAGGCCTCCGCCATGGAAACCGGGGCCAGCGTCGTGGCCATGCGCGACTACATTGATGGCCCCGCCCGCCTCCTGCTCTTCATCGACGCCGACCTGGGTGACACCGCCGCCGCCTGCTCCGATCTGGTGCCGCCGGTGGTCGACGGCGTCGCCGATATGGCCATCGCCGTGCCCCCCAGGCCGGTCGGGGCCGGCGGGCGCGGCCGCGTCGTGCGCACCGCTCGTGCCGCCATCGCCTCAGCCACCGGCTGGTCCCCGGTCGCCCCCCTGTCGGGCCAGCGCTGCATTACCCGGGAGGCCTACGAGGCGGCCGAGCCCCTGGCCGAGGGCTGGGGCGTGGAAGTGGGCTTGAGCATAGACGTGCTCGTGGCCGGCAAGACGGTTATCGAGGTCCCCTGCGACATTACCCACCGGGTCACCGGCAATGACAGGGCCGGCCGGCTCCACCGCGCCGGCCAGTTCCGGGACGTGCTGAGAACCATCGCTGTGCGCCGCCTGCGCCGTCGCCGCGTCCCCTCACGCCTCTACGAGGAGGCCGCGCGCAACCAGCGGCCCTTCCACACCTACCGGGCCTGGGACCCCGACAAGATCGGCACTGCGAGGAGGTAGAGGAGGCCGACGGCGAGAGCCGGCCGCGGATGACGGCGGTACCGGCCCCTGGGCCGGCCGCACCGCCCGCCCTCAGCGCCGTACCGCCTGCGCCGTCACCCAGGCCAGTAGGGCCGGCAATGCCACGACCACCGTGAAAACCGCCATGGCGGCCCCCGAATCATTGAGGAGCACCTCGACGACGACAAGCACCCCCAGTGCCCGGGTCACCGGCCCCAGCCACGGTGCGGCCGGGCATCCCGCCAGCCACCGGTAGGCGCTGGTCCCCGCCCGCCAGGACCGCAGTTGCAGGCGCAGCCACCACCCGGCCCCGGCGATCGTCAGCACCCCGGCCCCCAGTGCCACCAGGGCGAGCGGATTGGAGGTGAAGGGGGCCACCAGCGCCCAGGCCTTGCGCGCCACGGTGCGGCCCGCCTGTCCGGAAAGCACCTCGGTGGCGAAGCGGCTCAGGTGGGTCGTGGGCCCGGTGCGCGTCATCAGGTCCACCAGGGCGAAGGTGCTGACGGCCATGACGGCTCCCGCCCCCGCCACCAGCCAGCGCCACCAGGTCATGCGCACCTCCGCCAGGCCGGCGCCCAGCGCGACTAGGGCGGGCACCAGTGCCAGGACCCCGCCAATGTCGGCACCCAGCCGGGGGGCGCCGTCGAGGACCACCGCCACGGCGCCCACGGCCCCCACCAGGGCCACCACCGCCAGCCGCCTATTGCGCGGGCGCGTGAGCGCCCGCGCCGTCGGCCCCACCAGGGCGCCGACCGCCACCAGCAGGGCACCCGCGGCGAGGGCGAAAGCCGTGTTGGACATGCCGTAGAAGCGTCCAGCGACCACGGCGTTCATACCCAGCGGCCCGTTGAAGGCCAGATGGGCTCCGGTGGCCCCATCGAGGAGGATGACGGCGCAGGTGAGTATCGCCAGCGGGAGCACCGGGCCCGCCGCCAGTGGGGCGCCCGCAGTCGGTGCGGCGCCCTGGACCGGCCCCGTGTCCGCCGTGGGGGAGGCCCCCCGGCCGGGGCGCCGGCGCGACAGCACCGCCCACAGAGCCCAGGCCGCAGTGGCCAGGAGCACCGCCAGCACCGTGCCCAGGCCCAGCGCCGTGGCCAACACCCACCAAGAGGGCCGGTCCCCGCCGGCCCCCACCCGCCACCAGGGGAAGACGTTGGCCAGCATGACCCCCAGCGGCAGGGCGACCACGAGCAGGGCCGCCCGGTGAACACCACCGGCGGCGGCCGGGGCCCGGTCGCCTGAGCGCAGGACGACTCCGGCAGTCACCAGCACCACGAGGGCCGCAATGGTGAGCGCGACGCCGGTGGGCACCGTGATGAGCCGGGAGGCGCGGGCGTGGAGGGCGTCGTCGGCCAGCCGGGCCGGCCTCCCGTTCATCGGATCCGCGCCGGTCCCTGTACCGGGCGTTGGGCCCGGCCCAGCACCCGGCGGAGTAGCCGTGGCCACTGCCGGCAGGGCCAGCGCCTGGGAGGTGAAGGCGGCGCTTTCCAGCCCCGTCAGCGCATCCAGGAGGGTCGGCGCCAGGTCCGGGAGCTGGATGAGGCCCGCCCGATGCGTGGAGGAGCCGACGACGAGCCCGCCGCTGCTGCCCTGAGGGCTCATGGTGCCGGCGGGAAGCACCGCCATCTGCGGGCCGGGATCCTGGTCGTCGGCCAGGGAGAGCAGGAGGACCCGGGTCCCGGCGGGCGCCTGCGCCAAGGTGTCCGTCAATGCCGCCGCCAGGGCGGTTACCCGCTCGGCGTCCTCGGTGGGCGACTGGTCGGCGGCTGGGTCGGTGTCAGCGACCAGGAGCGTCGGGCCGCTCAGAGTCGCCAGCGCCTCTGTCAGCGAAGCGGCGGTCTGCGGCACCACGGGCGGGGTTCCAGCGGTGTCCTTGACCGTCAGGGCCAACTCGGCTCCCGGGCCCACTGCGAGCACCGGGACGTCCACGCGCCTCAGGATCCCCGTCAGGGTGCCAGTAGGAGCCTGATCAATGTCGGCCGGCCAGGTGCAGGCGCCCTCCTTAGTGCGCTCGGCGGCGCGCAGGCGGCTCCCATCCCCCAAGGTGAGCCAGCCGTCAGCCGGGCAGGTGCCCTCACCCACGGTACGGACCACCAGATTGACCGGCTCGTTGACGGCGGCGGAGGACGCAATGACGACTGCGGCCCGGGCCGCCTCCGGGCCGGCCTCGCCCGTGGCCAGGGCCTCAATATCGGCCCAGGTGACATTGTGGGTGGCGAGCACCACCACGGGAGCGCGCTCAGCCTCCGGCGCCCGGCCGGGGTCGGCGGTCCGGGCCGCCTTAGGGGAGGCCGGCGGCGTCCCGGGGCCGGTGGGTGTGCCGGGGCCGGCCAATGCGGTCCCGGCCATGGCCAGCACCATTCCCAGGACGGTAAGCAGCACGAGAGCACCGACCACGGCCCGCAGAAGGGCTCGACGACGGCGCCGCCGGGGGGAATGGCTCATTGGTTCAGCCTACGCGGGGCGCTCACAGACCTGCCGACGGCGGCAGGAGTGGGCCATTCCCCGGGCGCCGGCGAGCCCTTGGGCCTGTCTCAGTTCACGTCCGCCGCCGGCAGGGTCACCGTGAAGGTGGTGCCGTGCTCGCCATCGGCCCGCCCCTGACGCGAGTCCACCGTCAGCGTCCCGCCGTGGGAGCGGACGATCGCCAGTGCTATCGACATGCCCAGGCCCGTGGAGCCGGTGCGGCGGCCGCGCGAGGAATCGCCGCGCGCGAAGCGCTCGAAGAGGCGTTCGCGCACCTGCGGGTCAATGCCCGGCCCGTCGTCGGCCACGGTAATGACCAGGGTGGCCCCCGAGCGCTTGAGAGTGGTTGTCACCCGGCTGCCGGCAGGCGTGTGAACCCGGGCATTGGCCAGCAGGTTGACCAGCACCTGCCGCAGGCGCGCCTCGTCGCCCATGACCAGGGGCGGTTCGGGCTCGAAGTCCTCAACCTCGCTCAATTCCCCGGCCGGGCCCGCGGGCGGCTCCAGGGCGGTGAGCTCCAGGGCCCACTCGTGGTCGGGGCCGGCGGCCCTCGCGTCGGCGACGGTGTCGACTAGGAGCCCCACCAGGTCCACCTCCTCGCGGCGCAGTTCGCGGCCCGCGTCCAGGCGCGCCAGGAGCAGCAGATCCTCCACCAGTGCGGTCATGCGCACCGACTCGGAGTGGACCCGCCCCAGGGCGTGAGTGGCGCGCTCGGGCAGGTCGGCGTCGGCCCCCTCGCGGGCAATGAGCTCGGTGTAGCCGCGGATGGAGGCCAGGGGCGTGCGCAGCTCGTGGGAGGCGTCGGCCACGAACTGGCGCACCTGCGTCTCAGAGCGGTGGCGCACCGCCAGGGCGGCGTCCACATGATTGAGCAGCGTATTGAGGGCACCGCCGACCTGCCCCACCTCCTGGGAGGAGGCCAGGTCGGCCTCGGTGACGCGCTCGTTAATGCTCACCTCTCCGCGCTCCAGGGGCTGGGAGGCCACATGCTTGGCGGTGGCGGCCACGCGCTCCAGCGGCGCCAGGGAGGAGCGGACCATGGCCCGCCCGGCCAGCGCCGCCACCACCGCCCCACCCAAGGCGATGAATCCCTCAATGAGGAGCTGGGTGCGCACCAGGGCGTTGTCCGCTTTCATGGACAGCCCCGTAATGACCAGGTCGCCGCTGTCATTGTCATGGATGGCCAGAACCCGGTAGTCCCCCAGGCCGCCGATGCGCACAGTGGTGGGGCCCTGACCGGTGGGCAGGGCGAGCAAGTCCTGGTAGTCGGTGGCGGCCAGAGTCTGGTAGGACCCCTGCTCGTCAATGTAGCCGGCGCGCACCGCCGGCTCGGAGTCGGTCTTGCCCGAGACGATCACGCTCAGCGTCCCCGTCGGCTGTCCCGCGGCGTCCAGTCCGGGAGGCAGGCGAGGCTCGCCATCACCACCGTCCGCATTGTCCGCATCGCCCGCATTGCCCGCATCGTCTTGATGCGCTGGGGGCGTCGACGTCGGGGACGAGCAGCTGGACTGGGGCGTCTTGCCGTCGTGGGCCCCGCCGTGACGACGATTAGCGGCGCGCTCGGAGGCGGCAATGAGCTGATCGTCGAGGCGGTCCATGAGGGTGTGGCGCAGCGTGAGCGTGGAGACGGCCCCCATGAGGGCGGCTACGACCAGCATGATCCCCAAGGTTCCAGCGGCCAGGCGCGCGCGCAGACTGCGCGGCGATCGCTGAGGGGCAGTGCCCTCGCTGTCCTCGCAGCCTTTGTTGTGCTCGCTGTCCTTGCTGTCCTTGCAGTCTTTGCTGTGCTCGCTGTCCTTGCGGCCCGGTCGTGGAGGGAAGAGTCTCACCGCCGGGCCCTACGCGCCTGCGGCGCCCGCGGCGTCGGCCACGGCCCGGGGCGTCTCCGCGGGCTTGAGCACGTAGCCCACTCCGCGCATGGTGTGGATCATGGGTGCGCGGCCCCTGTCGATCTTGCGACGCAGGTAGGAGATGTAGAGCTCAACAATGTTGGCCTGCCCGCCGAAGTCGTAGTTCCACACCCGGTCCAGGATCTGCGGCTTGGATAGGACTCGGCGCGGATTGCGCATGAGGTAGCGCAGCAGTTCGAACTCGGTGGCGGTCAGGTGGATCTCGTCCTGGCCGCGCCACACCTCGTGGGAGTCCTCGTCGAGGCGCAGGTCGCCCACCTCCAGCAGATTCGAGGGCTTCTCCGCGTTGGCCCCCGAGCGCCGCAGCAGGGCGCGCAGGCGGGCCACAACCTCCTCCAGGGAGAAGGGCTTGGTGACGTAGTCATCCCCGCCGGCGGTCAGCCCGGCCACCCGGTCCTCCACCGAGTCCTTGGCGGTGAGAAATAGAACGGGGACGCCGGGGGTGTGACCGTGGATACGGCGCATGACCTCCAAGCCATCGAAGTCGGGCAACATGACGTCCAGGACAATAACGTCAGGACCAATCTCCTGGGCGGCGCGCACCGCGGCGATCCCGGTGCCCGCCGTTGTCACCTCCCAGCCCTCATAGCGCAGGGCGGAGGCCAGAAGGTCGGCGAGCATCTCCTCGTCGTCGACCACCAGGACGCGGACAGGAGAACCGTCGGGGCGGGTGAGGGGCTCGGGCACAGTATTCATAGGCGACATTGAACACACAGCTCCTGTGATTCACCTCCAGCGATTCTGTGACAATGCTGTGTGTCACATGTGGTACCGAGCACTTTTCTCTCGGCCTTCTGGATTGCGCGGTGAGGTGATCTCAACGCGAAGTACCGGTGTGTCTGCACGCCCCGGCGAGAAGTGCGCGGTACCGTGCCAAGTTTTGGTTTGTCGGGGCTCCCAGCGCGATGTATCCTCGTTTTTGTGGTCGCACAGGGGCGAACTGCAACGGGGTAAACGGGATACGGGGAGGGACCGCATGGAGTCTCAGGTCGGATACGAACGCTTCTTCGACCCCGATGACATCTTCTTCTCAACAACGGATTCCAGGGGTGTAATTCGGCGCACAAACAGGACCTTCGAGACTCTGTCGCGTTATCCCCGTGAACGCCTGATCGGGGCACCGCACAACATCATCCGGCACCTTGACATGCCCGCCGGTGTCTTCCGGCTCATGTGGGATGACCTGGAAGCGGGGCGCCCGGTATGCGCTTATGTTATCAACCGGGCACTGGACGGTCTGGATTATCGCGTTTTCGCCACCATCGTCCCGTTGCGCGACGGCTACCTGTCAGTGCGCATCAAACCTCTTCAGACCGCCACCCGGGAAACCGTTGAGGAGATCTATCGGCGGGTGCGCAGCAAGGAGCGCGAGCTCGCCGCCCGCGGCGGCTCCCGGCGCCAGATCGGTGAGCACGGCGCTCGCGAACTGCTGGGCGAGCTGGGCGCCCTGGGCTTCGGCTCCCTGCACGACCTGACCCGGGTGGCGCTGCCCGAAGAGGTCGGCGCGCTGGTCACCGCCGGCGTGCGCGTCCCCGCCGCCGTCGGCCTGCACGGGCCCGTCGCCCAAATCCTGGACGCGGCCGCCCAGATCGAGCGGGAGACCAACCTCCTGGTCTTCGAACTCGACGAGTACCTGCGCCTTCTGACCGCCCTGGCCGCCACCCGCGACTCCATGCTCGGTGTCGCCGACCGCGTTGAAATGGCCACCAACGCCGTCTCCCAGTACCCCGGCGCCAGGGAGTCCTCTCGGGCCCAGTCCCTGGCCAGTCGCGTCATGGAGTTGTCCTCCGAGTGCGTGCCCGCCCTGCGCTCCTTGCCGGCGACCATGTCCCGGGTTCAGGGCGCCGTCCTGGAGTTGCGCTTCTCCGTGGCCCTCATGCGCCTCATGACGCTCATGGTCGGCCGCTTCTCGCGCTCCATCCTCGATGGCAGCGAGGAGGACCCGGTTGGCTCCATCACCGACCTGTGCGAGGCGCTGGAGTCCGGGTTCGCCGAACTCGAGCCCATTTGCGTGGAGGTCGAGCGCGGTGTGGACGAACTCGACGCTCAACTGGGCGCCGTCGTGCCCCAGTTGGACCGGATTGTGCGCAGGCTCCGCCAGTGGGCGGACCTGGTGGACGAGCAGGGGGCCGGCGCCTACGCGGCCCCAGTGGCCACCCTGGCCAACGACGGGACTCCGGAAGTGCGCGACATGGCGGCCTTGGCGGCCGAGTGCCGCGGGCTGACCCTGCCCTATAACGCCGGGTTCGCCGCCCACCAACTGGGCACCATCCGCACCGCGCTGCACCAGCTGCGCTGAGAAACCCCGAGAAACCCTGAGAAACCCCGAGAAACGCTGAGGACCGAGAACACTGCGGGCCACTGAAGGCCAGTGAGGGCCACTGAAGGCCGCTGAGGACACTGCGAGTCCGCGCTGCTGCGGGGCTGCGGCGGGCAATGGGGCCCCGGCGTTGGCGCCCGACGCCGGCGCGCCGTCCGTTCGCCTGTGAACCGGAATTCTGTGGGCCGGCTCCCAGGACTAACCCGCCCGAGGGCGGCAGGGCCATGCGTTACAGTCGGCGCAGGCCCGCCGAGGGCCGACATCGAATGCTGCGCCACCCCGCCGGCGCGGCGCCCCGCCGTCCCGAAGGTCCAGGAAGGTCCCCGTGCCCACCAAGCTCGTCATTGTGGAGTCCCCCAATAAGGTCCGCTCCATCGCCGGCTACCTCGGCCCGGAGTACGACGTTGAGGCGTCAATCGGTCACATCCGGGACCTGCCCCAGCCCTCAGAACTGCCGGCCGCCATGAAGAAGGGCCCCTACGGCAAGTTCGCCGTCGACGTCGAGGACGGCTTCCAGCCCTACTACGTGGTCAACCCCGACAAGAAGAAGACCGTCACGGCGCTGCGCAAGGCCCTCAAGGGCGCCGACGAGCTCTACCTGGCCACTGACGACGACCGCGAGGGCGAGGCCATTGCCTGGCACCTCCTGGAGGTTCTCAAGCCCACGGTGCCGGTCAAGCGCATGACCTTCACCGAGATCACCCGCGAGGCCGTCACCCGCGCCCTGGCCTCCACCCGCCAACTCGACACCCACCGGGTCGATGCCCAGGAGACCCGCCGCATCCTGGATCGCCTGGTCGGTTACGAGGTCAGCCCTGTGCTGTGGCGCAAGGTCCGCGCCGGCCTGTCCGCCGGGCGCGTCCAGTCCGTGGCCACGCGCCTGGTGGTCGAGCGCGAGCGCGAGCGCATGGCCTTCACCTCCGCCTCCTATTGGGGGGTCGAGGCCCAGCTGTCAACGGTGCTGTCCGCCGTCGACCTGCCCGAGCGCGAGGCGGCCTCCTTCACCGCTAGACTGACCACCCTTGACGGGCGCCGCGTGGCCACCGGCCGTGACTTCTCCGACTCCGGGCAACTGCGCCCGGCCGCCGTCAAGGCCGGCGCCATCCATCTTCACGAGGGCGGCGCCACGGCCGTGGCCGACGCGGTGAAGCGCGGCACCCCGCGCGTGGCCGAAATCGAGGACAAGCCCTACAAGCGCCGCCCGGCCGCCCCCTTCACCACTTCCACCCTCCAGCAGGAGGCGTCCCGCAAGCTGCGCATGAACCCGCGCGAGACCATGCGCGTGGCCCAGGGCCTGTACGAAAACGGCCTCATCACCTACATGCGCACCGACTCCACCGCCCTGTCCAGCCAGGCCGTGGCGGCCGCCCGCGCACAGATCCGTGAACTCTACGGGCCCGAGTACGTGCCGAACAGGCCCCGCGTCTACGCCACCAAGGGCAAGGGCGCCCAGGAGGCCCACGAGGCGATCCGCCCCGCCGGGGACCACTTCCGCACCCCCGCCCAGGTCTCCGCCGAGCTCAGCGGCTCCCAGTTCCGCCTCTACGAGCTCATCTGGAAGCGCACGGTCGCCTCCCAGATGGCCGACGCCGTCGGCTCGACCGCCACCGTGCGCGTCGAGGTCCCCCTGGTCCCCGCCCACGGCGGCTCGCGGGACGCCGGTTCGACCTTCACCACTGCCGGGCTGAGCGCCTCGGGCACGGTCATTACCTTCCGCGGATTCTTGGCCGCCTACGAGGAGGGGCGCGACGCCGAACGCTACGAGGAGGGCGGCGCCAAGGACTCCAAGGACGTGCGCCTGCCGGCCATGGTCGCCGGCCAGGAACTCGCCGCCCTGGGCGCCCAGGCGGCCGGCCACGAGACCACGCCGCCGCCGCGCTACACCGAGGCCTCCCTGGTCAAGGCCCTGGAGGAGCGGGAGATCGGCCGCCCCTCCACCTACGCCTCGATCATGTCCACCATCTCGGACCGCGGCTACGTCGACCATCGTGGGCAGGCGCTGGTGCCCACCTGGCTGGCCTTCGCCGTCACCCGCCTGCTGGAGGAGAACTTCTCCGAACTGGTCGACTACGACTTCACCGCCTCCATGGAGCGCGACCTGGACCGGATCGCCGCCGGCGAGGAGGACCGGGTGGCCTGGCTGACCCGCTTCTACTACGGCGACTCCCGCAACCCCGAGGGACACGAGCCGGTGGCGGCCGATGAGCACGGGCTCAAGGAAATGGTTGAGGGCCTTGGTGAGATTGACGCCCGGGCCGTGAACTCCATTGAGATCGGTGAGGGCATGACCCTGCGGGTGGGCCGCTACGGGCCCTACCTGGAGGACGCCGAGGGCAAGCGCGCCAATGTTCCCGCCGACCTGGCCCCGGACGAACTGACAGTGGCCAAAGCCCGGGAGCTCTTCGAGCGGGCCGCCGACGACGGGCGCGAACTCGGCACCGACCCCTCCACCGGGCACACGATTATCGCCAAGGACGGCCGCTACGGCCCCTACGTCACCGAGGTTCTGCCCGAGCCCGAGCAGACCGCTGCACCTGGGGAGAAGGCCAAGCCCGCCAAACGGGGGACCCGGGGCGCCAAGAAGGGCCCCAAGCCGCGCACCGCCAGCCTGCTGAGGTCAATGGACCTGGCCACCGTCACCCTGGACCAGGCCCTGAACCTGCTGAACCTGCCGCGCGTGGTCGGCCAGGACCCCGAGTCCGGCACCGACATCACCGCCCAGAACGGCCGCTACGGCCCCTACCTGAAGAAGGGCACCGACTCGCGCTCCTTGGAGACCGAGGAGCAGATCTTCACCATCACCCTGGAACAGGCCCTGGAACTCTTCTCCCAGCCCAAGCGCCGCCGCGGCCAGTCCACCCGCAGCCCCCTGCGCGAGTTGGGCACCGATCCGGTCTCCGGGCGGCCGGTGGTCATTAAGGACGGCCGCTTCGGCCCCTATTTCACTGACGGGCAAACCAATGTGACCCTGCGCCGGGGCGATGACCCGGCCACCGTCACCCCCGAGCGCGCCTATGAACTGTTGGCTGAGAAGCGCGCCAAGGGCCCCGCTAAGAAACGCACCACCGGCAAAACCACGGCGAAGAAGACGACGGCGAAGAAGGCGAGCACGACCCGGGCCGCCAAAAAATCCTAATCGGCGCTCTGACCCCCGTCCATCCGGCGCCCGGGCGATGGTGGATGTGATCCACCGGAAGAGTGGATAAGTGTCGTGGCTCACCCGGAGTTCGCCCCTGAGCCGTGTTTTTCATGGTGTTGATCGGCCCTTAAACGGCCGGTCAACACCATGAAAAAGTAGAGGAAGGTGGGAAAAGCTAGGGGAGGGGCGGGAGAAGACGTGGGGGAGGCGGTATTGGGGCGTGTCGCTGGACTGCGACATGCCCGCGACAACCCCGCGCAACCGCTCACCTAGGCTGAGGGCATCGAAAGGCATCGAACCGGATGACCAGTTCTTCGAGCCCCTTGGAAGGAACCACCATGAAGACCCCCTCCCTGCTCTCCCTCGCCGCCGTCCTCGGGCTGGCCCTGAGCGGCTGCTCCGTCTCCCTGTCCGGCCCGGACACGGCCTCCTCCTCGGGCAGCCCCCAAGCGCCGCAGAGCGCGGCCGCCTCAGATGCCGATGGTGGCGCCCAGGCCTCCGGGGGCGCCACCACTGGGGGCGCCGCCTCCGAGGGCAGCGGGTCGGCAACCGGCGAGCCCGCCGTCGAGGCCACCGACATCACCGATGCGACCTGGCGCGGCGTGCTGTCCAACGGCAGCCGCCTGAGCCCTGACTCCGATGGCAATGTCACCATTGAGTCCGCCCTCTCCGAGGTCAGCGTCGTCGGCGACGTTGAGACCCTTGACGTGCGCGGCGCGGGAGTCACCGTCGCCGCCGAGGACGTCAACACCCTCAAGGTCAGCGGCTCCTCCTCGGTGGTCTACGTGCGCAGCGCCCAGAAGATCGAGATCGCCGGGGCGAGCATTGAGGTCTACTGGCTGGAGGGCAGCCCGGTGGTGGAGGACAAGGGCGCCTTCAACACCGCCCAGCAGCTTGAGCAGCAGTGAGAGAACCAACCGCCGCAGTGGGCGCCGGCACCCCAATGGGGGCTGCCGGCGCCCCGGCCGCCGTTGTGCTCCTGGTCGACGACGAGGCCCCGATCCGCGACTCGCTGGGCCCCTACCTGGAGCGCAGCGGCTATCGCGTACTGCTGGCCAGCGACGGCAGGGAGGCCCTGGACCTACTGGCCTCCTACCGGGTGGACATCATTGTCTCCGACGTTCTCATGCCCCGCATGGACGGCCGTGAACTGGTGCGCCGGGTGCGCGGCGGGGGAACCTGGACGCCCATCATTCTGCTCACCCAACTCGACGCCACATACGAGCGCATCTCCGCCCTGGACGACGGCGCGGACGACTACTTGTCCAAGCCCTTCGACCCCGCCGAGCTCGCCTCCCGCATCCGCGCCGTCCTGCGCCGCACTCGCGGGCCCGAGCCGCCGCTGAGCGTCGCCGCCCGGCTGGTCGCCGGACCGCTGGAACTCGACAGGGTCTCCCGCCGGGTGGCGCTGGCGGGCAAGGGGCTGTCCCTGACCCCCAAGGCGGTCGCCCTCCTGGACTACCTCATGAGCCACCCCCGCGAACTTCACACGCGCGAGACCCTTCTATCGGCCCTGTGGGGCATTGACTTCTCCTCCTCCACCCGCGCCGTCGACCACCGTATTCGCGAAATCCGCCGGGCGCTGGGCGACGACGCCAGCGCCCCCACCTTCATTGAAACAGTGCCCTCCGTGGGCTACCGCTTCTGCCATGAGGTTCACCCGTGAACCGGTCCGGCCCCACGGGAGCGCCCCCGACGACGTCGGGCCCCGCCCCCCGGGAGGGGACTGTCGCCGAGGGGCGGGGGCGAGCCCGGTGGTCCTGGTGGCGGTGGGCCGTGGCCTTGGGGATCCTGGCCGCCATGGTGGCCGTGAGCGCCCTGCTGTGGGGCGACTTGAGGGTGACTATGAGCGTGAGCGTCCCCCTGCTGGTTGGTGAGGTTCTGGGCTTGGGGGCGGGGGCGGCCGCAGCGGTGCTCCTGCTGCGGCACCGGTGGGGCGCGGCCCAGCAGCGGGCCGCCGCCCGGGCGCAGGAGTCGGCCCGCGCCCGGCACCGCCAGTTCCTGCGCCGCCTGGACCACGAGCTCAAGAACCCGCTGACTGCGGTGCGGGTCGCCGTCGCCGACGCCTCCCGCGTCGAGGACAGGGCGAAGGCGGCCTCCTCCCTGGAGGTGGTTGACGCCCAGGCCCGCCGCATGAGCCGCCTGCTGACCGACCTGCGCAAGCTCGCCGAGCTGGAGACCTCCCCCCTGTCCTTGGAAGAGGTCGACCTGGCTGAGACCCTGCGCGACGCCGTCGCCGCGGTCCAGGAGGACGGCGCCGCCCGCGGCGCCGCGCCTCCCATCCGGGTGGATCTGCCCCAGGTGCCCTGGCCCCTGCCCGCCGTCCGCGGTGACGGCGACCTGCTCTACTCGGCCCTGTGCAATGTCGTCTCCAATGCCGTGAAGTACACCCCGCCGTCGGGGGTGATCGAGGTGCGGGGCCGGGAGGAGGCGGGCGTGGTCACCATTGAGGTCGCCGACACCGGCATTGGCGTGCCCGAGGCGGACTTGCCGGCGGTGTGGAGCGAGTTGGCGCGGGCGGGCAATGCCCGCGCCCTGCCCGGCTCAGGGCTTGGGCTGGCACTGGTGTCGACCATTGTTGAGCGTCACCGGGGCCGTGTGCGGATGACGTCGCGCGAGGGCGTGGGCACGCGCGTGTGGCTGTCACTGCCGGTCGCCGGGCCGTAAGCCGCCCCGTCACTGCGCCACTGGGCCCCCGGTCATTGGGGCGGGCGCCCCGCCAGAGGCGTCCCCGGCCCGGTACCGCCCCGGCCGCGCCCGGGGCGTGCTGGTCGGCACCGCCGGCGGGGCCGTCGCCGGGCACCGCCCCGGCTACCCTGGGCGCGTGACCGCTCTCGCCGCGCCGCAGCCCGCCCCGCACCCCCACCCGGGGCTGTTCATCTCCTTCGAGGGCGGTGACGGCGTCGGCAAGACCACCCAGATCACCGTTCTCGCCGGACTCCTCGACGCGGCCGGCGCGGATCACCTCGTGACCCGTGAGCCCGGCGGCACCGGGCTCGGCCGCGAGATCCGCCGCCTTCTTCTCCACAGCGGAGAGGTTTCCCCGCGCGCCGAGGCCCTCCTGTACGCCGCCGACCGCGCCCACCACGTCGAGACCCGCGTGCGCCCCGCCCTGGTGCGCGGCGCCATCGTCCTGACCGACCGCTACCTGGACTCCTCGGTGGCCTACCAGGGGGCCGCCCGCGCCCTGGGCACCCGGGAGGTGCGCGACCTCTCCCTGTGGGCCACCGGCGGACTGCTCCCGGACCTGACCATTCTGCTTGACGCCGACCCCTCCATTGCCGCCCGGCGCACCGCCGACCGCGGCGCCAAGGACCGCCTGGAGTGCGAGGCGGGCGCCTTCCACACGGTTCTGCGCGAGCAATTCCTGTTACTGGCGGACGCCGAGCCCCGGCGCTTCGTGGTCATCAACGCCGACCAGGACCGGGACCAGGTGGCCGACGAGGTGGCTCGGGCCCTGCCCCCTGCGATTGAGGCCCGCAGCGCCCGCTACCGGGAGGCGGGGGGCCGGGGGGCGCTCACGCCCCTGGAGCGCGCCGCGGCCCGGATCGCGGCCCGCCTGCCGGATGGGGGGCGGCTATGAGCGTGTGGGACGACGTCGTCGGCCAGGAGGCGGTGGTCGGCACCTTCGAGGCGGCCGCTCAAGCCGCCCGCCTCGCCGTGCGCGAGCGCCAGGGGCCCGAGGCCGGCGGCGGAACCTCGGCCATGACCCACGCCTGGCTGGTCACCGGCCCCCCCGGGTCGGGGCGATCCAATGCCGCCCGCGCCTTCGCCGCCGCCCTCCAGTGCACCGGGGAGGCGCCCGGCTGCGGGCGGTGCAAGCCCTGCCGGGACGTCATGGGCGGAGCCCACCCCGACATGGTGCGCCTGACCACCGAGAAGCTCCTCATCACCATGGAGGAGGTCAAGACCCTCATCGGGGAGGCGCAGCGCCGCCCCTGGACCGGCCACTGGCGGGTCATCCTGATTGAGGACGCCGACCGCATGGCCGAGCGCACCACCAATGTGCTGCTCAAATCCATTGAGGAGCCCCCGCCCCAGACGGTCTGGCTGCTGTGCACCCCCAGCGCCGACGACGTCCTGCCCACGATCCGCTCCCGCTGCCGCCTGGTGACTCTGCGCATCCCGCCCCCGGAGGCGGTCGCCGACCTGCTGGTGCGCCGTGACGGGGCGGACCCCGAACTCGCCGCCCGGGCGGCGCGCGCCAGTCAGTCGCATATCGGCCTGGCCCGCCACCTGGCCACCGACCCGGGCGCCTGGGAGCGCCGTCGCCGCCTCCTGCTCGCCCCGGTGTCATTGCGCAGCGTGGGAGACGCGGTCCTGGCCGCCGCCAACCTGGTGGAGGCCGCTGAGGCGGAGGCCAAGAACGCCACCGCGGAGCGCGACGCCCGGGAGAAGGCCGACCTGCTGCGGGCCCTGGGCCTGGAGGGGGAGGCACGGGTGCCGCCGGCATTGCGCGCCCAGGTGCGCCAGCTCGAGGAGGACCAGAAGCGGCGCGCCAGGCGGGCGCGCACCGACGTGCTGGACCGGGCGATGATCGACCTGCTCTCCTTCTACCGCGACGTACTGGTCACCCAGATGGGGGCTCAGGTTGAGCGCGTCAATATCGACCTGGGGCGGGCCGTGGACCAGGTTGCCGGTTCAACGGGGGCGGACAAGTCGCTGGCGCGCATAGCCGCCATTGAGGAGTGCCGCGCACGGCTGCGCACCAACGCCTCCCCCCTGCTGGCCATCGAGGCGCTCATGGTCAGCCTGCGCCCCCAGGCGTGAGGCCGGCGCAGGGCGGCGGCATGAGCTCCCGTGTCGGGCGGCGGGCCGGCGGCCCCCCGGTCCGGCGGCCCCCGGGGCGCGCGGTCCCGGTATCCGAGGCGGAGAGGAGTGCGGCGGAGCGCAGGGGAGCGCAATGGGGAGCGCAATTGTCCGCGCGCCTCAGGACGCGGAGGGAATCGTCGGGGGCCGGCGGAAAACACAATGCTTCTTCCGGGCCCCGGGGCCGGCGGTGAAAAGCGCTCCTCCACTAACCCCGCTTTTGACCACAATGCGCTGGATCCGCCCCGTCTGGGGAGAATTCCCCCCTAGGGAGGAGAGCGAGCGCACGTTCGTCCTCGTAGGCTGCCCATGTGAGTACCTCAACTGTTATCCCTCGGCGCCGCTCGGGCCGTGCGCAACGGTCCCTGGCGGCGTGCGCAGCCGCCCTGCTGGCCTGCGCGGGCATTGTCGCCTGCGACAACGAGCCCTCCCCGTCCGCCTCGCCAGTGCCTTTGAGCGGTACGCCCGCGCCTGTGCCGGCGGGCCTGGAATCCTTCTACGAACAGAGCATTGACTGGTACCCCTGCGCCAAAGAGGGCGGCATGACCGAGGACCCCAAGGAGACCGGCCCCGGCTCCACCTCCTGCGCCCGCATCTCGGTGCCCCTGGATTACTCCAACCCCGAAGGGGCCACCATTGAGATTGCTTTGAAGCGCCGCTCGGCGTCCAATGGCAACCCCATTGGCTCGCTCTTCATCAACCCCGGCGGCCCGGGCGGCTCCGGCGTGGAACTGGTGCAGAACGCGCCGGGCTACTTCTCCGACGCGCTCCTGGAGTCCTACGATGTCATTGGCTTCGATCCGCGCGGGGTCGGTTCTTCCACCGCGGTTGACTGCCTGACCGACGCCGAGCTGGACGTCGAGCGGGCCGGCGAGAATGAAACCGCCCCCGGGGATGCTACCGCCGCCGAGGCCCAGGCCGACGTGGCTCAAGGCGCCCAGGAGCGGGAGGCCCAGTGCCAGTCGCGCACCACCACGCCCGGGCTGCTCGATCACATCGACACGATCTCGGCGGCTCGCGACCTCGATATTATGCGGGCGCTGGTCGGCGACAACCTCCTGAGCTACCTGGGCTTCTCCTACGGCACCTACCTGGGGGCGACCTACGCCGACCTCTTCCCCGGCAATGTTGGGCGCATGGTCCTCGATGGCGCCGTTGACCCGTCGCTGTCCGCCGGGGAGCTGACCCTGGGGCAGGCCGAGGCCTTCGAGAGCAGTCTGCGCACCTACGTCGAGGACTGCCAGGCGGGGAGGGGGTGCCCGCTGACCGGCGACGTCGACTCCGGTATTAAGCAGATCCAGGACTTCTTGGAGACCACCCGCACCAACCCGGTATCCACCTCTGACCCGCAGCGGCCTTTGACCCACTCACTGGCCTTCAGCGCCGTGCTCGGCATTCTCTATCAGCCCGAGTCCTGGTCGTACCTCACCCAGGGCCTCGACCAGGCCATGAATGAGGACGACGGCTCAACGCTGCTGTTCATCGCCGACTTCTTCGCCTCCCGCAGCGAGGACGGCACCTATGAGGGCAACGGTGACGAGGTGATTAGCGCAATCAACTGCCTGGACAACCCGGTCACCGGCGACGCCGCCTCATGGGAGCAGGAGGCCGACGAGCTGGAGAAGATCTCCCCAACTTTCGGCTCCGAGTTCGCCTACAGCGACCTGTACTGCCAGGCCTGGGGCCATGAGTCGACTCGCGAGAGGACGGAGATCCACGCCTCCGGTGCCGCCCCCATCCTGGTCGTGGGGACCACCGGGGACCCGGCGACCCCCTACGCCTGGTCGGAGGCCCTGGCCGCCCAACTCGACTCCGGCCAGCTCCTCACCTGGGAGGGGGAGGGGCACACAGCCTACGGCCGTGCCGGGAAGTGCGTGACCGGCGCCGTGGACACCTACCTGCTGACGGGGGAGATGCCCCAGGAGGGGCTGCGCTGCGTCGGCTCGCAGTAGGGCGGGACGGCGGATACGCGGCGACCAGCCGGCGCATGCACGGTTCCCGGCCCCACCGCGGGGCCGGGAACCGTGCACGGGCGTGGACGGTTCGGCGCCGCGCACCGTGGAAACGACTGGGACCCGCGGGGGCCCTGCGGGCGCGCGGACGGTTCAGGTCGAGGCGGTCGGTGTGAGCTCCCCGGCAATGGGGCGGCCGATCCAGGAGGCGAGTTCCGCACCGCGCAGCCCTTGACCGAGCAGGAACTGAACCTTGGCGTAAGTCGCCTCCAGGGTCATGTCCCGGCTGCCGACGCCGCCGGCGCGGGCAAGGGCCTCCCCCGCCTGGTATCGGCCCAGCGCCACCTCGGCCTGATGGCACTGGGAGGTGACGACGACGGCGACCCCCGACCCGATGGCGTCGGCCAGGACCCCAATGAGGCCGGGATCGTTGCCGGGCACGGTGCCCACGCCGAAGGCCCGCAGCACAACGGCGTCGGGCAGCGGCCTCAGCGCCGCCCCCAGCCGGGCCGCGCCGAGGCCGGGGACCAGGTCGATGACGGCCACGTCGTGGCATCGGTAGGGCAGGGCGCCCCTCCAGCCGGTCCCTTGGACGGGGAGGGGGCTCCATTGCCACGGGGCGCCGGCAATGGCCAAAGGCGGCGCATTGGGCGAGTCGAAGCCCGCGAAGGCCCATGAACTGGTCTTGGTGGCCCGGGCGCCCGCGAAGAGGCGCTGCCCGAAGAACAGGCTTACGCCGGTCACGCGGGTGCTGGTGGCCGCATGCAGGGCGCCCATGGTGTTCGCGGCGGCATCAGATCCCACTGCTCCCAGCGGCAGCTGGGAGCCGGTGACCACGACGGGGACCGGCAGGTCGGTAAGCGCGTAAGACAAGGCCGCTGAAGTGTAGGCCATGGTGTCAGTGCCATGAAGAACAACGAAAGGCTTGTCGGGATCCTGGATGGAGTAACGGCGCAGTTCGTCTACAATCGCCTGCCAGGAAGCAGGGGTTGCGTTCGCGGAGTCGATCAATGGGTTCAGGCGGCTGATGGTCACCTCATGGTCAGATCCGTCAGATCCATGGGCGCGTAAAAGGGTGTTGAGCCACCCCTCCAGATCCGCTCCGGGCACAAGCCCGTGCGGGGAGTCCACCATACCGATGGTGCCGCCGGTGTAGATGATGTGGACGCGCATGGTTGTGCTCCTGGCTCTCATCAATGGCGGTGCGCAGACGCCCCCGAGAATACTGCGTGCGGCGCCGCTGCTCGTGGAGGGGTTGCCGCCCGCCCCGTGGTCGCAGATGCGCCGTTGCTGTGAATAGCCTCAGAAAACTCACTGCGGCGGGCCGGGCGGGCTATAAAGATGGCGGCCCCGGTGATGAGATTGTCGATGGGGGCCGACTCCCCGGGGCGGTGGATCGAGAATGGGGCGGCAGGAAGAGGCGGGAATGATCGGTCAATGGTCGGTCAGGGGCGGGGCGAGCTGAGCGGGCGGCTTCGACCGCGGGCCCCGCAGCGGCCGGGGCCGGGCCGGGGGACGGGGCGTATTCGGCGCCATAACGCCAGTTTTCGGCGATTGTGGTTAGAACCACGACGAGGGCGGTGTGCGCAGGTTTGCGTTGATGGCGGCGCGAGCGGTAACGTCGCCCCCGCCGCCAGGCGCGCCACCTTAGCTCAGTAGGCAGAGCGATTCACTCGTAATGAATAGGTCGTGGGTTCGATTCCCACAGGTGGCTCCGATGGCCCCGGAACCCTCGGTTCTGGGGCCTTGTTGTGCTTGGTTGTACTTGCTGCGCGATCCAACTGCTGTCAAGCGGCTCATGTTGCCGGGGCGGATGGGGCCGTAACTGATGATGTGGGGCTGCTTTGCCGCCCGGCGCGCGCTCGATGCCCCTCGTGGGGCAAAGGTGATCGGTTCGAGCGCGATCGTGGTGAGGAAGTTGGAAGCGCCTCTGGGCGGATGTGTCCGGCGCAGGCGGCGCTAACGAATTGCCCAAGACGATCGAGTAGATTCAGTACAACTTTCCCGTTGCACCGAATACGTTTCTCCATTACTCTGTTTATGTTCGCTGGAGGGTTCGCGCGAATCCTCCATCCGTTTCGTGATTGAGGAACCATGGCTCAGAAGACCCAAGTCATTCTCGTCGACGATGTCGACGGCTCCGAGGCCACTCAGACCGTCACGTTCGCGCTTGACGGCGTCAACTACGAGATCGACCTCAACGACGGGCATGCCGCCGCCCTGCGCGAGTCCTTCGAGGAGTGGACGGTCAAGGCGCGCCGCAAGTCCGGTCGCCGCAACACCGGCCGACGTCGTGCCAGCTCCGCCTCATCCGGTGAGACCCAGCGCATTCGCGAGTGGGCCCGCGCCGCAGGCATGTCGGTGTCCGACCGCGGCCGCATCTCCGCCGACATTCGCGAAGCCTACGCTCAGGCGCACGCCAACTGAGTCCCACCGGCACCGCTCCGCTTTCCGCGTGGTGGATGCACCTTGGCCCGGACTCCCCGCAGTCTCTGCCGCCTGCCGCCCGTGCAGGAGGGCAGGGGCTGCACGCGCTTCGAGGCAAGAACTGCTGAACTCCCCGCGCGAGGCCCGTAAGCCTGGCAGACTAGGTGTCATGGCTTACACCCTCGTACTGCTCCGCCACGGCGAGAGCGATTGGAACGCGAAGAACCTGTTCACCGGTTGGGTCGATGTCCCGCTGTCGGAGAAGGGCCGTGCGGAGGCGGTTCACGGCGGCGAGCTCCTCAAGGAGGCCGGGGTCCTCCCGGAGAAGCTCTTCACCTCAACGCTGCGCCGTGCAATCATGACCGCCAATCTGGCCCTGGACGCCGCAGACCGCCACTGGATCCCGGTCGAGCGCCACTGGCGCCTCAACGAGCGCCACTACGGCGCCCTCCAGGGCAAGAACAAGAAGGAGATCCGCGACGAGTACGGCGAGGAGCAGTTCATGCTCTGGCGCCGCTCCTACGATGTTCCACCGCCGCCCATTGAGCTGGGATCCGAGTTCTCCCAGGACACCGACCCGCGCTACGCCGGCGAGCCCATTCCGGTCACCGAGTGCCTTAAGGACGTCCTGGAGCGCCTGCTGCCCTACTGGGAGGAGACCATTGTCCCGGAGATTAAGACCGGCAAGGTGATTCTGATTGCCGCGCACGGCAACTCCCTGCGCGCCATTGTCAAGCACCTTGACGACATCTCCGACGCGGACATTGCCGGTGTTAACATCCCCACCGGCATTCCGCTGGTCTACGAGCTCGACGAGGAGACCCTCAAGCCCGTGAAGAAGGGCGGCCGCTACCTCGACCCTGAAGCCGAGGCGAAGATCGCCGCAGTGGCCAACCAGGGCAAGTGAGCCCCTTGACTGACTCCCGTGGCCCCGGCCTCCGGGACTGCGCGGCCTGAACCGCGCGACGGCGCCGGCCCACCCCGCTGAGGGTGGGCCGGCGCCGTCGCGGTTGGTCGCGGTTGGTTTCGTGGCCGCGGCGGCCCGCGGCCATCGCGCGCCGCCGTCTACCGGCCCGGTGCGGGGTGCCGGCTCAGTGCAGGGCGTCGGCGTCCTCATTGTCATGCGTCTTGGGCATGGTGGCCCCCGACACCAGGTAGGAGACGCGTCGCGCCACCGAGGTGGAGTGGTCCCCGAAACGTTCTAAGAAGCGCCCCAGGAGGACCGCGTCCACAACCTGCTGGCGGGTCAGCTCATTGGCGGGGTCGAGGATCATCTGGAAGGACTGGCGGTGCAGGGCGTCGAGTTCGCCGTCGTTGGCCTGGATGGCCATGGCCAGTTGCACGTCGCGGGTCTCAATGAGGCGGGAGACGTCCTTGCCGGCCCGCACCGCCAGGTCCGCCATCTGCAAGACAGTGCCCAGGACGGGCTCGGGGACCACCGGCTCGGGGTAGCGGCCCCGGGAAATGGCGGCGACGTGCCGGGCGAGGTCGCCCTGACGCTCCAGGGTCTGGGCCACGCGCAGCGCCGAAAGAACATTGCGCAGGTCGCCGGCCACGGGCTGCTGGCGGGCCAGCAGCATGACGCACATGTCGTCAATGTCCCGCTGAAGGTCGTTAATGCGCTCGTCGGCGTCAATGACCTGCTCGGCGATAATAATGTCCCCGTGGCGGAGGGATTCGCTGGCCCGCTCGATGGCGGTGGCGACCTGCCGGGCCATTGACTCCAGGTCGGCACCGAGCTGCTTGAGCTCCTGGTTGAAGATGTCGCGCACGAGGCGGCTCCTGCTGTGTGTCGGGGCTTGTGTGGCGGGGCTCGCCCCAGACGACCCCACCCCATAACCTAGAGTGTGTGGACTCGGGTTGGTTGCTGATCGTGGTCGCGATCGTCGGTGTCGCCCTGGGCACCGCCATTGGTCTGGCCCTGAGCGCTTCGGCCCGGGACCGCTATGCGGCGGCCCTGCGCACCGACTCGGTGCTCGATGCCAGGGGCGAGGTGCTTCCCGTCCTGGCCGCCCTGCGCTCCACCGTCGTCGTTCTCGACGACGACGACGAGGTCTTGCGCGCCTCCACCGCCGCCTACACCTTCAATATCGTCCGCGACGACGCCGTATGCGAGCCGCAGGTCGCCCAGATGGTGCGGACCGTGCGCGCGGAGGGGGCCGTGGAGGACTCTGACATCACCGTGGCCCGCGGGCGCCTGCCCGGGGCCGGGTACTTCTTCCTCCACGTGCGCGTCGCCCCCATTGGCCGGGGCCGCATTCTGGTCCTCATTGAGGACCGCACCGCCGCCCAGCGCCTGGAGCAGATGCGCCAGGACTTCGTCGCCAACGTCTCCCACGAGCTCAAGACGCCGGTCGGCGCCATCTCGCTGCTGGCGGAGACCGTTGAGGCCAGCGCCGACGACCCGCAGACCGTGCGCGAGTTCGCCGGGCGCATGGGCAAGGAATCCCGGCGCCTGGGGGTCCTGGTTCAGGAGATCATTGAGCTCACCCGTCTGCAAGAGGGCGACGCCCTGGCCTCCCCCGACGACGTCGAGGTTGACTCCGTGGTCGCCGAGGCCCTGGACGCGGTGCGCGTGGAGGCCGAGGCCAATCAGGTCACCCTGGTGTCGGGGGGCTGCCAGGGGCTCATGGTGCGCGGGGACTCCGCCCTGATCACCACCGCCGTGCGCAACCTGTTGGACAATGCGATCCGCTACTCCGGGCCGCGCACGCGCGTGAGCGTGGGGGTCAGTGTGGACCCCGCCCACGAAGACCTGGTGCGCATTGCCGTGGTCGACCAGGGCATTGGCATTGCCAAGGAGGACCAGGACCGGGTCTTCGAACGCTTCTACCGGGCGGACAAGGCCCGCTCGCGAGCCACCGGCGGCACCGGCCTGGGCCTGAGTATTGTCAAGCACGTCGCCGCCGACCACGGGGGCACCGTCGAGTTGTGGTCGGCCCCCGGCCGGGGCTCAACCTTCACCCTGGTCCTTCCGCGCCTGCACCCCGCCGAGAACGAACCCGACCCGGAGCAGGAGGCCGCCGCGGCCGTGGCCACCGGTGCGGCCGGCGCCGCCTTCGCCGCCATTGCGGCGATCTCCGCACCGCCGTCGTCGTCCCCCGAGCCGGCCGCCGAACCGAGTGCTCAACCGGGGGCACCCCAGGACGGCACCGCCCACCCCGGTTCTGAAGGGAGCCCGCCGTGACCCGCATCCTGCTCGTCGAGGACGAGGAGAACTACCGCGCCCCCCTGGCCTTCAGCCTGCGCCGAGACGGCTTCGAGGTGGTCGAGGCCGCCGACGGCGAGGCCGCCATGTCCGCCTTCAAGGCCGCCATGGCCCCGGGCGGGACCGGGAGGATCGACCTGGTGCTCCTGGACCTCATGATCCCGCGCCTACCGGGCACCGAGGTGTGCCGCCGCATTCGCACCACCTCCACGGTGCCGGTCATTATGCTCACCGCCAAGGACTCGGAGATCGACAAGATCGTGGGTTTGGAGATCGGTGCCGACGACTATGTCACCAAGCCCTACTCCTACCGCGAGCTCATTGCCCGCGTGCACGCGGTCCTGCGCCGCTACCGCGACCCGGACCCCGCCCCCGCCGAGGAGCTGCTGGAGGTGGGGCGCGTCGCCATGGACGTGTCGCGCCACGAGGTGCGCGTCGACGGTGAGCCCGTTGCCATGCCATTGCGGGAATTCGAGCTCCTCGAGCTCTTCTTGCGCAACCCCGACCGGGTGCTCACCCGGGCCCAGCTCATCGACCGTATTTGGGGGGCGGACTACGTGGGGGACACCAAGACCCTCGACGTCCACGTCAAGCGGATCCGCGCCAAAATCGAAGTCGAGCCCAGCGAGCCGAGGATGCTCACCACGGTGCGCGGGCTGGGCTACAAGCTCGGGGCGGGGCAGTAGGAGAGAAGTAGGCGAAGAGCGGGAGAAGAAACAGTGGGGGAGGAGTAGGAAGAGGCTCGGGCGGGCCAGTGCGCCCGGGGCGGTTGTGGGGCGATTGCGCCAATAAGACGCCGTCTCGTCTGTGAGCAACCTCCCCGATCTTTGCGTGTTATCACCTGATAAAATGAGGGCTCTGCTATCAGTCGGGAGTGACGTCACCTATGACCTTTGAAGTCGGCGAGACCGTCGTCTACCCGCACCACGGCGCAGCCCGGATCATTGACATCCGCCAGCGCAAGGTGCGCGGTGTGGAGAAGACCTACCTGCAGCTGGAGGTCGCCCAGGGCGACCTGACGATCCTCGTGCCCGCGGACAGCGTCGAGCTCATAGGTGTGCGCGACGTCGTTGACGCCTCTGGTCTGGAACGGGTTTTCGAGGTGCTGCGCGCCCCCCTGACGGAGGAGCCCACGAACTGGTCACGCCGTTTCAAGGCCAACCAGGAGAAGATCGCCTCCGGTGATGTCATTAAGGTCGCCGAGGTCGTGCGCGACCTCTCCCGCCGGGACACCGACCGCGGCCTGTCCGCCGGTGAGAAGCGCATGCTCTCCAAGGCCCGCCAGATCCTCGTCTCCGAGCTCGCTCTCGCCCAGAAGACCGCGGAGGAGGAGGCTGAATCCCTCCTGGACGAGGTTCTCGCCTCCGGCACCGCCGCCTGAATCGCTCAACCAGCAGGCGTCCGGCCCCCAGCACCTCCATCTCCAGCGCTCGGCGGCGCATCGGCGGTTGGGTCCGCCGCGCACCGGGCGCCTCGGCATCGAGGACGCCGAGGCGCCCGTCGTCTTCCGGTAGCGTCCGGGGCATGACGTACCGCGCCCCCGCCTCCCCCGACGAGCGCACCCGCCTGGAGGTGGTGGCCGTCCTCACCGCCGCCGGCTCCGGGACCCGCCTGGGCGCCGGCGGCCCTAAGGCCCTGGTGGAGGTCGGCGGGCAGTCCCTGCTGCGCCGGGCCGCCCAGGGCCTGGCCGGCTCCGGGGTCATTGACCACCTGGTCGTGACCGCCCCCACCGGGCACGTCGAGCGTTTCACCGCCGAACTGGGCGCCTTGACCACCAGTCACGAGGTGGTCCCCGGATCACCCGCCTCGCGCCAGGCCTCCGTGGCGCTGGGGCTGGCCGCCGCCCTGCGGACCAGGCCCGCCGCGGGCGTCGTCCTCGTGCACGACGCCGCCCGCGCCCTGACCCCCACCGCCGTGGTGCAGCGCGTCGTGGCGGCCGTCCGGGCCGGCCACGACGCCGTCGTTCCCGCCCTGCCGGTAACCGACACCGTCAAGGAAGTGCGCCCCGCAGAGCCCTCGCCGGCCCCGGGCGGGCGGGCACCCCGGGCGGCCGACAGCGCCGCGGTGACGGTCGAGGAGGTCACCGGCACCCCCGACCGCTCCCTCCTGCGGGCCGTCCAGACCCCCCAGGGCTTCGCCACCGCCACTCTCGTATCCGCGCACCGCCAAGGCGCCCAGCGCGCCGGCGACGAGGCGCTGGCCGCCTCCGACGACGCCGGGCTGGTCGAGGCCCTGGGGGGGAGGGTCGCCGTCGTCGCCGGGGACCCGCTGGCCATGAAGGTGACCACGCCCCTGGACCTGGCCCTCGCCGAACTACTGGCCGCCCGCACGGCGCGGACGTGACCGAATCGCGTATTGGGTCTGATCCGGACCCATGAGCCGTAGGGTGGCCGCATGACCACCTCATCCCCATCCCGCGGCGCCGCCCCCGCCTCGCCCGACGCCGCCCCCGCAGACGCCGCCAATGGCATCCCCCACCGCTCCCGCCTGCTGACCTGGCCGGTGGTGGCCTGGGGCCTGTGGGACTGGGGGTCGGCATCCTTTAACGCCGTCATCACCACCTTCGTTTTCACCGTCTACCTCACCAGCGCCTCCTTCGGGCCCCCCGCCGACAATGAGTCGGCGCTCAGCCTGGGGCTCACCATTGCCGGCGCCTGCATCGCCCTGCTGGCCCCCGTGACCGGGCAGCGGGCCGACCGGGCGGGGCGCACCGTCTTCTGGCTGGGCGCCTACACGGCCATAGTCGTCGCCGTCTCCGCCTCACTGTTCTTCATCCTGCCCGAGCCGGGATACCTGTGGCCGGGGATCGTGCTGCTGGGCGTGGGCAACGTCTTCTTCGAACTCGCCTCAGTCAACTACAACGGCCTGCTCTCCCAGCTCACCTCCAAGGACCGGGTGGGCGCCGTCTCCGGCCTGGGCTGGGGCATGGGCTACCTGGGCGGCATCGTCCTACTCATAATCCTGTTCATCGGCTTCATTAACCCCGAGGTCGGCTGGTTCGGGGTCACCAGCGACAACGGCCTCAATATCCGCGCCTCCATGCTGGTGGCGGCCCTCTGGTTCGGGCTCAGCGCCATCCCGGTCATGATCACCCAGTCCGGGGAGCGGGCCCGGCGCCACCGCCAGGCGCTCGACGAGGACGCCCAGCGCGGTGGCGCCCGCGAGCTCGCCGCCTTGGAGCAGGAGCCGGCCCCGACCTCCACCACCCCGGGCACGGTGCGTCGCGAGTCCTTCCTGGCCTCCTACAAGCGGCTGTGGCGCACGCTGGTGGCGCTGCGCCGCACCCACCCCGAGGTCCTGTGGTTCCTGCTGGCGGCCGCCATCTTCCGTGACGGCCTGGCCGGGGTCTTCACCTACGGGGGGATCATTGCCCAGAACACCTTCGGCTTCTCCAGCGGCGACGTCATCGTTTTCGCGATTGCCGCCAATGTGGTGGCCGGGGTGGCCACGATCGGGGCCGGGCGCTTGGACGACTACCTGGGGGCGCGTCGGGTCATTGTGGGGAGCCTGAGCATCCTCCTGGTCGCCGCCGCCCTGGTCTTCGTCCTGCACGACGCCGGGCGCTGGGTTTTCTGGACCCTGGGGCTCCTCCTGTCGGCCTGCGTGGGGCCGGCCCAGTCCGCGGCCCGGTCCTTCCTGGCGCGCCTCATCCCCGAGAGCCGCGAAGGTGAGATCTTCGGCCTGTACGCCACCACCGGGCGCGCCGTGTCCTTCCTGGCGCCGGCCATGTACGGCGCGTCGATCTGGGTCGGCACGAAGGTGGTGGGCGCGGGCGCCGGATACTGGGGGATCCTCGGCATTATTACCGTCCTCGCCATTGGGCTGGCGCTCATGATGCGGGTGGAGGACCCTGCGGGCCACATTACCGACCTGGGGGACTGAGCCGGTTCGGGCTCGGCTCCGCAGCGATCCGCGATCATCGGCGCGCTCATGCTGCCCGCGCGAGCGCTCGCGCGGGCAGCATGAGCGCACGCGGGCGGGCGGGCAGCATGAGCGCACGCGGGCGGGCGGGCAGCATGAGCGCACGCGGGCGGGACGAAGGCGCATGACGTCACTGGGGCGCGATAACCTGCGCGCGAGGGCCGCCCAACATCCCCTGCCCGTGCGGCCCTCCGCCGGTGCGCTCCCGGTCCTTCCAGCCGGGACGGTCGGCGCGTGCTCCCGGATACCACCGGGCGCACCGGGCTCTACCCCCATCTTCCCGCATGATCATTGACAACCGCGATCTTGTTCTCAAGGGGCTCTTCGGAGTCCTGCCCGCCCACCTGGAGCCTTACGTCCGCTCGTCGCTCGGCGATCAGTGCACGCCGGCCCGACTCAGATCCCTCCTGTCCGGCAGCGGCGCCCCTGGCGACGTCCCCGACCTCGCCGACCTATCGACTCAAATCCGCATCCTGACTGCGCGCGGCAGCGACGGGCGCTACCTCATGCCACTGCCGGCGGGGTTGGGGAGCAAGCTTCACGAGGTCCGTCAGTTCCGCAATAGGGCGGTTCACGGCGAGAACCTCGATTCGGACACTGCCCTGGCGGCCCTCGTGGCCATTGCCGAAACGCTGCGAATGATCGGGGCCGAGCAGGGCAGACGGGAGATCCGTGAACTCATCGACGCCCTCGACGGGGGCAGGGGCGCCCACCGCGAGCCGCTTGAAGCCGTCAGCGTCGACGTGGACTGCGGCACCACCGTGAGTTACGCCCACGCCGTGGCGGGTCAACGATTCACCGTGTCGATCAGCCTCGGGTGCAAGGCCCGCCCCGGGGGCTTGGCGGGCGTACCGGAGCCCCCCGGGGACCGGCACTCCGATGAGCGGAGTCGCGCCGAGCGTCAACTTGGGACCGTCAAGGTCAGGATCGTCCTTGTCGAGGAAGGCGGGGGTCGTGTCGTCACCGAGCCCTGGGACCTCGTGTGGGACACGGGCGCCGGGGACCTGCGCGCTACCGGCGATCTGAGAACCGACCGGGCCGCCCTCCTGCAGGTCGAGCAGGTCGGCACGACGCATATCCGCGTCGAGCTCGCCAATGGCGACGGCGCCCGGACGGTGAGGCGCGCGGGCCCGACCGTCCTGCCGCCGCGCCAGTGGCGCCTGGAGGACCACCGCCCCTCGGCGTGCGCCGCCCTGGCGACTTTCGTCCAGCCCGGTCAGGCAGCATGCGCGGAACTGGTGCGCAGAGCGCGTCAGCGGGCATCGTCCCCAGCGGGCCGCTCCACGGTCGCCCCCGGTCCGGACGCCCTGGCGGCATCCGCCTGCGCCGTGCTGCGTCGGCTCCGGATCGCGGTTGGCCCCGCCGCACAATGGACCGAACCGCAGACGGTGCGCAGCGCCGCAGCGGTGCTCGATCTGCGCGAGGCGAGCCGTCTCGACATGGCGGTGCTCATCGCCGGAGTGCTGGAGAACCTGGGCTGCGCACCCATCCTCCTGCTGACCCCGAGCACCGTTCTCCTCGGCTACAGCCGCGGCCAGGACGGCTCGGTTCCTCATTCACCCCACGAGGTCATCAATCTCGTTGAGAGCGGGGAGTGGGGCGTCATTGATTCCGAACATGCGGTCGCCGTCCACCAACCGGGCGGCCAGGTCCGTCGCACGCTCCTGTCGGCCCTATCCGAACTGCTTCTCGTGGTGCCCATCGAAGAGGCGCGCTCCAATGGTGCGCTGCCCCAGCCGGCCCTCGACCGCGACGAGGACGCCGTCGTTGAGGTGGCGGCCGCGCCGGCCCCTCAGGAAGAGGAGGCCGCGACCCCGACGCCCGCGGGCCCGACGCCCGCGGGCCCGACACCCGCTCAAGGCGGCCCGGGCCCGGGAGGAGACGCGACCCCGACACCCGCGACCCCGATGCCTGCGGGCCGAGCAGCGGAATCCGCCTCGACGACGGCCCCCCAGGCGAAGGGGGCTGCGACCGCCCCGGCAGCCGTGCCGGGCGGCGCGGTGCCCCGGCACGTCGAGGACTGGAAGAAGGACCTGCTGGACCTCTCGCTCCGCAACCCCCTTATCAACGTCGCCTCGTCCCGGGTCATTAAGCTGGAGGTCGCGCCTCAATCCCTCGGTGAGTTGGAGGACATGGTCAACGACCGCCAGCTCATCGCCCTGCACCCGCGCGCCCACGGTGCGGAACGTACCGGAGAAGCAACACCGAACGGCCAGGGCATTGAGCCCGCCTCCCTGCTGACGGAGCAGCGCGCGGTCCGCGTGGACCTGAACCGGGCCGAGTACGCGCAGCGCCTCCAGTCCGTCGCCGCCAACGCCCGCACCACCGTCGAGGAAACGGGCGCGAACAACCTCTACCTCACTTTGGGGACTCTCGTGTGGCGCACGGGCGGGCGGCTTCTCCGCTCGCCCCTCGTCCTCGTGCCGGTCGTCCTGGAGCGCACCGGTGAGGGCTATGGGCTTCAGCTTGATGAAACCGGGGTGTCGACCCCCAACTACTCACTGCTGACGCGCTTCGCGGCCGAGACCGGCATTGAACTCGCCGAGCTCCGTGAGCCCGTACGCGACGAGCACGGCATCGACATTGAGACCACGCTCGCGCAGGTTGATTCCCGCCTTCGCCACTGCGGTCATGAGGTGCGGATCGAACGGAATGCCCGCCTTGGCATGTTCCAGTTCTCCACCTACCGGATGTGGCGAGACCTGGAGGATTCCTGGCCGACGATTGTGAGCAATCCGCTGGTGGGGCATCTCATGAACGCGCCGGAATCGTCCCCGGGGAGCGTGACGCTCCCGGCGGAAAATGAGCCCGATATCAACGACGTCGTGGAGAATCTTCCGTTGATGGCCGATGCCGCCCAGGCGCGCGTTGTGGCCGACGCCGTTGCGGGACGCAACCTCGTTGTCGAGGGGCCGCCGGGAACAGGCAAGTCCCAGACTGTCGCCAACCTCATTTTCCGGGCACTGGCCACGGGCAAGACGGTCATGTTCGTCGCGGAGAAGACCTCGGCGCTCGACGTCGTCGCCCGTCGTCTGCGCGAGGAGACCGGCATTGGGGATCTCCTGCTCAACCTGCACGACAACGGCGTGAAAGCAGCGGAGGTCCGTCGGACGCTGCGGCGCGCCGACGACCTCACGGAGGCCGGCGCAGGCTCCTCGAAGGGTGAGTTGGAGACGCTGCGTGAGCGGCTCGCAGTCATCCGCGGGCAGCTGGATACGTACCGGAATGCGCTCCACGGCTCGGGAAGGCGGGGCCACTCCTATTACCGTGCGCGCCAGGCATTCATTGAGGCGCGCGATGAGGGGCGCCCTGAGGCCGAGCAGTTGCGGGCCGACTTCGAGGCCGTCGCCCGGGAGTGCGGACTCGATGGCTTCGACCCGGAACGCCACGCCGAACTCCTTGAGGACTACCGCACCACGCAGGAACGGTTGCACACGGCCCTGACCGGAGAGCTGGCCGCATCGGTCCTGGCCCGGCGGGACCGGCTCTTCCGCGGCGAGCATTCTCGAGTTGAGGATCTGCGCCGCGAGCTGGGGCTCCGCAAGGCGACAATGAGCGTGCGAGAGCTCTTCGCGGCCTACGGCGACCTCATCACTGCGCTGACGCCCTGCCTGCTCGTCTCCCCGGACTCGGTAGCGCGTTTCCTGCCACCGGATGGTCCCTACGTTGACATTGTCGTCTTCGATGAGGCTTCCCAGATCACGGTGGCCAACGCCGTTGGCGCCATGGGGAGAGGTCGTTCCGCGGTGGTCGTCGGGGACCCGCAGCAGATGCCGCCCGCCGCCGTGGCGGGCGCTGCCAGGGGCGAGGCCCACGAGGGGATGGCGCATCCGGACAGGGTTTCAATCCTGGACCGGTGCATCGCGGCCGGCGTCGCCACGCGCCGCCTGACATGGCACTTCCGCAGCCAGGTGGAATCCCTCATCGCATTTTCTAACGCGCGCTACTACGACGGCGCCCTACTGTCCTTCCCGAGCCCTCTCATTATGGGGGCGCAGGGGGACGATGGACTTAGTGGGCACGGCATTAGCCTGCGACGCGTCAAGGGCACCTACTACTCCGAGAGATCCGCTTCGAAGGGTCGCCGCGTGAAGCCGAACACGAATCCTCATGAGGCGTACCAGATCGTCGAGGAGGTGGTCCGCCGCTTTGAGGCGAGCCCGCACAAGACGCCCTCCCTGGGGGTCATCACCTTCAATAAGAACCAGCGCGATCTCATTGAGAATCGGCTGCGTGAAAAGGGCTCGCAGCGCATTATCACCTCCCTTGAAGAGCGCGACGGGCTCATGGTGCGGAATCTGGACAATGTCCAGGGGCAGGAGCGGGACACGATCCTCTTGTCGACCACGGTCTCCGCCAATGAGCGTGGAGATATTCCGCTCAACTTCGGATCCCTCAGTCACGCCGGCGGCGAGCGGCGCCTCAACGTTGCGATCACCCGCGCCCGGCGCCAGATCATCGTCTTCTCCAGCTTCGACCCTGAGGATCTTCACGTAGACCGAACCACCCACCAAGGGCTCAAAGACCTGCGCGACTATCTCATGGTGGCGCGTGATGGTAGCGCACCGCGGGCGCTGCCGGTCTCCCGCGGCGTCGTGGACCGCCACCGCAATGAGATCGCCGAGAGCCTGCGCGATGCGGGCCTGCAGGTGAATGTCGGAGTCGGGCATTCGAGCTTCGAGGTTGACCTCGTCCTGGCCGATCCGCAGCGCGGAACGCCTCCGAAGGTCGCCGTCCTGCTCGACGGGCCCGGCTGGAACCAGCGGGGCAGCACCACGGATCGCGACCTGCTGCCGGTGTCCGTCCTGCGATCCATGGGATGGAGCCGTATCGAGAGGATCTGGATGCCACAGTGGGTGGCCGACCAACGCGGGGTGGTCACCAGTCTCGTAGAAGCGGTCGGCAGCAGCCCCCTGCCCCAAGCGCCTCAGGGCTCCGCGGACGATGTCCCGGCGCGCCGCCGGCCCGCGAAGACCGACCCCGCCCCGGCCGGGAATGTCACCGACCATGAAGCGGCTCCCGAGGGGACTGTGAAGCCGGCCGAGGGAACCGTAAAGCCGGCGTGGTCCGTTCCGTCCGCCACGGAATACCGTCCATGGCCGGCCGAGGCCTTGCACCCGGTATCGGAGCTCGACCGCGCCTGCACGGATGAGGACGCCAGGGCCAAGGTCATTGACATCGCCCGATCCATCTGTGGCGTCGAGGCACCGCTCACGCGGCATCGGCTCATTGTCAAGATTTGCCGCACCTTCAGCCTGCAACGCACGACCGCTTCCCGGGAGGCTTCAGTGCGCCGGATCCTGGGGGAGGCCTTCGCCTACATCGATGAGTGCGACTTCGTGTGGAGAAGCATGGATTCCCGTCGGATCGCCCCCGCATACCGCCGCAACGCCCTCGACCACGTGGATTCCATTTCCGAGATCCACCCCGATGAACTGACCGCGCTCATGGCGGAGATCCTCGCCGACTCTCCGGGTCAACTCTCCAAGGAGGAACTGTGCCTCAAAGCCCTGCGGCGCTTGAGCGCTAAGAAGCGCAAGCTGAGCGCGCGCGGAGTCCTACCCGCGCTCAGCGAGGCCCTGGAGCGGGCCCAGGCGCACCGGGACTCGGCAGGCCGAGCCAGTGGCGATGCCTGACGGCGGTGCAGCCATGGCGGGCGTTCGCGGGTGGCGAGCCACAGGCGGTGGCGACGCGACTCCCGCACAGCAGCACGGCAATAAGACATCTGACTCGATCCACCGTGCTCTGTTTCATTGGTTCCCCCGCCTATAGCCGTTATTGTAGTTCTTGTCACAGTCATCCAGACTTAAAGCGAGACCGGGATTGACGGTGTTGTCCGTGTGGGTGACGAAACGAACATGGAGCAGGACAAAAGCCTCCTCATCGAGTTTTGAACTATCCATCTGCCCATCTGTGTCCACGAGTCCGGGAACCACGGCGTTCGCCTGGTTGGCCGGAATTATTCCCAGTGAGATCAGTTGGATGATTGTCATGACAGTCATCGCTCTCTGGGCGCCACCGGCTTCTTCGCGCATGAAATCGATGTCGCCAATAACGCTAGCGAGGTTTTGAGTGCAGGAGGGTTATTCATGGGGTGTTGTAGGTGAATATGAGGGCTAGTACTGCGGTGATTGTTGTGTTGAATGTGTTCAGGGGTCTTCGGTAGTCGTTGTGGAGGATTCTCCAAGTCTTGATATTGGCGATG
>NZ_RYFV01000019.1 GCF_004104015.1 Actinomyces oricola | reverse complement strand
GACCACCACCATCCGACGCTTCATCGACACCTACAACAAGACCTGCAAACCCTTCTCCTGGACCAAGCCCGCCGACCAGATACTCAAGAAAGCCAAGCGCCCAACTACTTCAGAAACACGACACTAGGACCACGGGGTCGCTGTTGGTGCGCATTGCCTCGATCATCATGGGGAGCATGGTGCGGGTAGTGAAACCGCCGTTGATCAGATCAATGCTCAGGGGGAAGAACAGCATGGAGACGAGGGCGACGACCTGGTTGACCAGGTAGAGGACGACGAAGCCGATCATGGGCGCCCCAAAACCGAGGTGATTCCACCGGCCCTGGGCGCCAATACTCATGACCGAGGCGCACTGGACGACGAAGACCACCATGGAGATGAGCGTGGAGGCGCCCATGAAGACCACGCCCTCGGTGCTCGCCATCCCCACCATGAGGCGCAGCGGCTCCAGCAGTTCACCCAGACTCACCCCCATGGTCCGGGCCATTGCAGCGGCCCAGACGAGCAGCAATAGCGCAGAGGCGAGGATGGTGACGAGAGCGGCGGCCAGGGCGTAAAGAACCTTGGCGGCGAAAACGGTTCGGCCGCGCACGGGCAGGCTCATGGTGAAGTACCCGCGTCCGCCGTACATGGACTGCCAGTACTCCACGGCGATCTGGATCAGCGCAATCATGGGCATAACGATTATGGCAGCGACCGCCATGACGAACAGCAGTGAGGTCACTTTCGGGATATCAAGCAGGGTCAAGGCCAGGGAGCCGAGGCACACCAGGGCGGCAAGCCCGGCTCCAGCGGCATTACGACCCCCCAGGGTGCGGGCCTCTTGGGCGAACAGAGCGGCGAACATTAGCGGTACTCCTTACGGAACAGTGCGTCCAGGCTCATGGCTGTGGCCTGGCGCAGGTCATCGGCGTCGCCGGCCAGCAGCAGGCGCCCGTCCTTAATGAAGATTGCCGAATCAATAATGGGCTCAATGTCGGCGATGAGGTGGGTGGAGATGAGCATGAGGGCGTCCGAGTCGAAGTCCTGCAGAATGCCGGACATAATGACGTCGCGGGCGGCGGGGTCGATGCCGGAGATGGGCTCGTCCAAGAGGTAGACGCGAGCGCGCCGGGACATGGCCAGGCTAATGCGCAGCTTCTCCCCCATGCCCTTACTCATCTCCTTGATCCGCTGATCCGCGGGAAGCTTGAAGAAATGCACGAGCTCGGCGGCCTTGTCGGCGTCGAAGTCTGCAAAGAAACGCTTGTAGAGGGCGATGGCGGCGGTCGGGGTCAGAGTGGGGGCGAGGAAATCGGCGTCGGGCAGGAAGGAGACCATTGCCTTGGTGGCGGGTCCGGGCTCGCGTCCGGCGATGGCCACTTTCCCCTCATAGTCGGCCAGGACGCCGGCGAGAATCTTCAGCAGGGTGGTCTTGCCCGAGCCATTGGCGCCCATGAGACCCACGATTCGACCCGCCGGCAGGTCGAGGGTGAGGTCCTTTAAGGCCGGGCGACCGCGGTAGGCCTTGGTCAGGTGCGAGACGGTCACCAGGGGGACGGCGCCGTCGGGCGAGTCAATAGAGGTGAAGGCGCTGGTCAGGTCCGGGTCTGCGCTCATGAGGCGTCTCCTGGGGTCGGGCCGCCGTGGATGGACCAGCGCTGCTGGAGGAGCTCAGTGGTCTCGCCCAGGTCCATCCCCATGGCGGCAACGGTTTCGATATAGGTGTCGGTGGTGGCGGTGGCCAGTCGGTGGCGGACTGCGGCAACGACGGTGACGTCCGTGGTCACGAAGCGGCCGGCGGTTCGCTCGGTGACGGTCAGTCCCGCCCTGTCGAGCTCGGACAGGGCCCGTTGGACCGTGTTGGGGTTGACGCCCGCGTCCGTCGCGAGCTCGCGCACGCTGGGGATCTTGGCGCCGGGCGGCCAGCGGCCGGAGACGATCCGGCGGCGGAAGTCGTCGACCAACTGGACCCAAATGGGGCGGGAGCCATCGAGCTTCATAGGACTCCTTGGTGGCCGGGCGGACAGACGGGCTCACAACCCATCTGTATTACTGCATTAATACAGTGGCACAGATGATGGGTTCTGTCAACGTCCAGCGCCTCCCGCCGGTGTCGGCCCGCCGCCCCACCGGGCGCTCACGAACGGGCCGCTGCCCGTACGCCCCGGACGCCCCCAGCGCGCCGCCCCGCCTGGGACATCCCAGGCGGGGCGGTCAGTCTGCGGGCGGCGATTCGCCTCAACCGCGCAGGCGCGTCAACTCCTCAACGAGCTGGGGGACGACCTCAGCGACATCCCCGACGACGCCATAGTCGGCCATCTCGAAAATCGGCGCCTCCGAGTCGTCGCAGACCGCCACAATGGTGCCGGCGCCCTGAATGCCAGAGGTGTGGTGGACGGCGCCGGAGACGCCCAGGCCAACGTACAGCCGCGGTGAGACCGTTTCCCCGGTCTGACCGATCTGCGCTGAGCGCTCGATCCAACCTTCGTCGCAGGCCACACGCGTAGCACCCACCGCCGCACCCAGCGGCTCGGCCAGAGAGCGGACCAGATCGAAGTCGCCGTCGACGCCGCGGCCGCCCACCACCACAGTGCGGGCCTCGGCCAGCCCCGGCCCTTCCGAGCCGGCGGCGCGCTCACTGGACACCAGGCGCACAGCCGCCGCCTGAGGGGACAACTCCACCTTGAGGGCCTCCAGTTGCGCCGGCGCGGCCGCCGGGTCGGCGACCGCCTCAATCGCCCCGGGGCGCAGGGCGATGACGGGCGTCTCCTCGGGGCGCGGCGCCACTGAGATGGTGGTGGACCAGGAGCCGGAGAGGACCAGTTTGGAGGCGCGCAGTTCGCCGTCGACCACCTCGAGCTCGGCGACATCGCAGGCGCAGGCGGAGCCCAGCACGACCGCTGCGCGCCCAGCGAGCTCCTTGCCGCGGTAGTCGCTGACGACCAGGACAGCGGCGGGATGGACCACCCTGACCGCCGCCACAACGGCGTCGGCTCCGGCGGCCGCCAGCGCCGCGGCCCGGCCGAGGTCGGCACTGAGCACCCGGGTGGCTCCGGCGGCGGCGAGCTGGGTCAGGGCCCGGGGGTCGATCTGTTCCAGGACCAGGGCGACAACGTCCTGATCGGTCAGCGAGCGGGCCGCGGTCAGCAGCTCCAGGGAGGGGCCGGTGGGCATGGCGGGACCGGCCTCGGAGATATCGAGGTCGGCCAGCACGAGCACGGGGGCGTCGAGCATGGGATCAGCTTCTTTCTTCAGGAGGTTGAGCCGGGGCGCGGGGCGGCTCAGACGAGCTTGTTGTCCACCAGCCAGGCGGCCAGGTCCCGGCCCGCCTCGCCCGCGTCGGTGCGAATAATGCCGGCCTGGCGAGCCGGTCTCTCCTCGTAGTGGACCACCGGCAGGACGGGGCCGGCGCTGGGCTCCAGACCGAGCTCATTGAGGTCCCATAGCTCCACGGGCTTCTTCTTGGCGGCGCGCATGGCCGCGAAGTTGGGGTAACGCGGCTCGTTAGCCTGGTCGGTGACCGACACCAGGGCCGGCAGGGGGGCGCTGAGCGTCTGGCGCACGCTCCCCCAGGAACGGGTAATGGTCGCGGTCGCGCCCTCCACCTCCAGGCAGGAGGCCAGGGTCAGGGCCGGCACCTCGAGCGCAGCCGCGAGTGCGCCGGGCAGCATGGAGGTCATGGCGTCCAGGGAGGCCATGCCGGTGACGATCAGGTCGACGTCGCCGGTGCCGCTGCTCGCCCCGCCAATGCGGGCGATGGCCGCGGCCAGGGTCTTGGCGGTGGCCACGACGTCGGCGCCGGCCAGGGAGTCGTCACTGACCACAACACCGGAGTCGGCGCCCATCTGAAGGGCGCGGCGCACGCTGTCCTCAGCGTCCTCGGGTCCCATGGTCAGTGCAATCACCTCGCCGCCGAGCTCTTCGGCAATGGAGACGGCGGCCTCGATGGCATTCTCATCGAGCTCATTGAGGACATCGTCCTCGCCGCGCACGAGGCGCCCGTCCTCCAGGCGCCGCTCGGACTGCACGTCGGGGACGTGCTTGATGCAGACCACGGTTTTCATGCCCCCAAGGTTGCCATAACCGGGGCCGCACTCCGATGAGCGCTGGATCACCTGGGACACCCCGGCCGCGGCCCCACTGCTAAGACGATATGTCAATCGAAAACCATAGCGAATGGCGAGAACCGCGTATTGCCGCGCTCAAGTGAGCGTGGAGAAGGGCCCTGCTCCGGCGCCGCCGGCCGGAGCGGCACGGGGATTAAGAATTCATCCCTCCACGACGGCTCGCCGAGTTGGCCAGCATGGAGTTGAGTCGCGACAATGGAGCCCATGTCCTATCCACCCCTTACCGAGGCAGCACCGCTAGCCGCCTGCGACGCCACCAACCGCAGCCGCGTGGGTGCGACCCTGGCAGGGGACGGCACAGACTTCGTCATCGTCGCCCCGCACGCCCGGGCCGTCGACCTGTGCCTGGTTCAAACTGACGCCGAGGGGGCCATCACCAGCGAGCGGCGAATCGGGATGCACGGCCCCCTCCACGGGGCCTGGAGCGCCCACGTGCCCGGGGTGGGTGCGGGCCAGCGCTACGGTTACCGCGTTCACGGCGAGTGGAACCCCTCCGAGGGCCTGCTCCACAACCCCCGCAAACTGCTCATCGACCCCTACGCCAGATCCTTGGCCGGTCAAACCCTCCTATCCCCTGAGGTCTACGCGCACGCCGTCGATAAGGATTTGGCCCCCACTTTCGTGCCCTTCAGCCCCTCCGCCCTGGACTCTGCGGGCTTCGTGAGCCTGAGCGTGGTCACCGGCCCCTCCTTCCCGGTGGTCCCCGGACCGCGAATCCCCTGGAATCGCACGGTCGTCTACGAGACCCACGTTAAAGGACTGACACTCAACCTCCCCGGTGTGCCCGAGCACCTGCGCGGCACCTACGCGGGCTTGGCCCATCCGGCCACCATCTCCCACCTGAAATCCCTGGGCGTGACCACCATTGAACTGCTGCCCATTCACGCGGCCTTCTCCGAGGCGTTCCTCCAGCTCAAGAACCGCACGAACTACTGGGGCTACTCGACCCTGAGCTACTTCGCCCCCGAACCCTCCTACGCCACGGCCGCCGCCCAGGCCTCCGGGCCCCAGGCCATCCTTGACGAGGTCCGCGGCATGGTCTCCCTCCTGCACGAGGCGGGCCTGGAGGTCGTCATGGACGTGGTCTACAACCACACCTGCGAGGGCGGCATGGACGGGCCCTCACTGTCTCTGCGCGGCCTGGGCAACTTGGAGTACTACCTGCACGCGCCGCACCGCCCAGCCGGGTACGTGGACGTCACGGGCACCGGCAACACCGTGGACTTCCGTTCCACCCGCGCCGTCCAGCTGGTCCTGGACTCGCTGCGCTACTGGGCCGGTGACGTCGGCGTCGACGGCTTCCGCTTCGACCTGGCCGTGACGCTGGGCCGCAACGCCGCGGAGTTCACCCCGCGCCACCCGCTGCTCGTCGGCATGGCGGTCGACCCGGTCCTCAGCGATGTCAAGCTCATTGCCGAGCCCTGGGACATAGGCCCCGGCGGCTGGCGCACCGGGGAGTTCCCCTCCCCCTTTCACGACTGGAACGACCGCTACCGGGGCACAGTGCGCTCCTTCTGGCTGCACGACGCCTCAGAGATGTCCAAGGGCCGCCCGGGCTCCGATCTGCGCGACCTGGCCACGCGCCTGTCCGGCAGCGCCGATGTGTTCATTCACGGCGAGTACCCCGGCGGGCGCGGCCCGCTGGCGAGCATCAACTTCGTCACCGCTCACGACGGCTTCACCCTGCGGGATTTGACCTGCTACGACCACAAGCACAACTTGGCCAACGGTGAGGACAACCGCGACGGCACTGACGACAACCGCTCGTGGAATCACAACTTCGAGGGCCCCGTCCCCGAGGGTTTGGACGGCGGGCCGATCGAGGTGCTGCGCCGCCGTTCAGCCCGCAACTTGCTGGGCACCCTGCTCATTAGTGCCGGCACCCCCATGCTGCTGGGCGGTGACGAGATGGGCCGCACGCAGGGCGGTAACAACAACTCCTACTGCCAGGACTCCCCCATCTCCTGGTACAACTGGGACCTGGAGGCCTGGCAGAAGGACCTGGTGGCCACCACCCGCTTCCTCATCCGGCTGCGCGATGAGCATCCGGTGCTCCGTCCGGACCGTTTCGCCACCGGCATGGTCCCTGAGGATGACACTCTGCCGGACCTGTCCTGGTATCGGGCCGACGCCATGCACATGAGTGCCCAGGACTGGCACGACTGCCACACCCGGGTGGTACAGATGCTGCGATCGGGAGCCAGCTGGGGCGACGACGACCTGCTGGTGGTCATTAACGGCTCACTGGACCAGGTCGACGTGGTCCTGCCCAATGGGCACAACACCGACTGGCACCTGATATGGGATTCCACCTGGGCGGTGCCGCGCCCGCGCACCTCGGCCTTCGCCCTGGCCCGACGGGTGTTCCGCACCGAGGCCGCCGCCCGCGCGGTGTGTCATGGGCGCTCGCGGGGCCCGCGGGCCGGGACCACCGACTGCCGTCAGGACCGGCCCGGTGATACCACGACCATGGATCCCCTGAGCCTGAGGATCTACCTGTCCGGGGAGCTCCTGGGGCCGGCTCCCCGCGACCAGGACGAGATGGCCACTGCCGGCTAGCCAGTCGGGCAGGATTACTGTTTCGACCGAGGAGCCCATCGGCTGCCGGCGGACTCCTCGGCGGGGCGCGTCGTAGCCGGATTGTCGCCGCCCCTTGGGGCGGGCGGCGCTCAATCCTCGGGGAGGAAGCCCACGAGCTCGCCGTTCTGGTTGGCGACGACGAGCCTGGAGTAGAGCGCCGTGACTGTTCCCGCCACGGTGCTGCTGGGCGCGTTCGACTTGGTGGAGGCGGTCGTCACCTGTGCCCCGCTCGGGCCCTGAAGCAGGATGACGGACGCCCCATCATCGGCCTTCCCGTCCAGCAGGGTCAGTGTGACTGGGCAGGTGCCCGAGCCATCAGCCAGGCTCGTAATGTCCACTTCCCGGCCCTCGACAGTCCATGTCGCACAGTCGGCGCCGGCCGACGGGAGCACGACATTGACCTGTTGCGCTCCTTGGTAGAGGTTCCACGTCCCCCTCGCAGCGGCCTGAGCCCCGTCCTCCACAAGGGCGTTGAACTCCTCTTCGCTGAAAACGCTCGGGCTCCCCAGGAGATGCACCGGGCGCCCGGCGTCGACCTCGTAGGGTGCTGACGGCGACGCACCCGCGGCGTCGTAGAACTGGGCGCGGCCGGCCTCGGCCTCAATCAGAAACACCCCCTGACCGGACCCGGCGAGGAGCACCTGGGCATCCTGCGCGCCGCGCAGGACCTCCTGGCCAGTGGCCCACTCCAGGAGCACCGTCTCACCGCTGGTGGCGTCCTGCGCCCGCAGGAGTCGGCTATTGACCTGCTCAACATTGCGGAAAGGACCCGGCGAAGACCATAACGGCGTCGAGTGGTTCACCATCCAGACTGAGAGCGCTCCCTCCGGCCGGCCGTCAGAGCCCGTGCCCTCCACAAAAAGCGCCCAAGAACTGCGTTGAGCAACCAGGCGGCCAGTGGCATTGGTGCTGACCTCATCGGTTGCCGCGCTCTGGGAGCCCTGCCCCTGCTCGTCCTCTGAGACACTGATCTGCGTGCTCCCGCACCACAGGGACCTGGCCCCCAGGGCCCACCCCTGGGGGCAGGGGCCCGACCATATCTGAACCGGCCCCTCCTCGGCGCCATCCCCCATGTCCCATAGCCCCACAGAACCGTCGGCGAGCTCGGCGGCAATCAGGTTCCCGCCCTCAGAGTCCTCAACCCGACTCCCGGGAGCCAGGCCCGGGATCCGCCAGGCCTCGGTGAAACCGGAGGCGAAATCGGGGTCAAGACGGGCTGGATCCAAAATCCAAGTGCCGTAGCGGAGCCAGCCCAAGGACGGAGTGCGCACATCTAATCCCGGGATGGTCGAGGGCCGCACGCTCGGGGCGTGGCTGGTGCTCTGGCCGTCAAGACCAAGCATCCCGATGCAACCCCGCCCTAGGCCCAGGATCAGGACAATGACCGCCAGTACTGCCACCCAGGATCCAGAACTCTTTCTCTGCTGCGCTTTTCTCCGCTGCGCCGTAGCCTGGCCGCTCCGGCGGCGCTGCGCGGCGGGAGCGGCCGAGCCGCGCTGGCCGGGCGCTGTCCCTCTGGACGCCTTCCCTCCCTGGGGTCCCCTACCCGCCCCGGGGCCGCCGCCCCAGGGCGGCGCCGACTGCCCCCGGCCGTCAGAGGGACAACTGCGATCACCGCCGTCCCGGGGCGGCGGTGACTGGCCCTGGGGCGGCCCTGAGGCCTGGAAGCGATTCGGCGGCGCCTCCGGCGCCCTGAACGCCTCAGGCTGGGGCGCCTCGGCCGGCTTATGGCCGCGGGGGTGCCGGGTCCTGGCCCGCCTACCGCCGGCCGCCCGCCGCCTGGGGGGCTGAGAGGGCTGGGAGCCCCAGGAATAGATGGGAACCGGGGGCAGCAGGCGCACACCATTACTGAGGTCCCAGTCATCCTGGTCGCCCACAGCCCCCAATGGCCCACCCTCAACGACACCGAGGGGGCCTTGGGAGTCTGTTGCGACCTGCCTGAGGGATGAGCGGGACCCGGCCGTGGGCGTCTGTCGATGCGCAAGGATCTCTTGGACCTGAGCAGACCCGTAGGAACGCATGACTCCCAGCACCGTTTCCGGCGTGGACGGGTTGGCGGCCAGGACGGGCCACAGATCAACACGGGAGACGGCAATGCGCTCCAGGGTGAAGTCCAGGGCCGTCGGATCTGCCGCGGCGAGGGCATCAAGGTCATCAGGCGGACTCGGGACCATGGGGGTCATTCTATGGTGTGCCATACCCTCCCCGCTGAGCCGGGGGTCAGGGACGCCGGGGAGAACTGCCCACGAGTCCGCATAGGATGTCACCATGACATTGACCTCCACCGCTGGCGAGGATGCGCTGGCCAACGCCACCAATGAAGCCTCGCTGGCCCGCTCGATCGCCCGCAGCCAGGAAATCAGGGCGGACCTGGTCGTCAATCCCGGCCGCTACCGCATGCTCACGGGGGTGCGCCCCACCGGGCACATGCACCTGGGCCACTACTTCGGCACCATGCACTCCTGGAAGACCATCCAGGACATGGGCATCGACACCTGGATCCTAGTGGCCGACTACCAGGTCATTACCGACCGCGACGCCCTGGGACCCCTGCGCGAGCGAGTCCTGTCCCTGGTGGCCGACACCCTCGCCGTGGGCGTGGACCCGCAGCGCTCCACCGTCTTCGCCCACTCGGCCGTGCCAGCGGCCAACCAGCTCATGCTGCCCTTCCTGTCCCTCGTCACCGAGGCCGAACTGCACCGCAACCCCACGGTCAAGGCCGAGTTGGAGGCCACCGACGGGCGGGCCATGAGTGGGCTGCTGCTGACCTACCCGGTCCACCAGGCGGCCGACATTCTCTTCTGCCAGGCCAACCTGGTGCCGGTGGGCAAGGACCAGCTCCCCCACCTGGAGCAGGCCCGCCTCATCGCCCAGCGCTTCGACAAGCGCTACGGGCGCGCAGTCAAGGACCATCCGGTCTTCCGCCGTCCCGAGGCGCTGCTCAGTGAGGCGCCGTTGCTCCTGGGCCTCGATGGGGAGAAGATGAGTAAGTCGCGCCGCAACACCATTGAGTTGCGCATGAGCGCCGATGAGACCGCCAGGCTCCTGAGGAAGGCTAAGACGGACTCTGAGAGGGTCATCACCTACAACCCGGCGGACCGTCCCGAGGTCTCCAACTTGCTTATGCTCGCCTCCTTGTGCGGGGCCGGAACACCCCGGGAGATCGCCGAGCGCGTCGGCGATGGCGGCGCCGGCACCCTTAAGAAGGTGACCACTGAGGCTGTCAACGAGTTCCTCGCCCCCGTTCGGGCCCGCCGCACCGAGCTGGCGGCCAATGAGGATTATCTTGTGGAGGTCCTGCACGCCGGCAACGAGCGGGCGCGTGAGGTTGCCGGGCAGACCCTTGACGCCGTGCGCGCCGCCATGCACATGAACTACTGAGACTGCTGAGACCGCAGCCGCAGGCATGAGGCGGCGGCCGAACCGATTTCGACAAGGGAACGCGCGGGGTTGACGTGACGCAAACGAGTATGAACCCGTAGGCTTGGCCTGTGACCGCGAACACCACGCGCAACGCCGCGCCCCAGCCCCCTGCCCCCGCCACCGCCGCACCCGCGCCGCAACCGGCGCCGTTTGCGCCGATCGGCCGTATTCCAGTGACCGAGGTCTTCCCCGTCGTCGAGGACGGGCGCTGGCCAGCCAAGGCCGTGCCCGGCGAGGTGATCCCGATCCGGGCCACCGTCTTCCGCGAGGGTCACGATCGCTTCGGTGCCACTGCTGTTCTCATCCGCCCCGATGGCACCGACGGCCCCAGCGCCCCCATGCGCGAGGTTCTTATGGGCCTGAACCGCTATGAGGCCCGCCTGGCCGCCGATGAGCCCGGCGACTGGTCCTTCCGCGTCGAAGGCTGGTCAGACCCTTACGCCACCTGGAGCCACGACGCCGGCATTAAGGTTCCTGCTGGCGTAGACGTCGAACTCATGCTCGAGGAGGGCGCCCGCGTCCTGGAGCGCGCCGCTGAAGTCCCCGGCCGGGCCGGGGACGATATCGCCGTCCTGCGCAGCGCCGTGGAGGCCCTGCGCGATCAGTCGCGTGAGAGCGCCGACCGGCTCGCGGCCGGCCTGGCCCCCGCGGTCGTCGAGGTCTTGGATCGTCTGCCCTTGCGCGACTTCGTCACCCCCTCCCCGAGCTACCCGCTGCAGGTCGACCGCGAGCGCGCCCTGGCCGGCTCCTGGTATGAGATTTTCCCGCGCTCCCTGGGCGCGCATGTCGACGAGAACGGCCAGTGGCATTCGGGCACATTGCGCACGGCCGCCGCCCGCCTGGACCGTATCGCCGCCATGGGCTTCAACGTCCTCTACCTCACCCCCATCTCCCCGATCGGCCTGACCAACCGCAAGGGCCGCAATAACACGCTGACGGCCCGTGAGGGCGATCCGGGCTCCCCTTACGGCATTGGCTCCCCCGATGGCGGCCACGACGCCATCCACCCCGACCTGGGCACTTTCGAGGACTTCGAGGCCCTGGTGGCCCGCGCTCGCGAGCTGGGCATGGAGGTCGCCCTGGACCTGGCCCTCCAGTGCTCCCCGGACCACCCGTGGGTGTCGGAGCACCCCGAGTGGTTCACGGTCCTGGCCGACGGCTCTATCGCCTATGCGGAAAACCCGCCCAAGAAGTACCAGGACATCTACCCCCTGAACTTCGACAATGATCCCGAGGGCATCTACCAGGCGATCTTGGAGGTGCTGCGCACGTGGATCTCCCATGGAGTCACCATCTTCCGGGTGGACAACCCCCACACCAAGCCGCTGAGTTTCTGGCACCGCCTGCTGCGCCAGATCCATGAGGAGAACCCCGAGGTGCTTTTCCTGGCGGAGGCCTTCACCCGTCCCGCCATGATGCGCACGTTGGGCATGATCGGCTTCCACCAGAGCTACACCTACTTCGCTTGGCGCAACACCAAGGAGGAGCTCACCTCCTACACCGTCGAGTTGTCCCAGGACACCGCGCACCTGCTGCGCCCGGCGTTCTGGCCCACCACGCACGACATCCTCACCCCCTTCATGACCAACGGGAAGGTGCCCGCTTTCAAGCTGCGGGCCGTTCTGGCGGCGACGCTGTCGCCAACGTGGGGCATCTACTCGGGCTATGAACTGGCTGAGTCCACTCCGCGACCGGGCTACGAGGAGCAGATCGACAACGAGAAGTACGAGTACAAGCCGCGCGACTTCGCCGCCGCCCGTCGCAATGGCATTGAGATCCTTCTGACCCGTCTCAACGAGGCCCGCGCCAAGCACCCGGCCCTGCTCCAGCTGCGTGACGTGTGGTTCCACGGCACCAGCGATGACAACCTCATCGCATTCTCCAAGCGTGTCGACGCCGCGCACTCGCCCACCGGCGAGGATGACACCGTCCTGACGGTGGTTAACCTCGACCCGCACGGGGCGCATGAGGGCGAGGTCTACCTCAACCTGGAGGCCCTGGGCCTGCCGGCGGGCACGGACGGCTCCCACCCGGTGCTGGCAGTCACTGATGAACTCACCGGCTCCACCTTCGAGTGGTCCGGCCAGAACTACGTCCGCCTGGACCCCTACGGCGGCCAGGTCGCGCACGTACTCAGCGTCAAGCCCCTATAAGGCCACTCCGGTGTGGTGATGAACGGTTCGTTCATCACCACACCGGTTCCTTCGCCCGCCCACTCTTATCCAAGGAGCCCCGTGACCGCTTTCGGCACCTTGTCAGCCTCTGCCGTCTCGGCGTTCCCCGGCGTCCCCAATTCTCCGCCTCAACGGCCATGGCGGCCCACCGGCCCCGGTTCGGCGCAGCGTGGCGCCGAGCATTCCGCCGTCGGGGCCGGCCTGCCGGATGCGGCCGCCCGCGAATCCCGGGCGCGGGGATCGGGCGCATGGGGTCGCCGCCGCATTGTCCGTCAGCAGGACGGGGAGGGGAAGGACAATGGCTGATCGCACCCAGGTGCCGGCATGGCCCGAGGACGCTGCCCTGCTGGCCGCGCTCGAGTCCTGGATGAGGGACCGGCGCTGGTTCCCGCTCAAAGGAGACGCCGCGCCTGAGCCCGGTTCGCTGTCCATCATCGGCAGTTGGGAACTCGCTCCCAGTGTCCGCGATCTGCTGGTGTCTGCTCGCCGCACCGGCTCCCGCCAGACGGCTCCCGTCCTCATGCACGTGCCCGTGGTGCTGGAGAGCGCCGCGGAGCTGGCGCGCTTCGCCGTCGATGGCGAGGCCCCCGGCAGTGAGGGCGTGCTGGCCCCCGCCCCTGACGGGAGCCAGGTGGCGCTGGTCGACGGCGCCCACCACCCGGCCTTCTGGCGGGCCTGGGCACTGGCGGCGCTGGCGGCCGGCACCACTGTGGACCCGGCAGGCACGCGCGCCATCGCCCAGCGCGCCCAGCGGCTACGGGTCATCACGGGGGAGCAGTCCAACACCAGCGTGGTCATGCCCGCTCCCGCCGAGGGCCAAGAAGCCCAGGGCCGTGAGGACGGGGCCACTGGAGACGTCATTGTCAAGCTCTTCCGGGTGCTCGCCGCCGGACGCAACCCCGATGTCGAAGTGTGCGTGGCCCTGGCCCACGATGGCTGGCAGCAGGTTCCACCCCCGGTGGCCTGGTCGACCCTGACCTGGAGCGACCCGGACACGGGCCAGGAGGCGACCACCGACGCCGCGGTCGCCTGCGCCTTCATCCCCCGGGCTCGCGACGGCTTCTCCCTATTCTGCGACCTGGCCCGGCAGGACGACGCCGGCGGTCCGGCGCGCCGCCGCGCCATTGAGTTGGCCACGGACCTGGCCGCGACCACCGCCCGCATGCACGCCCACCTCGCCTCCGCCCTGGGCACCGCCGACGGCGGCCGGCCGGCCGAGCTGGCGGCCGGGTTGCGCCGTCGGGCCGCCTGGGCCCTGGATGAGGTGCCGGCGCTCATTGGCGACCTGCCCGGCCTCCAGGGGCGCCTTGACGCCCTGCTGGCCGACCTGGCCGCCCTGCCGCGCCTGGCCGCCGCTACCCGGGTCCACGGCGACTACCACCTGGGGCAGGTCCTCCACACCAGTAGCGCTGAAGGTCACTGGTATGTCCTGGACTTCGAGGGAGAGCCCTTGCGCCCCCTGGCCGAGCGCAGCGCACCGGACCAGCCGGCGCGCGACGTGGCGGGGATGCTGCGCTCCTTCGACTATGCCGCGGCTGTCGGCCGAGCGCAGGACCCCTCCTGGCTTCCGGCCGTGCGCGCGGCTTTCCTGCGCGGCTACCGGGACGCCGCCCCGCCTCGGACTCCGGAGCAGGAGCGGACCGAGGACTGCCTGCTGGCGGCCCTGGAGTTCGACAAGGCCCTCTATGAGGCGGTTTACGAGGCGCGCAACCGCCCCACCTGGCTCACCATCCCAGTCAATGGCCTTAAGGCCCTGTTGGCCGGGGGTGAGCGCTGATCCGGGCCGGACGCCCGTCCTTCCCAACCGACACACCAGCCGCCTGAAACACCCGGTGCAAAGTAGCCCTTGGCACCCACACCTCATGGAAGAGTTGATGACATGACCGACGTCAATAGCCCCGAGTCTCCGTCCCCCGTTCCCGTCGATCCCTGGATCCTCGCGGATGTCGCCTACGCCCGCTACCACAACCCTCATGAGGTGCTGGGCGCCCATGTTGGCGAGGACGGCATCACCATCCGCACCGTTCGTCACCTGGCCGACGGCGTTAGCGTTGTCACCAAGGACGGCACCTACCCGGCCGTGCACGAGTGCGACGGCGTGTGGGTCGCCGTCATCCCCGGTGACACCATCCCGGACTACCGCATTGCGGTGACCTACGGCGAGGACACCACCACGGTGGACGACCCGTACCGCTTCCTGCCGACCCTGGGGGAGATGGACACCTATCTCATCTCCGAGGGCCGCCACGAGGAGCTGTGGGAGGTGCTGGGATCCCACATTAAGCGCTACTCCGGCGACATGGGAGAGGTCGAGGGCGTCGCTTTCGCCGTGTGGGCCCCCAACGCCCGCGCGGTGCGCGTTGTCGGCGACTTCAACTACTGGGACGGCACCGCCACCGCCATGCGCTCCCTGGGGGCGTCTGGCGTGTGGGAGCTGTTCATCCCCGGAGTGGGCGTGGGCGCCCGCTACAAGTACGAGTTGTGCTTCGGTGACGGCTCCTGGCATCAGAAAGCGGACCCGCTGGCCCGCGCCTCGGAGGTCCCCCCGGCCACCGCCTCGGTGGTCACTGAGCGCTTCCACGAGTGGGGCGACCAGGAGTGGATGGAGAAGCGCGCTAAGACCAATGCGCACAACGGGCCCATGAGCATTTACGAGGTCCACGTCGGCTCGTGGCGTCAGGGCCTGGGCTACCGCGGCCTGGCCGAGGAGCTGGTGCCCTACGTCAAGGAGGCCGGTTTCACTCACGTGGAGTTCCTGCCGGTGGCCGAGCACCCCTTCGGCGGCTCGTGGGGCTACCAGGTGTCGGGTTACTACGCGCCCACGGCGCGCTTCGGCACCCCGGACGACTTCCGCTATCTGGTGGACCAGCTCCACCAGGCCGGGATTGGCGTCATTTTGGACTGGGTGCCCGCCCACTTCCCCAAGGACGAGTGGGCGCTGGCCCGCTTCGACGGCACCGCCCTGTACGAGGATCCGGACCCGCAGCGCGGCGAGCACCCGGACTGGGGCACCTACGTGTTCAATTTCGGGCGCAACGAGGTGCGCAACTTCCTGGTGGCCAACGCCCTGTACTGGCTCTCGGAGTTCCACGCCGACGGCCTGCGCGTGGACGCCGTCGCCTCCATGCTGTACCTGGACTACTCGCGCCAGGACGGCCAGTGGCACCCCAATCAGTTCGGTGGCCGGGAGAACCTGGAGGCGATTTCCTTCCTGCAGGAGGCCACCGCCACCGCCTACCGCAAGCACCCGGGCATCATTATGGCCGCCGAGGAGTCCACCGCCTGGCCGGGGGTGACCGCCCCCACCGAGTACGGCGGCCTGGGCTTCGGCCTGAAGTGGAACATGGGGTGGATGAACGACACCCTGCGCTACCTCGCCGAGCTGCCCATTAACCGCCGCTACCACCACGGCGAGTTGACCTTCTCATTGGTGTACGCCTTCTCCGAGCAGTTCGTCCTTCCGCTCAGCCACGACGAGGTCGTGCACGGCAAGGGCTCACTGCTGTCCAAGATGCCCGGCGACGCCTGGCAGGAGTTGGCCGGTCTGCGCGCCCTGTACGCCTACCAGTGGTCGCACCCGGGCAAGCAGTTGCTGTTCATGGGCCAGGAGTTCGGTCAGGGCGCGGAATGGAATGCCGACCAGTCCCTGGACTGGTGGATCCTAGACGACCCGGGCCACCAGGGGCTGCTCAAACTGGTCAGCGACCTCAACAGCCTCTACAAGGCCTCCCCCGCCCTGTGGGCCGATGACTTCTCCCACCGCGGCTTCGAGTGGATCGAGGCCGGCGACGGCGACCACAATGTCATCTCCTACCTGCGCAAGGGCACTGACTCCGAGGCGCACAACGACCTCATGGTGTGCATTGTCAACTTCGCCGGGACCCCGCATGAGGGCTACCGGGTGGGTCTGCCCTTCGCCGGCGAGTGGGACGAGGTCCTCAACACCGACGCCCCCGAGTACGGCGGCTCCGGCGTGGGCAATATGGGTCACGTTGAGGCCGAGGAGCTGCCGTGGAACGGCCGCCCGGCGTCGGTCAAGCTGCGCGTGCCCCCCATGGGGGCGGTCTTCCTGCGTCCCACGCGCGACTGAGGCGGTGAACCACCGGGCTTGCTCGGTTTCGTGTGAGCCCACGGGGCAGCGGGTGAGGCCCCTGGGCTCGCCCTGGCGCGACTGAGGCGGTGGAGTCGAGTCCGCCCGGGCTCGCGTCGGTGGTCGACGCCATGGCGTCGGCCACCGACGCGTCGCGCGTCCCCGGCGTGTTCCCCTGTCCGTTCACGCCGCTGACGGCATGCGCAGATCCATCCCGCCGGGGTCGCCCCGCCAGGAATACAGTTCTGAATTGTCAGTCGAGGAGCACGCCCAGATAATCGAAAGACTTTTGGTGCGTAAAAAACTGGAAACGTGTCGCGCCAACGTCTCCAAATCTCAGTGGCAAGGACGACAACCCCTCAGCGGGCACCTGCCACATCCACCCGGTAAGGTCTTGGCCCGTGGCAAGCGCCATCCATGCGCACGGGCTAAGGCAGGTCCTCATGATCCGGACTGTGCCCAGCGCCGTGGGGCGCTGCACATGTTGGCGGCAATCCCCATGCGGCCAACCGTCATGTTGCCTGACAAGGGAAGAAAAATGACCAAGAACCTGGCCGCAACCGTGCCTTCCCAGGTGCGCGCCGTCTCCGGTCACCCGGCCGCCGCATCCACCCAGATGGAGGTCTGGCAGGGCCTGTCCTCCGCCATTGTCGACGCGATCGCGGATGAGTGGCACGCCACCGAGCAGACATACCGCGCCGGGCGGATGGAGCACTACTTCTCCGCCGAGTTCCTCATGGGTCGCGCCCTGCTGAACAACCTCACCAACCTCGGCCTGGTCGATGAGGCCGCAGCGGCTGTGGGCGCCTTCGGCCAGAATCTCTCCGACATCCTCGAGCAGGAGCCCGACGCCGCTTTGGGCAATGGGGGCCTGGGACGGCTAGCGGCCTGTTTCCTTGACTCCTGCGCCACCTTGGACCTGCCGGTGGCCGGCTACGGCATCCTCTACCGCTACGGCCTGTTCAAGCAGCTGTTCTCCGACGGCTTCCAGACCGAGCACCCCGACCCGTGGATGGAGGAGGGCTACCCCTTCATTATCCGCCGCGAGGAGGCTCAGCGCCTGGTGCGCTACGCGGACCTGACCGTGCGGGCCGTCCCCTACGACATGCCCATCACCGGGTACGGCACCAAGAACGTCAACACGCTGCGCCTGTGGCGGGCCGAGTCGGTTGAGGAGTTCGACTACGACGCCTTCAACTCCCAGCGCTTCACCGACGCCATTGTGGAGCGTGAGCGCACCGCCGATATCTCTCGTGTGCTCTACCCCAATGACACCACCTATGAGGGCAAGGTCCTGCGCGTGCGCCAGCAGTACTTCTTCTGCTCGGCCTCTCTGCAGGAGATCGTCGACAACTACGTCGCCCACCACGGCGAAGACCTTTCCGGCTTCGCCGAGTACAACTCGGTCCAGCTCAACGACACCCACCCGGTGCTCGCCATCCCCGAGCTCATGCGCATCCTCATGGACGAGCACCACCTGGGCTGGGATGCGGCCTGGTCGGTGGTGACCCGCACCTTCGCGTACACCAACCACACGGTGCTGGCAGAGGCCCTGGAAACCTGGGAGATCTCGATCTTCGAGCGCCTTTTCCCACGCATTCTGGAGATTGTTCGCGAGATCGACCGTCGCTTCCGCGAGGATCTGACCGCGCGCGGAGTCAATCAGGGCGCCATCGACTACATGGCCCCCCTGGCCGGCGGCAAGGTTCACATGGCCTGGTTGGCCTGCTACGCCTCCTACTCCATTAACGGGGTGGCGGCCCTGCACACTGAGATCCTCAAGCGCGACACGCTCAAGGACTGGTATGCGATCTGGCCCGAGCGCTTTAACAACAAGACCAATGGCGTGACCCCGCGCCGCTGGCTGCGCCAATGCAATCCGCGCCTGTCCGCCCTCCTGGATGAGGTCACCGGCTCGGACGCCTGGGTCAAGGACCTGTCCGTCCTGGCTGCGCATGCCGGGGCGGCCGACGAGGCGGTGCTCGACCGCCTCGCGCAGGTCAAGCGCGCCAACAAGGCGGACTTCGCCGCCTGGGTGGCCAAGCGTGAAGGTGTCGAGATCGACCCTGAGGCCATCTTCGACGTGCAGATCAAGCGTCTTCACGAGTACAAGCGCCAGCTGCTCAACGCCATCTACATCCTGGACTTGTACTTCCGCATGAAGCAGGACCCGTCCATGGAGGTGCCGAAGCGCGTCTTCATCTTCGGCGCCAAGGCGGCCCCCGGGTACATCCGCGCCAAGGGCATCATTAAGCTCATTAACGCCATTGGCGAGCTGGTCAACAATGACCCTGATGTCTCCAAGACCCTCAAGGTTGTCTTCATCCACAACTACAATGTCTCCCCGGCCGAGCACATTATCCCGGCCGCTGACATTTCCGAGCAGATCTCGATGGCCGGCAAGGAGGCCTCCGGCACCTCCAATATGAAGTTCATGATGAACGGGGCCCTGACCCTGGGCACCCTCGACGGCGCGAACGTGGAGATCCTTGAGGAGGTAGGCCCGGACAATGCCTACATCTTCGGCGCCACCGAGGACGAGTTGCCCACGCTGCGTGAGACCTACGACCCGGTGTGGCACTACGAGAACATTCCGGGCCTCAAGCGCGCCCTGGACGCCTTCACCGATGGCACCCTGGACGACAACGGCTCCGGCTGGTTCGCCGACCTGCGCCGCAGCCTCCTGGAGAACTCCTACGAGCCGGCCGACGTCTACTACGTCCTGGGGGATTTCGCCTCCTACCGGGAGACCAAGGATCGTATGGCCGTCGACTACGCCGACCAGCGGGCCTGGCAGCGCAAGGTGTGGGTCAACATTACCGGCTCGGGCCGTTTCTCCTCGGACCGCACCATTAGCGACTACGCCCGTGAGGTCTGGAGGATTAAGACGACGCCGATCGGCTGACGGCCTTTGCGCATGAACGGCACAGCTCTGGGTCCTCCCGCATATGGGAGGACCCAGAGCCTTGTTTCAGCGAAGTCCCCCGGCGACACCCAACGCCCCCTGACCGCTGCCCGCCTCGGGTGTCAGCAAGAAGAAGGACGGCGAAGAATGGCCGGTGGTGCGGGCTCAGTACAGGTCAGTACAGGATGGAGGCGAGGTGGCGGCGGGCCCGCGCCACTTCTGGGGAGGTTGAGCCGATCACCTCGAAGAGCTCTAAAAGACGCAGGCGGGCCGTCTCCCGCTCCTCGCCCTGATGGGAGCGCACCGCCTCCAGGGCGCGCCCCAGGCAGGCGTCAATATCCCCCATGGCCAGTGAGGCGTCGGCGCCGGCCAGGGCGGCGTCCACATCCTGCGGGTTGGCGTCAGCGGCGGCAAGCAGCTCAGTGGGATCCTTGCCCTCCATCCGAATCAGCACCCTGACCTGGGCGCGCCCGGCACGCAGGTCTCCGTCCCCCGGGCTCTGCGCTATGGCGTGGTCGTAGACGGCCTCCGCGGCCGCATAGTCGCCCCGCTCCATGGCCTCGCGGACCTGGCGCTCGACCTCGCTCTCCTCAGGCTCCGCGGGCGCCTCCCGCCCCAGGTCCAAACGCCCGGTGACACCGTTGGCGGCCGCCACCTCCAGAACGCGCTCGAGGAGCTCACGCAGTGAGGGCTCCTCAATAGTGCCCTGAAGAACGGGCACCGGCTGCCCCCCGATCAAGGCGACGATCGCGGGCACCGACTGCACCTGGAAGGCCTGGGCCACCTCTGGGGCGGCGTCAATGTCGACCCGCGCCAGCTCGAAACGCCCCTGGTACTCCTCAGCGAGACGGGAAAGCAGCTCGGCGAGCGCTGTGCTGGCCTGTGAGCGGGGCGTGTGCAGGATCAGGATGACGGGCACCCGGGTGGAGACGTCGGCGACGTCGCGCAGGGAGGCGGCGTCGACATCAACAATCAGGGGTGCGGGCACCCCCTGGGCGTGCGACCCTGCCGGCTCCTGGCCCGCGGCCGCCGGTGAGGGGGTCGAACCGGCCGGTGAGGTGCGCGCAGGCGTCGTGGGGGCAAGGGTGGACAGGTCAACTGCACCGAACATGCTCATGGAGACCTCCAATACTAGGCGGGAGCCTGGGAGTCATCGCGGGCCACTGAGGACAGGACCATCGTGGCTCCCAGAGCCACTGGCGCCCCACCGACGTCTGCGGAGGGCACCGAGAAGGCAATGATGACATCGTAGGAAGCGGTGACAGTGCCGCGCACCTCGGTGTCGCTGCCCAAAAGAGTGCCCACGGTCCCACCCAGGTTGAAGGTTGCGCCGGCAACAGTCTTCTTGTACACGGTGGAGTAGCCGAGGGTGGTGGTGACAATGGCACCGCCCTCAGTGGTGCGCAGCCCCTTGAAGCCGTCTGTGCCCGCACTCGCCGAAACTGAGACCTCGCCGGCGGCGGCGACATCTGTGGCCCGGGCGGCGGCAACGGACTGGCGAACAGGGTCGTCGGCGAAGAGCGCCCCGTTCTCCCCGTCAGGGGCGTTCAAGGCGTCGATGTAGGCCTCTAGGACCTCCTGCGGGGTCTTAACCAGGCCCGTGGACTGCACATCAACCTGTTCAGAGCCCACCGAGGCGGTAGTGGTGGAGGGCACCTCGACCCCGGCGAACAATCGTGCCCAGCCCCAGAGCTCGTAGTCGTCCCGTGGGCTTTCCTGGGTAAGGGTCAGCAGGTAGGGGACGGTGTTCGTGGTGTCGGTCTGGGTCACGGTCAGCGCCGTGCGAGGGAAGGTAGTGGTCAGGCCCACTGCGCCGGCCTGGCTGGTGGTGGAGAAGACGTCAATGAGGCCGTCGTCACCGGCGGCGGTGGCAATGGCGTACTCGGCCTTGCGCACGCGCGCCGCAGGCCCGGTGAGGTAGCCGCTGAGGGCATCGGCGTCCTTATCCTTGTCAGCCGCCACCAGACCGGTGTTAATGCGCTCCAGGACGGCGGTCAGACGATCCGAGTCCAGCACGGGCTGGGCCTCGGCGCTCACTGTCGCCGAGGGCGAGGCGGGCAGGTCCTGGGAGCAACCGGCCAAGAGGGTGGTGAGGGCTGCTGCGGTGCTGCCTGCAAGAAAGGCTCGGCGGCTGTTCATTATGCGTGCTCCTCATTGTCGTCATCGTTCTGGTCCGCGCCATACAGATCCCAGGTCCGTGGCTGCGTCCTCCACCGCTCACCGGTGACCTCGGACCACGGCCGGCCCTCACCGGCCGCCGGCCACCCCTGGTCATCATCCGTGGCCGCCGGCCACCCCTGGTGGTCTGCAACCGTCGGCTGCTCCCGGTCATCCGTAACCCCGGACCACGGCCGGCCCTCACCGGCCGCCGGCCACCCCTGGTGGTCTGCAACCGTCGGCTGCTCCCGGTCATCCGTAACCCCGGACCACGGCCGGCCCTCACCGGCCGCCGGCCACCCCTGGTCATCATCCGTGGCCGCCGGCCACCCCTGATGGTCTGCAACCGTCGGCTGCTCCCGGTCATCCGTAACCCCGGACCACGGCCGCCCTTCACCGGCCGCCGGCCACCCCTGGTCATCATCCGTGGCCGCCGGAATATAGGCGTCCCCCTCCTCAGGCTCACGTCCAGCGCGGTAGGCGGCCGCGGCCTGTGCCGACAGACCGGGGACGACGGCGCTGCCGCGGGCAGTGCCGGCCATATCCACGGCATCCACTGCATCCACGGCGTCCACCTCCGCGCCACCCACGGCGTCGGAGGACTCCAGTGCCGCTGAGGCCCCGGGGACGCCGGACCCTTCCGGACCCGCGGGGGCCCCAGGGATGGTCGGGGCCTCAACCCCGCCGTAATAGACCTTGCCGGTGCGCGGGTCGACCCACTCCTCGCCGGTGCGCTCAGCACGCTCCTTGTCCCGTTTTTCCCGGCGAGTCAGCGGCCGGTCGGGATCGTCGAGCATGGGCAGGGATGCCGTGGCGACGCCATCGGCCGCCGCAATACGGGCGGCGCGCTCGGCGGCGCGGGCGCGCCGCTGCGAGTCGGCGTGACGCATCTGGATGTCAATGAGGAGCACGAAGACCCCTACCAGGAGCAGGAGACCACCCAGGACCAGACCCGGGATGAGCCAGGGGGTGGATACGCTGCGGGGCCATGACAGGGCCAGTTCAGGTGCGGCATCGGCCCCGGTCGTGGCCGCGAGCACCACCAGGTCCGGGTTGGTGGCGTCAAGGGTAAGGCTGGTGCTGCCCGTGCCGGTCTGGGTCTTGAGCCACAGATCGGAGGCAGCAGGATCGGCGCCCGAACTCGTCAGGGCAGTGCATGTCGCAGAGGCGCTGGAGGCGGAAGTGTCACCTGCCTCCGGGGTGGCCGATGCGCTCGCATCAGCCTCCGCTGTGGCCGTGTCCTTCGATGTGGCCACGCTGGCTCCGTCTTGGTCGCAGCGCTCGGTGACATCGGTAGAAGACAGGGTGTCCCAGCCACTCAGGCCGCTAATGGACGTGTAGGGGTCGTCGGCAAGCCAGGCCTGCATGTCAGAGGAGCGGGCAACGACAATGATCACGTTCTCATCGGTTGCCGCCGTGGCTGTCACCGTGACCTCGGAGTCGACCAGACCAAGCACCCCGGGCTCGGTGACCACGTAGGGCAGTTCGGTTGGCGCGGCCATGCGGGCCTGCGCCGTCGAGCTGGGGCGCCACACGGTGGCGGAGCATACGGCCAGGGCGATGACGATCAAGCCGATGAGAATGGTGATCGCACTCAGCAGACGTCGGTTCACGACGTTGATCTCCTTGGTTGGCGGATAGTGGCACCGAAGGCGCGGCCCTGGAGCCGGCGCCGAATCCGGATGCGCAGAGGCGCTCTAGGCCCAGCGTCCCACGCCTTGGGCGCTGACGCACGACTCCCAAGAAAGATCACAAGATCCTGCGCCCTGAGCGGAAGAGCCGTGATCTGCCCGTGATCATCCCGAAAGGTACCTGGGAGGCACCTTCCGGATGCCGTTGGAGGGGGTGATCCTCCCTCTTCACGGCCCCCTACAGGGCCTCGGGCACCGCTAATCTAGGGCCTACGGCAGGGCGGCCGACGCCCGCCAGAATGCCAGGAGGAGTGAGGAGTGAGGACTGTGGGCGGAGACCGCTTCGAGTTCGCCATCACCATGCGTGGATATGACCGGACGCAGGTCGACCAGCGTCTGGACGCACTGAACCGTCAGCTTGCAGAGGCTCGTCGCGAGGTCGCCAACCTCGACCAGCGGGCGATGACCCTGACCGGAGAGCTCGCCGATGCCAGGCGGCGACTGCGTGAGGCGGACAAGCCCAGCTACGCCGGCTTGGGCTCGCGCATCGAGCAGCTCCTGCGCAGTGCGGAGGAGCAGAGCGCCTCGGTGCTCTCCAAGGCCAATGCCGAGGCCGATTCCCTGCTGTCACGCACCCGCACCAATGCGGCGCGCCTATCCGAGCGCAGCTCAGCAGAGGCGGCCGCACGCCTGACCGACGCCCGTCGCGAGGCCCAGGAGTTGACCAATAGGTCCCAGGCGGAGGCCTCAACCCTCCTGGACAACGCCAAGGCCCGTGCCGAGGAGCTCGTCGCCGCCGCTGAGCGCCAGGCGGCGCAGATGACGGCGGACGCCCAGTCCGAGGCCACGGAGTTGCGCGCCGCCGCCGAGCGCGAGGCGGCCCTGACGGTCAGCCAGGCCAAGAAGCAGGCTGCCGAATTGTCCGTGTCCTCCGAGCGGGAAGCCACGGCCACGCGCGAGGCCGCCGTCGCCGAGGCCGAGGAGTTGCGCTCATCCTCCACGGCCCGCGCCGAGGCGACCGTCTCCTCCGCCACGGAGGAGGCCCGCCTGACTTTGGACAAGGCCCGCGCCGAAGCCACTGAGGTCCTTGGCGCAGCACGCCGTGAGTCTGAGACGCTGCGACGTACCGCTAAGGATGAGGCGGAGGCGGCCCGCGCCGAGGCCACTGAACTGCGGCAGCAGGCCACCTTGGAGGTGGCCGCCGCCCACGAGGCCGCGGCGAAGGAGGACGCCGAGGCGCACGAGTCGACTCGTGCTCGCATTGCCCAGATGCACGCCGAGGCCGAAGAGCAGGCCGCCGAGGCCGAGAAGCGCCTGCAGGAGACCCTGTCCCGCGCTGAGGCGGTGCGCGCCCAGACCGATGAGGCGGCCTCCGCCCGCCAGAAGGAGGCCATGCGCCAAGCCGAGGAGATCCTGCGCGACGCCCGGGAGGAGGCCGAGCGCATTGTCGAGGACGCCCGCACTGACGCCGAGGCCCAGGCGGCGGCCGCCAACCGGCAGGTCAAGGAGCTTGAGCGCCAGCGCGACTCGGTGGCCGGCTACTTGGAGGAGATGCGAGGAGTGCTGGGCGCCGCCATCCCGTCTCCCGTTTTCGCTGCTGTGGAGGAGGACCCCAAGGCTGAGACGGAGCAGGCCCAGGAGGCGGCCCCCGCACAGCCGGCCCCGGCCCCCGCACCCCCGAAGGCCAAGGTGCAGGCCTCCCCGAAGGCGAAGGCGCCGGCCCCGCCCCAGGCGAAGGCTCCGGCCCCTTCCGTGGGCAAGACGGCCTGACCCTCCCCGGTTAGGTGTTTTTGGTCCCCCGACGCGGTACGGCGTCGGGGGACCAAAAACACCTAACCGGATTATCGGGTTAATCCGCTCTGTGCGCATATGGCTCGAACCATGTGCAGTGGCATGCGTCGCCAGACACATGGCGCGCTCCTGGGCTCCGTTTTCAGAGGCTCGGGGGCGGTGCTGTTGGGACGGTTCCAGGGCTTCGCCGGCCGGCCGTCCAAGGCCACGCGCCCTTCAGCCCCAGGCGCGGCGCACCAGCGCCAGGGCCTCCTCCTGGGTGGCCCCCAGTGCCCGCATGGCTGTCGTGAAGCGCAGCGCCTCGCGCTGCCGCGCAGTACCCGACTGGTCGACGACGAACGTGCCTCGACGCCCGCGCCCCTCCAGGCATCCAGCGATCTCAAGTTCACGGTACGCCTTGGCGACTGTGTTCACGGCCACGTCGAGTTCAGCGGCCAGGGCGCGGGTGGTCGGCAGCCGGGCTCCGGGGTGGAGCCTCCCGGATTCAATGTCAGTACGGATGGCGGTGCAGATCTGGGCGAAGACGGGCTCGGTCGAACTGGAGTCCAGGTGTATGCGAAGTCGTACATCCATAGCCGTCACCTTGGGTGCGTGATTCGTGGGGCGGTCTGGTATCGGGCCGGCTGGTGGGACGGCCGAAGCGCCTTGCGGGAGCCGGGCCGACAGCCGGCACGGTGCCAGTGCCGGGCACACTGTATGACATAATGACATAGTTGATGACATAGCTGTGGCGCCCGGGCTCACCAGAGGCCGCGCTGCCAGCACGAGGAGTGCCAATGACGCCGTTCCTCAAGTCCTCGATCGGCGCCGAAAAGAGACTCGGTGCTCCACGCCACAATATGAGGTGTGCCCGGTGGGATGGTGCGATTACAGCCCGGGCAGGTGTAAGTCTTCTGCCCGCCGCGCACCCGCCGCACCGTGAACTCCGCTCCCCCAGGACCCGCCTGGGTGCGAGGAAGTGACCTGAGCCGCCCCATGTCCAGGGGGATGTGCCCATCCCGGTAGGGGCGTTTGGAGCTGCGGCGTGCCATGACCTCGTCACAGTACCGCAGCGCCGCCGCCCCAAAAGTCCGCCGCGCCACGGCGCTGGTGCCCCGGGCGCCAGCACGCCCCGGGGCACCAGTGGGGAGGAGATCCTCAGATGAGGCCCATGGAGGCGACGGCGCCCTTCTCCTCCAGGAGCTCAGCCGCCGAGGCGTCAATGCGGGCGCGGGAGAAGTCGTCGATCTCCAGTCCCTGGACGATCCTCCACTCACCGTCGCGCGCAGTGCAGGGGAAAGACGAAATGATGCCCTCGGGCACGCCGTAGGAGCCATCGGACATGATTGACGAGGACGTCCAGGAGTAGCCGGTGACGCCCAGGCACCAGTCGCGGACGTGGTCGATGGCGGCCGAAGCGGCAGAAGCGGCCGAGGAGGCGCCCCGGGCGGCGATAATGGCGGCGCCGCGCTTGGCCACCGTGGGGATGAAGTCGTTCTCAACCCACTCGCGCTCGGCGAGGATCTCGGGAATGGGAGCGCCCTTGACGGTGGCCTGGGTCAGGTCGGGGTACTGGGTGGTGGAGTGGTTGCCCCACACGGTGACCTTGTCAATGTCAGTGACGTGGCAACCGGCCTTGACGGCGAGCTGGGCGAGGGCGCGGTTGTGATCCAGGCGGGTCATAGCGGTGAAGCGGGAGGCCGGGATGTCGGGGGCGTGCGAGGCGGCGATCAGCGCATTGGTGTTGGCCGGATTGCCCACCACGAGAACCTTGATGTCCTCGGCGGCACCGGCGTTGAGCGCCTGGCCCTGGGGGCCGAAGATGCCACCGTTGGCGGCCAGGAGGTCGCTGCGCTCCATGCCCGCCTTGCGGGGCATCGAGCCCACGAGGAAGGCGATATTGGCTCCCTCGAAGGCGGCTGCGGCGTCGTCGAAGATGTCCACCGAGCCCAGGGTCGGGAAGGCGGAGTCGAAGAGCTCCATGGCGGTGCCTTCGGCGGCCTTGACCGCCTGGGGGATCTCCAGCAAACGTAAGTTGACGCGCTGGTCGGGGCCGAGCAGGGCGCCGGAGGCGATGCGGAAGAGCAGTGCGTAACCGATATTGCCGGCGGCACCGGTGACGGTGATGGTGACGGGAGCGTTTGCCATGAAGGACTCCTTTGGAACGATCAGTCACGGGCCGCGGGCAGCGCGGCCCTTTGCCCGCCAGCCTACGGGCCCATGGTCTAACCGGCCCAGGACGATAGCCGGGGCCCTCGTTCGCCGTCGAAGAGATCGGCGCTCCCTGCTGGCAGGATGTGCGGTGCCGCATCCGTCCAGCGCCCCCAACCGCACCCCGCTGACGTATTGTCACCTCGCTAGACTCATGAGCGTGAAGGTTAGGCTCACCTCACTGCCTGTCGCTGTTGTCTTCGTTGTCTGCCAAGAAGGTCCACAATGCCCCTGACCGCACCCCTCCCGCATCGCACGCATGGCACGGCGCCGCCCCTGGCCTCCCGGCGCGGGCGCCTCGCCGCGGCCATGTCCTTCCTTCTGACGGCGCTGGCCTCCCTGGCCGGAGGGTGGGCTCTCATCTGCACCGGACGCGCCCTGGGAGCCCTCATTGAGCCCGCCGATCCCACCGGGTCCACGGGCCAACTCCTCCAGGCCCTGGGCGCCGCCCTGGTGAGCGCCGCCTGCCACCTGGCGGTCCAACTCCTCTCGCGCTTGAGCGCCGCCGGCGAGGAGGCCCACCTGCGGCGCCTGGCCCTGGGGCATTTACTCGACCTCGGTCCGGCGGCCTCCACCGCGGCCCGCAGCGGCGCCACGGTCTCCCTGCTCACCGACGGCGTTGAGCGCGTGGCCCTGTACCGACAGACCTTCCTGGCCCCCACGGTGGCGGCGGCCCTGTCCCCCCTGCTGGTCCTCCTGGAGCTGGGCCTGACGGTTGACGCCGTGCCCGCCCTGGTCCTGGGTGCCGCCGTTGTCCTCGTCCCGGCCGCCATTGCCGGGCTCCACTCGGTGCTGCGCGCCCCCTCCTCGAATTCTCGGCGCGCCCGCACGCGCCTGGCCGCCGAGTACCTTGACGCCATCCAGGGCCTGACCACCCTGACCCTGGCCCGCGCCGCCAGGCGCACACAGGCGCGCCTGGAACGGGCCGGGGAGGAGAACCGCCGGGCCGTCATGGGCCTCTTGGCGGGCAATCAGCTCGTCATTCTCATCACCGACAGCCTCTTCTCCCTGTTCCTCATTACCGCCGCCATTGCCATGGCCCTGCTGCGCCTGGGTTCGGGGGCCATTGGCGCCGGTGACGCCCTGGCGGTGGCCCTGACCTCCTACGTGCTGTTGGAGCCTTTGGACCACGTGGGCGCCTTCTTCTACGTCGGCATGGGGGGATTGGCCAATCAGCGGGCTATTCGGGAGGTTCTGTCGCGCCGGCGCCCCGGTGATCCGGCCACCACCGTGAGCGCCACCGGTCCGGGCCCTGCCGCGCCCGGGGCCGCACCGACCCGCGTTCCGGTCGCATCGGGCGCCGCCATAGAGCTGAGCGGTCTTGACGCCTCCTGGGATCGCAGCGCCATTCTCACCAATGTGGACCTCCTGGTGGCCCCTGGAACTCACCTGGCCATTGTCGGCCCCTCGGGCTCGGGGAAGTCCACGCTCCTGGCGGTCCTGGCCGGAGACCTCCTGCCATCAGCCGGTACCGCGCGCATCCACGGCATTGAGCTGAGCGCGCGCACCCAGGATCACGTGCGCTCCCTCAGCGCCCTGGTAGCCCAGACCACCTGGCTGTTCACCGGGACCATAGCCGATAACCTGCGCCTGGCCTCCCCCCGGGCCACCGACCACGAGATGTGGCGGGCCCTCGAAGCCGCCAACCTCGCCCAGGAGGTCCGTCTCATGCCCCAGGGCCTGGACACCCAGGTCGGGGAGGCCGGCCTGGGCCTGTCCGGCGGGCAGGCCCAGCGCGTTTCCCTGGCGCGTGCGGTGCTGGCGGACCGTCCCGTCCTTCTCCTCGACGAGCCCACCAGCCAGGTCGATCTGGCCAGCGAGGCCCAGATCGTGGACGCCGTCGAGCGCCTGGCGAGGAACCGCACCGTGGTCACCGTCTCGCACCGAGAACACGCCCTGACCACCTGCGACCGGCTCCTGGTCGTGGCCGCCGGGCACGTCACCGAGACAGTTGCGCCCCAGGCGCCTCAGACGCCCCGGACATCCCAGACGGGGCATGCCGCTCCCGTCCCGACCGCCTCCAAGGGGGACTAATGGGCACTCAGATGGGCACTCGGACCACGCCTGAGCCATCCGCCACCGGCCCTCGGGCGGGCCGGCCGGTCCCGCCCCGGCGCCGCGTCCTGGTGGCCTGGTTGTTGCGGGTCGCCCGCCCGGTTCTGGCCCCGCTCCTGGGCTCAGCCCTGTGCCGCGTGGCCGACCTCCTCGCCGGGGTCGCCCTGTTCTCCCTGGGCGCCTGGGCCATTGCCCGGGCCGGCCTGGACCTGGCGCAGGGGCGGGCTCCGGCCGGGGTGTGGCCGGTGGTCATGGTCATGGTGGGCCTGTCGCTGCTCAAGGCCGCGCTGCGCTACGGAGAGCAGTTCCTGGGGCACCTGGTGGCGTTCAGTTCCCTGGAGCTGCTGCGCGCCGAGATCTTCCGCTCCCTCATCCCCCGCTCGCCCCGAGTGACCCTCACCTCGCGCTCAGGGGACCTGCTGGCCCGTGCCACCAAGGACGTGGATCGCATTGAGGTCTTCTTCGCCCACACGTTCGCCCCTGCCGTGTCCGCCGCGGTAGTGCCGACGACGGTGCTGGTGGTCATTGGTGCCACCGCGTCTTGGTCCCTGGCGGCAACGGCTCTGCCCTTCCTGGTCGCCGCCCTGCTGCTCGTCCCCCGCGCCGGCTTCCACCGCAGCCTGGAGTCCTCCCGGCAGGTCTCGGCCCACCGGGCCCACCTGACCCACCACGTCACCGACACCGTTCAGGGCATGAGCGAGGTGGTGGGCTACGGCCGCAGTCAGGACCGTTTGGAGCAGATGGCGGAGATTGAGGGCCGGGTGGCGCGGGCGGGCCGTCCCAGCGCCGTCTGGGCCTCAGCGCGGCGCGCGGCCTGCCAGCTGCTGCTCCTGGCGGCGCCGGTGGCCGTTGTTTGGGCCGGCGCCGCCGGGGCGGGCCGGGAGGCCGTGTCCGTGCCGGCTCTCGCCGCCGCCGCAGCAGCCGTGCTGCGCCTGAGCGAGTGCGTGCGCGGCGTAGAGGAGTTCGCCGCCGCGCTCAACGCCTCTTTCGCTTCAGCGGAGAGGGTGTGGGAGGTGGTGCACTCCCCTATTGAGGTCGCTGACGGGGGGCGCGTCCTCGCCCCGGGCCCCTCCCACGAGGTGGTCTGGGAGAATGTGACCTACTCCTACCCCGGGGTCGGAACGACGGCGTTGCGCCAGGTCAATGCCCGGGCGTGCGCCGGGCGGTGGACCTGTCTGGTGGGCACCAGTGGCTCCGGCAAATCCACCCTGGCGCACCTGGCGTTGCGCTTCGATGACCCGCAGGACGGGCGGGTGCTGATCGACGGCGTTGACATCCGTGAACTCACCGGCGAGAGCCTGCGCCGCCAGGTCGGCCTGGTCTCCCAGCGCACGCACCTATTCCGGGCCAGCATCGAGGACAATGTCCGCCTGGCCGCCCCGGGGGCCACCCATGAGGAAGTAGTCGCCGCCTGCTGTGACGCGGGGATCCACGAGGACATTGAGGCCCTTGAGGAGGGTTATCAGACCCTGGTCGGTGAACGCGGTGCGTCGTTGTCGGGCGGGCAGCGTCAGCGCCTGTCCCTGGCCCGGGCGCTGCTGGCCGCCCCGAGCGTGCTCATCCTGGACGAGTTCACCTCTCACCTGGATGCCGAGCTCGACGCGGCTGTGCGCCGGCGGGTGCGCCGGCGCCTGGCGGGAGCCACGGTCATTGAAATCACCCACCGCCTCCAGTGGAGTGCGCAAGCCGACCATGTCGTCGTCCTCGATGCCGGGGGCGTCCTGGCCTCCGGCTCCCCCGCCGAGCTGCTGTCCACTGAGCAGGGGCCGCTGCGGCGCCTCATGGCTGGACGATTCTCCGCCGCGCGGTGAACCACCCGTCGGACACGCGCGCCGGGGCGGCCACCCCCGTCAGGGGGCCGCCCCGGCGCACAGGCCGTGGGCCCGCAGTCAGTGGACGGCGTCGGGGCCGGCGGCCTTAGCGGAGGCCGCCAACTCCTCAGGGCTGACCACGCCCTCGACACTGACGCCGTCAAGGTAGGCCATGCCGTCGAAGGAGAGCTCGCGGGCGTTCTCCGGGTCGCCGTCGGAGCCAATGCGCCCATCGGCCATGCGGTCCACGACAATGGCGATGGCGCCGTCACCGGTGACATTGGTGGCGGTGCCGAAAGAGTCCATGGCAATGTAGGTGGCGATCATGAGGGCCACCTGGGCGTCATCAAAGCCGAGCATGGTGGACAGTAGGCCGGTGGCGGCCATAATGGCGCCGCCGGGCACCCCGGGAGCGGCGACCATGGTAATGCCCAACATGAAAACGAAGCCGACCCACTGGACCGCGGAAACGCTCAGGCCCTGGGTCAGGGCGATGGCGAATGCAAAGGCGAAGATCTTTGAGGTCGAGCCGGCCAGGTGAATGGTGGCGCACAGGGGGACGGTGAAGGAGGCCACCGCGTCGGAAACGCCGTTCTTCTTGGTCTGGGCCAGGGTCACTGGGATGGTGGCCGCTGAGGAGGAGGTGCCCAGGGCGGTGAGATAGGCCGGCAGCATGGTGACCACTGCCTTAAGCGGGTTCTTGCGCCCTATGATCCCGGCGACCGTGTACTGGGTGGCCAAGATAACGACCTCCAGGATGAGTACCACCACGACCACGCGCAGCAGGGTTCGCATGATGCTCCACGCCTCCCCGGTATAGGTGAGGTTGAGGAAGATGCCGAAGATGTGCAGCGGCAGCAGCGGGATAATAATGCGCTCAATAAGACGGGTGATAATGGCGCGGAACTCCACAAAGCCCTTGCGCAGCACGCCGCGGGGCACCATGGCCAGGCCAATGCCCAGGACGAAGGACAGCAGGAGGGCGGTCATGACCTCGACCACCGCGGGCATTTCAATGGTGAAATAACTGGACAGGGCCGAGCCGGGCTCGGCCACATTCGCCAGGGCCGTGCCCGACAGCAGCGAGGGCAGCACGGTGGCGCACACCAGGTAGGTGACGAAGCCGGCGAAGAGGGTGGACCCATAGGCGATGGCGGTGGTGATGCCCAGCCACTTGCCCGCTCCGCGCCCCAGGTCGGCGATGGCCGGGGTGACCAGGCCAATAATGATCAGCGGGATGGAGAAGGAGAGGAACTGGCTGAACAGGCCGGAGAAGGTGGCGAAGACGCGACCCGCCGGCACTGGCACGAGGTGGGCGCCCCCCACCTTGATTGAGCCGAGTAGGAGCGCCAGGATGATTGCGGCGAGCACCCACACCAGGATGCCGCCCCTGGCCAGGACGGTGCGGACATTCGACATGTCATGCCTTCCAGACTGGGGAGTTGACGGCCGGGCGCCGTCGCAATCGTGGAGACTTTCACATATCTAAAGACCCGGACAGTGGCCGCCCGGATGACGGACGTGAAGGTGCGTGAAAGCTCCAGTCCTCCTCGCACGGGAACCTAAAAGACTCGCGGCAGGGTCGCATAGTAGGACAGGGCGAGGAGGGCCAGAGCCAGGCCCAGCCCGAAGACGACGTCGAAAAGCCTGCTGCGCGCGGCAATCCAGGTGCCGTCAGGGCGCTGAAGACGGACCAGGGCCAGAGCCAGCATTCCGGCCGCCATCCACAGAACAGCCAGACGGTTGTGGCCCAGCAGCGCCAGTACCGGGACGACGAGCAGGCCGGCCGCCACCAGGACGACGGCGATAGTACGGTAGGGCCGCCTGCGCTCGGCCCGGTGCGGCTCGTCATGCTGGCTCACCCCGTCATCGTAACCGCCGGCACACGCTCACGGGCGGCCCGCGGCCGTACCCTGTCCCCATGAGCTACCGCCGCGCCATCACCACGCGTCTGAGGGTGCCCGGCGGGCGGTGGCTGCACGTGGTCGAGCACCGTCCGCAGGTGTGTTTCGGCCCGACCCTGGTGTTGGAGTCGGGCCTAGGGCTTTCACGCCTGCTGTGGGCGCGCACTGTGCCGCGCCTGACCGCCCAGGGGATGACGGTGGTCACCTACGACCGGGCGGGCCTGGGGCTCTCCCCGCCCACTGGGCGGGGCCGTCCGCTCAGGGAGCTCACCGGGGATCTTCTGCACGTCGTCGCCTCCCGGGCGGGCTCTGGCGCGATTCTGGTCGCCCACTCCTATGGGGCGATCCTGGCCCGGCACGCCGCCGCCCTGCGCCCCGAGATGGTCACCGGTCTGGTGCTCATTGAGCCCTCCACCGAGCGGATACTGGCTGAGGCGAGCCTGCCGGGCCGGATGATTGACGCCGCAGTCCAGGGGCTCCTGGTGGCCGCCTACCGGCTGGGAGGAGGCGGGGCGGTGCTGGACGCCTCGGGCTTCCGCCACCTGCCACGCAATTTGCGTCGGCGGGTGCGGGCGGAGGACTCTGACGCCGCCACGGTTCGCAGCCGCGGCCACGAGTTATTCCACTACCCGCAGGCACTCATGAGCCTGGCCGCCAACCCGCTGCCGGCGCCCGCAGTCCCGGTCACCGTCCTGAGGGCGCGCGGCCCCTCCGCGTGGGCCTGGGCGGCATACGAGTACGCCTCCGCCGTCCCTAACGGGCGAGTCATGGTGGCCCGTACGCGCTCCCACATGGTGCCGCTGACTGATCCGGGCTCGGTGGTGCGCGCGGTCGTCTCCACCGCCACGCGCCGCCCGATGGCCTCAGAGGATCTGCCGGCCCGTGACGGGCGGTAGGGCGGTGGAGGCCGGGGAGTTCGTGCGGCCCGCGACTGCGGGAGTACCTTGCTCCGCGAGTCCCCAGCCGCTCTTTCTCAACGTGCGGCCCCGCGACTGCGGGAGTACCGCCCTTTGACAACAGCCCAGGCAATGGGTCCGAGCGGGCCCGGTGGGCCTCAATGCGCGAAGTGGCGGGCGCCGGTGAAGTACATGGTGACGCCGGCGGTCTGGGCGGCCTCAATGACCTCCCCGTCGCGGATGGAGCCGCCGGGCTGGACGACGGCGCGCACGCCGGCGTCAAGGAGCACCTGGAGGCCATCGGCGAAGGGGAAGAAGGCGTCGGAGGCGGCGACTGAGCCGCGAGCCCGCTCGGGTGCGCGGGCCTGAAGGGCCTCGGCCCCGCCCGCGGCGCCCTGCCGCGCGGGCTTGTCAGTCGCGGCGTCGCCGGTGGTGCGCGAGCCCAGGGTGTTGGCCCGCTCGACGGCGAGCCGGCACGAGTCGACGCGGTTGACCTGCCCCATGCCCACGCCCACGGTGGCGCCGTCGGCCGCAAGCAGGATGGCATTGGAGCGCACGGCCCGCACCGAGCGCCAGGCGAAGACGAGGTCGGCCAGGGTGGCGTCGTCGGCGGCATCGCCGGCGACCAGCGTCCAGGTGGCGGGGTCGGCGTCCCCGGCCTGGTAGGAGTCGCGCTCCTGGATGACGGCGCCGCCTGAGACCGGTTTGATCTCATAGCCCTCGTGCCGCGGCGGCTCAATGAGGAGCAGGCGCAGGTTCTTCTTGGCCGACAGGATCGTCACCGCCTCCTCCGCAAAGGCGGGGGCGGCGACGACTTCGGTGAAGATGGGGCTGACCTGGCGGGCCATCTGGGCGGTGACGGTGGCGTTGGTGGCAATAACGCCACCGTAGGCGGACACGGGGTCGCAGGCGTGGGCCTTGCGGTGGGCCTCAGCCACATCCCCGGCCGCTGAGACGGCGATGCCGCAGGGGTTGGCGTGCTTGACCACGGCCACACTCACGGCCTCGTGATCGTAGGCGGCGCGCACGGCGGCGTCGGTGTCGGTGTAGTTGTTGAAACTCATGGCCTTGCCGTGCAGCTGGCGGGCGTTGGCCACTCCCCCGCCCTGGCCGGGGCAGGTGTAGACCGCTGCCCTCTGGTGAGGGTTCTCCCCGTAGCGCAGGGACCCGAGGCGCTGGTAGCCGGCGCCCACGTAGGCGGGCAGGGCCGCGGCCCCGCCCTCGACGGCCAGCCCGGCCTCCACCTGCTGGGCGAGCCAGGTGGACACGGCGGCGTCGTAGGCGGCGGTGTGGGCAAAGGCGGCCGCCGCCAGGGCGCGGCGCTCCGCGGCGGTAAAGCCCCCCGCTCCCAGCGCCTCCTCGACCTCGGCATAGCGGGCGGGTTCGGTGACCACCGCGACACTGGGGTGGTTCTTGGCGGCGGCGCGAACCATGGAGGGGCCGCCAATGTCGATCTGCTCAACACAGGCGTCGAAGGGGGCGCCGGAGGCGACCGTGGCGGTGAAGGGATAGAGGTTGGTCACGACGAGGTCGAAGGGGGCCACGCCCAGTTCATCGAGCTGGGCCAGGTGGCTGTCCTTACGGCGGTCGGCCAGAATGCCGGCGTGGATCCGCGGATGAAGGGTCTTGACCCGGCCCTCAAGGCACTCGGGGAAACCGGTGAGCTCCTCAACGGGGGTCACCGGCAGGCCCGCGGCCTCAATGGTGGCGGCGGTCGAACCGGTTGAGACCATCTCGACGTCTGCCTGCGCCAGGGCCCGGGCGAGTGGGACCAACCCGGTCTTGTCGTAAACGGAGACCAGAGCGCGGCGCAGGGGGACACGGCCGGCGCCGGTTCGGTCAGAGGCGGGCCCGGGGCTGGCTGGTGCGGACTCAGACGTGGACATGTGGTGCTCCTTGGTGCCGGTACGGCGGTGGGGCGCCCAGGCGGGCGACGCCCCTCCGCGGAATCGGCCGCTCCCCGGTGGTGGTCCACCCTCGCCAGTCGCGGCCCGTCCAGGCTACCGCCCCGGCCGGCCTGGGCGCATGCCCGTCACCGGGCAGGCCAAGAAGCCGGAGGCGCGCCCACGACGCTAAGCAACCGCCCGGACATCCCCAGGGTCAGCCGTCCCCGGGGTCGAGGGAGTCTGGTGCCGCCCGGTGAGCGCTGCGGCCCCGCCCCATGATCACTGCGGCCCCGGCCGCCCCGGTCGTTAGTCGCCCGCTCTAGGGCCGTGGCTCCCAGGTCGACAGGGCCGTGGCCTTTTGGGGGCCGGGGCGCCGCCTGCTTGCGCGAGCCCCCTGCCCTCCAGTGCTCTTAGAGTGCTCTTAGGGCCGGCCGCTCTCCTGGCCTGTGCCGTGGTCCTGGTCGGGATCGGCCACCCGCCTGCCCCGGGGGCGCCGAGGCGGCCACGAAGGAGCGGCGCCGCGCGCCCCCGCCCGGCCCGCCCGTGTTGGCTTCCCCTCCTCCCGGCGGGACTCCTCCCGGCGGGACCCCTCCCGCTCGTCCACGAGGGCGCCGGCCCTCCAGCTGACAGCGTCACTGTCCCACGCCTTCTGATGATTCTCATGCTGCGCCTCGTCGGCGCTGACCGTCTGCCGGCGGGCATGGTGCCCGGCGCGCGGGCCACGGGCGCTCTCCGCCTCGACATGCTCACGGGCGGCCTCGTCACCGGTCTCGGCGGTCTGGTCCGTCCCTGGGGCATCCCGCGCGACCAGGCGACGGATCGCCGGATGAGTCAGGATCGACACGCTCACCAACCCAACGCCGGTCTCTAATGCGGCGGCAGCGGTCGTCATGAGCGTGTGGGGGCCCACCTGGGTCATGCGACCCGGCCCCACCGGCCCGGACGCCGCCAGACAGGCCAGGAACACCCCGGCCGCAATGGTCGCGGCGGCCGCCACAGCAGCGCCCACGGCCCCGCCCGGGCTCAACTCGCGCAGGGCGGCGCGGCACCGCCAGGCGACGACCATGGCCGCCACCACGACGACGACGGGCAAGTAGCGGCCGACCGAGCCCACCCCGGCGGTGGGCAGTAACCCGAGCAGGGGGACGGAAGGGACGGCGCCGGCCACAACCTGGTTCGGGGAGAACACGGAGCCCGCCCCCACGCCGAACCCCGGGCCCAGGAGCCAGGAGACGGCCCACACCAGGACTGTGGGCGCCCACCCGACCTGGAGCGCCACCAGCCCGGCCGAGGCGAGAAACCCCCCGCCCGAGAGCGTGTCGTGCAGGCGCATCATTCTGCCTCCCCCGCCCACGACGGCCGCCGCGAGGACGACAACACCCAGGGCCATGAGGACAATGATGGTCTCGCGGGCCATGCGCGCGGCGGATCGGACCCAGCCCGGGCACCTGCCCCACCGGGCCGTCAGCCCCGCCCACCCCCTGCCCGAGGACTGCAAGTGCCAGAACGTCACTACGGCGGTGAGCACGCCGGTTCCGGCGATGGCCGGGGCCGTGCGCGAGCCGGCCGGGCTGCCGGCCAGGACCGCGACAAGGCTGGTGGCCATGGCGCTCAGGACGCACCAGGCGCCCGCCGAGGGGCCGCTCAAGGTGGCGCGGCGCACCATGGCCCAGGTCAGGAACGCCTGGAGGGCGGTGGCTCCCAGGAGCGGCAGCCCCAGGACCCCGTCGGGATTCGTGGCCGACCCCAGGCTCCCGCCCAGCCCCAGGCCCCACAGGCCCGTGCCGGTGCGCAAGGCCTCACCCACCGACAGCGCGGCGGCGGCATCCAGGGAGGAGGTCGCCAGGAAGACCGCCACGCAGGGTAAGACAATGGCCAGCCAGCTCAGGAGCACCGACTCCACGCCTGCCCGCACGGCGAACGGCCAGTCGCCGGGCATTAGGTGGCGCTCGCCTTGATCCCCGTCCCCGCCGGCCGGGGCTGTGAGCCTCACGCCTGCGCCCCGGTGGCCGCGAGGACTTCGCGGGCGATCTGCGCGGTCTCGGTCGGGGTACGGCCCACGCGCACGCCCACGGCCTCCAGGGCCGCCTTCTTGGCCTGGGCGGTGCCCGAGGAGCCGGAGACTATGGCACCGGCATGCCCCATGGTCCTGCCCTCCGGGGCGGTAAAACCGGCGACATAGGCCACGACGGGTTTCGTCATGGAGGTCTTGATGTACTCCGCGGCCCTCTCCTCAGCGTCCCCGCCGATCTCTCCAATCATGACCACCAGGCGGGTGTCGGGGTCCGCCTCGAAGGCGGCCAGGGCGTCAATGTGGGTGGTGCCGACCACGGGGTCCCCGCCAATGCCAATGCAGGTGGTGAAGCCCAGGTCGCGCAGGTCGTGCATGAGCTGGTAGGTCAGGGTGCCGGACTTCGAGACCAGGCCCACCGGGCCGGCGCCGGTGATGTCAGGAGGGGTAATGCCCACATTGGAGCGCTCCGGGGAAATGATGCCGGGGCAGTTCGGGCCAATGATCCGCGCGCCCTTAGAGGCGGCGTAGGCGCAGAACCAGGTGGTGTCGGCCACGGGCACGCCCTCGGTAATGACCACGATCAGGCCGATGCCGGCGTCAATGGCCTCGACCACGGCCTCCCGGGTGTGGGCCGGGGGCACGAAGAGCACCGAGACGGTGGCGCCGGTGGCCCGGCGGGCTTGGGCCACCGTGCCGTAGACGGGCACCTCCACGGTGCCGGCGGAGACTCTGCCCGCGCCCGGACCAATCGGTTCGATGTCGAAGGCGACACGGATTCCGGCCTTGTGAGGGTTGACGCCGGCGACGACCCTGGTGCCGGCGGCGAGCATGCGGCGGGTGTGCTTGCGCCCCTCCGAGCCGGTCATGCCCTGAACAATGACGCGGTCGGTCTCAGTCAGGAAGATGCTCATGGCTCAGGCCTCCTTGATCTCAGCGGGCTCAGGGAACTCAGCGGGCTCAGCGGTCCCAGTGGGCTGCTGGCTCAGAGTGTGCGCGATAGCGGTCACCGTCTGAGCAGCCTCGTCCATGGTGTCCACCACGGTGACGCCCTCCAAGGCGGCCTCGGCGAGGATCTGGCGGCCCGCCTCGGCGTTATTCCCATCGAGGCGCACCACGATCGGCTTGTCGGTCTCCTCCAGGGAGGTCACCGCGTCAACAATGCCGTGGGCGACGGTGTCGCAGGAGGTAATGCCGCCGAAGACATTGACGAGGATGGCGCGCACCTGCGGATCGGAGGCGACAATGCCCAGGCCGGTGGCCATGGCCTGGGCCGAGGAGCCGCCCCCAAGATCCAGGAAGTTGGCCGGCCGCATTTCACCGTGCCGGCGCCCGGCTCCAGCGACGACGTCGAGGGTCGACATGACCAGGCCCGCACCATTGCCCAGAACGCCGACCTCGCCCTCCAGGCGCACATAGCCCATGCCCACGGCCTTGGCGCGGGCCTCCAGGGGGTCGACGGCGGCGGTGTCGACCAGGTCGGCGTGATCAGGGTGGCGGAAGCGGGCGTTGTCGTCCAGGCTGACCTTGCCATCCAGGGCCAGCAGGCGCCCGTCGACGGTCAGGGCCAGGGGGTTGACCTCCACCAGGGTGGCGTCCTCGGCGGTGAGGACCTTCCAGAGTCGGACAATGACGGCGGCGACCCGGTCGGCCACCTCACCGGGCTCCAGGCCGGCGGCCCGGGCAATGCGGGCGGCCGCCTGGGCGGTCATGCCCGTGCAGGGGTCGACGGCCAGGCGCGCCAGCGCCTGGGGATGCTCCTGGACAAGGGCCTCAACGTCCACGCCGCCTTCGCGCGAGCACAGGGCCATGTAGCCCCGCGTGGCACGGTCGAGCAGAACTGAGAAGTAGAGCTCCTGGGCAATGTCCACGCCGTCGCAGACCAGGACCATGCCCACGGTGTGTCCTTTAATGTCCATGCCCAGGATGGCGCGGGCGTGCTCGGCGGCCTCCTGGGGGCTGTAGGCGCGTTTGACGCCGCCGGCCTTGCCGCGCCCCCCGATCTTGACCTGGGCCTTGACGACGACTAGATCACTGCCCTCCTTGAAGAGGGCCGAGGCGACCTGCTGAGCCTGCTCGGGGGTGGTGGCGATGCCCCCGCCGAGTACGGGAACGCCGTGCTTCCGGAACAGGTCCCTCGCCTGGTACTCGTACAGGTCCATACGGCTTGTCCTTCCAAGTCGCGTCCGCCCGTCCCCCGCGGGCGATGCTCCCTATTGAGCCTAGCGCGACAGGAGCGTCATCTACGCCTAGACACAGCGCAATCTGGGACTAACGTCCGTCTCGAATAGGGGCGGGGGCGGCGCCGGACACTGTGCTCTCATAGATGGCTTCCGCCGTCGGCGCACTGCCCCCATGAGCGTGACGCGGCTCATGGTGACAGCTCACAATGGATGTGCAGCAGGTGCAGCACTCCGGAGGGAAGGAACCCATGCCAGCCGACGCGACCACTCCCAGCAGCCAGTTGAAGAACAGCACCAGCACAGCGCCTGAGAGCACGGCGGTGCGCATTGGCGTACTCACCTCCGGCGGGGACGCCCAGGGCATGAACGCCGCGGTGCGCGCCGTCGTGCGCACCGCCTTGCGCATGGGGGCCCGTCCCTACGCCGTCATGGAGGGGTGGGCCGGCGCAGTCTCCGGGGGAGAGGCGATCCGCCCCCTGGAATGGGATTCGGTGGGCTCAATCCTCCACCGCGGAGGCACCATTATCGGCACGGCCCGCAGTGCTGAGTTCCGCGAGCGCGAGGGCCAACTAGCTGCCGCCCGCAACCTGCTCAAGCACGGCATTGACCGCCTGGTGGTCATTGGCGGCGATGGCTCCCTGACCGGGACCAACATTTTCCGTGAGAACTGGGAGGGGCTCGTCGAGGAGCTGGTGTCGCGCGGGGACATTAGCGCCGAGGAGGCCGCCGCTCACCCCGCGCTCATGGTGGCCGGCATTGTCGGCTCTATTGACAATGATCTGGTGGGTGCGGATATGACCATTGGCACCGACTCGGCCCTCCACCGCATTCTGGAGGCCATTGATGACATCTCCTCGACGGCCGCCTCCCACCAGCGCACCTTCATTGTGGAAGTCATGGGGCGTCACTGCGGCTACCTGGCGCTTATGGCCTCGGTGGCCGGGGGCTGCGACTACGTACTGGTGCCCGAGCTGCCGCCGGGCGAGGACTGGGAGGCCGACATGTGCCTCAAACTCCAGAAGGGCCGTGAGGCCGGCCGGCGCGAGTCCATGGTGATTGTGGCCGAGGGCGCCACCGACCGCGAGGGCAACCGTATTACTGCCAACGACGTCAAACGAATCCTGTCCGAACGCCTCGGGGAGGACGCGCGGGTGACCATCCTGGGCCACGTCCAGCGCGGGGGCAAGCCCAGCGCCTACGACCGCTGGATGTCCACGCTGCTGGGCTGCGCCGCGGCCCGCGAGGTACTGGTGGCCACCCCGGAGACGGAGCCGGTCATTATCGCCGAGCGCCACAACCGCATTCGCCGCCTGCCCATGATGCAGCAGATTGCGGCCACTCGCGCCGTCAAGGACCTGGTGGCCGCGGGGGATTATGAGGGAGCGGTGGCCGCCCGGGGGTCGAGCTTCGGCAAAATGCTCTCGATCTTCGAGACGATGTCCACTCCCCCTGAGTTGGACGCCGACGCCATCCCGGGTGGGGGGTCCTTCACTCTTCAGCATCGGGTCGCCATCTTGCACGCCGGGGGTCTGGCCCCGGGCATGAACACGGCGGCCCGCGCGGCCGTGCGCCTGGGCCTGGACCACGACTTCACCATGCTGGGCGTCTACGGGGGCTTCCCCGGCCTGTTGGACGGCGAGGTGCGCGAGTTGAGCTGGGACGACGTCGAGGGCTGGGTCGGAGACGGGGGCGCCGAACTCGGTACGCGCCGCGAGGTGCCCACCATTGAGCAGCTTTACGCCCTGGGGCGGGCCATTGAGTCCCATCAGATCGACGCGCTGCTGGTCATTGGCGGATTCAACGCCTACCTGTCCGCTCACCGCCTGGTCACTGAGCGCAGCCGCTACCCCGCGTTCAAGATTCCAATCATCTGCGTGCCGGCGTCCATTGACAATAACCTGCCCGGCTCCGAACTGAGCGTGGGAGCGGACACGGCGCTGAATAACGCGGTGGACGCCCTGGACGCCATTAAGCAGTCGGCGGCGGCCTCGCACCGCTGCTTCGTGGCCGAGACCATGGGGCGCAAGTGCGGGTATCTGGCGCTCATGAGCGGGATCGCCACCGGTGCTGAGCGGGTGTACCTGCACGAGGACGGCATTACCCTCTCCCAGTTGGCCCAGGATTCTAAGCGCATGGTTGAGGCCTTCCACGCCGGTCGCAAGCTCTATCTGCTGGTGCGCAATGAGCGGGCCTCTGAGAGCTACACCACCGACGTGCTGGCCCACATCTTCTCCGAGGAGGGCCATGGCCTGTACGACGTGCGTGAGGCGGTCCTCGGCCACCTTCAGCAGGGCGGGGACCCCACCGCCTTCGACCGCATTATGGCCACTAAGCTCGTCGACCACGCCCTGGGGCTGCTCTCCGACCAGCTCGAGGCCGGCACCTACCACTCCTCCTATGTGGGGCTTGTGGGCGGGCGCGTCACTCACCACCCCTTGGAGCGAATGAACGATGAGCTTGACCGCGATAACCGCCGCCCCCTCAACCAGTGGTGGCTGGGGCTGCGCGAGGCGATCCCCCTGGTGAGCCAGAACGTGGGCGTGCTGGCGCTGGAGGATGTGCCCGACTTCCGGGCCACCGTGGAGGAGGCCGCCTCGCTGTAATCCTGGCGCTAATCCTGACGCTCAGCCCCCTGGGCCGCGCCCGGGCATGGCGGGGTGCGGCGCCCGGTCCCGGCCGCGGCGACCGTCCCTCAGGGGCGGGTGCGGCTAGGGTGCGTCCATGGCCTGTGACCGCCGCCGGCTGCTTCGCGCCGGCCGTCTGTTTGTCGCCGTCGTGCTCACCGGGGTGGCCGCGGGCCTCATTGGCATTCTCATGGCCCACCTCCTGGAGTTCTTCGAGTCGGTGTTCTACGGGGCGGGCGAGGGCAGTCTCCTGGAGCGGGTCGAGCGGGCGCCCCTGTGGCGCCGCGTGCTCGCCCCCGCGGCGGGGGGCGCGATCGCGGGCGCCCTGTGGTGGTGGGAGCGCTCCACTGGCGGTGTCGTCCCGGTGGAGGCCGCCATTGCAGACCTCTCAGGCGGGTCACGACGCCGTATGGGGATAGCAAGGCCCTTCCTGGACGGCACTCTCCAGGTGCTGACGGTGGGTGCCGGGAATTCAGTGGGCCGCGAAGGCGCTCCGCGCCTCATGGCGGGGGCGGTGGCGGCCCGCCTCATTGACCCGCTCATGATCACCGGCCTGTGGGGCCCGGCGCTCATGGCCTCCGCGGCCGGGGCGGGGCTGGCCGCCATGTACAACACCCCGCTGGGCGGGGCGGCCTACGCCGTGGAGATTATGCTCGGCGCCGGGAATCGACGACGCGGCCTCCTGCTGGCGGTGCCGGTGAGCCTGGTGGCCACCATGGTCTCCTGGATGCACAGTCGCGGCCGCCCGACCTTTCAGATGCCGCAGGCGGCACCATCGTGGTGGACTCCGGCGGTCATGGTTGCGCTCGTGCCGGTGCTTGTGGCCCTGGGCGTGGGGGCGCGGGCCGGGTGGAAGTGGCTGCGCGACCACCGGCTGCCCGACACCTGGACCCTGCCCGTGGGCCTCGGGGCGGCCGGGGCGCTCACTGGGGCGTTGTCCTTGGGGCTGCCCATGCTGCCGGGCAACGGCAAGGACGCCATGGCGGTAGCGCTGGACTCCCCGGCCACGGGCGCAGCCCTGGCGGCGCTCGTGGCCATCGTCGTCCTCAAGCCCGTGGCCACCGGCCTGACCCTGGGCGCCGGGGCCACCGGGGGGCTGCTCGCCCCGTCCTTCGCCCTGGGCGGTTCGGCCGGGGCCGCTGTGGCCGGCCTTGCCAACCTGGCCGGCGCCCAGGTCAGTGTGGCGGCGCTGGCGCTGGTGGGGGCCAGCACCGTACTGGGCGTGACGCAAAGAGCACCGGTGTTCGGGGTGCTATTCGTGTGGGAGCTGGCGCGCGGGCCCTTGTGGACGCTGGCGGCAATGTCACTGATGGCCGGGGCGGCCTGGTGGCTGACCACGGCGCTGCCCACCGGCATGAGGAGGCGCCGGCGGGACGGCGCTCAGGCCGCCCGGGCACCCCGCCGGCCAGGGCCCCAGGGTGGCCCCGCCGTCGCCGGCTAGGGCCAGGACGGCGAATATGGCGGCACCACCGGGCAGGAAGCGGGCGGACGTCAGTGACGATCGTCCCCGGCCACAGCAAGCCGGCGTGGCGAAGAAGACCCGGACAGGAGGGCGCCCTTTTTTACTCAAGTTCCACTTAGGTTCCACTCAGGTTCTACTCGGGCTCTGCCCGCCGCCTCAGCCCCGGCGGCGCAGAATGAGCGAGTCCCAGCCCGGCAGCGTCCCTGGCGCACCGGTGTGCCCCGAGCCGGGCTGAACGGTTGGGTCGCTGGCGCGCAGTAGCTGCTCGGCGCCGACCCACTGCTCCGCCTCCAGGCCCTCGGCTGCCAGCGCCTCCCACAGGCCGCCGGCCCCGTTGAGCACCAGGTCCTCGCGCGAGCACGCGGCCAGCAGCAGCACCTGCGCCCGCCCACCGCTGGCGTCCACAAGCTCGCGCAGGATTACCCAGGCACTGGGGTGGTCGGCCGCCAGCAGGCGGAAGGTCCCCAGGGCCACTGTCTCATCCTGGTGGCGCAGGGCAATGAGGCTGCGGTAGTGCTCGAAAACGCTTCCCGCCACATCCACTTGAGAGGCGGCATTGATCTGCCGATGGTTGGGCGCCAGGTCGATCCAGGGCTCACCGGTCGTGAACCCGGCCTGCGGCGAGTCGTCCCACTGGACAGGGGTGCGGGCGTTGTCACGGGAGTTGACGGCCATGGCGGCCACCAGGGTCCGCGGGTCGGCCCCGGCGCAGACCTGCTCGCGGAAGTGGTTGATGGACTCCAGGTCCCGGTAGTCCTCAATGGAGGTGAAGACGGTGTTGGTCTGCCCCAGCTCCTCGCCCTGGTAGACGTAGGGGGTGCCCCGATGCAGGTGGAGGACGGAGGCCAGGGTCTTGGCGCTCACCTCTCGCCAGGCGGGGTCGTCGTCCCCGAAGCGGGAGACAGCACGGGGCTGGTCGTGGTTGTCCCAGTAGCAGGAGTTCCAGCCCACCTCAGTGAAGTCGGCGGTGGGGGCCAGGGCCGCCTGCCAGGACGCCAGGTTCTGCTTAAGGGCCACCATGTCCACCGGCCGGGGGTCGAACTTCCCGCCAGGGCCGTCGGCCAGGCCCACGTGCTCGAACTGGAAGACCATGTCGAGTTCTGCGCGCGCCGGGTCGGTGTAGCGGGATGCCTCGGCCAGGGTCACCCCGGGCGTCTCCCCCACGGTCAGGATGTGCCCGGGGCGAGACGCGAAGACCTCACGGTTCATCTCGGCCAGGAACTCGTGGACGCGCGGGCCATTGGCCACGGCCTCGAAGCAGCTGCCGTAGCGGGCGCCAGGGCTCCGGGGCCCGTCAACCAGGGGGTAGGTCTTAGAGATGAGGTTAATGACGTCCATGCGGAAGCCGTCCACGCCCCGGTCCAGCCACCAGCGCATCATCGAGTAGACGACGTCGCGGACGGCCTTGTTCTCCCAGTTGAGGTCGGGCTGCTTGACGCTGAACAGGTGAAGGTAGAACTCCCCTCTTTCCTCGTCCCAGGTCCAGGCCGGGCCGGAGAAGACCGAGCCCCAGTTGGTGGGCTCGGTGCCCGGCCGGCCGGGGGCCAGCCCGGGAACGTGACGGGCGGGGCGCCAGATGTACCAGTCGGCGTAGGGGTTGACGTCACCATCGGGCAGCACCGGGCCCTGGCGACTGGCACGGAACCAGGCGTGCTCGTCACTGGTGTGGTTGACCACCAGATCCATGACCAGGCGCATGCCGCGCTCGTGCAGGCCGGCGATGAGCGCCTCCAGGTCGGCCAGGGAGCCGAAGAGCGGGTCAATGCCCTGGTAGTCGGAGATGTCGTAGCCGTTGTCGTCCTGCGGGGAACGGTAGACGGGGCTGAGCCACACCACGTCGACGCCCAGGGCGTCCAGATAATCCAGGCGAGCGGTAATACCGGGGATGTCGCCAATGCCATCGCCGTCGGAGTCCTGGAAGGACCGGGGGTAGACCTGGTAGACCACCGCCCGGCGCCACCAGTTCGGTTCAGTGCCCGTGTGCCGGGGCGAGGGCGTGAGGGGCGGGACAATGGTGCGGCGGCTCATCGCTTCTCCTCATGGCGTGTGGTCCAAGGCGGGTGGGGCCGCGAACGAGCTGGTAGGCGGTGGGAGCGCCGCGGCCCGCGGTCGGGGTCCTCCAGGGAGGATACGACTCCTCCCGGCACAAGCGGGTTCTGACCGTGGGCGGGGCGCGGCCCGCCGGCCTGGTGCCCGTGGCCCATCTGGTCCTCCAGAACCGCTTGAGCGCGGGCGCCGCCTCGACCACAGTGACAGGCTGACTGCCATGACCTCACCACTGTCCAACGCCCCCGACCGGCCCCGCCCCGCCCCCGCCCGCCCCGAGGCGATCGTGGAGGGGCCCGGCTATCGCTTCACGGTGCTCACCAGCCGGCTCATTCGCATGGAGCATGTGGCCGACCCCGCCACTGCCTTCACCGACGCCGCCACCCAGTTGGTCCTCAACCGCGATCTGGGGCCCGTCCCCGACTTCCAGGTGCGCCGTAGCGGAGTGTCCGGGGAGGAAGTCCTGGAGATCCTCACCGACCACCTCCACCTGCGCTACCGGCCTTCGCGCGGGTTCTCCCGCTCCGGGTTGAGCGTGACCGTGCGCAGCAAAGTCCTCCATGTCTACGGCGGCACCTGGCACTTCGGGGACGCATGGGACCCCCAGGAGCCCTATCCGACGAACTTGGGCGGCACCGCCCGCACCCTGGATGCGACCGATGGCGCCGTCGTCCTGTCCCCCGGGCTGCTGTCCATGAGCGGCTGGGCGGTCCTGGATGACTCCGCCTCCCTGCTGCTTCAGGCCGACCAGTGGGTGCGCCCCCGCCCCTCGGCCAGCCCCGTGGACGGGACCACGCCCGACCAGGACCTCTACCTCTTCGGATACGGCCAGGACTACCTTGCCGCACTGCGGGACTTCTTCCGCCTAACCGGCCCCACCCCGCTCATTGACCGCGCGCTGCTGGGCAACTGGTGGAGCCGGTACCACCCCTACTCCGAGGCCGAGTACCTGGCCCTTATGGACCGTTTCGCCGCCGAAGGCCTGCCCGTGTCCGTGGCCGTAGTGGACATGGACTGGCACGAGGTGGACATTGATCCGAGTATTGGCAACGGCTGGACCGGCTACACCTGGAACCGGGACCTGTTCCCCGACCCGCAGCGATTCCTGGCCGCCCTGCACGAGCGCGGCATGCTGGTCACCCTCAACCTTCACCCCGCCGCAGGCGTCCGCCGCCACGAGGAGGCCTATGCGCCCATGGCCCGCCAGCTCGGCCTGGATCCCGCCGGTGGCGCCGCCATCCCCTTCAACATTGGCGACAAAGAAGTCACCGCCGCCTACCTCGCCCACGCCCACCACCCCCGGGAGGAGGAGGGCGTGGACTTCTGGTGGCTGGACTGGCAGCAGGGCGGGGTGACCGACGTTCCGGGCCTGGACCCGCTGTGGATGCTCAACCACGTCCACTACCTCGACTCCGGTCGCGAGCGCATCACCGGCTCGGGCACTGCGCGTCGTCGTCCCGCTATCCTCTCGCGCTTCGCCGATGCCTCCAGCCACCGCACCCCGGTGGGCTTCTCGGGTGACACGCACGCCACCTGGGACTCGCTGGCCTTCCAGCCGGTATTCACTGCCACGGCCGCCAATATCGGCTACTACTGGTGGTCTCACGACATTGGCGGGCACATGCTGGGCAGTGCGGATCCGGCCCGCTCGGCCCGCTGGGCGCAGTTGGGCTGCTTCTCCCCCATTAATCGTCTCCACTCGAGCAGTTCGGCGTTCAGTTCCAAGGAACCGTGGCGCTACCCTCGGGATGCGCGCGCCACCATGGAGGCTTACCTGCGGCTGCGCCACCGTCTGGTGCCCAGCCTCTACACGTGGGCGCGCCGCGCCCACAGTGAGGGCGTGGGCATGGTCCGTCCGCTCTACCACGACCACCCCCTCCAGGTGGGCGCCTATGAGCACTTGAGCACCTTCCTCTTCGGGGACCTCGTGGTGGTTCCCATGGTCCACCGACTGGACGCCGTTACCGGCCTGGGCCGCGAAGACGCGTGGCTGCCCCCTGGGGTGTGGTGGGACCTGCCTACTGGGCGGCGCTATGAGGCCCAGTCGCCCGCGGGGCGCGCCCTGACCTTCTTCCGCCCGCTGGAGCGGGTGCCGGTGTTGGCGCGCGCCGGCACTGTCCTGCCGCTGGCCGGGAATCTATCGGAGGCGGCCGGAAGCAACCCGCACCACCTCAGTGTCCTGGTGGTGCCCGGCGCCGACGGCGAGTTCGTTCTGGAGGAGGATGACGCCTCCGCCGACCCTGGGCCGGGCTCCGTGGTCAGCACGCGACTGACCACCACCTGGTCGGCCTGCGGCGTGAGTCTGCATATTCTCCAGCGGGACGCCGACTCCGTCGCCCCGCAGCGCCGTCGCCTCACCATCGAGTTCCTGGGGGTCCGGGCGGCCGAGGGGCAGGTGCGGGTGAGCCTGGACGGCCGCCCTTGTGGAGCCCGGGCGGTGCGTCCTCGCGCCGCCGACGGTTTCACCCTCGGGCCGGGTCTAAGCGTCGAGGTCGGCCAGGTGGAGGAGGCCGCCCTGCGCGCGGGCCTGACTGTGGAGGTCAGCGGCGTCCTGGAGCGCGGCGCCGACCTGCGCGGGGAGGTCTTCGAACTCCTGGATGCCGCGCAGATTGACTACGCGGTCAAGGACATGGCCTGGGCGGCCGTAGAAGCTGGGCTGAAGGGTGTTGAACTCCTGGGTGCGCTGCGGGCGGCTGGAGTCCCTGAGGGGCTGCTGGGGGCGGTTGCGGAGGTCGCCTGACGCCCGGACCGCGCCCACCGCTAAGCCTTCTTGAGGCTGTTATACGTGTTGTTCCCCGCCGCGGCCGTGGCGGGGAACAACACGTATGAGGGCGGGGCGCGGCCATTGGCCGGTGCCCCCCTTACTTCTCGGTGTCACTCATCTTGTCGTGGTCATCCATCTTGTCGCCGTCGCTCATCTTGTTGTCGTCGCTCATCTTGTCGCCGTCTGACATCTTGTTGTCGTCGCTCATGGAGTCACTGGTCTGGCTCTGGCTGGCCGGGTCCTTCGTCTCGGCAGTGCTGTCGTTGCCGCAGGCGGCCAGGCCCACGGCGGCGGTGGCGACGAGGGCGGACACGACGGCGATCTTGCGGATGCGCATGAGGAGTCTCCTTAGGAGTTGGGTTTCAGGCACCACATCGGCGCCTCTCACTGACCTGTTCGGAGCCCTCCACCCGACGGATTGGAGAATCTGGATCAGTTTTCTCCAATCCATAGGTCCCTCTGTTCCGAACTGTGTGCGACAGACCCTCGTCGACTAGGAGCACACATGACCAGCCTTGTCCTCATCGGCCTCCTCGGAGGCCTTATCACGGGCATCTCCCCGTGCATCCTGCCGGTTCTGCCGGTCATCTTCTTCTCCGGCGGCGCACAGGGCGCCAGGCCCGGCTCCGAGCAAGCCGTCCCCTCCCGCTGGCGGCCCTATCTTGTGGTCGCCGGCCTGGTCACCAGCTTCACGGTCTTCACGCTCCTGGGATCGACCCTCCTCAACCTTCTGCACCTGCCGCAGGACATCATCCGCTGGGCCGGGATTGTGCTGCTCGCCCTCATTGGCGTGGGCATGATCATCCCGCGAGTCATGGAGGTTATGGAGCGCCCCTTCGCCCGTTTCCAGAAGGCGGGCTCACACAGGCCCGGCAACGGCCTGGTCCTGGGCCTGGTCCTGGGCGCTGCCTATGTGCCCTGCGCCGGCCCTGTGCTGGCAGCCGTCTCCGTGGCCGGGTCCACCGGGCGGATCGGAGCTGACACCGTCACCCTGGCTGTCTCCTTCGGTCTGGGCACGGCCGTGCCCCTGCTCGCCTTCGCCCTGGCGGGGCGGGGCATCACCCAGCGCCTCAAGGCCTTCCGCACCCGCCAGCGCGGCGTGCGCATAACCGCCGGCGCCCTCATGATCGCCCTGTCCGTGGGGCTGGTCTTCGATCTGCCCGCCGTCCTCCAGCGCGCCCTGCCCGACTACACCGCCTCCTTGCAGGCGGGCACGGACCAGGCGCTGCGCGGCTCCAGCGGTGCGGGCACGAATGGGGCCTGCCTGGACGGGGCGACCGAGTTGGCCGACTGTGGTCCTCTACCGGACGTCACGGGGATCGTGGCCTGGCTCAATACCCCCGGCGAGCAGCCCTTGAGCCAGGCCGACCTGGCCGGCAAGGTCCGGCTCATCGACTTCTGGGCCTACTCCTGCATTAACTGCCAGCGTTCCATCCCCGGCATCCAAGCGCTCCACGACACCTACGCGGACTCGGGCCTACAGGTCATCGGGGTCCACTCCCCGGAGTACGCCTTCGAAAAGGAGGTCGACAATGTGCGCGGTGGGGCTGACAGGCTCGGCATCACCTACCCCGTGGCCGTGGACTCCAACCTGGCCACATGGCAGAGCTTCGACAACCACTACTGGCCCGCCCACTACCTGGCCGACACCAATGGCCGGCTTCGGCAGGTGTCCTTCGGGGAGGGCGGGGAGGCCACCACTGAGAGACTTGTCCGCGAACTGCTGGTCCAGGCCAACCCCGACGTGGTCCTGCCCGACCCGGTTTTCACCTCCGCCGACGACGCCCCCTCGGTGACCGGTCCGCGCACCCCAGAGACTTATCTGGGAGCGGCCCGGGCCCAGAATTTTGCGCCCGGGCCCTTGGAGGAGGGCCGGCAGGCCTTCACCTTCCCCTCCCCCCAGCCGATGGACACCTTCGCCCTGGACGGCACCTGGGAGGTAACCGCGGAGTCCATCTCCCCGGTGGGCCAGGACGGCCGGGTGCGCCTGTCCTTCCACGCGAAACAGGTCAACCTCGTGGTCTCCGGGGAGGGCGACCTCACCTACAGCGTCGACGGCGAGGCCGCCCGGACCACGCGCGTGTCCGGCGTGCCCAACGGCCTTGAGATCTTCAGTTCTGAAGAGACCACCGGTGGTGTTATTGACATCACCGCCAGCCCCGGGCTCCAGCTCTACTCCTTCACCTTCGGGTGAGGGCCAAGCCGTGTACTCCACCGGCGCCATTCAGGCGCCCTCCCGCCTGCGCCTGGTTCCGGCCCCGTACGATGCCCATGTGACAGCACAGGACACCGCTGCCGGGGCCGGGCCGGGCGCCCGGGAGGCCGAGCTCCTGGCCCAGGTCGCCGAGGGGGACGCCCAGGCCTTCGCCGCCCTCTACGACGCCTGGTCGGGCAGGCTCTTCGCCCTGGTCCTACAGATCCTCGTCGACCGAGCCCAGTCCGAGGAAGTGCTCCAGGAGGTCTTCCTGGAGGTGTGGCAGCGCGCCGCCACGTTCTCACCCGAGCGTGGCAGCGCGCGGGCCTGGCTGGTGACCATGACCCGCCGCCGCGCCATTGATAGAGTCCGCGCCAGCCAGGCGGCCCGGGACCGTGACCGCGCCTACCGCGGCAGCTATGAGCCGAACTACGACATGACCGTTCAGACCGCGGAGGACCGTCTGGAGGGCCGCCGGGTGCGCCGGGCCCTGGAGGCGATCGGTGAGCCCCACCGCTCCACCATTGAGTTGGCCTACTTCAGTGGCCTGACCCACTCCCAGATCGCCGAGCACTGCGGAGTGCCCCTGGGAACCGTGAAGACGAGAATACGAGATGGCATATCCAAGCTGCGCGCCCATCTGGAGGTGGAGAGATGACCGACCCGGAGAATCCAGGGAGCACTGGGCACAGCGCCATCCCCACCGATGCCGAGCTGGATGCCCTTCTTGAGAGCGAGACGGTCTCACGCCTGGGGGCCTGTCTGACGCCAGTGGACCCGCCACCGGCCCTGCGGGACGCCCTCTTGAAGCAGATCGCCACCACTGCCCAGGAGGGTCGACTGGGGCGCGCGTCAGGGCCCCCTGACCTCGTTGAGGTTGAGGCGGCCAACGAGCGCCAGAGCACCGTGGTGCCCTGGCGCCGGCGTCGCTGGCTGGCGGCCTCCCTGAGGGCGGCAGCGGCCCTGCTCCTGGTGGGGACCGGGGCGGTCCTGGGGCGTTGGAGTGCCATGGACTCCATGGCCCCCACCGAGCACTTCGCCCACCTCAACCAGGCCCAGGACGTCCAGCGGGTCTCGGACACCATGCCCGATGGGCATGTGGCGACACTGACCTGGTCCCAGGACATGGGGATGACGGCCCTGAGCCTGCCCGCCGAGATGTCCGCCGCCGCTGAGGGCTCCAGCCTCCAGGTATGGCTCCAGGACGGGGAAACGCTCACCTCGCTGGGCGTCTACGACCCCCAGTCCGGAACCACCTTCTCCTTCCTGACCATGATGCCTCAGGCGGGGCAGCAGATCCTCATCACCCTGGAGCCCCTGGGGGGCTCAAAGCAGCCGACAAGCACTCCCCTGGTGGTCCTCCAAGTCACCGGCGACAGCGCCCCGGCGGGCACCGGCACGGCGCCGCCATCGCCGTCGTCCCCGAAGACTCGGACCTAAGAGCAACTGCAGACGGCAGCGCCCTCCCGCCCGGTGCAAGGCCTGCGCCCCCCTACCGGGAGGGCCGGGGCCTTCAGCGGCACCCTTCCACCCGCGCGCCGAGCCCACGGCGCCCCGCGGTCAGGGCCGGCTCCCGATGGTGCCTTCACCCCATGGCTCCAGGTTTGTGACTCTTGCTACCGTCGAGGCATCTCGTCGACCATGTAGCGCTCTGGAGGAGTCATGCAACTCTCACGTCGCACTATCCTCACCGTCCCCGTCCTGGTAGCCCTGGGGGCCGTGGCCGCTTGCGAGGACCAGCCCCCGGTGACCGGCGCCTCACCGACCGCATCGCCCACGCCCGGCCAAACCGCTTCGACCACCATCACCAACATTGAGTTGACCCTTAATGTCGGGCCGCTCATTCGCGTCGACCAGACCACCACCGTCCTGCCCCTGCGCGTCACCGGGGACTCGACGGCCAGCGGGGCCGACAAGTTGCGTCCCGGACGCCTCCTGGTGGGGGACGCCGTCTCCGACCTGGCGAATTGCCGTCCCCTGCGGTTGATCGACACCGCCGGCGGCCGCCTGTGGTCCACGACCTCAACCCGCACCGAGTTCCCGACCCTCGCCGAGTCCGGCGAGCAGGACCTGCACGCCACTTTTGGTGCGGTCGACGTCGACACCGTCACCGTCTTCCTCTCGCGCACTGCTTTCGTGGAGGTGCCCGTGGTCAACGAGGCCCCCGACATTGACATTGACCTGACGGCGGTGGTCGAGGACTCCGCCCCGAATACGGCCCTGGCCGAACCCGTCGTCCTGGAGCGTTACACCGAGGCGATTGACGGCTCCTCCTCGAGCCTGACCACCGAGGAGTCCACAACAGTGGATGTGGCCAGTGATGTCACCTTCGATGTTGACTCCGCCGAGTTGAACGCCGGGGCGGAAACGGCCCTGACCGGGATCAGCCAGACCATTTCCCAGTACGAGGGCGGCTCGCTGTCCATTACCGGGCACACCGACGACATCGCCGACGACGCCTACAACCAGGACCTCTCCCAGCGCCGCGCTCAAGCCGTTGCCGACCGCCTGGGGGCCCTGGCGGACCTGAGCGCCTGGGAGGTGACAGTCTCGGGCAAGGGCGAATCCGAGCCCCGAGTCCCCAACGACTCCGACGAGGCCCGTCAGGTCAACCGTCGTGTGGAGATCGTTATCACCCCCACCGGGGGCACCAACGGTGAGATCGGCCGCTCGGGCTCCCAGGCGGCGCTGCCCGACTCCACCGGCCCCACGGCCACGGGCGCCACGGGAGTCACCGTGGACGCCCCGCAGACCGGACTCGGCCAGATCCAGGTGAGCCTGGCCGAGGTGAAACGGCGCGGCACACTCCTGCTGGGCGAGCTCACAGTCACCGGCGGCACGGGCGGATCCTTCACCCCCCTGGGCACCGGCTGGCTGGACGATCCGGGGTCGGTGCTGGCCAACGCCCGCGGAGAACTGGGCGGGGCAACAACCGTCTTCGCCGCCAACGGGTTGACCCTCTTGGCCGGCTCGGACCGCGTCTTCCCCGTCGACTACCTTCTCCCGGGGACCAGCGCGCACCGCGCCCTGACCGAGCTGGAGCTCATTGAGCCACTGTCCCAGGATGAGAAGGCCACGGTGCTCGTCGTCTGGCCGGATACCGGTGAGACCACACTCATCCTGGACCACGACGCCGGAGGCCTGCTGTCCTACCCCTTCCGGCTCACCGACATTCCTGTGGTGACCTAGAACTGAGCAGGCCGGGCCAACTCGGTGTCGGCGGCCGGTAGGGTCCTGGCATGAGCGAGACCGCGACAAGCACCCCCTTCCCCCTGGCCGCCCCTTTCTTCGAAGGCGATGAGCGGTCCAACCGCGAACGCATGCTCGCCGGCGACTGGTACGTGGCCGACGACCCGGACAACAAGCGGATTGCCGCGCACGCCCGCAAAACCCTCCACCGATTCGAGGCCGCCTTCGCCGACGGCGAGGAGGACTGTTGGGACCTGCTGCGCTCAGCCATCCCCGGCCTGGGCCAGGGGGCCCGGCTGCTGCCGCCGGTGCGCGTGGACTACGGGGACAACATCACCGTAGGTGAGGGGACCTTCGCCAACTACGGCCTGGTGGCCCTGGATGTGGCACCGATCCGTATTGGCGCGCACTGCCAGATCGGGCCCAACGTCCAGTTGCTCACGCCGGTCCACCCCTTGGAGCCCACTGCCCGGCAGGCCGGGCTGGAGTCGGCCGACCCCATCACCATTGGCGACAATGTGTGGCTGGGCGGGGGCGTCGTGGTCTGCCCGGGCGTGACCATTGGGGACAACTGCGTGGTGGGCGCCGGCTCCGTGGTCACCAAAGACCTGCCCGCGAGTTGTCTGGCGGTGGGCAACCCGGCGCGAGTGCTGCGCGCCCTCGACGATTCGACCTTCAGCCCACGTCACTGAGCCCACCCGGGCCGCCCTGGGCCACTATTGACCGGGGCGGCCCAGGAGGCGCTTACGGGCCCGCCAACGTCGGGGGGTCACTTGTCCTGCTGGTCCTGCGCGCCGCTGTCCTGCTGGTCCTGCGCGCGGCGTCGCCAACTGGGGGCCACGATCATGCCGCGGTGATGGGCCAGGAGGAGCATGACCAGGCCCGCCGTCATGCACACGACAATGGCGACAATAGATGCCTCAATGCCCATGTCACCGCCGGTGATGAGATCGGGGCCTGAGAACGAGGCCTCGAACAGGCCACGGCCGGTGCCCGCACCGGAGATATCGGAACCGAAAATGCCTCCCTGGACGAAGTTCCAGGCAATGTGCAGGCCAATGGCCAGCCACAGGCGGCGGGTGAGCATGAAACACGCGCCCATGAGGATCCCCGCCTCCAGGGCGATGGCGATCGCCCCGAAGAGGCTCGCCTCAGAGTTGAGCAGGTGCGGGAGGCCGAAAACAGCGGAAGTGATGCCCAAGGCCCACCAGGAACCCAGCCAGGCCTCCAGGAGTCGCAGAATAACCCCCCGGAAGAGGATCTCCTCGGCGAAGCCCGCCATAATTCCAACACCCAGGCCCACGAGGATGCCCCCATTCCAGCCGACCTGCACGATCCGGTAGGCGCCCACAATGGCTAAAACGGCGAAGACCAGGGCGATGAGCGCGGCCCCCAGGGCCAGGCCGACCCCGAGCTCCTTGAGAATGCCCGGTCCGCCCATCTCGGCAACAGGGCGCTGACGCAGCAGGCGCATGAGAATCCAGTAGCCGGCCACGGCAACAACCGCTGACGCGATCGCCCCGGGAAGGAAGACAGCCGGGTTGTTGAAAAGGTCCTTAGAAGACGTACTCAACGCCTTCGCAGGGTCCAGACCGCCTCCCAGCATGCCGAGCACAATAGCGACTACGCCGATGGTTGTCTGGGCGCACAGGAAGACGCCAACACCGACGATCAACTGCAGGCCCCACACACGCATGGATCCTGGTGCCGGCCAGGCGCCCGCGGGGGGCCTGGGGACGAACCGATCGAGGGCATGCAATGGAGTCGAGGAGTTCACAGTCACAGGAAGATACCGCACCCGGCGGCCGGAGGAGCATCCTTGCACGGCCGAAGTCGACCGGGCCGCACCCGCCCGCCGCGGCCGTCAGACCTTGGCAATGGGGGCCAGTCGCAGCATGAGGCGCTTAATGGTGGGGGCGCCGGCCACTGTGAACTGGACGTGGGCGACCGTGGACCGCCCGGAGCCCTCCAGGGCGGTCACAGTCCCCACCCCGTAGGTGTCGTGGCGGACCTGGTCGCCGGCTTTCAGTCCGGCGACCGCCGCGGGAAGCGCCTCCTCCTCGGTGCCGGCGCCCCCTCCGAGCCGGGTGGGCGCGCCGCGCTTGAGCCTGCGCTCACCGGCCCGCCTAGCGGCGCGGTCCTTGGCGGTCTCGACGCGTGAAAGCCTGCCGCGGCGGGGGGCGCCTGAGCCAATGGCAGGAGCGAAGTCGTCACTATCGGAATTATCGGAATTGTTGGAGGTCGAGTACCGGCGCCGGCCGTCCCCGTGACCATGGCGGCGCCTCGCATCGAAGCCCCCCTCACCCCAGGTCGACCCCCAGCCGGTGCCTCCGCCGCGCAGGGCGTCCATGGAGGAGGCCAGTCGCTTCCACTCCATGGCCGAGGCGGGGATATCGTCCAGGAACCGGGAGGCGGGCATGGCGTTGGCCGCGCCCCAGGCGCTGCGCACGGCGGCGCGTGTCACGTAGAGGCGCTGTCGGGCGCGGGTGAGGGCCACGTAGGCCAGACGGCGCTCCTCGGCGAGCTCGGTGTCCTCGGTCAGAGTCCGCACGTGCGGGAAGGTGCCGTCCTCCATGCCGGTGACGAAGACGACCGGGAATTCCAGGCCTTTGGCGGTGTGGACGGTCATGAGGGTGACCTGGCCCTGGTCTTGGCGCACAGCCTCGTCCTCGGCGCTCAGGTCTGGAGCCGGCGGCAGCTGGTCGGAGTCGGCCACCAGGCTGACGCGCTCCAGGAAGTCCGCCAGGGTCCCCTCGGGGTTGGCGGCCTGGAAGTCGGCGGCCACGGAGTGCAGTTCGGCGAGGTTCTCCACGCGGGTGGCGTCCTGGGGGTCGTCGGAGGCGCGCAACTCGGCGAGGTAGCCCGAGGCGTCCAGGGCGGCGTCGAGGATGTCGGCCACGCCGTCGCCGGCCGACAGCATGTCGCGCAGTGTGGAGAGCAGCTCATGAAAACCAGTGACCTGGTTGCGGGCGCGGGTGGCCAGGCCCTCCACGGGCGGCGGTTCAATGCCGGGGGTGTCGAGGTCGCCGTCGGCGGCCGGGCGCAGGGCGCCCGCGGCGTCAGCGATGGCCTGCCCGAAGGAGACCGCGTGCCGGGCGGCGTGCTCGGCGAGCGTGGCCTCGGCCTTGTTCCCCAGGCCGCGCTTGGGCACGTTGAGAATGCGGCGCAGGTTGACGTCGTCGTCGGGGTTGTCCACGGCCCGCAGGTAGGCAATGGCGTCCTTGACTTCACGCCGCTCATAGAAGCGGGTGCCGCCGACAACCTTGTAGGGCTGGCCCGAGCGGATGAAGGCCTCCTCCAGGGCCCGGGACTGGGCGTTGGTGCGGTAGAAGATGGCCACGTCGGCGGGGCGCAGGCCATGTTCGTCGGTGAGGCGGTCGATCTCGGCGCTAATCCAGCGGGCCTCGTCGTGCTCAGAGTCGGCCACGTAACCCACGACCTTGGCCCCGTCCCCGGAGTCGGTCCACAGATTCTTGGGACGGCGCCCGGTGTTGCGAGAGATAACGGCGTTGGCGGCGGTGAGGATGTTCTGGGTGGAGCGGTAGTTCTGCTCCAGCACGATGGTGCGCGCGGTGGGGTAGTCCTTCTCGAACTCCTCAATATTGCGGATGGTGGCGCCGCGGAAAGCGTAGATGGACTGGTCGGAGTCGCCGACGACAGTGAGCTCGCCCGGCGGCAGGGGGGTGCCGGCGCCGGAGGTGCCCGGGCCGCCGACGAGTTCGCGCACCAGCACGTACTGGGCGTGGTTGGTGTCCTGGTACTCGTCGACGAGTACGTGGCGGAAGCGCCTGCGGTACATCTCGGCCACGGCCGGCCGGGTCTGGAGCAGCGCGACCGTGCGCATAATGAGGTCGTCGAAGTCCAGGGCGTTGGCGGCGGCCAGACGGGCGGCGTAGGCGCGGTAAACCTCGACCAGGTGGCGGTCCAGCGGGTTGGAGGTGACGGCTCTTTCCGCGTACTGCGCGGGGGTGATGAGTTCGTTCTTCAGCTCGGAGATGCGGTGGGCGAAGGTCTTGGGTGTGAAGCGCTTGGGGTCAATGCCCAGCTCGCGCACAATGAGCGTGATCAGGCGGGTGGAGTCGGCGGCGTCGTAAATGGAGAAGGTGGAGCGCAGCCCGGCGGCGTCGTGCTCGCGGCGCAGGATGCGCACGCAGGCGGAGTGGAAAGTGGACACCCACATGCGCTCCCCCGCCGGGCCCACCAGGGCGGTCACCCGCTCGCGCATCTCGGCGGCGGCCTTATTGGTGAAGGTGATGGCCAGGATCTCACCGGGGCGGGCGCGGCCGGTGGCAATGAGGTGGGCGATGCGGTGGGTGAGCACGCGGGTCTTGCCCGAGCCGGCGCCGGCGATAATGAGCAGGGGGGAGCCGGCGTGAGTGACGGCCTGGGCCTGGGCGGGGTTGAGGCCGGTCAGGAGGTCAGCGGGATCAGCCACGGTTACGCCCCACATTGGTGCGCCGGGGCGGTGCGATGAAGCAGCGTCGGCCTCGCCGCTGCGGGCGGCCGCAGCGTTGGCTTGAGCACGGGCCACGAGGGCGGCGGTCTGCGCCTGGTGCTCCTCCCACGTGGGGGCAATGTCCTTGGCGTCATCAGGGGCGGGCGGGTCCTCTGGACCCCAGTCCTCCTCGGGCGCCTCAACATCGGCCCAGGAGTCGTCATCGGCGGGGGCGAGGGCGGGCAGGGCGGCCTCGGCCGGTGGCTGGGCGTCCGCGCCGGGCATGGGCAGGTTGCCGAAGAGGGAGTTCGTCGCGTTCATCGTGGGGCCAAGCCTAGACGGCCTAGACGAGGGGCGAGGCGCTCCTCCGATTCCGGATAGGCATTCCTTCCCAGGCAGGCTCTCCCCCAGGACATGACCAACCACTTCGCCAGCAGGCCTGACGCGCGACATCACGGCAAAATCTCATCCACCAGCGCAGCAGCGGCCCGGACGACAAAACTCCTGGTGGTCGCTGCCGGAGGCAAGGAACCCGGCTCAAGACCGTAGAGATGGCGCTGGAGTGGGCTCATAAGCACAGGCCACGCCGCAAGGCCGATGATCTGGAGCAGCAATGGGGCGACGACATCTTCCCCCAACCCAGGAAACGCCTCCGCCACACTTTTGACCTTATCGGCGTAATAGTTGTGTCTTTCCGCCTCGACCGGCAAAGCTCCATCCCGGAAGGCGAGCGCTTCCCACGCGAGCAATCGATTGAAGTCCACATTCTCTTGATGGAAGTCGAAAACTCGCCCCGCATACTCAATGAGCTCATCCCGCGACTGCGGCAGTGGAATCGCGTCAGCGAGACGACTAAAAGCATCCGCGAGTACCGCCTCGAAAAGCTGATTTTTATCGCCAAAATACGCATAAATCCGTTGCTTGTTGATATGTGCAGCTTCGGCAATCCTATCTACACGGGCCCCCGCGATACCGAATTCAGCGAACTCCGCTCGAGCTGCGCTCAAGATCCGTGCCTTCGTCTCGACCGCGCGGTCCATCCAAACATCTCCGATCGTCGTGCTTCCCATTGGCATTTCATCCCAGTCTGCCACACGCGGCCGTCCAACCCTTGACAGCGCACTCGTCGGAAGGTAGCCTTCGAGCCATCACCAACTTGTTGGTTGGCCATGTACAACGCCCTTAGTTGGGCGCACCGTGCCGACCCTCAGCAGGAGCGGCAGGACCACCAGCTGGACCCGCCAGACCCCAACACGCAACCGCATGAGAGAGGCAGACGCACCGTGACTCGCAACCAGGAAGCAGTTCTCGTCGTCGTAGGCGACCGGTTCGAGGGCATCACTCATCACACCTGTGCGCGGACGCTCGCCCAGGTTGTTCGGATGGCCCAAAGCGATCCTGAATGTATCCCGGACACCCTCATCCTCGGCCAAGGGATTCGGGGCTCCGATCTCCTCTCCCTCGACGCGGCACTGAACGAGAACCATCGACGGCCCCTCCCTAAGGCCAACTTCAGCCGAACGCAGATCACATCAAAAAGAGCAAGTCATAAACTACATTCCCAGAACGTACTAATCTCAAACCCGATAAAGACCGGGACTTTACACGACTCGAGCCGATCTCACGATCGACAATGACAATGAGCTGTTGCTCGACCACCAGACCGGCCTGCACGTGCAGGGCATGATTGCAATCGAAGCCTCCCGTCAAATGTTTCTCGTTTCGACCACGATTCTCCATCTTATCGACGATATCGAAGAACCATACTTCGTCATCCACGAAATCAGCACGAAATTTCAGTCATTCCTCTTTCCGTTGCCGGCCACTCTGACATTTGTCACCGATGAACCCGGACGCTCCCGAGCCGACTCCGTAGAGTTCAAAGCCGTAATTGAAATCCTGCAAAACGAAGTCACCGCCAGTCGGACCATCGTCACTTACAGTGTCTTCAAAGCAGACCGAATTCAAGAGATCGAAACCAAAAAGGCTAAGCAATCCATCGAACTTCTAGTATCCAAAAACAAAAGTGAAGCATAAAATGCAGAGACCACTCCTCGCCCTCTTTGACGTCGACGAAACCCTGATTCGCGTCAAAAGCATGTTTTCCCTCCTCGATAAGATTCTCCTCGCCCAAGGATGGTACGAACCAGATCGACAACATGCAGTCGAGCGCTTTCAGAGACTCGCCGACAGCGGGGAAAGCCGCGAGAAAGTGAACGCCGCGTATTATCGAGGGTTCGCAGGTTTCAGCCGGAAATGGGTTATGCAACAAGGCAGGGAGTGGTTCATCGAATCATCTGCGGAAGAAACCCTCTTTCACAATCCGGTCCTTGCAGAACTCGAAGAACTGCGAGACAGGGGAACCATCATTGCACTAGTGTCCGGTTCTTTCGAGGCATGCCTCGAGCCAATTGCCAATGCGGTGAGAGCCAATTATGTACTTGCATCACGCCCCGCAACCAACGGCGACATCTATACGGGTGAGCTTCAAACTCGAATGATCGGTCAAGCCAAAGGAAACGGCGCCGCAAACCTCATCGAAGATTTGAAACTTGACCCGAGCCTTACTCGGGCTTATGGCGACCATCCTAGTGACGCTGCACTCCTTCGAGCCGTCAACGAAGGAGTTGTGGTCGGAAGGAATCCCGAAATGCTTCGCCTTGCGTACCAGGAGGGCTGGCGAGTCCTACCGACAAACTAGGTCCCTCCCGTCACCTTATCGATCCACTCTTCTACGAGAATCATTAAGGAGTACGATGTCCGCCCCGATCATTCAACTGACCGAACTAGCCATTATCAAAAATCACCTCAAGACTGCACGAAACGCATGGCGAAAGTTGATTCCTGACAGTTCCAATACAGCACGACTTTATGAGCAGCTAGATAGTCCGACGCTTCTCGAATTGCGCGCCTATCCTACATGGCCAAATCTCTTTGACACGGCGCCTGAAAGGAGAGAACTCTGGGAAACTCTCTCGCAGTATGCTGAAGGAGACTTCCGTCGCGAACTATAGCCGAAATGAAACAAAATCGTATTCTGTGGTTTAGTAGTCTGGAAATCATGTGCCGCTCGCTGTAGAATACCTGCATGCAAGTGGATGTGACGCAGAAGGAACACGATGTTCTTCTGAGATGG